>JBLHMB010000017.1:0-64906 GCA_047621665.1 Bradyrhizobium sp. | reverse complement strand
ACTTAATCGACCGCGTATGTGCGGCGACTCACTTACCTGACGGTCACCGGCACCGGGCGACTCAGGCCAGCGGTTTCTTTCCCACCAGTTGCTTCTCGAATGCGGCATCGTTTTTTGTCATGCGGCGTGGAATCTGCGGGCCGAAGGTGTTGACGAAAGCCACGAAATCGTCGAGCTCCAGCAAGTCGGACAAGCGCGACGCCGGGTCGGCAGCCGGGCCAAGCAACAGACAAAACAGGCCGGCGGAGGTACGCATCATCGCGTAGTCGGGATTGCCGCTGCGCGCTTTCAGGCGTTCGACGGCGGCAGTGGCGCGGGTTGATCTCACGGAGGCTCCGGGGTGATGTAGTGGGGACGCTATTCTGGCATAGCGTGAGCGGGAAGGTGGCGCGGGGCCTCAGCGCACTTGCCATGGTGGAGCGCTTGCACGATAACCGTTTATATAAGAGCGATTAAATCGATTAACCAATCAACTACGAGCGCCGAACCAGGAGCACTGCCGCAGCCGTTACCGGTCTGGCGCGCCCTCGTCAAGTTCGGTCACGATCTCGCCCTCACCCACCGCCGGCGCTATTCGCAAGTCTCGATGGCGGAACGTGTCGGCATTTCGGTGGCGACATTGCGCAGTCTGGAAAAAGGCGATGGTAGCGTCGCATAGCGCACCATTGTGTGTGCCATTCAGGTGATGGGCGAACTGACCAGGATCACTACGCTGCTTGATACCGGAGAGTACGCGCTGGGACTGGCACTAATGGGTCAGCAACTGCCGCAACGCATCCGCAGCAAAAAAAAACGGCCCGGAAAGTGGCTGCTGATGAGCGCGGCGAAAAATGAAATCTCGATAAATTCACGCATTATGTTTTCCGGTCAAAACATCTTTCCACGTCCGATATAAATCAAATCATCATGCGAGATATCACGGCATTGGCTGACATCGCCGCCTTGCAGGAAAACATCACTGTCGAATGCAAGCTCGCGCAAGGTCGTGACGGCAAAGGCGCATTACCCAAAGATTTATGGGAACCCTATAGTGCGTTTTCCGTAAGCGCTCCATAAACCACCGGCTATTCAAGCCCCAGCAACAGTGGTCAACTCCGTGTCATGGAAATTCCAAGGTAATAGCGCCTCCACGTCATCGACTGTCGTGGCCGCCGGCAGCTCCCGCAATACACGACGCAGCCACAGGTACGACTCCACCCCGCTGGCTTTCGCCGTCTGCAGCAGCGAGTAGATGACTGCTCTGGCATGTGCGCCGGCCGGGGTGTCCGAGAACAACCATGCTTTCCGACTATGTAAATATGGCCATAGATGGAAGGACTGCACCGTGTTCAGACTTCAGAACAAAGAGGAAACGTCGTTGATGTCGTTCTGGAGATTCGCTATCGCCGTATCAAAGTCCGGCCCCCCATTGGCCAACAGAGCCGGTATCCCGCTTTTTCCTTGACGGTCATACACGCACGTGAACGCGGTGCGCCAGCCAATAGGAAGCCTATCGAGTGGAAGCTCATCACCGATTTGTCAGTCACTTTCCGGCGCGAGGCGATTGAAGAACTCGACTGGTATGCCCTGCGCTGGAAAATTGAGACGTTTCATAAAATTCTGAAGTCCGGATGCCGAGCCGGAGAGCCCCGACTACGTACAGCGGATCGACTCGCCAACCTGACCTCCTTTTTTGTATCATGAGCTGGCGACTGTTCTGGCTCACGATGATCAACCAGACATGCCCCGATGCCAAGCCAACAGTCACATTGACCAACGTCGAAATTGAACTGCTCAACTGTTTGGTAAAAGACAGCAAGCGGGCCCGTAAGATGTCTCCACTGTCGTACTATCTTGAAAAAATTGCCCAACTGGGCGGCTATCTCGCAAGGGCTAATGATTCACCGCCACGGAACATTGTTATGTGACGAAGCATGCGTCGGCTGGCATATATGCAATTCGATTTTAATCTTGCCTCAGAAAGATATGGGAAATTGAAAGGTTTATGGAGCGCTTACGAAACATTAGCTTTTTCTTCTTGGCGTTGGCGGTCGCAAACTGCTCCGACTCATCCACTAGTACAAATGCTGTTGCTGTTTTCTTTTTGGTTTCATCACTCATATTTTTCTCCCTTATATTTGAGTTAAAAGATTTTGGCTGGCGCTTATGTTATCAAGCTCGCCGAAAACGATTTACAGCGGGTGGATAAAGAGTTGATTGCAGCAGGTATGCTGGAGCCGCGAGATCACGCTTTGTTCGGGTTGTCGGGAACCGCGATAGGCGACGAATACATTTTTTCGGCACTGTTGAGCATGCATCCAGTGTCCGACGTGTCCGGGGAAATTTCAGAGAAATTTGGTGAACCACCGTGCAGGTACGTCATTCCGGAGATATTCGCTGGCGTAACTCTTCGCAATACATATTTAATTCCCATATTGCATTTAAATTATGTAAGTAACCTGCTTTTTTGGCAAGATAGAAAAGTGACTAAAAGTTTCTTATGGTCTACTGATAACTAACATTTTTCTTAGAACAGGATTTCTTTTTTGCAACTATAATATCTTAGTGACATTTTTCATAGCGAACGTAAAGAAGAAGAAATGGAAATCTCAAGCAGGCTAATACTTGATATTTACGATGGATCTCAACATTTCTCCCCCTCAGAATTCAACGAATATGCGCTGAATACGGCCAAGAAAATTGTTCACTTTGATTCTGCCGTGATAGCAGATTTCAATATTGCAAAAAATAAAAAACTCACCCTCCAAGCGCTTCACCTCCATTCCGTTCCGCTTGAAAGACTTCAAGATCGGCCATCAACAGTTGGAGCCGAAACGGTCAATCATAACGGGGCCCTAAGTAGCCGGGACGATGTTTTGAAAAATGCCTTCAGACAACGAGGTGCCAGTATTGTGGTGGACATCGCCAAAAATTTCTCTGAACCCGGCATACTGAAATACTGTAGGAAGTACGAGACCGATCATTCACTGGCTTTTGTTTCTCGCGAGACGATAAACGAGGTAGTTCCGACGATTGCCTTATGGCGTGCTGGCAAGAAAAAAGCTTACTCCGAAGATCACGCTGGTGCAGCCACCCTTTTATTTCCTTATATTCTTCAGGCACGGGAAATCAACATTCGTTTGACACAAGCACCGATGACAGGGCTTCACCGGAGCACAACGGTGATGGCTACCCTTGACGGATGTTTGTACTTCGTGAGCCAAGAAGCGATCCGTCTACTCCAACTGGAATGGAAACAGTGGTCTCCTCCACTCTTGCCTTCTGTATTAATCGATTCGTTAAAAAAGAACCAAGAGAGAATGTTTGTCGGTACGGCCATTTCCGTAAACGCATCTGTAGAAGGCAACATGATTTGCCTTATTATTGCCGCCAGAACCAATAGTGAATGCAGACTGACGAGGGCGGAATATCTTGTAGCAAGGCTTGCCGCAGAAGGATTGCAGTATAAGGAAATCGCAAGAGAACTTGATGTCTCGCCTGCAACTGTTCGAAACCAACTTCATTCGGCATACAGGAAACTTGGTGTCTCGAATAAAACCGCATTGGCGGCGGCTCTCCCTTCGTAAGTCGGTCATCCTTTGCGTCAAGTAAATGCAAGCTTCGCAAGGCGCGACCCCGCTTCCATGGCTTCGGGTAAATCAAATTTCTGCTGCACCTAAAATTATTGACGGACTACCCGCCTCGACGCCCGGAAAATTTCCCTAGTCAGCCTACGTTCGCCACGCTTCCATCCATTAAATTTCCGTCATAGAACGTCTGTTCTATAGCGCGCCACTTTTCTTACACTTAATATTGTCAAAAAATAAACCATGCCTTTAATCATCTTCGGTTAAGCGCACAAAGTTTTTTTGTAAACATGTTTAGGAGAAATTATGCGTAAAACCTTAGCTATTGCACTTCTTCCGTTGGCCATAACTGCCTGCGGTGGAGGGTCTTCAACTACAGCAAACCCAACGCCAATCATTCAAGTTGCCACCGATGTTGTCGCGGCGGCTTCTGCTTCTGTCGCTGCACAGATTGGAGCAATGACAGTTCCTGGCACAACCAGCACCACGCAAGCTTATGACGTGGTTGCTGATCTCGGCGACACTTGGCGGATCTTGCTGAATCAGGATGGCTCCTACACCATTAAGGTGTTGTCGTCACAGTTTGGTCTGACCGATATCAACGGAACATATTCACAAACAACCAACGGAGACTTCGTAGCGTTCGCAGAAGCAAATGGCAAATTCGCACTGATTTTGGATAAACGCACTAAAACAATTGCAGGAACAGTAACGCTGGGCAGCAAGGTATCGACTGTAGCCGGGTCGGGATATGCGATGCCAACAGATTTAAGCAAGCTGGCCGGCGATTATGTCTATTTCGGTTCAACTCGCAATGTTGCGACTGGCTCCTCGCAAGCCGTTAGTGGTGGAAGCTTCCGTATTGCTGCCAATGGCACTGACATTACGCTCTGCGACGGAGGGCTCGTCAATGCTACTGGTTCTTGCACTGCAATTGCTGGTGCGCCAAGCGCAAATCAGCTTGCTCTAACGCTCGCTAAAAATTCTACTAACAATCTAACTCAAGTGAAAAACGGAACTGCTGACTTTGGCATTTTGAGTTTGCAGGCCGGAGACCGAGGGGCAGTATTGGTGATCGATCGCTTTGGTTACAGCCAATCAACACCAAGCGTTTTGCGCGCCGGCGCATTCTACGCGGTCAAGCAACATCCACTTGGCGGCCATGAAGCTGACGGAAAGTGGGTTTGTAGTGATCGGGGAACAATAGTTGGCACCTTATCCGTAAATGGAACAGCGGTACAAGCTACAAACACAGCCGGTCAGATTTCTAACGAAACGTTCAATTACAACACGGCTTTGGGATCTGCTGCTAATGGATTCGTGACATCAGTTGCCAACGGCGGTGCCTTGGCCGATGACGTTTTGTTTATTCCGCTGTCGTCAAGCTTGGCGGTTGTAGAAAGAGACTCTGTACAGTCAAGCGCAGTTTGTTATCTCAAGAGTTGATATTAAGTAAGGACGGCGTCTTCTCCGACCTTACTTAAAAATGTATAAACTATTATATATTTACATCAGCCATTTTTAAACTTTTCCGATTGTAGAAATAACACAATCGAAAATACTTAATATCATACGGAATTATTTTCCTCAAAAAATAGTAGCCATTTAAACTTACTAAGCATTAATCATTTTTTAAAACTTTAAAAATTCTCTGAGAGGATCCTAATGCTTTTTGCACTACAACTTTGCAATTTTATTGCACCTGGTATTCTCATATTCTTACTCGTAGGCTGCTCTAGCGTTGCCGAAAAAACTAACTTCATGTCCGATAATGTCGTCAAGTAAAAAGTAGCAGGTACTCTTGGATACTCTTTGAACAACATCACGCTGGAAAGTCGCAGAACAGACGGAACAAATACCTACGCAATGGTGAAAATCGAACGACAAAAAAGAGTTTTCTTGTACGCTTAACGGCATACCTTTATAAGTAATTCCTAAAATTCATTCAAAATCAATGATGTAGCATTTTAGGAACATCGTTGATTTCAAATAGTTTTTTAACTTTATGTATCAGAGTATGGCTTAACGACGGAAATCTTCTTACGATGAGGATCGTGAATTCACCTTCCTGCATTCTAAAAAATAGACGAACACATTAGTGTTCCTTCTCAACTCAAAATTGATAAACCCATGACGTCTTTCATTATTCCTATCGCGATTATAATAATTGCATATCTCATATACTCTGCAAAAAAAAGATCAAAGGGGCTTGGGATTGCTTTCGACGAATATGCAAAATCGAAAGGACTGAACTTCATCATAAGGTATCCTGTTTTTCCCGGTTTCGTCGCGCTTGACGATACAATTCCATCGATTGTATGGGCAGGCTTAAAAGAGCCGCAAAATAAAAAAATTTTCACATCAGCTGATTTTCGAAAAATTGAACTTTCGATTATTAGAAAAAATGAGCGATATTGTGAGCACAACATAATTATTCATACAAAAGATGCCTCAAGCCCGACCTTTCAGCTCAAATTCGGAAACAATGACACGGACGCTAAGGATTTTTATAATCGTGCAGGGATCTTATTTGATTTGAATTAAAGTCGACTGAAGTTTTTCTTAAACTTGGAAGTCTCCAAACTGAAGTGCAACACCCAACTCTGATAGGGTGCGGCGATGCGAAACCACTACCAACAACTTCAAGCCGAAGAACGTGCCACGATCATGGTGATGCAACAACAAAGCCAAGCATTCGACAAATAACCCATGCACTGCACCGCTCACCGAGCAGCAGCAGTCGAGAGTTGCGACGCAATAGCGGCGCTGAATCAACGGCGTACGATCCGGTGCATGCTGGCCGACGTGCCCGACTGGCTGCCAGAACGGCACGCACGGTACGCAAACTTGATCTTGCTAGTCCATTGTTTGGTGTCGTTACCCATTTTTTGCATCAGCAATGGTCACCACAACAGATCGGCGGCACACTGCGTCGCATGACCCCCATTGATCCGAGTCAGCGTGTCTCTCACGAAACCATTTACACCGCGCTCTACGCGATGCCTCGCGGAGAACTGCGTCGTGAACTGATTGCCTGCCTGCACCAGGGCAACGACACGCGCCGCTCGCGTTCACGTGGCACAGACCGGCGTGGCGGCATCCCCGAGATGCAAAGCCTCCACATCCGCCCGCCGGAAGTGGCCGACCGGTCGATTCCCGGCCACTGGGAAGCCGATTTGATCAAGGGTGCCTTCAATCGCTCGGCGGTTGGGACGCTGGTAGAACGCACTACCCGCCGCGTGATACTGGAGCGCATGCCTGACGCCAGCGCTGCGTCGGCATTGGCGGGCTTTACGGTCGCCCTCAACAAGGTCACCAAGCCGTTGCGCAAGACCATGACGTATGACCAGGGCAGGGAGATGAACAGGCACCGCGAATTGACAGCGCACACCGGCGTTGCCGTCTACTTCTGTGATCCGCACAGCTCTTGGCAACGCGGCAGCAATGAAAATACCAACGGATTATTGCGCCAGTACATGCCCAAGGGCACCGACTTGTCGCACCTGACGCAGGATGATCTTGACGCCATTGCTTACCAGATGAATACCCGCCCTCGCAAAGTGCTCGACTATCGAAGCCCGCTCGAAGTCTATGGCGAGATCATCGACAATATGAAATAGGCCGAATCGGCTACGATCCATCAACGTGTTGCACTTGGTTCTTGACTCCACCCTGGTTACTGGAAAACAAAATAGCCTTCCCGAAGACCAACCAAAACAACGCTGTCTCGATTGATTTCAGGATAGCGGCAATGAGGGCATGTGCTGCGACGAGCTACTACTCCATTTACCCCGGCACCCGCACCGTCCCCTCCATCAGCACCCGCGCACTGCGACTCATGATCGCCTTCGCAACGCGCCACACGCCATCGACCTGACTGGCTTCCGCACCGACCCGCAAGGTTCCTGACGGATGACCAAATCGCACCGCATTGCGCGCCCCGCCACCGGCAGCCAGATTGACCAGCGTGCCCGGAATTGCCGCCGCCGTGCCGATGGCTACTGCCGCCGTACCCATCATCGCGTGATGCAACTGACCCATCGACAGCGCGCGCACCAGCAAATCGATGTCGGCCACCGCGACCGCTTTGCCACTCGACGACACATACGCCGCCGGCTTCGAAACGAACGCCACTTTCGGGGTGTGCTGGCGCTTGGCGGCTTCGTCGATATGCTGGATTAGCCCCATGCGGACAGCACCGTAAGCGCGGATGGTCTCGAACATCGCCAGCGCCTTGGCGTCGCCATTGATCGCACCTTGCAGTTCGGTCCCGGTGTAGCCGATCGCGTCGGCATTGACAAAAATCGTCGGGATACCGGCGTTGATCATCGTCACCGTGAAGGTGCCGACGCCGGGCACCTCAAGTTGATCAACCACGTTCCCGGTCGGGAACATCGCGCCGCCTGCACCTTCTTCATCGGCAGCCGGGTCGATGAATTCGAGCTGCACTTCGGCTGCCGGAAAGGTCACGCCGTCGAGTTCGAAGTCACCCGTTTCCTGCACTTCGCCGTTGGTGACGGGTACGTGCGCGATGATGCTCTTGCCGATATTGGCTTGCCAGATGCGGACGATGGCGATGCCGTCTTTCGGCACACGGCTGGCGTGCACCAGTCCGCTGCTGATCGCAAACGCGCCGACGGCAGCTGACAGGTTGCCGCAGTTGCCGCTCCAGTCCACGAAGGCCTTGTCGATGGCGACCTGACCGAACAGGTAATCGACATCATGTTCGGGCTTGCTGCTCTTGGACAGGATGACGGTCTTGCTGGTGCTGGACGTGGCTGCACCCATGCCGTCGATTTGCTTGCCGTAGGGGTCGGGACTGCCGATGACGCGCAGTAGCAGCGCATCGCGTGCCGGGCCGGGAACCTGGGCCGCAACGGGCAAATCCTGCAAGCGGAAGAACACGCCTTTGCTGGTGCCGCCGCGCATGTAGGTGGCGGGGATTTTAATTTGGGGGGGATGGAACATGGGAATGGACTCCTGTGAAAAAACAAACGAGGTGCGCGCGCGTGGGCTCAATGGCGAGCCTACCCTACCGAATCGATGGTGGTGCGCGCGCGTGGGCTCAACGGCGAGCCCACCCTACTAGATCGTTGGCGCGCGCGCGTGGGCTCAACGGCGAGCCCACCCTACCGGATCGGTGGTGCGCACGCGTGGGCTCAACGGTGAGCTCACCCTACCGGATCGGTGGTGCGCACGCGTGGGCTCAACGGTGAGCTCAACCTACGGCCGATGTGGTGAAATCGTAGGGTGGGCACAGCTTCACCGTGCCCACGCGCGCGCATTACATCCGCGTCAACCAGCCATCAAGCCGCTTTGGTCGATTCAAGAAAGTCCTGCGCAAAGCGCTGCAACACGCCGCCGGCTTCGTAAATCGCGACTTCTTCGCCGGTATCAAGACGGCAAGTCACCGGTACCTCGACGCGTTCGCCGTTCTTGCGCGTGATCACCAGCGTCATCGTGCTGCGCGGGGTTCGGTCGCCGATGACATCGAAGGTTTCGGTGCCATCAATGCCCAGCGTCAAACGGTTCACACCATCCTTGAACTCCAGCGGCAACACGCCCATGCCAACAAGGTTGGTCCGGTGAATCCGCTCGAAGCCTTCGGCAGCAATCGCTTCCACACCCGCCAACCGCACGCCCTTGGCGGCCCAGTCGCGCGACGAACCCTGACCATAATCGGCACCGGCAATGATGATCAACGGCTGCTTGCGTTCCATGTAGGTTTCGATCGCTTCCCACATGCGGGTGATCTGGCCTTCGGGTTCGATGCGGGCCAGCGAACCGGCCTTGACCTTGCCGTTTTCAACGACCATTTCATTTTTCAGCGTCGGATTGGCAAAGGTCGCGCGCTGCGCCGTCAGGTGATCGCCGCGATGCGTCGCGTACGAGTTGAAGTCGACTTCCGGCAAGCCCATTTTCGCCAGATACGCACCTGCTGCGCTGTCGAGCATGATCGCGTTCGATGGCGACAAATGGTCGGTGGTGATGTTGTCACCGAGGACGGCCAGCGGTCGCATGCCGGTCAGTGTTCGCACGCCAGCCAGCGCGCCTTCCCAGTAAGGTGGACGGCGGATATAGGTAGTGGTCGGCCGCCAGTCATACAGCGGACTGACCTTCACGCCATCATCAGCCTGGCGTGCGAACATCGGCGTGTAGACCTTGCGGAACTGTTCCGGCTTGACGCTGGCAGCGACGATGGCGTCGATCTCTTCATCGAGCGGCCAGATGTCAGCCAGCAGCACTGGCTTGCCATCCTGATCCAGACCGAGCACGTCTTTTTCGATATCGAAACGGATGGTGCCGGCAATCGCATAAGCCACCACTAACGGTGGCGACGCCAGAAACGCCTGCTTCGCATACGGATGAATCCGGCCATCAAAATTGCGGTTACCCGACAGCACGGCCGTGGCGTACAAATCGCGTGCGATCAACTCTTCCTGAATCACCGGATCGAGCGCGCCGCTCATGCCGTTGCAAGTAGTGCAGGCAAAAGCCACGACGCCGAAGCCGAGGGTTTCCAGTTCGGGCAGCAGCTTGGCCTCTTCCAGATACAACGCGACGGTTTTCGAGCCGGGGGCCAGCGAACTTTTTACCCACGGTTTGCGGGTCAGGCCGCGCCGGTTGGCGTTGCGTGCCAGCAGCCCGGCGGCAATCATGTTGCGCGGGTTGCTGGTGTTGGTGCAACTGGTGATAGCGGCGATGATCACGGCACCATCCGGCATCAGGCCCGCTTCGTTCTCGACCTTGCCCGCAATACCGCGTGCGGCCAGTTGCGAAGTCGGCACGCGCTTGTGCGGATTGGACGGACCGGCCAGCGTGCGCACCACGGTGCTCAGATCAAAGTGCAGCACGCGCTCGTACTTGACCTCTGTCAACGTATCGGCCCACAGGCCGGTTTCGCGTGCATAGATTTCAACCAGCTTGACCAGTTCGTCATCACGACCGGTCAATTTCAGATACGTGATGGTTTGCGCATCGATGTAAAACATCGCCGCTGTCGAACCGTATTCCGGCGCCATGTTCGAAATTGTCGCGCGGTCACCCAGCGTCAGATGCGCCGCGCCGGCCCCGAAAAATTCAAGGTAGGACGACACCACTTTCGCGTTACGCAAAAACTCGGTCAGCGCCAGCACCGTATCGGTCGCCGTGATGCCGGGCTGCGGTTTGCCGCTCAGTTCGACGCCGATGATGTCCGGCAAGCGCATATACGAGGCGCGACCCAGCATCACGCTTTCGGCTTCGAGTCCGCCGACGCCAATGGCCAGCACGCCCAGCGCATCGACCATCGGGGTATGCGAGTCGGTCCCGACCAGCGTGTCCGGAAAGGCCACGTTGTCCTTGACCTGCACAACGGGACTCATGCTTTCGAGATTAATCTGGTGCAGGATGCCGTTACCCGACGGGATCACGTCGACGTTCTTGAACGCCTTCTTGGTCCAGTCGATGAAATGGAAACGGTCGTCGTTGCGACGGTCTTCGATAGCGCGGTTCTTGGCGAACGCATCCTTGTCGAAGCCGGCAAATTCCACCGCCAGCGAATGGTCGACCACCAGCTGGGTCGGCACGACCGGATTGACCAGCGCAGGGTCGCCGCCTTCGGCAGCAATCGCATCGCGCAACCCGGCCAGGTCGACCAGCGCGGTCTGACCGAGGATGTCATGACAGACCACGCGCGCCGGGAACCACGGAAAATCCAGGTCCTGCTTGCGTTCGATCAGTTGCAATAACGAGGCCTTGAGCATCGCCGGATCGCAGCGACGCACCAGGTTTTCAGCCAGCACGCGCGAGGTGTACGGCAGGTTCGCGTAAGCGCCGGGGGTGATGGCATCGACTGCTGCGCGGGTATCAAAGTAATCGAGCTTGGTGCCCGGAAGTGGTTTGCGGTATTCGCTATTCATGGCGTCCTAAAAAAATGGTGTGGAAACGCTAATTCGTTCTTGCATGCGCTTACTTGCGCTTGCTGATCGGTACAAAAGCCAGATCATCGGGGCCGACATAGTTGGCGCTCGGGCGAATGATCTTGTTGTCGATGCGTTGTTCGATGATATGCGCAGCCCAGCCGGAGGTCCGTGCGATGACGAACAATGGCGTAAACATCGCGGTCGGGATCCCCATCATGTGGTACGACACAGCCGAGAACCAGTCAAGGTTAGGGAACATCCGCTTGGCATCCCACATCACGGTTTCGAGACGCTCGGCGATGTCGAACATCTTGGTCAAGCCTTCTTCGATCGACAGTGCCCGGGCGACATCCTTGATGACCTTGTTGCGCGGATCCGAGACGGTATAGACCGGATGGCCGAAACCGATCACGACTTCCTTGTTGTCGACGCGACGACGGATGTCGGCTTCGGCTTCATCGGGATTGTCGTAGCGTTTCTGGATTTCGAACGCGACTTCGTTGGCACCGCCATGCTTGGGTCCGCGCAGCGCACCGATTCCACCGGTGATCGCGGAGAACATGTCCGAACCCGTGCCGGCCACCACGCGCGCCGCAAACGTCGAGGCATTGAACTCGTGTTCGGCGTACAGGATCAGCGAGGTGTGCATCGCTTTTTCCCATTCTTCGGACGGCTTCTTGCCGTGCAGCAGATGCAGGAAATGCGCACCGATGGATTCGTCATCCGTTTGTGTTTCGATCCGTTTGCCGTTGCTGCTGTAGTGATACCAGTACAGCAGCATCGAGCCCAGCGACGCCATCAAGCGGTCTGCGATGTCGCGTGCGCCGGGCGTGTTGTGGTCGTCTTTTTCCGGCAGGATGCAGCCCATCGCCGACACGCCGGTGCGCATCACATCCATCGGATGCGATGACGCCGGCAGCGCTTCGAGCACCACTTTCACATTGGCAGGCAAGCCGCGCAAAGCTTTCAGTTTGGTCTTGTAGGCATGCAGTTCGGCGCTGGTCGGCAATTTGCCGTGCACCAGCAAATGGGCGATCTCTTCGAATTCGCAGGTGTCGGCGATATCGAGAATGTCGTAGCCGCGATAGTGCAAGTCATTGCCGGTCTTGCCGACCGTGCACAGTGCGGTATTGCCGGCGGTAACGCCGGACAGCGCGACGGATTTTTTCGGCTTGAAAGCAGGTACGGATTCGGTCATGGTGTGTCTCTCTTTTTTGAATTGTGTGGCGATTACTTTTTGGCGTTCTGTGCAGCGAACAGCGCGTCTAGCTTGTCTTCGTACGAGTAATAATCGATGCGGTCGTACAGCTCCTTGCGAGTCTGCATCGTGTCGACCACGGCTTGCTGCGAGCCATCGCGACGGATCGCGGTGTAGACGTTTTCGGCGGCCTTGTTCATCGCGCGGAAAGCCGACAGCGGATAGAGCACCAGTCCGACATCAGCCGCCTTGAGTTCGTCCACGGTGAACAATGGCGTGGCACCGAACTCGGTAATGTTGGCCAGCACCGGCACCTTGACGGCACCGGCGAACTGCTTGTACATCGCCAGTTCGGTAATGGCTTCCGGGAAGATCATGTCGGCACCGGCTTCGACACAGGCGATCGCGCGCTCCAGTGCGGCTTCCAGTCCTTCGACCGCCAGCGCATCGGTACGCGCCATGATCACGAAGTTCTCATCGGTACGGGCATCAACGGCGGCCTTGATGCGATCGACCATTTCCTGCAGCGTGACGATTTCCTTGTTCGGACGATGACCGCAGCGCTTGGCGCCGACCTGGTCTTCGATGTGCATCGCGGCGGCACCGAACTTGATCATCGACTTGACGGTGCGGGCCACATTGAAGGCTGACGAACCGAAGCCGGTATCAACATCGACCAGCAGCGGCAGGTCGCAGACATCGGTAATGCGGCGCACGTCGGTCAGCACATCATCGAGTGTCGTGATGCCGAGGTCCGGCAAGCCCAGCGAACCGGCGGCCACGCCGCCACCCGACAGATAGATGGCCTTGAAGCCGGCACGCTTGGCCAGCAACGCATGATTGGCGTTGATGGCACCGACAACTTGCAACGGGGATTCTTCTTGCATCGCCTTGCGGAACGCAGCACCTGCGGAATAGTGGGACATGAGGGTCACTTTCGAGTGTGTTTCATTGGAATTGCTTGCGCACCCTATTGCAATCGCCGTGCCACCTTCCGGATGATTGCTGCCAACCCGCGCAGTGCAACAAGAGGCGACCTCGCCACCAATACAGCGCTCGCCCGGAAACGTTTCAAACTGCGTTACACTCGCAACACTGAAACGCCAAGGTGAAACATGCACCGTCCCAACCTTCCTGTCTCCATCGACCCGAATGACAAGCCGGTCATCTGGACCGTCTCGATCTCGCGCCTGTACGACCTGTTCCGCGACATCATGCTCGAGTACGGCGACGCCGCGACGATCGAGCCGATCCATCTCGGCTTCGAAGATGCGGTACGCCACATCCGCGAGCGCCTTGTCACCGAACGCTGCGACGCCGTCATCGCCGCCGGCTCGAATGCGGCGTACCTCAAAAGCCGCTTGTCGGTGCCGGTGATCATCGCCAAGGCCAGCGGCTTTGATCTGATGCAGGCACTGGCACGCGCGCGCAAGATCACGCCCCGGATCGGACTGATCAGCTACCAGCAAACCATGTCCGAGCTCACGGATTTCCAGGCCACTTTCGGCCTCGATATCGTCCAGCGCAGCTACGTCACTGAAGAAGATGCGCGCGCGCAGATTAGCGAACTGAAAGCCGCCGGCATTCAGGCCATCGTCGGGGCCGGTCTGATCACCGACCTGGCCGAAGAAGCCGGGCTGGCCGGCGTGTTTGTCTATTCGGCTGCGTCAATCCGGCATGCGTTCGACGACGCACTCGACATCGCCCGTTTCACCCGCATCGACAGTAACCGGCGTCGCCCTGCCCCGCCCGCCGACACCTTGCGGGCGCGCCATGGCCTCAATGATTTACGCGGTGAATCGGCGGCGATGCAACGGGCCCGGCAAGCCATCACACTGTTCGCCCGCTCGCCGGCCACCGTGCTGATTCAGGGTGAAACCGGCACCGGCAAGGAACTGGCAGCGCAAGCCATCCACCGCGAAAGCACGCGCGCGCGCCAGCCGTTCGTGGCCTTGAATTGCGGTGCGCTGGCCGAATCGCTACTGGAAGCGGAGCTGTTCGGTCATGAAGAAGGTGCGTTCACCGGCTCACGTCGCGGCGGTCACGCCGGTCTGTTTGAAGCGGCACATCGCGGCACGCTATTTCTCGATGAAATCGGCGAGATGGCGCTGCCACTGCAAACGCGGTTATTACGGGTACTCGAAGAACGCGAAGTCGTGCGCGTCGGCGGCACCCGGCCGATTCCGGTCGACGTGCGCATCGTCAGCGCCACCCATTGCGACCTCGACGCGCGCGTGCAGGAAGGACGCTTCCGGCCCGACCTGTTTTATCGGCTGGGCGTCTTGCGGATGACCTTGCCGCCGCTGCGCGAACGGCCCGACGACCAGGTCGAACTGGCCGGCTGGTGCCTCAAAAATGCACTGGCGGCGATGGGCTTGCGTCCGCATGCGAACCTGCATGCCGAACTGCTGGCCTGTTCGGCTCTGCTGGCGGGGTATGGCTGGCCGGGCAATGTACGCGAATTGCGCAACATGATGGAACGGGTAGCGCTGTATCTGGCGGCCGAACCGCTGCAAGCGTTGTCACCCGGATTGTTGCTGGCAGTCGCGCCGGAATTAATGCGCGCCGGAGCCGTCGCACCGATGGTGCTGAGCAGCGCGCCGACGGAGTCGCTGACGGAAGTGCTAGCGCGCTTCGATGGCAACCGGGAAGCGGCGGCGAAATATCTGGGGGTGAGCAGGACGACGTTGTGGCGCAAGCTGCGAGGGGAGTGAGGCGTCAGGACAGCCACAATGATTGCTTATATCGCTTGAAATAGTTGGCTGATTTGTGCAAAGCTACGACCTTGAGTAAGACGGAACAGCAGGTTCCCTGGCTCTCAAAAAAAATCATCCGAAAGAACCCAATGCCGGTTGTGTTTCGATACAAGGGATACCGCTTTTTCTTCTACTCGAATGAAGGTAGTCCGAGAGAGCCAGTACACGTGCATGTCCGCAGTAGTGACGGTGAAGCAAAGTTCTGGTTACATCCCGCCGTTTGTTTGAGTGACAGCGATGGACTTGATGCACGGACTCTGCGGGAACTTACCGACATTGCAGAAAAAAATGCCATGCTTATTGAAAGGACCTGGAATGACTACTTCCGCTAAATCCGTCAAATTTGATGACAACAGCATGTGGGTCGTGTTGTCGGATGGTCGCACGCTGGGGGTGCCGCTGGCGTGGTTTCCAAGGCTGCTACATGCGACACACGAACAACGCGAGCAATGTGAGCTCTCGGCCAATGGCCTTCATTGGGATGCCCTAGACGAAGATATCTCAATCGCCGGGTTGCTGGCCGGACGCGGGGACGGCACGTCGCCAACAAAGATTGCCGCTTGAATCGTCAAGCTATCAGTAACTTTACCTATCGACTCTGGCGACTGCAGTCAGGACATTCGGTGCAATAACCGCAGGGCATTGCACCGCCCACCTTGCAACGTACACGCATTGAATCTCAACAAAACGGCGCAGCAATCCCCTCCGCCGCAAACGCCCTCTGCACCGACGGCCGCAACGCCATCATCGCCAGATACCGCCCCAGCGCCACGCGCTCACGGGCCGGCCGTGCCATCAACCGGCTCCAGCGCGACAACATGAACAGGTACGGATCGACAATGCTGAACTGCGCACCCAACAGGTACGGCCCGCCGGCCGCGAGTTCGGCATCGATCAGGTCGAACATGCGTGCCAGCCGCGCTTCGGCGTGGGCTTTCACCTGGGACGCAGCGGCGGCATCGTCGACCATCCGCTCCGGATAAAAATAGGTGATCATGTCAGCCTGCACGGTATTCGTCAGATGCATCAGCCATTTGTAGCAATGCGCGCGCGCAGCGCTGGCGAGCGGTGGCGCGAGCTGCGCGTCGGGATGCGTGTCGGCCAGGTGCAGACAGATTGCAGCAGTTTCATACAGCACCAGGTCGCCGTCGATCAGCACCGGGATCAGACCGTTCGGGTTGAGCTTGCGATAGGCCTCGCCGCGATGCACGGCGTTGTCGCGATCGACCAATGTGAGCGTATGCGGAATACCGAGTTCTTCGAGCAAAATATGCGGTGCCAGATTGGCATTGCCGGGGGCGTAATAAAGCTCGATCACGAAATCTCCTGAAAAGGACTACTGCGCCAACCGTACACCACTGAACTGCCAGCGCGCCGTCGCCGGAAAAAAATTCCGGTACGTGGCGCGGGCGTGACCCTCCGGCGTGACACACGAACCGCCGCGCAACACATACTGATTGACCATGAATTTACCGTTGTATTCGCCCAGCGCGCCATCGGCAGCGGCGAAACCCGGATACGGTGCATAGCTGCTGGAGGTCCATTGCCAGCACGCGCCGAACAGGTCATCGAAGGTATCGGGACTGGCCGATTGCACCGCCGATTCCCATTGCGCTTCGGTCGGCAAACGCGCACCGGCCCAGCGCGCATAGGCGTCGGCTTCGAAGTAGGACAGATGGATGACCGGGCGCTGCAAGTCCAGCTGCTGCAGACCGCGCAACGTGAATTCCTGCCAACCGGCAGCGGCAAGATGCCAGTACAACGGCTGCGTGATCGCGTGTTGGCAGACCCAGTCCCAGCCTTCGGAGAGCCACAGTGCGGCATCGGCATACCCGCCGGCATCGATAAATGCCAGATAGTCGCCATTGCTAACCAGCGTGGTAGCCAGCGCAAATCCTTCGACGAACTGGCGGTGACGCGGACGCTCGTTATCAAAGAAAAATGCATCGTCATCGACGCCGATCTCGACGATACCTGCGTCGATGCGATGCCAGCCCGGCGGCGCGCGCCGCACCGGCGGCAACATCGCATCGCGCGCGTAGACCGGCGACAACGGATTCATCGACAGCAAGTGCTTGAGGTCGGTGAGCAGCAATTCCTGATGCTGTTGCTCGTGCTGGAGTCCGAGACGGACCAGCGTTTCCAGCTCTGGCGAGGCGTTCTCCAACAAGGCCGTGATGCGTAAATCGACCGCCGCTCGATAAGCCAGCACGTCAGCCAGCGATGGTCGCGTGATCATCCCGCGCTGCGCCCGCGCATGCTTCTCGCCGACACCGTTGTAATACGAATTGAACAGGACCCGGAAGGCCTCGTGATGGGGCTGAAAACCGGTTTCGAAACGCTCCAGAATGAAGGTCTCGAAAAACCAGGTGGTGTGGGCCAGATGCCATTTGGCCGGACTGGCGTCGGGCATCGATTGCACGCACGCGTCTTCGGCCGACAATGGTGCAACCAGCGCGACGGTACGCTCCCGCGTCTGCGCAAAATCCGTCGCGAGTTGTCCGCAGTCGGCCAATTCGGCCAATTTGGCCGGCGCGTTCACGCCTGGCTTTCGTTGACCTTCGCGTGACAGACCATGAACCAGCCCAGCGGATCGATCCAGGCCTGTTGTAACGTAAAGCCAGCCCGTTCGAGCAACGCGGTGAAACTCTCAGCCGTGTACTTGTAGCTATTCTCGGTATGGATACGCTCGCCGGCGGCAAAATCACGCTGGCCCCCGCGCCAGCGCACGGTCTGTGCGGTCTTTGCTTCGAGGTGCATTTCGATGCGACTCAGCTCGGTGTTGAAGAAACCGACATGCTGCCAGCTGCGCACGTTGAAGTCGGCATCCAGTACTTCGTTGAGATGATTGAGCAGGTTCAGGTTGAACGATGCCGTAACGCCGAGCGCATCGTCATACGCCGCATCAAGTACCGGTTTGGCTTTGACAAGATCAACGCTGATCAGCAGGCCACCGTCGTCATCACCCGCCTGCGCCAGTCGCGACAGAAACGCCACCGCGTCGTCCGGAGAAAAATTTCCGATCGACGAGCCCGGGTAGAAAAACAGCCGCTGGGCCGGACCGACGTTATCGGGCAACGCGAGCGAAGCCGAAAAGTCGACCCCGAGCGCCGTGATTTCCATCTCCGGAAAACGCTGCTGCAAGGTATCGACCGACTCACGCAGAAAATCAACCGAGATATCGATTGGCACGTAATGCGCCGGCTCCAGTACCGGGAACAGCCGCGCTGCCTTGGCGCAGTTGCCGGCACCGAGATCGATGACCGTGCGGCCGCGCCCGACAGAGGCAGCGATCTCGTCGGCATGGGCATCGAAGATGGCTGCTTCGGTGCGGGTCGGGTAGTACTCGGGCAATTCGCAGATGGCTTCGAACAGTTTTGAGCCAAGCGCGTCGTACAGATATTTGGGTGACGTGCTGGCTTGCGGCGCTTGCAAGCCGGTCAGCAGTTCGTCACGAATGGCAGATTTGTCGGCGTGAAAACGCTGAATGAACTGGGCCAAGGTCAGTCTCCTATTTCAAGAGGTCGAGGACAGGTGCCTGAATGGTGGGATCGTCCCAGTCGGCTTCGCCCGCCAGCTCATAACGCAGCCGGCCTTGCTTGTCGATCAGGAAGGTGGTGGGCATGATGCGAACGCGCCAGGCTTTCATGGCTACGGAGTCGGCATCACGCAAAATGGTGTACTGGATCGGAATACGCTGGGTGAACTGACCGATGCGCGCCTTGCCTTCGCCGATGTTGACACCGAGGATGTGCAACTTGGGCTGCTTGAAGCGTTGCTGCAAGCGGTTCAGTGCCGGGATTTCGACCCGGCAGCCCTCGCACCAGGTGGCCCAGAAATTCACCAGTACGACTTGCCCTTTCAGGCTGGCGAGGTCGACCGGGTTGCCATCGAGGTCGTTGAGCAGCAACGGCATCGGCGGCTGGCCCTGGCCGGAATACGCGACCCAGGCCGCTTGCGCCTGCGCTATCGGGGCTGCCATCAGGGCCAGCCACGTCGTTACTACCAGCAGCAACGTGCGAAATGATATGTGCATCAAGTCCGGTCAACCAACGATTTCACGTGACGTGATGGTGTAGTGGAAGTTGGTCGGGTCGAGGCTATCCACTCGGGCGGCCTTGCCGTCTTCGATGATCATCGCGTTCGGATACATGAAGAAGCCGACCTTGCCTTTTTTATCGCCCGGGAGCTGCACGTCATGCGCGTAGTTAAAGGCCATCCAGTTCATTTCCCACGAACCGAACAGACGCTTGCGGGCTGCTTCAACTTTCACGTCGGTCAGCGGCAAGCCACCGCTCTCTTCGAGCACGACCTTGCGCACATCGGCCGGATCAACCGGCACCCAGCCGTAACCGGCCAGATAGACTTCAGCGCGGCAATGCTGGGCTTTCGTGACATCGCCGGACTTACCCAGCGATTTGTAACCCAAGCGGGAATCAGCGACGCGCACGCCATAGACATCACGCGCCGGAACGCCAACCGCGCGCGCCAGACCGACATACAGCGCATTGAGGTCACCGCATTTGCCGCCCAGATTATTCGATTCGAGCATCGACTTGATGTCGCCGACACCGCATCCGCGCACTTTGGCATCGCGATGGGTGTTGTCGACGATCCAGTCATAAATGGCTTGCGCCTTGGCACGGTCGGTCTTGGCGCCCTTGGTGATTTCCTGTGCCGTCGTGAGCACGATGCCGTCGGTTGGCAACAGGTCGGTCGCGGCCAGTGCCAGCTTGCGTTCGGCCGGATCAAGTTGTTCGTTGTTCGGTGCGGCGTTCAGATCGACCGTGCGGTCGCGCGTCATGACGCGGGTGGTGACTTCGACGACTGGTTTTTCGCTTGCCGTAAATTGGGCAACCAGGATACCGGCACCGTAGGTTGCGTCCTCCACGATCCGGGCTTTGCCGGCGTCGGTCTTGAAGGTGGTCTCCAGGACTTTTTGGTAATCGGTGTTCACAGTCGGAATCGGCAACCAGACGCTCGCGGCACCGGTGCTGTTGAGTTCCACGCGAGTCGTCACATCGAAGGTGCGCCATGGCCCTTCGGTAGCGAAAGCAGCTTGACCGAAAGGGACAACAGACACAGCAGAAGCAATAGCGGTGGTTTTGAGAAAAGTACGACGATCCATAGTGTTCCCTGAAGAAATAAATTAGCGGGGCTGTCGCGGATTGCTGCGGTGTTGGGCATGCCAACCTTGTTTTGCAATCCGCACTAAACTGACGTCAGTCTAGTCTATTCAACAAAAGTTCACCGCATGCCGATCTCCCCCAAAAAACTCCTCCTTTCAAAATGGACTGCCTTGACCCCGATCAATCGCGAAAAACATTTCCTGGTGTCGCGCGTAATCGTGCCCGAGGATGGTTCACCTATCACCCATATCGATTTGCAAGCAGTCCATTCCGGACGCACTGACACCATCGCCTGGCGCACTCTTGAAGATGCGGCCGTCTGGGTGATCGGATGGAAATGACGTCGCCCGCACTGGAATGCCGCGCGGTGCGCAAAGCCTATGGCAATGGTCGCGTCGTGCTGGCGCAGCTGGATTTCGTGCTGCAGCCCGGCGAGTACATCGCGATCATGGGCGAATCCGGGGTCGGCAAATCGACGCTACTGAACCTGATCGCCGGACTCGACATGCCCGACAGCGGCAGCGTGTTGATTGATGGCGTACCGATTTCGGGCTTGAGCGACGATGACGCCACCCGCTTGCGGCGTGAAAAGCTCGGCTTCATTTTTCAGGCTTTTCATGTGCTGCCACACCTGACGCTGGCGCAAAACGTTGGCTTGCCCCTTTTGCTCAACGGCAGCTCGCTGGCCCGCGCGACCGACATGCTCGACAAGGTTGGCCTGACGGGGCGCGGCAATGATTTTCCGCGCCAGTTGTCCGGCGGCGAAATGCAGCGCGTCGCCATTGCACGCGCGCTGGGGCATCGCCCGACGCTGATTCTGGCCGATGAACCGACCGGCAACCTCGACCCCGATACGGCCGCTGACGTGCTGCAATTGCTGCGCGCCGAGATCAAGGCCAACGGTGCCTCGGCCATCATGGTCACGCACTCGCTGGCGGCAGCAGCGACCGCCGACCGTACCTTGATCCTGACCAGCGCCGGCCTGCACCCGCTCGCTGTCACTGCCGCTGCATGATCGCGCAGCTGACGCGCTGGCTGGTGTTCGGCGAATGGCGCGCGCATCCGTGGCGCGCACTGGCAGCGATCGCGGCCATTGCGCTGGGGGTCGGACTTGGCTTTGCGATTGACCTGATCAATGGCGCCGCCTTCAATGAATTCTCGGCGGCGGCGCGCAGCCTGACCGGTCAGTCGGATTTGCAGGTGCGCGGTGCGCAACCGCTGTTCGATGAAAAAGTCTATCCGCAACTGGCGCGCCGTGACGGTGTCGTGCTGGCCAATCCGGTGCTGGAAATCGATGCCACGATTCCGAATCAGAATCTGGGCCAGCGCGGCGCGCTGAAAATCCTTGGCATCGACATGTTCCGTGCCTCGTCGCTGGCGCCCGATCTGCTCGGGGTACCGTCTGCCGACCAGCCGTTCGACACGCTGGCCGATGACGCAATTTTCCTGTCGCCCGCTGCGCAGGACTGGCTCAAGGTCCGGGTTGGCGATACCTTGCAACTGCAAAACGGTACCGCGCTGGTCAGCCTGCGGGTAGCCGGCGGCATCGTTCGCGCCCGGCCCGGCCAGCGTATTGCGGTGATGGATATCGCGGCCGCGCAGTGGCGTTTCGACCGGCTCGGCAAGTTGTCTCGCATCGATCTGAAGCTCGCCACTGGCGTTGCGCGCGCCACCGTTCGCAGCGCACTCGCCACCGAATTTCCGACTTTACTCGTTACCGAAAGCGCCGATCAGCAAGCCCGTAGCGCCAACATGTCACGCGCCTACCGGGTCAATCTGAATGTGCTGGCACTGGTGGCGCTGTTCACAGGTGCATTTCTGGTGTTTTCAACGCAAGCCTTGTCGGTGCTGCGACGACGTTCACAATTTGCGCTGCTGCGGGTGATTGGCCTGACACGCGGTCTGTTGCTGCGTCAGGTACTGCTCGAAGGTGCGTTGCTCGGTGCGCTAGGCTCGCTGGTCGGACTGGTCGGCGGTTACGTGCTGGCGGCGCTGGCCTTGCAGTATTTCGGCGGCGATCTGGGCGGCGGTTATTTCCCCGGCATCCGGCCGACCGTGCAATTAAATTGGGTCACGGCGATTATTTTCTTCGTGCTTGGCACCGGCATTGCGCTGCTCGGCAGTCTGGCGCCGGCGCTCGAAGCGGCGCGCGCGCAACCGGCACCGGCGCTCAAATCAGGCAGCGAAGATGTGGCGCTGGCGCGCCTGTCGACGCCGTGGCCGGCACTGGCCTGCCTGGTACTGGCAGCCGTGCTGACAACCTTGCCGCCGGTATTCGAGTTGCCGCTGTTCGGTTATCTGGCGGTGGCCTTGCTGCTGGTCGGCGGGATCGCGCTGATGCCGCGTTTTGCAGCGCTGGTGTTTGCCGCACTGAGCCGGCGCGGGCAACGCCAACCCGTGACGATGCTAGCGCTGGCGCGGCTGGCCAATGCGCCCAATCAGGCGTCGATTGCTCTGGGCGGCGTGCTGTCGAGCTTTAGCCTGATGGTGGCGATGGCCATCATGGTGTCGAGTTTCCGGGTCTCGGTCGATGACTGGCTGGTGCAGTTATTGTCGGCTAACTTGTATGTGCGGACGGCCTCCAGCGGCGATACCGGTGCGCTCAGGCCTGCCGAACAGCGCTTGCTCAGCGCGCTGCCGGGTGTGCAGCGTGCCGAATTTTTACGCACCTTGCCATTGACGCTAGACACCACGCGTCCGGCCGTCGTTTTGCTGGCGCGTCCTATCGATGCCGCTGACCCGGGACGCAGCTTGCCGCTGACCGACGATGTCATCGATGCGACGCAACTGCCGGCCGGCGTGCTGCCGCTGTGGGCCTCGGAAGCGATGCTGGACTTGTATGACTATCGGGTCGGCCAGCAAGTGACGTTGCCGCTCGGCGCCAACGCGCCGCCGTTTCAGGTGGTCGGTGTCTGGCGCGATTACGCGCGCCAGTCCGGTGCCGTGCAAATCCGGCTGGCCGATTATCAACGACTCACCGGTGACCTCGATGTCAGCGACGCTGCGCTGTTTTTCAAGCCGGACGTGAAGACCGATCAAGTCATCAGCGACGTGCGTGCTCTGCCCTTCGGCAGCGCCGTTGAATTTGCCGACCCCGGTGAAATCCGCGCCCTCAGCCTGAAAATTTTTGACCGCAGTTTCGCCGTCACGTATTTGCTGGAAGTGGTCGCCATCGTCATCGGCCTGTTCGGCGTGGCGGCGACTTTTTCGGCGCAGACGCTGGCGCGCGCCAAGGAATTCGGCATGCTGCGCCATGTCGGTGTCACGCGCCGCCAGATCCTGCTGGTGCTCGGGGTCGAAGGCGGCCTGCTGACCGGCGTCGGCATTGCCGTCGGCTTCGTGCTCGGCTGGGTCATCAGTCTGGTGCTGATTTTTATCGTCAATCCCCAATCTTTTCACTGGAGTATGCAATTGCACATGCCCTGGATCATGCTCGCCGCAGTGGCCAGTTTGCTGCTGGTGTCGTCGGCAGCGACCGCCGTGTTCGCCGGTTCGCGTGCCGTCGCCGGCGATGCCGTTCGCGCGGTTCGGGAGGACTGGTGATGCGCTGGCTCGCTGTCCTTCTGCTCACCGTCTGCAGCTGGAGTCACGCGGCAGCGCCGGTGTTCGCCACCGTCAAACCGAACGTGCCGCTGCAATTCCCGGCCGACTTCGGAGCGCATCCGGAGTTCCGTACCGAATGGTGGTACGCCACCGGCTGGATCGAAACGCCGGACAAGAAACCACTCGGCTTTCAGATCACTTTTTTTCGCTCGGCCACCGGGCATGACCGCAGCAACCCGAGCGCCTTTGCGCCGTCGCAACTGATCATCGCGCATGCCGCGTTGTCGGACCCGGCGGTGGGCAAGCTGGTGCACGATCAGCGCACGGCGCGCGCCGGCTTCGGGTTGGCCTATGCGCGCGAAGGCAATACCGACATCCTGCTCGATGACTGGCGTTTGCTGCGTCATGCCGACGGCAGTTACGAGGCCAGCATCACCGCGCGCGACTTCACGCTGAAGCTAGCGCTGGTGCCGAGCCAGCCGCCGCTGGTGCAAGGCGACGGCGGTTACTCGCGCAAGGGACCGCGTATTGAACAAGCCAGCTATTACTACAGCCAGCCGCAATTGCAGGTCAGCGGTCAGTTATCGCGCAACGGTGCGCCGGTGGCCATCACCGGCACGGCGTGGCTAGATCACGAATGGTCGACCAGCGTGCTCGATGCCGATGCCAGCGGCTGGGACTGGCTGGGTGCCAACCTTGACGATGGCGCGGCACTGATGGCTTTTCAGATTCGCAACAAGCAGGGTGATAAACTCTGGGCCCATGCTGCACTGCGCGATAAGTCCGGTGTTGTCACGCAATTCGGACCGGAGCAAGTACACTTCGCACCGGATCGCCACTGGCGTTCACCGCGCACCAATGCATCGTATCCGGTAGCAACACGGATTACGACCGGCGGCACGACCTGGCAACTGATTCCGCTGCAAGACGATCAGGAGCTCGATTCGCGCCAGTCGACCGGATCGGTGTATTGGGAAGGGGGTGTGACGATACTGCGCGCAGGACAACCTGCAGGCCGCGGTTACCTGGAAATGACCGGCTATGTAAAACCTTTGAAACTATGACCACGACCACCACGACTTCCACCGATTCCGCCACCACCGCGACAGCGGCCAAACCTGCCGTTGCACCGGTCGCCAAAAAAGCCAGTCTTGCCACACTGGCCGAACTACTACCTTTCCTCAAGCCGTATCTGCGCCAGTTCATGCTCGCCGGCCTGGCACTGATCGTGGCGGCCTGCGCCACGCTGGCCGTGCCGTATGCCTTCAAGCAGATGATCGACCTCGGTTTCGGCGGCAATGGCAGCAAAAGCGCCGATCATATCGACCTGTATTTTCTGGCCCTGTTCGGCGTCGCCAGCGTGCTGGCCATCGCCACCGCAGCGCGTTTTTACATGGTATCGTGGCTGGGCGAGCGCGTCACTGCCGATATTCGCAGCGCCGTGTATGCGCATGTCGTGACGCAGAGCCCACAATTTTTCGAGACCACGCAGAGCGGCGAAGTGCTGTCGCGTCTGACCACCGATACCACGCTGATCCAGTCGGTAGTCGGCACCAGCATTTCGATGGCCTTGCGCAATGTGCTGCTGTTTATCGGCGGTATGGTGATGCTGTTCATCACCAGCGTGAAGCTGACCGCGATCATTTTTGGCGCACTGTTTCTGGTGGTCGCGCCTATCGTGATTTTTGGCCGACGCGTGCGCAAGCTGTCGCGCGATACCCAGGACCGCATTGCCGACGCCTCGGCCATGGCCGGCGAAATCCTCAACGCGATGCCGACCGTGCAAGCGTTCACGCATGAAAAAATTGAATCACAGCGATTTAGCAGCCTGGTCGAAAATGCCTTCGTCACCGCGATGCGGCGCATTCGTGCCCGCTCGTTGTTGACGATGATTGCCATCCTGCTGGTATTTGGCGCCATCGTGTTCGTGCTGTGGTTGGGTGCGCATGCCGTCATTCAGGGCACGATGACCGGTGGTTCGCTCGGCCAGTTCATCCTGTATGCCGCGATTGTCGCCGGCTCGATCGGTGCCTTGTCGGAAGTGCTGGGTGAAGCGCAACGCGCCGCCGGTGCCACCGAACGCTTGCTCGAATTGCTGGCCGAAGAGTCCCCAATCCAGTCGCCCGCGCATCCGCAAGCCTTGCCGCCACGCAGTGCCGGCGGTGCCACGCTGACCTTGAGCGACGTCACGTTTAATTATCCGTCGCGCCCGGACAGCCCCGCGCTGTCGCACTTGTCGCTGATCATCCCGGCCGGTGAAACGGTAGCCATCGTCGGCCCGTCAGGTGCCGGCAAGACCACACTGTTTCAGATGCTGCTGCGTCTGTACGATCCGCAGCAAGGCAACGTTCTGCTGGACGGCGTCAACATCACCAAGCTCGATCTGCATACGTTGCGCGGTGCCATTGGCATCGTGCCGCAAGACACGGTGATCTTCTCGGCCAATGCGATGGAAAATATCCGCTACGGCCGTGCCGGTGCGACCGACGAAGAGGTCATTGCCGCTGCCAAAATGGCGGCCGCGCACGAATTCATCGAACGCTTGCCGGAGGGCTATCACTCCTTCCTCGGCGAACGCGGCGTGCGCCTGTCCGGCGGCCAGCGCCAGCGTATTGCGATTGCCCGCGCGATGCTAAAAAATCCACCGCTGCTGTTGCTCGATGAGGCCACCAGCGCGCTCGATGCCGAATCCGAACGGCTGGTCCAAAGCGCGCTCGAAGCCGCGATGGTCGGACGCACCACAGTCGTGATTGCGCATCGACTGGCCACCGTCAAACGGGCCGACCGTATTGTCGTGCTTGAACACGGACAGATCGTCGAGATGGGCACCCATGCTGAACTGGTTGCACTGGATGGCTTGTACGCGAGCCTGGCGGCGTTGCAGTTCGGGGTGCAGGGCTGAAGTCAAGGCCAAGGCTGACACCGTCACACACAAAAAAGTAGGGCCCGCATTGTGTATGGCCCGATTCCCGACGATCAATACATTCATTTAACACAACAGTGATAGCAAAAGTAGATTGGCTATTGTCACTCATAGCCATAATCTTTAAATGCAATCACTAATTACAAATATATAGTTTTTCTCTATAGGGTTATAAAGACTCCATCGCGCAGTCATGCGCAGTTACCTGGAGTCACCCGATGTCTGTATCCCCCCGCTTATCCGCTTCCCGTCTCGCTGTCCTTGGTCTTGTCGCCGTACTGGCCACGAGCACTCACGCCCAGACGATGACCCGCGACAACGGATCGCCGGTCGGCGATAACCAGAATTCGCAAACGGCCGGCCCGAACGGTCCGTCGCTGCTGCAAGATTCCCATCTGATTGAAAAACTGCAGCGCTTTGACCGCGAGCGCATTCCCGAGCGCGTGGTGCATGCACGCGGTACCGGTGCGTTCGGCGAGTTTGTTTCGTCCGGCAATGCGTCGGCACTAACCCGCGCGGATGTGTTTGCCGCCGCCGGCAAGAAGACACCGGTCTTCGTGCGTTTCTCGACGGTGATCCATCCGAAAGGCTCGCCCGAAACCCTGCGTGATCCGCGTGGATTTGCCACCAAGTTCTATACACAGGAAGGCAACTGGGACTTGGCTGGCATCCATCTTCCGATCTTTTTCATCCGTGACGCGATCAAGTTTCCGGACATGATTCACGCTCTCAAGCCGTCGCCGGTCACCAATGTGCAGGATCCGAACCGCTTCTTTGATTTCTTCAGCCATGTGCCGGAAAGTACCAGCCAGCTGACGCGTCTGTACTCGGACATGGGTATTCCGGCGTCCTACCGGAAAATGGATGGCTATGGCGTGCATGCCTTCAAGATGATCAACCAGGCTGGCGCTGTGACCTATGTGAAGTTCCACTGGAAAAGCCGGCAAGGCGAACAGAACCTGACCCGTGCCGAAGCCGCGCGCGTGCAGGGCGAAGACTTCAACAATCTGACCAACGACCTGTACGGATCCATTCGCAACGGTGATTTGCCAAAGTGGGATTTGTATGTTCAGGCGATGCTGCCGGCCGATCTTGATAATTACGCTTACAACCCGCTCGATGCGACCAAGATCTGGCCCGACCTGCCCGAAACATTACTGGGCACAATGACGCTCAATAAGGTACCGGACAACTTCTTTGAAACCACGGAATCAGCCGCCTTTGCTCCATCGAACCTGGTGCCCGGCATCGAACCCTCGGAAGACAAGATGTTGCAAGGCCGTTTGTTCTCGTATGCGGATTCCCAGCTGCATCGCCTCGGTGCCAACAATAAAACCTTGCCGATCAATGCGCCACTGGTCAAGGTCAACAACGGCAACTCGGATGGTCAGGGCAGTCGAGGTGGACGTTCCGGTGAAGTCAATTACCAGCCATCCCGCCTGACAGGGTCGGCTAATGAAAATCCGGACTACAAATATGTTCAGACGCCGCTGACGGGCACAACCATGCAGGCTGCCATCAAGAAGACCGATAACTTCACCCAGGCTGGCGTGTTCTACCGTGCCCTGAGCAAGCAGCAGCAAGACAACCTGATTGGCAACCTGGCAGCCGACCTCGGCAAAGTGAACAACAGCGAGATCAAACAGATCATGCTGATGCACTTTTACAAGGCCGATCCGATCTACGGATCACGTTTGACGGCGGCAGTCAGTGGCGATCTGGTAGATGTCCAGCAGCGGGCGGCGAAGATGGCCGACTGATTGGCAGGTAGGGCAATGTCCTTCGGATATTGCCCCTGCAAACAGGTCAGTGAGTAAAGTGACCGATATTTTCCAGCACAAGCGTAGACATACAAAACCCCGTCAGTGGTAACGACGGGGTTTTTCCGTATCCTGCTCTCGAGCAAGTGTAAATACTGTCATGCGTGAAATGATCGTCACGACCGGCACGAACACGCAGACACAAAAAAACCCCGTCGATGATAACGACGGGGTTTTTCGTTTCCTGCTATCGGTTGAACCGGAGAGCACGCCAGATCATGACCTGCGCTCCGCTCCCGTCGATCTATTGCAATTACTTCGGCATCAGGACGGTGTCGATCACGTGGATCACGCCATTGTCGGCGACGATGTCTGCCGTGGTGACTTTGGCGTTATTGACTGTGACGCCGCCCATGGTGGCCAGTGTTACTTCCGAACCCTGGACAGTCTTGACCTTGCCGGCCTTGATGTCTTTCGCCATCACTGTGCCTGGCACAACGTGATAGGTCAGCACGGCAGTCAGCTTGGCTTTGTCTTTGAGCAGTGCATCGAGGTCAGCTTTCGGCACTTTTGCAAAGGCAGCGTCAGTCGGTGCGAAGACTGTGAATGGGCCTTTGCCTTTAAGTGTATCAACCAGCCCGGCGGCTTTAATCGCTGTGACCAGGGTCGTGAAATTGCCTGCACCGACTGCGGTGTCGACGATGTCCTTGGCTTGGGCGGAGAAAGCGGCTGAGGCGATGACTGCGGCGAGAAGAATTTTTTTCATGGTGTGTTTCCTTTGATTTAGTGAAGTGGAAAGAACAGATGATCTCGGTTTTCGGTTGTGCCGAAAATCAGACCATACCTTCTCACACATTACGAAACAATGTTGAGAGTGACCACAAAGCGCAAAAATTTTGCGAGTGCAACACGCATCCACAATGAGAAAAGTACTGCAAGTATCTACGCCTGCCGCTCCGCTCAGGTCGCCACCACGACCGTCACTTGTGCTGCTTTCAGCACCGCGACCAGTTCGTCGGGCGGTGCCGCATCGGTGAACAGCACATTGATCTGCGACAGGTGCGCCATCCGTACCAGCGCCTGCCGGCCGAACTTGTCGCTATCGGCTACCAGCCAGACTTCGCGGCCCTGGTCGATGATCGCTTGCGCCACTTTGACCTCGCGCGAATCGAAATCGCGCAACGTGCCGTCGGCCTCGATGCTCGACACCCCGATGATGCTGATATCGACCTTGAACTGACGGATGAAATCAATGGTCGCTTCGCCGACAATGCCGCGGTCGCGACTGCGCACCAGACCGCCGGTGACGATGACTTCGCAGTCCGGGTTATCCGACAGGATGGTGGCAACATTCAGATTATTGGTCACCACATGCAAGCCCTTGTGGCGCATTAATGCATGGGCAACCGCTTCGGTGGTCGTCCCGATATTGATCAATAACGAACTGCCGGGCGGCACACGGGCGGCAACTGCGGCGGCGATGCGCTGCTTGGCATCATTGTTGAGAATCTGGCGCTGCGTGTAATCAATATTCTCGACCGAGGACGGCAAGCCAACACCGCCGTGGTAGCGCGCCAGCAAGCGCGCCAACTCCATGTGCTTGACGTCGCGCCGCACCGTTTGCGGCGTCACGTCGAGCTGTTGCGCCAGCTCTTCCACCGAGATCGTGCCGCGTTTGCGGACCACTTCCAGCAACTGCCGTTGACGGGGATTGAGCGTCATCAAAGTTCTCCAGATTTTTGTAATTTTTGCTAAACGAACCGAAACGAAATTAAATAAACAAAATAAATGTTGGTTACTGTTCGGTTTATGTCGTATCTTATTGTTTGAATCATAGCTAAATTTGCGTACGGAGGCGAGATCAAGATGGTCCACAATCAATCAAACGTCGAAACAAATATTACGGTCGACCTGCTGATAGTCGGTGGCGGCATTAATGGCGCAGGCATTGCCCGCGACGCCGCAGGCCGCGGGTTGTCCGTATTGCTGTGCGAAAAAGACGACCTCGCTGCGCACACTTCGTCGGCCTCAACCAAGCTGATCCACGGCGGTCTGCGCTACCTCGAAACTTACGAATTCAGTCTTGTGCGCAAGGCGCTGATAGAGCGCGAAGTCTTGCTGCGCTCAGCCCCGCACATCATGTGGCCGCTGCGTTTTGTGATGCCACATGACAAAGGCCAGCGTCCGGCCTGGATGATCCGCATGGGTCTGTTCCTGTACGACAAACTCGCCCGCCGCGAAATGCTGCCCGGATCAAACGGCGTGAATCTGCGCATCGACCCGACCGGCAAGCCGCTCAAATCGACCTTCACGCGCGGCTTCATGTATTCCGATGGCTGGGTCGATGATGCGCGGCTGGTCGTGCTCAATGCGATCGACGCGGCCAGTCGTGGCGCGCAAGTGCATACCCACACTACCTGCGTCTCGCTCGAACGCAACGACAAGCACTGGGATGTGACCTTGCGCAATGAAGCCGGCGAAACGGCCGTGGTCAAGGCGCGTGGCGTCGTCAATGCCGCCGGACCTTGGGCCGCGCATTTCCTGAAAGAGACCGCGCATCAGCCATCGAGCAAAACCGTACGCCTGATCAAGGGCAGTCACATCGTCGTCAAGCGTTTGTTCACCCATCCGCACGCGTATATTTTTCAGCATCCGGATGGCCGCATCGTGTTCGCGATTCCGTATGAAGACGACTTCACGCTGATCGGCACCACCGATCACGAATATAAAGGCGACACCAATCACGTCGCAATCGAGCAGGAAGAGATCGACTATCTGTGCGAACTAACCAGCCGGTATTTTAAAGTACCGATCGTTCCAGCCGACGTGGTATGGTCCTACTCGGGTGTCCGCCCGCTGGTCGACGATGCGTCAGCATCCGCGTCCAAAGTGACGCGTGATTACCGGCTCGACATGGATACCGGTACTGATGCGGGCGGTGCGCCGATGCTGTCAATCTTTGGCGGCAAGATCACGACCTTCCGCAAGCTTGCCGAAGAAGCCGTCAATCTGATTGCCCCGACGCTTGGCAACGACAAGCCAAGCTGGACGGAAACTGCCTGCCTGCCCGGCGGCGACCTGTACGGCCCCGTCCCGGCCAATCGTGCGGTGCTGGAGTTCGATCAGTACGTGCAGGGCTTGCAGAAAAAATATGCGTGGTTGCCAGCCAAACTGGTGGCACGTTATGCGCGCGCTTACGGTACCCGCATCGATTTGCTGCTGGCAGAAAAAACCAGCCTGGCCGATATGGGTGAGGAAATCGCCGCAGGGTTGTATGCCGCTGAAGTGCACTACCTGATGCAACATGAATGGGCCAGCTGCGCCGCCGACATCTTGTGGCGTCGCTCGAAACTGGGGCTGCATCTGCCGGCCAATACGGCAGAGCAACTCGACAGCTGGATGGCCTCACACCACTAAAATTAGAAACGACCACCGCGCGATCGGCCCATCAGAGTGCCGACGCGACAACATAGCAGGAGACACAGTGCGCCTCGTATTAGAAAACATCAGCAAGAAGCATGGTGCCCAGGACCATCTGTATCCGTTGTCCCTGGCCCTGGTGCCCGGCACGATCAACGTGCTGCTCGGCACCACACAAGCCGGCAAGACCACGCTAATGCGGGTCATGGCCGGACTCGACAGACCCACGCGTGGCCGTGTGCTGGTCGACGACGTCGATGTCACCGGCGTGCCGGTCAGGCAGCGCAATCTGGCGATGGTGTACCAGCAATTCATCAACTACCCGTCGTTTTCGGTATTCGAAAACATCGCTTCGCCGTTGCGCATTCAGCGCGTACCCGAAGCTGAAATCCGCACCCGCGTGCACGACATGGCAGAACGCCTGCACATCACCGCACATCTGGAGCGCGTGCCGGCCCAGCTGTCCGGCGGCCAGCAACAACGCTGCGCGCTGGCCCGTGCCCTGATCAAAAATACCGAACTGCTGCTGCTTGACGAGCCGCTGGTGAACCTCGATTACAAGCTACGCGAAGAATTGCGCAAGGAATTGTCGGAGCTGTTTTCCGATGGCCGCACCACCGTCGTGTATGCCACCACCGAACCGCTCGAAGCCTTGCAACTCGGTGGCCACATCGCGGTACTGCACGAGGGTCGCCTGCTCCAGCAAGGCCGCACGCTCGATGTCTTCAACGCGCCCAATTGCATCCAGAGCGCGCGCACTTTCAGCGATCCGCCGATCAATCTGATGCCCGCCACCATCGCTACCGATGGGAATGCGCTGCTCGATGACGGACTGGTGATTGCGTTGTCACCGGCTCAGCGCGGCCAGATCGGCAATCTGACGCAGGTGATGCTCGGCTTGCGCGCTCACAGTTTGCGACTGACGCAAGAACAACCAAATGCCATCGCCATTGAAACCGAAGTCGACCTGTCCGAGATCAGCGGCTCCGAAACCTATGCCCACTTGCATCGCGCCGAACTGGCCCTGGTGGCGCAACTGAGCGGTGTGCATACGTTTGCTATCGGCGCGCGCTGTACCGTGTATTTCAGGCCTGACGACCTGTTGATTTTTGATCCCGCCGGTGCCTTGCTGTTCGCGCCGACCCAGCCAATAGCAGGAGCATAACCATGGCCCGTATCGAATTACAGGAACTGGCGCACGCCTATCTGCCGGACCCGCAAAAGCCCAGCGATTACGCCCTGCGCCCGATGACGATGACCTGGGACGACGGTGGCGCGTATGCACTGCTGGGGCCCTCCGGCTGCGGCAAGACCACGCTGCTCAACATCATTTCCGGACTGGTGAAGCCCTCGCATGGCAAGGTGCTGTTCGATGGCAAGGACGTCACGCAACTGCCGCCGGAAGCGCGCAACATTGCACAGGTATTCCAGTTTCCGGTGATCTACGACACGATGACCGTGTATGACAATCTGGCTTTTCCGCTGCGTAACCGCGGCTGGAAAGAAGCCGCCATCCGCGAACGCGTGCTGCATATTGCCGACATGCTGGAACTGACACCGGACCTCAGGCATCGCGCCGCCGGACTGGCCGTCGATGCCAAACAAAAAATTTCGCTCGGGCGCGGCCTGGTGCGTCCCGATGTCGCCGCCGTGCTGTTCGACGAACCGCTGACCGTCATCGACCCGCATCTGAAATGGCTGCTGCGCCGCAAGCTCAAAGAGATTCATCACGAGCTCAAACTCTCGCTGATCTACGTGACCCATGATCAGGTTGAAGCACTGACTTTTGCCGATCAGGTGGTCGTGATGACGCAGGGCGAAGTAGTGCAAATTGGTTCGGCCCAGGACCTCTTCGAACAACCGGACCATACCTTTGTTGCGTACTTCATCGGCAACCCCGGCATGAACCTGATGCGCTGCGAAGTCAGCGATGGCCATGCGCTGTTGGCCGGTAACCGCTTGCCGTTGCCCGCCACGGTGCAAGCCCGGCTGGCGCAGACGCCGGGCCAGACAACCGTCGGTATCCGTCCGGAATTTATCGACTGTCTGAGCGCACCACGGGCTGATGCGATCGAAGCCACGGTGCACTCGATGCGCAATCTCGGCACCCATTACCTGGCCGAGTTCCAGCTTGGCACGCAGGTCATCGCCGCCAAATTGCCGGTCAGCGCAGGTGACGCCGGCGCTCCGGCCTGGCTGGTTTTTCCGCCGCAGCGCACGCTGTTTTACGTCAACGACAAACGGGTGGGTCTGACATGAAAACTTATAACAACCGGGCCTGGCTGCTGGTCCTGCCGGTACTGATCTGCGTGGCGTTCTCGGCCGTCCTGCCGCTGATGACGGTCGTGAATTATTCGGTACAGGACATTCTCAGTCCAACGCGTAGCGTGTTCGTCGGTACCGAGTGGTTCAAGACCATCATGCGTGACCCCGAACTGCACGGCGCGTTGCTGCGCCAGATAATTTTTTCGCTGTCGGTACTGGCCATCGAATTACCGCTCGGCGTACTGATTGCGCTGACCATGCCGGCCACCGGCTGGCGCGCCTCGCTCGCGCTGGTACTGATCGCCCTGCCACTGCTGATCCCATGGAATGTAGTCGGCACCATCTGGCAAATTTTTGCGCGTAGCGATATCGGTCTGCTCGGTGTCGTGGTGAACCAGCTCGGTATCAATTACAACTACACCGGTAATTCGATGGACGCGTGGGTGACGGTACTGGTGATGGATGTCTGGCACTGGACGCCGCTGGTGGTGCTGCTCGGCTATGCCGGTTTGCGCTCGATCCCGGATGCCTACTATCAGGCCGCCCGCATCGACGGGGCTTCGCGCTGGGCGGTATTTCGCTACATCCAATTGCCGAAGATGCGCAACGTGCTGATGATCGGCGTGCTGCTGCGCTTCATGGACAGCTTCATGATCTACACCGAACCGTTCGTGCTGACCGGTGGCGGGCCGGGTAATGCAACGACGTTCCTGTCGCAATACCTGACCCAGAAAGCGGTCGGCCAGTTCGACCTCGGCCCCGCGGCAGCCTTTTCTCTGATTTACTTTTTCATCATCCTGCTGCTGTGCTTCGTGCTCTACAACTGGATGCAGCGTGCCGGTACCGGCGATAAAACGGGAGACAAAGCATGATGAACAAACGTATGAGTGGCGCCTTGCTGACGTTCTACTTGTTGCTGTCGCTGCTGCCGATTTACTGGATGCTCAACATGTCACTCAAGACCAACGAAGAGATCGTCGGCGTGATGACGTTGTGGCCAACTGACCTGACGCTGGGAAATTTCAAGACCATCTTTACCGATGAGTCCTGGTACAGCGGCTACATCAACTCGATCAGCTATGTGCTGATGAACATGGTGTTGTCGGTGGCCGTGGCATTGCCGGCGGCGTATGCGTTTTCGCGCTATTCGTTTTTGGGCGACAAGCATCTGTTTTTCTGGTTGCTGACCAACCGGATGACGCCACCGGCGGTGTTTCTGCTGCCATTTTTCCAGCTCTATTCGACAGTCGGACTGATGGATACGTATCTGGCCGTGGCGCTGGCGCACATGCTGTTCAATGTGCCGCTGGCGGTCTGGATTCTGGAGGGTTTCATGTCCGGCGTGCCGAAAGAAATCGATGAAACCGCGTATATCGACGGCTATAGCTTTCCACGCTTTTTCTTGCGGATTTTCCTGCCGCTGATCAAGTCCGGTGTCGGCGTGACGATGTTCTTCTGCTTCATGTTCAGCTGGGTTGAGCTACTGCTGGCGCGCACGCTGACCTCGATTGATGCAAAACCGATTGCGGCCATCATGACCCGCACGGTCTCGGCCTCCGGCATGGACTGGGGCACATTGGCCGCTGCCGGCATGCTCACCATCGTGCCGGGTGCGCTGGTGATCTGGTTCGTGCGCAACTATATCGCCAAGGGTTTTGCGATGGGAAGGGTTTGATATGGAACACTTATTTGGCTGGATGGAGTGGACCATGCCGGTGGCGATTTTCTTTGTCTCGGTGGCCCTGATGCTGGCCGGGATGACGATCTGGGAACTCAAGTCGCCGACCATAGAACGCAAGGGTTTCATCCCGATGATCACGACCCGGGGTGACCGGCTGTTTATCAGTTTGCTCACTGCGGCCTATATCAATCTGGGCTGGACTGCACTGACCACCGGCGCGCAATGGCCCGGCACCGTCCTCAGTTTTATCGTGTTGTTGATCGTGATGCGCTGGGGCTGACCTGCGAGTAAGCCCGCTGCATCACCACTTGCCGTCGCGCTCGCCAGCGGCAGGTGGAACAAGTCAGGCGAGAATTCCATTGGAGACAGAGATGAAAATAAAATTAACAGCAGTCGCTATCGCGGCAATGCTGATCAGCGGTTCCTCCTGGGCCGACATGAAGGCCGCAGAGTCATGGGTGGACAAAGAATTCCAGCCATCGACACTGACCAAAAAACAGCAGCTCGAAGAAATGAAATGGTTCATCGACGCTGCCGCCAAGCTCAAGGCCAAAGGCGTTAATGAAATCAATGTGGTCTCGGAAACCCTTGATACCCACGTCTACGAATCCAAAGTGCTGGCCAAGGCCTTCGAGGAAATCACCGGCATCAAGGTCAATCACGACGTGATTCAAGAAGGCGACGTGGTTGAAAAAATGCAGACCTCGCTGCAATCGGGCCGCTCGATTTATGACGGCTGGGTCAATGACTCGGACCTGATCGGCACCCATTACCGCTACGGCCAGACCATCGCACTGACCGATTACATGGCCGCTGCCGGCAAGGCTTACACCAATCCGGGTCTGGACCTGAAGGACTTCATCGGTACCAGTTTCACGACCGCGCCGGATGGCAAGATGTACCAGCTGCCGGACCAGCAATTCGCCAACCTGTACTGGTTCCGTGCCGACTGGTTTGCGCGCAAGGATTTGCAGGACAAGTTCAAGGCCAAATACGGCTATGACCTCGGCGTGCCACAAAACTGGTCCGCCTACGAAGACATCGCCGCTTTTTTCACCAATGATGTGAAAGAACTGGACGGCCACAAGGTGTATGGCCACATGGACTATGGCAAAAAAGATCCGTCGCTGGGCTGGCGTTTCACTGATGCCTGGCTGTCGATGGCAGGCGCGGCCGACAAGGGTATCCCGAACGGTTTGCCGATCGATGAATGGGGCATCCGTGTCGCCGACGACAAGTGCACACCAGTAGGCGCTTCGATGGCGCGCGGCGGTGCCACCAATTCTCCGGCCGCCGTCTTTGCGCTGACCAAATACATCGACTGGATGAAAAAATACGCACCGCCGGTCGCCAGCGGCATGACTTTTTCCGAATCCGGCCCGGTGCCTGGACAGGGCGAAATCGCCCAGCAAATTTTCTGGTACACCGCCTTCACCGCGCCGATGACCAAGTCTGAAGCCGTGAGCAATAAGGACGGTTCACCGAAATGGCGTATGGCACCGGGTCCGCATGGTCCGTACTGGAAAGACGGCATGCAGAACGGTTATCAGGATGTCGGTTCATGGACATTCCTGAAGACCACGCCGCCGGACCGGATGAGTGCAGCCTGGCTGTATGCGCAGTTCGTCAATGCCAAGACCGTCTCGCTGAAAAAATCGATCGTCGGCGTGACCTTCGTACGTGACTCGGATATCCGCCACGAGTACTTCACCAAGAATGCCGCCAAGTACGGTGGCTTGATCGAGTTCTATCGCAGCCCTGCCCGCGTGGCGTGGACACCCACCGGCAACAACGTGCCGGACTATCCGAAGATGGCGCAGTTGTGGTGGAAAAATGTCGCAGTTGCTCTCAGCGGCGAGAAAACGCCACAAGAAGCGATGGATAACCTGGCCGACGAAATGGACAGCATCATGGCCCGTCTTGAACGTGCCGGCATGTCCCACTGCGCGCCCAAGTTGAACCCGAAAGGCGATCCGGCCAAGTACCTGTCAGACACCCACGCGCCGTGGAAAAAGCTGGCCAACGAGAAGCCGAAGGGTGAAACCATCGCCTACGACAAGTTGCTGCAAGCGTGGAAAGAAGGACGCGTCAAGTAACTGTGCAAGGAGGTCGCCCGGTGCACACCGGACGATCTCGCCGTCATCCCGATCCGGGCTCGACCACCGAACACCGAACACCGATTACAGACAGGCTCGCATGAAACCACAATTCATCCTCGCCATCGACCAGGGCACTACCAGTTCCCGCGCCGTCCTGTTCGACCATGCCGGCAAGTTGTGTGGCATGGCACAACAGGAGTTCCGCCAGATTTTTCCGCAACCCGGCTGGGTCGAACACGACGCCACCACACTGTGGACATCACAACTGGCCGTGATGCAACAAGTCATGGCCGAGAACCACATCAGTGCCGATCGCATCACTGCCATCGGCATCACCAACCAGCGTGAAACTACGGTGGTCTGGGACCGCAAGACCGGTGAGCCGATCGCCAATGCCATCGTCTGGCAAGACCGCCGCAATGCCGCACTCTGTGAAAAATTGCAGGCCGAAGGCAAAGCCGGGATTTTCCAGCACAAGACCGGACTGGTTCTGGATGCCTATTTTTCAGGCACCAAGCTGACCTGGCTGCTCGACAACGTAGCCGGCGCAAGGGCGCGTGCCGAGCGCGGTGAACTGGCCTTCGGCACCGTCGACAGCTGGCTGATCTACAAGCTGAGCGGCGAACACGTGACCGACACCAGCAATGCCTCGCGCACGTTGCTATTCAACATTCGCACCCAGCAATGGGACGACCAGCTGCTGGCGTTGCTGGACATTCCGCGCAGCCTGTTGCCGACCGTGATGCCCAGCAGTGGCATCGTTGCCACTACCCGGGCCGATCTGCTTGGTGCGGCCATCCCGATTGCCGGTATCGCCGGCGACCAGCAAGCCGCCACATTCGGCCAGGCCTGCCATCAGCCGGGCATGGCAAAAAATACCTACGGCACCGGTTGCTTCATGCTGATGAACATCGGCCAGGAAGTCATTTCATCGCATAACAATTTGCTGACCACGATTGGCTGGACCTGCGGCGACAGTTTGCCGGGCAGGACCGATTACATGCTCGAAGGCAGTGTCTTCATGGCCGGTGCGACAGTGCAGTGGCTGCGCGACGGGCTGGGCATCATCAAGCACTCAGGCGAAGTGGAAGCGCTGGCGGCCAGCGTACCGGACACGGATGGCGTGATGTTCGTGCCGGCTTTTTCGGGTCTGGGCGCGCCGTACTGGGATGCGCATGCACGCGGCACCCTCGTCGGCATGACGCGTGGCACGACCGGCGCACACATCGCCCGCGCCGCGCTCGACAGCATCGCTTACCAGAGTGTCGATGTGTTGCAGGCAATGCAAAAGGATGCGCTGATCGCCCTGACTGAATTGCGCGTCGATGGCGGTGCGTCGTGCAATGACTTGCTAATGCAATTTCAGGCCGACATCCTCGGTGTACCGGTGGTCCGTCCGGTGGTCACCGAAACGACTGCGCTCGGTGCGGCTTACCTTGCAGGGCTGGCAGTCGGCTTCTGGGACTCGCAGGAAGAAATTGCCGCCCACTGGCAAATGGAGCGACGCTTCGAACCGGCGATGGGCAGTGATGAGCGCGACGAGCGCTTGCGGCTGTGGCGCCGGGCGGTGGAACGCTCGCGCGGCTGGAACGAGTAATCAAAAGAGCCGGTTGCGCGTGCCGTGCCTGCTTCCTGAGGGTCAGTGCGATGGGGGTGGCTGACCAAGCCTTGCGGACAAAAGACAAACCGGTAACCGGTCAGGGTCAAAAATCGCGGACGCAAGCCGGACCAAGGCATATGGGACCCGGTCGTCCGGAAAAATTGACTGATTTTCTGACATATCCCAAAAAATGCTTATTTAACGCGCCCTTGCTTTCAAGTACCTCAAAAACCAGCGCGCACTGCCAACCAACTCTCCGCGCTTGAGCAAAAACCGGGAGAACATGCGCATTTCTTTCGAGTTACGCGGCTCAGGATCGAGCGGCATATCAGCCCACGGCGACAACGCGTGATAACGCTTGAATAGATCGCGTGACGCATGCCCGGTCCAATCTGCCCACGGCTTTACGGCACCGGCAAAATGAATAAATACCGCATCGTGAACAGATCGCATTTTGACCACATTACGATCCAGATCATGAATCAAATCATAAATATAATTCCATTTCTTATCCACATACCTGGCATGACCATCGAGTACGATATTCAGGGCATCCTGATCGTTAAAACGCAATTTCTTCCCGAGTTTCAGTAGTACTTCCATCGATTCCCCGGTAATGTCAGCTGCAATCCACTTTTTGATATTAATAAAAATCACTCCGCCGTTGAAGTACGATGAATTTTTTAATGCCAACGCTTTACAACGACGCTCTCTGGTTCGCTCGGCATCCGGTACCACGATCGCGATATCATCAGAAATATCCATCTCAAAAAGTGCATTGATTGGCCCGACACATAAAATGTCCGCATCAAGATACAACACGCGATCTGTAGTCTCATTCAATATCGATGGAATAATTAAACGGGAAAAAATAGAAAGCGAGTAATATGAAAACTCAATAAAGTGGGTGAATTTTTCGAATAATACCGGATCAATAATGTGAAGTTGAACTGCGACATTAAGTCGTGAATTAATTTTCTCTAACCGTACCCGATGTGTATCTGAAACAGAAAATGCAAAGACATGAAACGTGAGATGCTGATCAGGATTATTTTCGATAATAGAAAGCATGGTGGCACCCATACTTCGGAAATAATGATTATCAACACAAAAAGCAATGTGAAAAGACTGCTGTGCATTACCATTTAACGGCTGTGACTGCTCCATAATATCAACGTTCATTGAATCTCTTTCATGACTTGCGCTACCGTGATTGCATTGACCCACTCACGCTTTCCGGGAGCGAAAATTACCCGACTGTTATCGGCATCTAGCGGAACCCATTCCGGATTTTTTTGCCGCATTAATGCAATCACAGGAACGTGTACTGCGTTGGCAAGATGCATTACGGCAGTCTCCACCGAGATGATCAGGTCGCACTTCTTCAATATTGCAGGCAACTGAAAAAAGTTATCTTCTGCGCAAAATAATTCTGTTCGCTCTAGCTTGGCTGCTTCAAACACGGCACGTGCTTCCGCCAGATCAGAAGGCGCCGCATTGACGATGAACCGCGCGTCACGGAAATCATCACGCTGCTGCATAGACTGAATGAGTGAAATCACACGCTCCAACGGCCAGCAACGTTTTTTAGTTTTTGCAAATGGATTAATGAAAATTAATTGACCTATGGGAGCGGTAACGTCCCAATTGGACAGCCTGAGTGCTGCCGCAACATTCCACTTTTCTGGAATTGTCACGAAAGGAAACCGCTCCACCGCAGCCAATTTTATTCCTACAAGTTGATCAAACCAGTCTGCGTAGACTGCACTGATGTGCCGGGGACTGTCCCGATCCACAGCCTCGACACGAATGCTGGCATCCAGCTTGCGGTAAGCATTTCGATGCAGCCAGCGCGTGAACGGGGATTTTTCTTGCATGCCAATAACAAAGCCAGAACCTGCAATCTGTCTCGCCAGCGCCGCATAGCGATGTGGCCTGAGTGTCGCCAGTGACACTACAACCGGATAATTCTCTTGCTGCGCCTCGCGGATAGATTCCTGATAGAGAGCCGGACTATAAGTTTTCTTATAAATCTTATTAAAACAGGAACAATTTTCTACCCAATCATATAAAGAATAATTGCTCAAATTTTTCCATCGCGAAGCATCGTTGGTACGCCTTACTTCATCTACCCACAAATCGACTTGCAATTGCGGGTGTGTTAATGCAAATGCTTGAAAGAAATTTTGGAGATAAGTAAAATCTCCCAGCGCAAGGTGCGCAATAAATAATATTTTCGGGGACTTGTTGAACAGGTCAGGTGTAATGAGTGATGGCATTTGTGTGAGTGAAAATTGCATCAACGGGTAATGACGCTCGTGTCGTACTGGCGTCATTCGTGAACACGTCAACTGAAAATTTAACGTCAAAAGGTATTTTTCTTCAGCCCGATATTGCGCAATACATTCTGCTCAGAACGTAATAGCGACCATAATATTATTAACATGAGTAAAAATTCGGTTACTCCGATATTGTGCGTTAAAAAAGACTGAGTTAATCCGAAACAAAGATAACTAATAACCAGACTTGCGCCAGCAATAGCGTAAGGACGCACTGACGGTTTCGCATCCCGAATATGCCGTAAGAAAATAACCAATGAAGTGGTATACAGCGCCAACAAAGCGATCAAACCTAGCACCCCCCGCTTGACAAGGGCGTCCAGGTATTCGTTATGTGGATGCGTATGTTTTCCTGGCACAAGCCGGACCCTGCCAGCTTCCACTAATTGTTCGGTGCCTTTTATGTAACCATCTTTGCCCCATCCCAGCAGCGGACGCATCGGAAAAAGTATCAGGCTGGTACGCCACATTTCCAGACGGGCCCCTACGGATGTCGTGCTATCACCGGATGCAACATAACTTTGTGTTTCCGCCACAGCCAACCGGATACGTTCGTCCCCCCGGAACATCGGCAGCGATACCGCTAAGGCTAGCACCAGCATGATAGCTACGGCTCCTCCGGCAAGAAGCCGCTTATGAATTGCAAATCGAAAATAGGCAACACCAATGAACACCAGCGCCACCGGCAGCGCTAGCCAGCTGCCGCGGCTTTCTGAAAACAGGGAGCCCAGCAATCCGGATACGACACCGCAAGCAAGAAAAAAAGACCAGAAACGTCGTCGTTGCTCCAAAACCGCCCATCCAATTCCAGCGGCACAAAGGATTCCGAATAACATGCTGATATTGCCGAATTGAATGGGATTGGTAAATCCTCCTGCACGCGTGTGCGCTGCGGAAAAAAACTGCCAACCCGAAAAAAAGCCTGATGAAATCGCTCCTGTTGCGATTCCAGCCCAAAAAAATCGCGGTGTTGGAGGGAATCTACGCAGAAGAAAAAACACGGGAATGACCAGAGCATATCGCGATGGCTCGTCGTACTCGGCAATCTGTGCTCCGTGGATTAAATTCAAAGAAAAATTAATCAGGAAATAAAAAAGTAATACAAGAATTAAAATTAACTCTTCATTCAGAATTTTTTCACTCGTCTTGTTTTTCTTTGCCATTAGATTGAAACATCCTAAAAGCAACATGAGTAAACCGACGGAATAACCGCTAGGTACAACCAAGGCAATTGCAGAAAAAAGGAAAACTGCAATAGAAACGTATAAACCCATCAATATTCTTTCTGTTATTTTCCTGAAAACTTTTTTAGTTCTACAATGTACTTTGTCAATATTTCTGAACCAGTATCTTCGAATAATATTAATTTATATAATAATACTATAAAATAGTTTTTAAGAGTAATTAATAGACTATATGCCATTTCGCATGGCACTTGACACCCGCCCGGATCCCCGGTCGCGTAAGTCCCGCCCAACACCGCTGGCGCAAACAGGCTCTTCGGCAAATACATAAATTTCCCCCTGCGCAGACAAGCGAGCGCCGAAAAATTGCTACCGATGCGAGAGCCCCGAGCGGAAAATGTGGTTTGCTGGAACAAGCCGCTCATCATCCATACATACACCGGTTGATGTCAATCTGGTTGCTGCGTCACTGAGCAGCATGAAGGTAATACAGATACGCTAACGGTCTTTTACACTAAGTGACTCAAGATCGGCGCCCTTTTCTAAGCAGTGACGCAGGTATCACTCACCCTCAGGAGCAAGGGGCGCCTCTTGATGACGGCGAATGGTAACTTCTTTAGTTCGCAGATCGGGCAACATCGCGACCCGAAACAATTGCGGGCCTGACAAGGGTCCAGAAATTATGTAACGACGATAACGAAATCAGTCAGCCGATTGCCCGCCACCGGCCACGAGCGCAACTTAAAGTACAACACCGCATAACACCGGATTCAATGACATCTCTGACTCTGCCATGACTCGAAGTTCCAGCCGCTGCATCGTCCGCTCGTGGTCAAAAGTCTCGAAGAACGTTTGTATTCCGGTATCCGGTATCCGGCTAATTTATTTGGCAGTCAATCGCGACGCTGACAGCGACCAGGTCGAAATCCGGACATAAATTGATGTGCATAAAAAGTATTAGCGGATGCAGCGGCGGGTGGAGCGTTCGCGCTCCTGAAACGTTTAAGGGATGGATAAGAGTCAAATGAAGCTCAAACAAGCCGGAAAGGTTAGTCGCCAAGACCACACGCTAACCGGATCACGGGGAACCCGGCTGCACGCGTTGTGGTGCGAGCTCGATGCGCTACAATCGGCAGTCACTTTATCAGGCTTCTCCAATGCGCCAATACCTCGACTTCATGCGCCATGTCCAGCAACATGGCACCGAAAAAACCGACCGCACCGGTACCGGTACGCGTTCTGTATTCGGTTACCAGATGCGCTTTCCATTGCAGGATGGCTTCCCGCTGCTGACCACCAAGAAGCTTCACCTGAAATCCATCCTGCATGAACTGATCTGGTTTCTCAATGGCGCGACCAACATCGCCTACCTGAAAGAAAACGGCGTCTCAATCTGGGATGACTGGGCCGATGTCGATGGCAACCTGGGACCGATCTACGGCTACCAATGGCGGTCGTGGCCGGCACCCGACGGCAGCCATATTGACCAGATCACGCAGGTCATGGAGCAGATCAAGACCAATCCCGATTCACGCCGGATGATTGTTTCGGCCTGGAATGTGGCGGATATTCCGAACATGAAACTGCCGCCCTGCCATGCGCTATTCCAGTTTTACGTAGCCGATGGCAAACTATCGTGCCAACTTTACCAGCGCAGCGCCGATATCTTTCTGGGCGTGCCCTTCAATATCGCGTCGTATGCACTGCTCACGCACATGATGGCGCAACAGGCCGGACTGGAAGCCGGTGATTTTGTCTGGACTGGTGGCGATTGCCACCTGTATTCGAATCATATGGAGCAGGTCGATGTGCAGTTGGCGCGCACGCCGCAGACGTTACCGGCGCTAGTCATCAAGCGCAAGCCGGCATCGATCTTCGACTACCGGTTCGACGATTTTGAGATTACCGGCTATACGCCGGATGCACATATCAAGGCGCCGGTGGCGGTGTGAGGTGATCTAACTCCGACGAAAAAAAAGCACCTCATGCAGCAGGTGCTTTTTTATTGACTGTATTGAGTCACTACGCAATAGGTGCAAAACGATCATATCGTAGCGTTAATATCGACAACATCGTTTTACGGATTGCCCCTGATACGTGGGCTTGGTGAATTTTATTTTCCTTACTGTGATGACAATAGCTTTATTTAAAAATTTAAATTAATTTCACTATTTTTCATGGAGTAGGAAGGCTATTTATTTTAAAGTCAACAATATCAAATAAATAGTCAGTGGTTGTTGCATTTTTAAAGTCGAGTTTAAGCGGTGGTGTACCACGTAAATACTCCAACTCAAAATTATAGGGAACGGGGAAGGTTACCGTTTTAAACTGACCCCAACCACCGGTATTCGGCAAATTGAACTCACCGATAACAATACCCAGAGTCCGGTTCGAATTAAATGCATCTGCAGTAAACCGGACTGACCCGCCGCTGCCTCCACTTGAATAAGTAATTGTTACACTGGAAGGAATATTAGTTTTTGGTACTATGCTAGGAATGCCAAAATTATCAAATTTAATATTGGTTCCGTTTTTTATGTAACCCACTTGGTGGCCCATATTACGTACTTTATTTTCATCGAGCGGATCTGATTCGGAGCTATACAAAACAGCCGGAATTGTTTGGTTATAATTTAACGGGGAAGACTTGAATGCATTTGCAATTTTAAAATTAACTATGTCGAAAAGATATTCTGATGATGCTGGATTTTTAAATTCCAATCTAAGCGGCACGATGCCCCTTAAGTAATTTAATTCAAAGTTATTAGGATCAACCTGAAATGTAACGCTTGAATAATTATTCCATCCGCCAGTACTTGGCAATTCGAACTCCCCGAGAGCAATACCTAGGGTCCGTGACGAGTTATAACCATCCGCAACAAACTTCACTTTTCCACCGGCACCACCGCTTGCATAATTGATTGTTATGCTGACAGGCTTTTTATCATCCGGAATGATTAATTCATTGAATACGACGTAGGTACTATCTTTAATATAACTAATTTTGGCATCCGTGTTGCGAACCTTGTTTGGATCCAAAGGGTGAGATTCCAGAGAATACTGGGACGCCGAAACCTCTTGATTATAAAAAACCCGGCTGGCTGTTTGAGCGAAACTACTGGATGCGGCGGTGGTTAAAAAAGAAAGTAAAAGAGAGATGACAGCGAAACGGTTAAACATGGCTCCGTTGTTCTGCTTATAAGTTTCCATTTAGAGTTTATCCTCGATGAGTATCGGAAAGTAGTCGTACAGCCATGAGTGGTGAAATGATTACAGATGGTTCCATGTTCGATTGGCGCCAACAAAAAAATAATGAGGCGATTCAGAACTAGCCTGTTCACCCTCTTTTTTCGATAATCATTTGGCAACCTTTCTATCCGGACAGCTTGTCTAGTTCCGAGTTCAATCGACGTGGAATTGTTCTTTGAATCAGGTTGGATCAACGCTCTCATTCAAACCATTCCGTTTTAAATTTGTGTCCTGAACAGGAGCGTCATTGCGGCATGAAGAACGATTGCCGCTCAGGGCGACAACCCCCTTCAGGTAACAGCAAATATTAAGGTAGCGTCTTGAACATCGGTTTTACTACGCCGTTAATTTCGACGAAAAGACCTTCCGGGGTCGCAAAAATACGACCGATTTGAAAGCCATTGCGGCTCAGACTGATCTGACCTGAAGGAGATGGGGCGCTCTGAAGCAATTTCAGCTGTTCCGGTTGAGACATCTTGGTATCGATCACTAATGGAAACGACAAGAGTCCATTTGCCACATAGCGCACACCGGCAATCGTGAACGTACGGCTGCGTTGCTCGATGGAATCTATTACTACTTTTTTCGCCATGATTTCCGTTGCGCTGAGGACGGTGTCGCCGGAAATGAATTGCGTCACCTCACCGGTGAGGTTGTTAAGAAGCGTTGCGCCAGGCACCGGCGCACTGACATTGACGGACGTTTCCAGACCATTCGTGCTGAATATGGTTGATCTCGTCTTTTCGGTGCCATTGCCGGTGATATCGCTTACCTGCGTATTGCCCTGACGCAAGATACGCCGGAAATTATCGGCGTGCCACGTCACACCAAGCAAGTTGACATCGGCGTTCGCTGTAAAACTGGCGCTGGCGAAACCACTGAACTCAATGGCGGGATCATCGCGCGTGATGCACTTGTCGAAAGTGCCGTTGATGACGTAATTGAGATCGGACGCTTCCTTACCGGCCGGAATTGGTTGGCCATCGAGTAACCCGGATGCACTACCGGAACTGCAAACCGACGCCGGAGCCAGCCATTTACCGTTGTTTTCAAACAGGTTCAGCGGTGCGCTCGTCACAATATGCATATCGAAGGCGCCAAACAGCATGTTCAACAAATTGTCGAGATCAGCCAAGTTCGCCGCGGCAATCACGGTCAGCGTCGCCGGTTCACTGGTCACCGACCCGGATGCATTGGTCACCTTGACAGTCAATTGCGCCTGATTGTCGGCCGGCGTAACTGACGGCAATCGAAAAATCGATTGAGTCGCACCATCGATTGCCCTGCCGTTGCGCGACCACTGGTACGTCAGGCTATTGTCACTTTCCATTACTGCGGCGAAGGCAACCGGCGAACCGGTAGGGGCGACCATCGGGACCAAGGGTGTAAGAAAGACTGGAAGCGACTACCCGCCTGCCGGTGACAGCGTCAGACACGCCGGCAAGGTGATGTCGTTATCCGATGGCCCGGCAGTTGCCGCAGCTGAACTGCGCGGATAAACGGTCGCGATACCGGCCAGCGCATTACGCCGGATTGCCAGACGAAATTTGCCTTGCGAATCAGTCGTCGCCACGGTGGATCCGGAATAATCAATCCCGCTACTGCGCACCACGACGCCACCCGGTGCAGTGGTACCGGTACCCGAAACGCAACCGTTGACGAAGATCGTATCAACGACCTTATCCGCATTCCAAGTCGAAAAATGCGTGACACTCCCTTCGTAATACTGATTCGGTGCCACTCCCGCCAGTACCGCCGTGCCCTCCTCAACCCACAGTCCACTCGTCTCATTGAAATAAAACAGCGCAATCGTTTGTGGCGGCGAGCCGGACCGGCTAGCCAGCGGGATACGGATGGTCGCACTCTTGCCGGCCGCCAGATTGAGTGGCTTGCCGGCCGTATCACGCAGTTGTACCGACAACGCGCCAAAGCTCTCGATCGTGTTATTTGTGCTGGTGGTGTAATCGCCCGGCATGTTGGCCGGGTTGGTGGCGGGATTGATGGTGGCGATCTGCAGGGTGATGGCGCCCTGAGGTGCCGCGCCGCTGGCCGCATCGATCACGCCCGAAGGCGGAATGGTGACGCTGGCGGCACTGTTGGTGTCGGTTAGCGTTTTACCGGCGCTGTTGTCAAAAGTAGCGCTGGCTGCGATTGGTGCCATGCGGCCCGTCACGCTGGCGGTTGCGCCTGGCATCACGGCCGTCGTTGCAAACGACTCGGCATAGCCGTCGCGCACAAAACGAATCACTTGCCGGTCTGCGCTGACGAGGCCATCCTGGCTGAAGCTGCCGTCGGCGGCGCTGGAGGTAGTGGCGGTGGAGCCGGTTGTGCCGGCAATCTGGACTTGTACACCAGCCATTGGCAGGCCGGTGTCGCTGGCGACGACGATACCGGCAATGCGCCCGGTCGGTGCACTGGCAAGCGGCGCAGAGGGGGCCGGCGACTGCCCGGATGGTGGCTGCCCGGACGAGCTCGAACCGTTCCCTCCGCACGCCGATAGAAGCACTGCACTGACAGCAGAAATAACTCAGTAATGCATTTTCATGACGACGACTCCCGGCAAAGTTAAAAATACAAAAAGTCACCGAAAGTAGCTTTTAAATTGAATTTTTAGTGATTAGTGGCACGCTAGCCCAGGTTTATTTGCAATAGAGCTAATAGTCCTGCGCGAACGTGAGGACAATACGACAGTGCTGTTCATCGACCACGCAGCTACTTGCCATCGGCCCAACAGCGCTTTGTCTGCCACGGACCTTTTGCGCCGGTATAATCCAACGTTCGACCTGTATTCAGCCTCCGCCAACCCGTATTTCCGAACGACCTGACATGACACTTCTCACCCTGATCGTCGCCACCGACAACGCCGGTGGTATCGGCATCCGCAACATGCTGCCGTGGAAATTGCCGGAAGACCTGGCTCATTTCAAGCGCACCACCACCGGCCATCCGATCCTGATGGGGCGCAAGACATTCGAGTCAATCGGCCGGCCGCTGCCGAACCGGCGCAACATCGTCATCAGCCGCAATCCGGACTGGCACCATGACGGTGTCGAGACCGTCGCCTCGTTGCAAGTGGCACTGGACCTGCCGGAAGCGGCTGAAGTGTTCGTCATCGGTGGCGCAGAAATCTACCGGCTGGCGCTGCCGCTGGCTGACCGCCTGATCGTTACCGAGATCAGTCAGCGTTTTGAGTGCGACGCCTTTTTTCCCGCGATCGATCCGGCGTCATGGATAGAAACTACACGCGACACCCATCACTCGTCATCGAATGGATTCGATTTCGCTTTCGTCACCTACCAACGCCAGAAAGGTTAGCCATGTCAGATGGTTTTCATGTCCACGGACCGCATGACCATGCAGTCGAACACGCCGGCCACGATGGCGATAAATTTTCCGGCCGCATCGCGGTCATGACAGCGATTCTGGCTACCGTTGGCGCGTTGTTCGGCTATCTCGGCGGTGCCACGCAAAACAATGCGGCCATGCTCAAGAACGATGCCGCCATCAAGAAAACCGAAGCAGCCAATCAGTGGAATTACTACCAGGCCAAATCGAACAAGCAAAATCTGGCCGAACTGGCAATGGCTCTTCCCGGTGTCAATGTCGAGAAATACAAAGCCGACGTGCTGCGCTACAAGGCCGAAAAGGAAGAAATCAAACAGGCGGCCGAAAAACTCGAAGCCGCGTCACTCGATTTCAACCATCAATCCGAAGCGCAGATGCATGAACATCATCGCTGGGCGCTGGCAACTACGGCCGAGCAAATCGCCATTTCGCTGGCGGCCATCACGCTGCTGACGCGCCGCCGCTGGATGCAATATCTGGCATACGGCATCGCCACCGTAGGTCTCGGCCTCGGTGCACTGGCATGGTTTCCGCATTTGCTGGGTGCGGCACACTGAACCAATGAATCCGTGGCAGGATGTCACGCAACGGTCATCCCGCCATCGCTCCATTTCTGCGAGAATTCGCGTTCGCTGATTCCGATCGCACTTTTACTCACGGCGCGCCCCGACCTGCGGTGCGCCCCACCCGCCGCGTGGCCTATACGGCCTCTGGAGAACACATGAAATTTCGCTTCCCTATCGTCATCATCGACGAGGACTTCCGCTCTGAAAACACTTCCGGTCTGGGCATCCGCGCGCTTGCCGAGGCGATGGAAAAAGAGGGCATGGAAGTGCTTGGCGTGACCAGCTACGGCGACCTGTCGCAGTTCGCCCAGCAACAATCCCGCGCGTCGGCATTCATCCTGTCGATCGACGATGAAGAATTCGGTACCGGCTCGCTGGAAGAATCCGACCATGCACTGCGGCCGCTGCGTGCATTTGTTGCCGAAATCCGCCACAAGAATGCCGATATCCCGATTTATCTGTACGGAGAAACCCGCACCTCGCGCCATATCCCCAACGATATCCTGCGCGAACTGCATGGCTTCATCCACATGTTCGAAGACACACCGGAATTCGTTGCGCGCCACATCATCCGCGAAGCCAAGTCCTACCTGGACGGTCTGTCGCCGCCGTTCTTCCGCGCGCTGGTGCATTACGCCAATGACGGTTCGTACTCGTGGCACTGCCCGGGACACTCCGGCGGCGTAGCTTTCCTGAAGTCGCCGATCGGCCAGATGTTCCATCAATTTTTTGGTGAAAACATGCTGCGCGCCGACGTCTGCAATGCGGTCGAAGAACTCGGCCAGTTGCTCGACCATACCGGTCCGGTCGCCGCCAGCGAACGCAATGCGGCGCGCATCTTCAATGCCGACCACTGCTACTTCGTCACCAACGGCACCAGCACCAGTAACAAGATGGTCTGGCATTCGACGGTGGCCCCGGGCGACATCGTCGTGGTCGACCGCAATTGCCACAAGTCGATCCTGCACGCGATCATCATGACCGGCGCGATTCCGGTGTTCCTGATGCCGACCCGCAATCATCTGGGCATTATCGGGCCGATTCCGCTGTCAGAATTCACGATGGAAAACATCCGCAAAAAGATCGAAGCCAATCCGTTTGCACGCGAAGCCAAAAACCAGAAGCCGCGCATCCTGACCATCACCCAATCGACGTACGACGGCGTGATCTATAACGTCGAAACCCTCAAGCAGATGCTCGATGGCGAAATCGATACGCTGCATTTCGATGAGGCATGGTTGCCGCATGCAACCTTCCATGACTTCTACAAGGACATGCATGCAATCGGCAAAGATCGGCCAAGGGCTAAAAAATCGATGATTTTTTCGACCCAGTCGACCCACAAATTGCTGGCGGGCCTGTCACAGGCCTCGCAAATCCTGGTGCGCGAATCCGAAACCGTCAAACTCGATCAGGATGCCTTCAACGAAGCCTATCTGATGCACACGTCGACCTCGCCACAGTATTCGATCATCGCGTCGCTCGATGTCGCTGCCGCAATGATGGAAGCGCCGGGTGGTACCGCACTGGTCGAGGAAAGCATCCTCGAAGCACTCGACTTCCGCCGCGCGATGAAAAAAATCGACCTCGAATGGGGTCATGACTGGTGGTTCCAGGTCTGGGGACCGGACACCTTTTCGGAAGACGGCATCGGTGACCGCGATGACTGGATGATCCGCGCCGAAGATGACTGGCATGGCTTTGGCAATCTCGCGCCCGGCTTCAACATGCTCGACCCGATCAAGGCCACCATCGTCAACCCGGGCCTGTCGCTCGACGGCAAGTTCGGCGAGACCGGCATTCCGGCCTCGATCGTCACCAAATATCTGGCCGAGCATGGCGTCATCATCGAGAAGTGCGGACTGTATTCGTTCTTCATCATGTTCACGATCGGCATCACCAAGGGCCGCTGGAATACGCTGCTGACAGCGCTCCAGCAGTTCAAGGATGACTACGACAAGAACCAGCCGCTGTGGCGCATTCTGCCGGAATTCGCCGCGGCCAATCCACGCTACGAACGGATCGGCTTGCGTGACCTGTGCCAGCAGATCCATGATTTCTACAAGGCTTACGATATCGCCCGACTGACTACCGAGATGTATCTGTCGGACATGCAACCAGCCATGAAACCATCGGATGCGTTTGCCATGATGGCGCACCGCGAAATCGACCGGGTGCCGATTGACGAGCTTGAAGGGCGCGTCACGTCGATCCTGCTGACACCGTATCCACCTGGCATTCCGCTGCTGATCCCGGGCGAGCGCTTTAACAAGACCATCGTCGATTACCTGAAATTCGCGCGTGATTTCAACGAGAAATTTCCTGGGTTCGAGACCGATGTGCATGGTCTGGTCACCCGCGAAGTCGATGGCAAGCGCGGTTATTTTGTGGATTGCGTGCGCAAGTAAATTTGCACGCCGGCCCCCTACCGGGGCCGGTCACTATTTTTCTGTGCCTTAGCGGAACCATTGCTCAACCCGGTCCACTCAATGGCGGTCGACATGCGTCGATATTCATTGAGAAACTGGTTCCCCTATGTTCAATTGTCTAGCAAAAATCTGTCCACTCGGGCGAGCCAATGTGGCGGCACCGGCCGCAGCAGTCGTGCCAGTGCAACCCGTCGAGCCGCCAGCCGGTGCGCCCTCTTCCCCCACCGTTCCCGTGCTATCGAGCTCGGCGCAGGCGCGCTGGCGGCAACTCTGTAATCAACCACTAAAAAATCAGATCGATGCGCTTGAATTGCTGATGCCCGGCGCAAAACTGGATTTTTCATTCGAAGAACGTACCGAGATCCGCCACGCCCTTGCTCAACTGCCCTCCGGAACACAATTCTGGTCGGGCGTGGCAACTGCCTGCACGCTTGGCAATCCTGTCAAATTCAAAGCGGTCGAGACTTTGATCCGACACGGGCTGCTTGACCCGAACCAAATGACAGACGGGAGCACCATGCTGCAAAAGGTCTGTCTGTATGGCGAGAATGCATGGCCGAGAACCGTCAATCCGTTACCGCTCAAAGAGCGGATCGACGCGCTCATTGCAGCGGGCGCGAACACCGATCAACCAGCGCTTGCAGCGCTCGCCTTGCTCCAAAAAACATGGGAAAGAGACGATGACGATTGCCATCTTGCGGCAAGCGCTCTGATCGCTCAGGGTTGTAATCCGCTGCAATGGGATGAGCAACGACGTAACTTGCTTCACCGTGCCGCTAACGACGGCAACATGGCTGTGTTACGGGGATGGCAGCGAGCAGGGTTACCGATGCATATGCGCGCCGAACATCCGGCGCGTGCGGCGATCCATATGGCGGCCCTCCAAGGACACCACGAAGCATTACGTTTCCTGGTCACCGAGGGTGGCGTCGATGTCAATGCGCTGACGCTGGAAGTGATGGAGGGACGTACTGCGCTGCATTATGCAGTCCAGAATTCTCACCTCGAGGCGGTAAGGACGCTACTGGAATTGCACGCCACTGCGGACCTGGCCGATCTCAATGGCGTCACGCCGCTGATGCTGGCCGTCAGTCTGCGCTCGGAGCCAATGCGCAAGTTGCTGGTACAGCACGGCGCCAATCCAAACGCTGTATTTGCCCGTAATTGGGAGTTTCCGACCGTGGCTGCCTTGTATCAGGAACTCCATGGGCATCCCTGGCCTGACGACGCGTGATGACATGGCATTGATCGGCAGGAAGGCCAACGAACTGACGTCTTGCCGCGACACCAGTTCGATAAACCGTCCCGAAAACAGGATAGCCTTATTCTTTGGGCTGCTCGGGCGCACTACGCACGCTTAACCACATGGTCAGGATCAGGATGCCTACCACCACACCCAACGAGGCCATCACCGGAATCTTGACCACATCGACCAGACACATCTTGGCACCAATGAACACCAGGATCACTGCCAGACCATAGTTCAGCAGATGGAACTTGTTCGCCACGGCAGCCAGCAGGAAGTACATGGCACGCAATCCCAAGACCGCAAAGACATTACTGGCCAGTACGATAAACGGATCACTGGTGATGGCAAAAATGGCCGGAATGGAATCTACCGCGAAGATCACATCGGTGAGCGCAATCAGACAGATCACCATAAACAGCGGGGTAGCGATCTTCTTACCATTTTCCATCGTCCAGAAACTTTCACCGTCGTAGTTTTTACTGACAGGCAAGAACTTACGCAACAACTTCAACGCAGGATTGTCATCCAGATCAGGCTCCTGGCCAGCCGCCCACCACATCTTGACACCCGTGATGATCAGGAACGCGCCGAACAGATACAAAATCCAGTGGAACTCAGCCAGCAACCACCCGCCGACCAGAATCATGATGGAGCGCAAGACAATCGCCCCGATGATACCGATCATCAGCACCCGCTTCTGGAAGGCCGTAGGTACCGCGAAGTAGGTAAAGATCAGCAAAAATACAAAGATGTTGTCTACTGCCAGCGACTTTTCGATCAGGTAACCGGTCAGGAATTCCAGCCCTTTTGTGTTGGCGATCTCGACTGATCCGGTCGCATCCTTGACCGCCCACCAGAACAGAACGTTGAACAACAAGCTCAGCGCAATCCAGACCAGCGACCATTTCAGCGCTTCTTTCACACCAATATCGTGTGCGCCCTGCTTTTTGAGAACGAAAAAATCAACGAATAACGACAGCAGCACGATGCCGCCGAACGTGATCCACAGCCAGAGGGGAGCAATTGTTTGCATGAGGGAACTTCCAGGTAATGGGTTAGCAATCCTCTCCAGAGGACTTGCTTGTGCTGCGAGCGAACGCGCCCGCGCAGAACAGACCCAAGTCTAGCGGCATATCCACATGTTTATACTGATTAATTCACGCGTTTAGTTCGTAAAAGCAGGAGTGTTGCCGCGAATTTCCGGACGTATTCAGCGCTCTCAACGCATCACAATCTCTCGTCACCTGTTGTGGCGAGGCTCTGGAACTAATTTTCCGGGATGCCATAACCGGAAGACATTGCACCGTATGCAAAACATTCGCTGCACTAGCCGGCGCAACCAGTCAATGCTACTTGACCCGTCGTGAGGCAATGGCAATTTGCGGCGCAGGCGCGGGTAACCCGGCGGAGTGCAGGTAACGGGTAATACGCTCAGCAATAAATTCCGTAGCAAACTCGCGTAATAACGGCAAGTTCAAGACCTCGAACACCGGCACCCAGGTATCCCTGCCCTGCACGCTGCGGCGCACCCGCAACTCCGGATTGAACTGGTACCAGCCTTGCATCACGCGGACAAACAGAGCCCGGTTGTACACATAATCACGCGCAACCTCATTGCGTGCCAGGACGCCGGAGATATGCTGGCGCTGGCGGCGTTCCGGCCTGACCAAGTTACTTGGCAGGTACTGCCAGGCTTCGACGATCGCCGCAGACTCGAAGGCCGCATACCGGCGGCGCTGAGGTTGTGTGAAGCGCGACGAAAACAGCACCCACATCGTCTGAAACAGAAAATATTCGGCCAGGTGCCGATCGATGCGAACCAACCGGTCAACGCTACTGACATCGATGGATGGCGGTGCCAGCAATTCATACAAAAGAGCGAACGGCCCGCGCGCAAAGTCCTTGTCGAGAAACGCTTCCCGCATCGCCCAGTGCAGCGCATTCCAGCCATAGTGATCGACCGCCTCGCGGTCGGCACCACGCTCGAGCAAAGCATTGACCAGTACGACATTGCCGGCAATCGCCGCCACCATCAGCGGCGTCTGGTTCAGCGGCAAGCGGTGATCGACGCCGTACTGGTCGCACTGGCGCAAGATATCTTTGATGTGATTCGTGAAGTACGGCGAATAGCTCTTGCCTTGCAGTGCCGTGCGTTGCGCTTCAAAATTACGGGCCACGTCGAACTTGGCATCGACCACCAGCCACTTCGCCAGCATCGGTAAATCAAAGCAAGTGGCGATGTCGTAGAGTTGCTGGCGCTGCTTGCTGCCGGGGATTTGGTCACGCAACACATTGACCAGCAACTCGCGCGTCTTGTCGGCATCAAAGACCGGCCACGGCACGGCGGCCTGACGCAGGATATCGCGCCGGATCGCCTCGGCCTGTTCCTGTTTGCCTTGCAATTCGAGTTTGCGCGCTTCCTTTTGCCAATCGTCCATCGATGAACTGCCAGCCTCGACCTGTACCGCGCCACCACTGGCCAGATCAAGCAGGTCGAACAGCGGATGAGCGGTATCGGACTCGACCAGGTACAGGTTGGTGATGGCCCGCGTCAGCGCGACGTACAGCGCATTGACAAAAAATTTGTAGACCTCCATCGATTTATCGGACTTGTCGCGCGCACGCCGGTAGTCAAGCGTCTCGATCTCGAGCGTCTGCTTGTCGACTCCGTCGGCAATACTGGCAAACTCGGCGCGATGATCGGAAACAAACCGGTACAGCACGATGTTGTCGTATTCGAGCCCCTTCGCTTCATGGATGGAAAACAGTAGCGGCGTACCGAAATGCTGGCGCGCAGCGGGCTTGTCTTCATCGCGCATGACCAGCACCGCGAAGCGCGTCGATTGCCGGGTCTGGCGGTCGAGATCGCGCTTGATGTTGTCCTTGTCGGCCATCAGCGCGACTTGCCCGGTAGCCCCGCCGACACTGCTGACCAGAAAATTACTCTCGCGATCAATCGAACCGAAGCGCTGTTGCTTAATTTTCAGTAACTGGTTGGCGACGCGCGTGGCTTCGGTGCCATTGCGGAAATTGGCAGTCAGCACGCGCAATGCTTGCCGTTCGGCCAGTGCCGGATCGTGCCAGAACACGCTGCGCACCGTCGCCCACGAAAAAAAGTTCGGATGCACGATCTGGTTCGAATCACCACACAGCAGGAACTGGCCAGGTTGCTTCAGTGTGCGCAACACCAGCGCGAGCTGAATGGCGGTCAGATCCTGCACTTCGTCGATGACGACAAAATCATAGCGCGGTGCCGCCAGCGCCTGCCATTGCTGCGCCACCAGATTGACATCAAACAGGCCACTATCCGCGAGCCAGGCACGGTATTTGTCAAACAAGTCATAAAGCGCGGGCCGCTGTTCGTCACTGAAAATCGACTGGCGGATTCCGAGTGACAAATAGGCGCTACGCTCGAGTACGCCAGTACCGCCAGCAGTGATGACGCCGCGGATTTCTTCGAACGCCTGATGCGCATCGATGCCCTTGAAGCCGACCCGCACGCGCTCGAACCAGCCGGCGAAATCGCGCCACAGCGCTTCACGTCCGGGCGGCATCCGGATCGATTCAAGGAATTCGCGATACGACAGAAACAGCGCATCCTGCCCGGGCTGTTCGTAGCCGTTGGCGTAATACAGATCGCGCGCGTTACGGGCCAGGAACGCCGAGTGCGTCACGTACAGCACGTCTCCGCTGGCCTGCTTGAGTTTTTCGAGGGTCAGCGCGGTCTTGCCACTGCCGGCGCTACCGACCACGATCAGCGGCGCCGGCTGGCGGAAAATATCGTCCTGGGCAGCATCAAACGACATCGGCTTGCCGAGCAAATGAATCGTCGGCGAATCCGGATGCAAGTAGCGCAGCACCTGCGCTTCGTGGCGGGCCTCGGGCACATCGAGGATGGCGATATCGGGAATGCGTGCCTCGTCAATTGCCGCGCCGCGCAAGAAGCGCGACTTGTCGTAATCATGGTTCAGGATGACTTCGAGCATCAGCGCACAGACCTGTTCGCCGTGACGCACCAGCGAAAACAGCACGCGGTCGGCCTCCCCGAGTTTGGCGCGATAAAACTTGCCGTGGCCGGGACCAACCAGCTTCTTGATGTGGGCGCCAGCAAAGTCATCGCGCTCAATGGCGGCGACTACCTTGCGGTAGGCCGCACTGACCCCGGTGGTATCGAGGCCGAGGTATTCGAGTACTTTCATTGCCTATCCGTACGGCAGGCAGCGCAGAGTGTTCCCGCACCCGCCAAAAAATACCGCCAGCGCGGCATCGTTAATTGTTGTTATTGAAGCGTCAGTGTCAGGCCTTCGGCAAGGTCACGCCGCGCTGTCCCTGGTATTTGCCATTGCGATCCTTGTACGAGGTTTCGCACACTTCGTCGGCTTCGAAGAACAGCACTTGCGCGCATCCTTCGCCGGCATAAATCTTGGCAGGCAACGGCGTGGTGTTGGAAAACTCCAGCGTCACGTAGCCTTCCCATTCCGGCTCGAACGGCGTCACGTTGACGATGATGCCGCAGCGCGCGTAGGTCGATTTACCGAGGCAGATGGTCAGTACGCTGCGCGGTATCCGGAAGTACTCCATCGTCCGTGCCAGCGCGAACGAGTTCGGCGGAATGATGCAGACATCGCTTTTGACATCAACGAACGATTTTTCATCGAAGTTCTTCGGATCGACGATGGTCGAATTGATGTTGGTGAAAATCTTGAATTCGTCAGCGCAGCGGATGTCGTAGCCATACGACGAAGTGCCGTAGGAAACGATCTTCTGGCCATTGGCTTCGCGCACCTGATTCGGTTCGAACGGTTCGATCATGCCGGTTTCGGCGGCCATGCGGCGGATCCAGGTATCGGACTTGATGCTCATTGTGTTCTCGGACGGTAATGGTGCAGTGGACGGCGGGCGCTATCGCGGCGGTACCAGGAGTCTGCCGGACTAAGAAAATCAAAGCGAAAACATAGCCGGGCAGGGACAGACTTTGCCGATTTCGCAGTGCCGATAGCGAACTATTGGTCGAAAAAGCGGTGAAATATGGACCATCCGGATATTTTTGCAGCCGATTCTCACTAAGTCCGGCAGGCTGCCGGGTACGGACAAAACAGCAGGTACCGGATTTTACGTGAAAAGTCGCCGGCGACGGCCCGGAAATGGGCAAGACAATGAAAGTTGTCTATGTTGGAAATCCATTCCGGACTACCGCCCTGTCCGTGACCGGCCTCTCCATGGTGCCAGTGGCCGGTGGTTGCTGTCGCAAAGGTCTGGATCGGTGCCCGGTCCGGTCGGTAGATGCACGTATGTCAGGTTATCCGCATAGTCCCTGAACGCCACCATGTTGCGGATAGGAGCAGGTAAAGCGATCAACGGGTTATCCCCCAGCCACAGACATTGTAGCGAACTCAAATCGCCGATGCGCTCTGGCAGTTGCGCGAGTTGGTTGCTGCTGAGGTAAAGCTGCTGGAGCCAGGATAAGTCGCCGATCCGCTCAGGCAGTTGCGTGAGCTGGTTATTGGCGACATCCAGTCTCTGCAGCCAGACCAGGTCGCCAATGCAGTCCGGCAGTCGGGTAAGTTGATTGCCCGCGACATCGAGTCTTTGCAGCCAGGACAAGTCACCGATGCAGTCGGGCAGTTGCGTAAGCTGATTGTTGGAGATGTGCAGCTTTTGCAGCCAGGACAAGCTGCCGATGCATTCAGGCAGTGCACTGAGTTTGTTCCGGGCAGCGTACAGCGATTGCAGCAAGGACAAATTACCGATGCGCTCCGGCAGCTTCACGAGCTGATTATTTTCGACATCCAGCCACTGCAGTGATGCCAGGTCGCCGATGCGGTCAGGTAGTGCCGCGAGTTGATTGTTTTCGACGCTCAGTCGTTGCAGCGACGACAGCTCACCGAGGCAATCCGGCAAAGTTTTCAGACGCAGGGAGACGAGATACAACTCCTGCCCGTTATCCCGATAACAGTTCAAGATACGTGCGGCCGCTTCGGTACGGTTTTCATTTGCCTGCGCTGCCGCCGCCCATTTCTTCAGTTCCTGCACCATTTGCTCAACGCCGGGCTGCGCAACTGGCGGGCACGTGACCTCCTTCTGCAGCGCAGTAAGCGGCCCACATGGTATGGATCGCCCCCATGGGCGAGGCGTCTTGCGACGCTCGCGTGCAATGGGCGCAGAAGGAAAACGGGGGAGCAGCGTTCGGTTGTCGGGTCTGTTAAGCATTGCAATGGCAGGTCATTGTGTTGGTCGGTGCAAACCGAAAACGGCTGCAGGGGAAGTCCGACTGTCAGTGGCACCTTGCAGCACGCAGTTCCTTGCAGACTGCCATTGTTTTGACGATCTTTGCCGCGCAACAAACGCATCAGTAATACGTCTGCTCCCGCACTTTTCCCGGGAACACTTCAGGCGGTGGCGAGGAGTTCTCGCACCACACGTCGGTGCACGATTACACCGGCGCGATACCGCCTTCCAAAAGGCAATCAGTGTGCGGTCAGCCTTTTTTTCCACCCGCTGCCAGCATCAGTCCACCCGCCACGATGGCCGCAATGCCGGCCCACATCGGAATATTGACGTCTTTTTTCTCTTTGACATTCAATTCAAGAGGACCAATCTTCACCGCTTGTGTTTCCTTGGTATAGCTGAAGCCACCATAGGCGAGCCCAAGTACGCCGGCGATGATCAGGGCAACGCCCAACATTCTGATTGCATTCATTGTGACTCCTCGGGTTGAAATTTCTTTCCGGAAGATAGCATGCATACGGTCAGCCGCTGCGTTCGGAAAGACACATAGCAAGAGGCGGCAGAAAGCGCATGACATGCCCCTTTCAGGTGCTTTTATGTCGCAAATAGTCATGCAATTGGATGCCTTCAGAGGGTTGATTGGAAAAATTACAGGGAATGCCATCTGTAATTTTCGGACTGACTACCGGCTTGCAAGGTGCCGTCCCGCAATGACCGGCAGACCTGAGTGCAAGAAGCCGGCGTTGATCACGACATCATCCACCTGCAACCGGGTGTCGTCGAACAAGTACACCAATTGCAAGCACTGGAAACGGGCTGATGGACAAGCGCCGCAAACCCGTCGACAAGGATGTTCTGTGTTGGCAACGGACCGATTTGTACGCCGCCATTGAGAGTGGCGAACTGACATTGCAGGCATCGCTCACGTGCATGCGCGCGCTGTCGCGACTGACTCAACCCGGATTCGCCGCACAGCGCGGTGTCAGCATAAAAGTCATTCGTGCAATCGAGCCAGGCATCGCCAATCCGGCCGTCAACACGCTCAACCGGACCGGTCGTATCTTCGGACTGGAAGTCGGCTTAGTGCGCAGCGACAAACTGGCTGGCTCCGGGCAACCGTGAGAAAATGCGGACGCTGAAAGCATCCGGCAGCCCTCTTTTAATTCTCAAGGAAACATCATGGCCAAGAAAGAAGAAGCACTCGATCCCGATACGCTGGCATTGATTCAGTGGTGCACTGAAGTCGAAGGCTTTCTGGTAGCGGGTGGCGCGACGCTGACACAGGCGCAAGACCATATCGAAGACGAAGTCGATTGGTTCACTGACCAGTTCTACGATGGCCTGACGCCCGAACAGGCAGCCAAGGAAGCCCTGGCCTGACGGGTTGACTGGTTAATATTTCTTCAGCGAATCGACGACAACACGATGCCGCCGACGATCAGTCCGAACGCGGCGAAGTGATAGAGATGTGGCAGTTCGCCCAGAAAGACGCTGGACATCAACGCTGCAAACAGCGGCGTCAGGTTACTGAAAAACCCGGCTACGGTGGGGCCGGCGCGCTGCACGCCGGCACCCCAGCAGCGAAACGCAATGAGCGCCGGCCCGACGGCGACGAACAGGATTGCCCACGCCAGCGGCCAGCTGAACGCAATGTGCGGCTGGCTGATGTTCCATTCAACCGTCGTGAACAAGCCCGACCAAACCACGCCAAAACCAATCTGCGCGATCAGAAATGCGGCCCAGTTGCGGCGGATTTCTGCCGGTTCATCCGGCGTCATCAGCATCCAGCTGTAGAACGACCAGGCAATCGTGGCAGCAATCATGAACAAATCCCCCGGCACCAGTTGCAGTGCCAGCAGCTGATGGACATCGCCACGACTCAATACCAGCAATACGCCGACGATCGACAGCGCGGCACCCAGCATCTGCTTGCGTCTGACCGTCGCGCCGAAGAACAACCCGCCGATCAGCATCATCCAGACCGGCATGCCGGCCGCCACCAGCGTTACATTAATCGGCGTCGAGCTTTGCAGCGCCAGATACTGCAGCGAGTTGTACAACCCGACACCCAGCAAACCCAGCAAGGCAAAACGTCGCCAGCTGCGCCAGAGCGCACTCGATGGCCGCAACACGGATCCGGCCAGCGGTAACAGGATCAGCAAGGCAATGACCCAGCGCACCAGATTAAGTGTCATCGGCGGCACCATCTCGTGCACCATTCTGCCGACGATGGCGTTTCCCGCCCACATCAACGGCGGCACCGTCAGCAGCAAGGCGGTCGAAGGCGACAGTTGCTGCTTCATGACGTGCTCTGCATCAAATGCTGCAGGTATCGGCAGACGCCAGAATCTCGGCCGCCTGCTTGGCGTGGGCAACCTGTGCCGAAGCGGGTAACAGCACATCGTTCTTGACGGCAGTCAATTCCGCCAGAATAGAGATGGCGATTTCGGACGGCGTCTTGCTGCCGATATACAGTCCGATCGGACCATGCAATTTATCGATCTGGGCCGGGGTGACATCGAACAGCTGCAGGCGTTCGCGCCGCTTGGCATTGTTGACGCGCGAACCGATCGCACCGACATAAAACGCCTCCGACTTCAGCGCTTCCATCAGCGCCAGATCGTCGAGCTTGGGATCATGCGTCAGCGCGACGACGGCGCTGCGGCGATCGAGCTGCATCGCGATGACGAGGTCGTCCGGCATCATGTGCTGAACCTCGACACCGGCCACCTGCCAGCCGGCGCGATACTCTTCGCGCGGATCGCAGACCGTCACGTGGTAATCCATACCGAGCGCGATCTGCGCCAGAAAGCTTGAGAGCTGGCCGGCGCCGATGATCAGCAGACGCCAGCGCGGACCATGAATCGTCGTCAATGTGGTGGCCGCATGCAGCAGGCTGGCACCGGCGTCGGCGGGCGACAGCTCCACCGCGCCGCTGACCAGGTCAAGCCGGCGCGCTACCAGTTCGTGTTGCGCCAGCCGGGCCAGCAATTCGCTGATGCGGCTTTGCGCCGATAACGGCTCCAGCGCCAGCTCGATCGTGCCACCGCACGGCAAGCCGAAGCGGTGCGCTTCATCCGCCGTAATCCCGTAGGTCACGATCTCAGGCACGGTGCGGGTGATGCCTTCACTGCGCACACGCGCGATCAGGTCATCTTCGATACAGCCACCCGAGACCGAACCGACCACCTGGCCGTCATCGCAAATAGCCAGCGTCGCCCCCTGCGGACGCGGGCTCGACCCCCAGGTTCGGATCACGGTAACGAGTTCGCAACGGTGACCGTCACGCAGCCACTGGTCACAGGTTTTGAGTACGTCGAGGTCGATGCTATCCATGATTTCCAGAATAAAAGTTGGCCGCGAAGGCGAAGCTCGCCCGCCCGCGGCAGGGTGGCAGTGTAGTCGCTCCGGACAATGTTGTTTGAAACCTGCCACAACAGCGCTAGTCAGAGGCGGTTATTCAACGGAACCAGAATCTCTGAAGGGCCACTGACGTTGAGCCACTTCAACAAGCGATGCGATCCCATCATGCCAATTATCTCGTCCCATCCTGTCTCATCTGCCACAAGGATTGCCCGCGCACTATCCGGCGGGATCGCTCTCCCGGCGCCAGTCGAACGACCAACCGGAAAAAGTCCCGAAATAAAGCTGCCGTTACCGGGCGGACAAGCACGGAGCAACCGGCTCAGAACCGAATTAGCAACGAAGCAACTCTCCAAAACATCCTCCTCCGTAGCGCTGGCCGCATCCCCTTTCCACCCTGCACCAGAAGGGTATGCCTCCCATGTCCTGACCGGCAATCCAGCCGCTGAAGCACGGCTCTCGCTATTATTTCTCGACATTATTCGTACGGATGGCCTGCCACCGGAGCGGCAGGCACGTGAACTGCAAGCACAGACCAGACGGCTGCCACAACTGAGTCAATCCGATCAGGCCGATGGGTTCAATTTGATGCTGGCACTGTCAAACAAATTACCGGCTGATCAGCAAGCTCCGGTTCTGGCCGCACTGGCTCCCCGATTGCGAACGTTGCCGACCAGTGCGCGGCGCAGCGGCTACGCAGCGCTGGAAACCAGCATTGCACGATTGCCACAAGCCGGTCGTGCGGTAGCACTGCCAGCGCTGGCCCGCGCAGCTACTGCCAGCGGGCGCGATGCAGGCAAATTCCATACGCTACTCGCACAGACGCAAACACTGGATCCCAGCGCACAGGGACGCGCCCTGCCCGGCCTGATCCGTCATGTAGGCGTCCTGCCTCGCGAACAGCGCAAAGCCGCATTCGATGCGATTGCCCTGCAAGTACAGACCTTGCCACCGCTGCAGCAGCGTAATCTGCTGCGCGGCCTGGCAGGAAAAATCGGCAAGTTACCCGCCGGGCAGCAAGCACAGGCAACAGCACGCTTGCAACAGCAAGCAGCAAGGATGCAGCGCACGTAGGATGGGCACAGGGTCGTCGTGCCCACATGAAAGCAC
>JBLHMB010000016.1:0-65081 GCA_047621665.1 Bradyrhizobium sp. | reverse complement strand
GACCGCGTTTCAATGAGCCGGTGCCGCCGACGCGCACCCGGCCCGAGATACCACACTGGCTGGAAAACGTCCTCCTGAAAGCCGTCGCCCGCGATGCCGATGCCCGCTTTGAAACCGCCGAAGAATTTTTGCTGGCGCTGGAACGCGGTGCCACCCGTGCGCTCGACAAGCCACCGGCACTGCCGCTACTGCAACGCGATCCGCTGTCGATCTGGCGCAGCGTGGCGATCATTTCGGTGGTGCTCAATGTGTTGTTGCTGTATTTGCTGGTGCTGCGTTGACGTTGCTTCACACGTCCTGACCAACCCCCTAAGTGCGCCAGCGCACGGCAATCCCCATTCAATGCGCAGATGATGATGGTCTACTTACCGCAATGTGAAGAGGACCTATGGCCTATCAAAGCACCAATCCCTACGACCTGAAAGTATTAGAAAAATTTACCGAACTCGATGGCGCGCAACTCGAAGCCCGGCTGGCACTGGCTGCCAGCTGCTACACGACATGGCGCACCACCAGCTTTGCCGAACGCAGCACCGTGCTGCACCGTGCCGCCGCGCTGATGCGCGAACGCAGCGAGGAATTCGCTACCCTGATTACGGTTGAAATGGGCAAGCTGATCGACCAGAGCCGCGGCGAAGTTGAGCTGAGCGCGTCGATTCTTGACTACTATGCGCAGCATGCCGAAGAATTTCTGGCCCCTGAAAAACTGACTGTCCCATCCGGCGAAGCCCATGTCGAAAGCGCTCCGGTCGGCGTGCTGTTCGGTGTCGAGCCATGGAATTATCCGTATTACCAGATCGTCCGTTTTGCCGCACCGAACCTGATGGCGGGCAATGTCGTGATGGTCAAGCATGCGTCGAACGTGCCGCAATGCGCACGCGCCTTCGAGCAATTGATGGCCGAAGCCGGTGCTCCTGCCGGTGCCTATACCAACCTGTATATCTCGAAAGATCAGGTCAGCCAGATCATCGACGACCCACGTATCAAGGGTGTGGCACTGACCGGTAGCGAAGGTGCGGGTGCCATTGTTGCAGCACGCGCGGGGAAAAATCTGAAAAAGACCACGATGGAACTCGGTGGTAGCGACGCCTTCATCGTGCTCGACGATGCCGATCTCGATCTGGCCGTCAAGCAAGCTGTCATTGGTCGCATGGGCAATGCCGGACAGGCTTGCACCGCATCCAAACGTTTCATCGTCGTTGAACCGATGGCCGACCGTTTCCTGGCGCAATTCACTGCCGCGCTGGGTGCCTTCAAGCCGGGCAATCCGATCGATCCGAAAACCAATCTGGGGCCGCTGTCATCGCAGGAAGCCCTCGATAATTTGCTGGATCAGGTAAAACGCGCCACTGCCGCGGGTGCAAAAATCGCGATCGGTGGCCAACGGGTCGACGTGCAGGGTGTCTTCATGCAACCGACCATCCTGACCGACATCGACAAGAGCAATCCGGCCTACAAGGAAGAATTCTTTGGTCCGGTCGCGCTGTTCTTCCGTGTTGCCGATGAAGCCGCTGCCATTGCGCTGGCCAATGATTCACCGTACGGCCTCGGCGGATCGGTGTTCACCAAGGACATCGCACGCGGCAAGCGGGTTGCCAGCCAGATTGAAACCGGCATGGTATTCATCAACACGCCGACCAACACGTCGGCGGAATTACCGTTTGGCGGCATCAAGAATTCCGGTTACGGACGCGAACTGTCGCGTGCCGGCATTCAGGAGTTCGTCAACAAGAAGCTGGTCCGGGTCGAGTAATATTGCCCCGACTGCGTGGCCCGCCCACGCCGTCTCAAAAAAAGCCACCGGAACGCGCGGTGGCTTTTTTTTGTGTGCCCGACGTGATGTATCTAAGCTGCTTGCTTTGCCGCCGGTCGCGCCTGCCGGTGATACAGAAACTCCAGCACGGCGGAGCGATAGCCCATGTACTGCGGATCGGCCGCCAGCGTAACCCGCTCGCGTGGACGCGGCAGGTTGACCGACACGATGTCGCCGATGGTGGCCGAGGGTCCGTTGGTCATCATCACGATACGATCCGACAGCAGCACCGCTTCGTCGACATCATGCGTGACCATCACCACGGTCGATCCGGTAGCGGCGACGATCTTCAGTAACTCGTCCTGCAGATGCGCACGGGTGAGTGCATCGAGTGCGCCGAACGGCTCATCCATCAGCAACACCTTCGGTTCCATCGACAGCGCGCGGGCAATGCCGACGCGCTGTTTCATGCCGCCGGAAATTTCATTGGGCCGCTTGTGTTCGGCATGGGTCAGGCCGACCAGCGCGAGCGCGGCACGGGTGCGTTCCTGCAACCGGGCCTTGGGTTCGAGCGCACCGAAAACCCGCTCGACTGCCAGATACACATTGTCGTGACAGGTCAGCCACGGCAGCAGCGAATGGTTCTGGAACACCACGCCGCGTTCCGGCGACGGGCCGGCAATTTCGCGATTGGCGCACAACAGCGTGCCACCGGTCGCAATCGTCAGGCCGGCGATCATGTTGAGCAGCGTCGATTTACCGCAGCCCGAGTGCCCGATCAGCGTGATGAATTCGCCTTTGGCCACCTGCAGGTTGACGTCGACCAATGCCTGATAACTGCCCTTCTTGACGGGAAAGGCCATGCTGGCGTGTTGGATGTCGATGAATTTAGTGCTCATGTTCAGCTCCCTGCATCTTCGTAAGTGAAGGCCCGTGCCAGCGCGACCAGTGCCTGTTCGAGGATCAGCCCGACCACGCCGATGACGACGATGGCGATGAGGATGTGCGGCACGTTGAGGTTGTTCCATTCGTCCCAGACCCAGAAACCGATACCGACGCCACCGGTCAGCATTTCGGCCGCGACGATCACCAGCCAGGCCGTACCGATGGCCAGGCGCACGCCGGTCAGCATGTACGGCAACACCGACGGGAACAGGATTTTGGTCAGAATTTTCCATTCCGACAGGTTCAGAACCCGCGCCACATTCATGTAATCCTGCGGCACGCGCTGCACACCGACTGCAGTGTTGATGATCATTGGCCAGATCGAACAAATGAAGATCGACCAGATCGCCGCCGGATCAGCCGCCTTGAAGACCAGCAGGCCGATCGGCAACCAGGCCAGTGGCGAGACCGGTTTGAGCAAGCTGATAATCGGCCCGAACATGCCCGACATGAACTTGAAACGACCGATCGCAAAGCCCAGCGGAATACCAACGATGGCAGCCAGTCCGAAACCCATACCGACGCGTTGTAGCGAGGCCAGAATATTCCAGCCTATGCCCTGATCGTTCGGACCGTTGCGATAGAACGGGTCGGAAAACAGCTTGATCGCTTCGGTCAGCGTGACCATCGGCGTCGGAAAACCGGCATTGCGCGAAGCCACGATCTGCCATACCAGTATCAGCAAGGCCAGTCCGACCAGCGGTGGCAGCACGGCCATCACCACCGGTCGCAGGAACGATTTGTGCGGCACGGTGCGCGGCAAGTCGGCGCCGACAGCGCGGCGGCGCTGACCTTCGGTCGAGACCGACGTGCCGCTCGTGGCAGAAGGCGAGGCAGAAGGCGAGGCAGAAGCAGAAGCCGGCTCAGCCGGCGCATGATTGAAGGTGTCGATGACGGCACTCATGGTGGTTTCCTCAGGCTTTGATCTTGAATGAAGCAGCGTAGGCTTGCGGGTTCTTGCCATCCCAGACCGTGCCATCCATCAGTTTGCTGGAGCGCATAGCATCTTTCGGCACACTGACCTTGGCCATCGCGGCGGCGTCCTTGTAGATATCGATCCGGTTGATCTCCTTGGCTACCGCGAGGTAATCGACATCGGCCTTGAGCAGACCCCAGCGCTTGTGCTGGGTCAGGAACCACATGCCGTCCGACAGGTACGGAAAATTGACTGCCCCATCGCTGAAGAAGTGCATGCAGTTCGGGTCGTCCCAGGTCTTGCCCAGACCATTCTGGTAGCGCCCGAGAATGCGCTGGTTGATCACGTCGACCGAGGTGTTGACATACGATTTTTCGGCAATGGTGTCGGCCATCTTGTTCTTGTTCGACAGCGACGCATCAATCCAGCGGCTGGCCTCGAGAACTGCAGCGGTCAGCGCACGCGCCGTGTTCGGATATTTTTTGACCCACTCGGCAGTGGTGCCGAGGACTTTTTCAGGATGGTCTTTCCAGATGTCCTGGGTGGTGGTGGCGGTGATGCCGATGCCGTCTACAATCGCGCGATGGTTCCACGGCTCGCCGACGCAAAACCCGTCCATGTTCCCGACCCGCATGTTGGCCACCATTTGCGGTGGCGGTACCGTGATGACCTTGGCGTCTTTCAGCGGATTGATACCGTTGGCTGCCAGCCAGTAGTACAACCACATTGCATGGGTGCCGGTCGGAAAAGTCTGGGCGAAGGTGTATTCGCGTTTTTCGGTCTGCATCAGTTTGGCCAGCGACGCGCCATCGACGGCGCCCTTGTCAGCCAGTTTTTTCGACAGCGAGATGGCCTGGCCATTCTGATTAATTGTCATCAGGACCGCCATGTCCTTCCTGGCACCGCCGTTGCCCAGATGCACGCCATAGATCAGGCCATACAGCGCATGGGCGGCATCGAGTTCGCCGTTGGCGAGCTTGTCGCGCACGCTGGCCCAGGACGATTCTTTGGTCGGCACGATCTTGATGCCGTATTTTTTGTCGAAGCCGAGGACCGACGCCATCACCACCGACGCGCAATCGGTCAGCGGGATGAAGCCGATCTTGACCTCTTCTTTTTCAGGCTTATCGGAGCCGGCGGCCCAGACACCCTGGGTGGCGAGCCCGCCGAAAACGCCGGCACTGGCAACGGCGCCGGCTTTCAGTACGCTGCGACGGGTCAGATCGGGGTGCGGGAGTTTGCTGGTCATGAAATCCTCTGGAAGACAACACAAGAAACAGATGACGGCCTTGCAATGAGCGCCGCGCCTGCTTTCCCGTTGCAATTGGTATGCCAGCCCGATCGCTTCAAATCCCGTAAAAACGTGATCATTTTCAGGTCATTACCGCGCCACGATTGTGCGTCGCACCATCGCAGTGCCACTACGGCACGGCGGCGGCAATCCCTTACAATGGCGCTCTTTCGAATTTAGCCACTGCTCCCACCATGATTGTTCTCGGCGTTGAATCTTCCTGCGATGAAACTGGCCTGGCGTTGTACGACACGTCGGCCGGCTTGCTCTCGCATGCGCTTTACTCGCAAGTCGCGATGCACGAGCAGTACGGCGGCGTCGTGCCCGAACTGGCTTCGCGCGATCACATCCGGCGCGCCATCCCGTTGCTCGAACAGGTGCTGGACGAGGCGGCGCTGACACGTGACCGCATCGATGCCATCGCCTACACCCAAGGTCCGGGCCTGGCTGGCGCGCTGCTGGTAGGCGCCTCGGTTGCCTGCGGTCTCGGGCTGGCGCTGGATAAACCGGTGCTGGGTATCCATCACCTCGAAGGCCATTTGCTGTCGCCGTTGCTGGCCAGTGATCCGCCGGCATTCCCGTTCATTGCGCTACTGGTCTCGGGTGGCCACACCCAATTGATGCGGGTTGACGGAGTCGGTCGCTACACGCTGCTTGGCGAAACCCTCGATGACGCCGCCGGCGAAGCATTCGACAAGTCGGCCAAATTGCTCGGCCTCGGTTACCCCGGCGGTCCGGCAATTTCACGGATGGCCGAGTTCGGCGACCCGCTGGCCTACAAGCTGCCGCGCCCGATGCTGCATTCGAAGGATTTCAATTTCAGTTTTTCCGGACTCAAGACCGCTGTGTTGACGGTGGTCAAAAACCATCCGGGCAATGTCTGCGAACAGGACAAGGCCAACATTGCACGCGGCTTTGTCGATGCGATGGTCGATGTGCTGGTGGCTAAATCACTGAGCGCGCTCAAGCACACCGGCCTGAACCGGCTGGTGGTCGCCGGTGGCGTCGGTGCCAACCGGCAACTGCGCGCCGCGCTGGATGCCGCCGGCCTGAAAAAGCACTTCCGTGTGTATTACCCGGAGCTGGAATTCTGTACCGACAACGGCGCAATGATCGCCTTCGCCGGTGGCTTGCGGCTGGCGCAAGACCCGACGCTGGCGGTGCGCGATTACGCTTTTACTGTCCGGCCGCGCTGGCCGCTGGCCGAACTGGAACCACCGCATGCTTGATCCGACCCGCATCCAGCTGATCGGCACCGCGCTGTTCGGGATTGCGGTGCTGCATACTTTTTCGACCAAATTTTTTCATCATCTGGCGCACCGCGACTCGTACCTGTCCGGCGTCTGGCATTTGCTGGGCGAAGTCGAGGTCGTGTTCGGACTGTGGGCCATGGTGCTGGTGCTGTGTGTGCTCGGGCTGAACGGGCCGGAACAGGCTTACTCCTATCTGGACCGGCAGGATTTTACCGAGCCTCTTTTTGTATTCGTGATCCTGGTCATTGCCGGCACGCGGCCTATCCTGACCCTCGCACAAGGACTGGTCGAAACCCTGACCCGCTGGTTGCCGACACCGACGTCCATCACTTGCTTTGTACTGACGCTCGCGCTGATTCCGTTGCTCGGTTCGCTAATCACCGAACCGGCCGCGATGACGCTGGCCGCGCTGATGCTGCGCGACCGCTATTACGCCGGCGACGTGTCGAACCGGTTCAAGTACGCGACGCTGGCGGTGCTGCTGGTCAATGTCTCGATTGGTGGCGTGCTCACGCCGTATGCTGCGCCACCGGTGTTGATGGTGGCCGAAGCGTGGGGCTGGGACCTGCATTTCATGGCGACCATGTTCGGCTGGAAGGCCGCCGTCGCCGTGCTGATTAATACGCTGACTCTGGCCCTGCTGTTTCGCAAGGAACTGGCCGGACTGGCCGCCCCGGATCCCGGAAAAAAACCGCCGCCGATGCCAGCGGCAATCGTACTGGCCCATGTGCTGTTCCTGGTCGGCACCGTCCTGACCAGCCATCATCCGGTCGCCTTTGTCGGTCTTTTTTTGTTTTTTCTCGGCTTTGTCGAAGCCTTTGACAAGCATCAGGAGCCGTTGATGTTGCGTGAAGGACTGCTGGTCGGATTTTTTCTGGCCGGACTGGTCGTGCTGGGCAAACAGCAGACCTGGTGGCTGCAGCCGGTACTGGCCGGACTCGATGCGACGGTGCTGTTCTTTGGCGCGGTGGGACTGACTGCCATTACCGACAATGCCGCCCTGACCTACCTGGGATCGCTGGTGGCGGGCATCAGCGATCCGGCCAAATTTGCGCTGGTCGCCGGCGCCGTCACCGGCGGCGGCCTGACCGTGATTGCCAACGCGCCGAACCCGGCCGGCTTTGCGATCCTCAAGGGCAATTTCGATGACGAATCGATTAGTCCGCTGTGGGTGCTGCTGGCAGCGTTAGCGCCGACGGCGGTGGCGGGGTTGTGTTTTATGGTGTTATGAGGCGAGGTTTGTGGTGGGTTTGATTTCGGGGCTGAGGTTGTTGGTTGGGGGTTGGGGGTTGGGGGTTGGGGGTTGGGGGTTGGGGGTTGCTAAAATATTAGGCACTCCGTCATGACCAAGCCGGGAGCGGCCCGGCAGCCGGACCGGCATGCGGTCCCTTCTTTTTGCTTCGCCAAAAAGTAAGTAACCAAGAAAAAGGCGACCGCGAGGCGGCTGCCCTTCGGGTTCCCAAAAACGGTAGTCAGACAAGGGGAGGGTCGCAAACTCGCTTTGCTCAGACATGCGCCCCTCTGATCCCTTGTCTGACTACCGTTTTTGGCAGCTGCCTCAATGCGGGACAGGTCAACATCAACCGCCGCGTCAAAACCTAGTTCAACACCAACTTCAAAACCAACTTCAAAACCAAGTTCAAAACCACGTTCAAAACCAAGTTCAAAACCAAGTTCAAAACCAAGTTCAAAACCAAGTTCAAAACCAAGTTCAAAACCAAGTTCAAAACCAAGTTCACGTAGCGCGATTATTGATGCTGTTGCTGTTGCTGTTGCTGTTGCTGTTGCTGTTGCTGTTGCTGTTGCTGTTGATGTTGACGTGGGTGTTGACGTTGACCTGTTCCGCATTGAGGCAGCTGCCAAAAGTCGGAGTCAGGCAGGGGATAAGAAGGCCGCACTGTCTGAGCGAAGCGAGTTTGCGGCCTTCCCCCTGCCTGGCTCCGGCTTTTGGGAACCCGCAGGGCAGCCGCCTCGCGGTCGCCTTTTTCTTGGTTACTTCTTTTTGGCGAAGCAAAAAGAAGGGACCGGCTGCCGGGCCGCCCCCGGCTAGGTCATGACGGAGCACATACAGAATCAGCAACCCCAGCACGGAATTTGAATGGCAAGCGTTCCGAATCCGCAAGCAGGGTTACCTCAGTGTAATTTTCGCGATAAAGCCGCGAAAAAAAACACTGACCCTGGTTGCTACCGATGGGAGTTTGCGACCGCATGAAAAAGCAAACCGGGCCGCTTCCGGCTTGGTCGTGGCGAAGCACCTACGGAATCAGCAACCTCAGCACGCAAATTGGATGGCAAGCGCTCCGAATCCGCAAGCAGGGTCAGTGTAATTTTCGCGATAAAGCCGCGAAAAAAAACACTGACCCTGGTTGCTAGCGATGGAGGTTTGCGACCGCGTGAAAAAGCGAACCGCCCCCCGGCTAGGTCGTGGCGGAGCAACTATAAAATCAGCGAACTCAGCTCGGAAATTGGATGGCCAGCGCTCCGAATCCGCAAGCAGGGTCAGTGACATTTTCGCGATAAAGCCGCGAAAAAAAACACTGACCCTGGTTGCTACCGATGGGGGTTTGCGGCCGCATGAAAAAGCGAACCGTCCCCCGGCTAGGTCGTGGCGGAGCAACTACAAAATCAGCGAACTCAGCTCGGAAATTGGATGGCCAGCGCTCCGGATCCGCAAGCAGGGTCAGTGTAATTTTCGCGATAAAGCCGCGAAAAAAAACACTGACCCTGGTTGCTACCGATGGGAGTTTGCGACCGCATGAAAAAGCAAACCGGGCCGCTTCCGGCTTGGTCGTGGCGGAGCAACTACGGAATCAGCAACCCCAGCACGGAATTTGGATGGCAAGCGCTCCGGATCCGCAAGCAGGGTCAGTGTAATTTTCGCGATAAAGCCGCGAAAAAAACACTGACCCTGGTTGCTAGCGGTGGGGGTTTGCAACCATTGAAAAAAAGAACCGGAGCAACCGTCCCTGATACTGGAAGGTAGCCAACCCTACCCCTTCTTCTTCCCCAACCGCCCTTCCTTACCATTCAACAAATTCGCAATATTGCCCCGATGCCGGTAGATCAGCAGCGCACTCATCACCACGACCGCCATCAGCATCGCATCAACACCGAACAGCAAGCCGTAATAAAACGGCGCAAACACGGCGGCAACCAGCGCCGCCAGGGACGAATAGCGAAACGCAAACGCAATCGCCAGCCAGGTCACGGCGGTGCCCAGTCCGAGCCACGGGTTGATGCCTATCAGCACGCCCAGCGCGGTGGCAACGCCCTTGCCACCGACAAAGCGAAAGAACACCGGCCACAGATGCCCGACAAACACCGCCAGAGCGACCAGCGCAATGCCGCTATCGGGCACGCCGCTCTGCGGTCCGAAACGATACGCCAGCCAGACCGCCAGCCAACCCTTGAAGGCGTCTCCCAGCAATGTCAGTACCGCAGCGGCCTTGTTACCGCTGCGCAGGACATTGGTGGCGCCGGGGTTTTTTGATCCGTAGGTACGCGGGTCGGACAAACCGAATAACTTGCTGACGACAACCGCAAAGGAAATGGAACCGACCAGGTAGGCGGCAAGAACAGAAAACAAGGTGATCATGAATGCTCCGGATTGAATTTTTTATTGGTCGTCGAGCGCGCAGTGGACCGCGATTGCGGCTACTACCTGCGTCAGAACCGCCGGCGCAATGCCGATCAGGAATCCGCGCCGGCCGCCATTGATGTAGATTTTATCGAGCGCCAGGATGCCTTCCTCGACATACACCGGCAGCGCCTTGCGGGTCGCGAACGGCGACGTGCCGCCGATCTGATAACCGGAATGGCGCTGCGCCACCTCCGGCTTGCACGGTTCGACCGACTTGCAACCGATCTGGCGCGCCAGATTCTTGGTCGAGACCTTGCAGTCGCCATGCATCAGCACGATCAGCGCGTGACCGCTGTCGTCCTGCATCACCAGTGTCTTCACGACTGCATGTTCTGCCACGCCGAGTTCGCGCGCAGACACACCGGTACCGCCGTGGTCTTCGTAGTCATACGGATGTTCGCTGAACGCGACTCCGAGCTTGCGCAACAGGGCTGTGGCCGGGGTTGCGCTGATGTGATCTTTTTTTGCCATGCGTGCTACGCTGATCCGTCAAACAAGGAGCCTGATTATGCCGCATGAACTCCGCTTCGCGACCTTCAATGTCTTGAATCTTGCGTTACCGGGCGCCCGTTTTTATGACGGACAAGAACCTTACTCGATCCGCCAGTACGATGAAAAGATCAGCTGGCTGGCGCAGCAGATTGATCGGCTCGATGCCGATGTGATCGGTTTCCAGGAAATTTTTTCGCAGGATGCGCTACGTGATGTGCTGGCCCGGACCAAACATTACCGCCATGCCCACCACGCCGGCAGCGATCCGCAGCCGCGCGATGGCCAGCTTACTCCGAGTGTGGCGCTGGTGTCGCGACTGCCGCTGGCTGGCCTGCCTGTACTACACCGGGACTTGCCCCGCCAGCTCGCCATCATACTGCCCGATACGCCGGTACCGATGACGCAGTTCACGCGCCCTATCCTGCAAGTCGCGCTGACCCTGCCGGATGGCAGCACGCTGCAGGCGTTTGTGACACACATGAAATCGAAACGTCCCGACTGGAACTCCGGCGAAACGCAGGACGACCCCTACCATCTCGGCATGGCCTCGTTGCGCTCGCTGATCCGGCGCGGCACCGATGCACTCGGTCTGCGCTATCTGCTGACCGACCTGCAACTGGCGCAGCGCGGGCCGCTGGTGGTGCTGGGGGATTTCAATGATGATGCGGGCGCGGTCTCGACCCAGATGGTGATGGGCACCGGACGGCATGGCAAAAGTGCGCTGTACGAACGGTTGTTCGACAGTAGCCGCATCCAGACCGGCAACGACCGCTCACGTGATGTCGGTTACACCCATCTGCACGAGGGCGCGTACCAGACGCTCGACCATGTGCTGGTGTCAGAGGAATTTTATCCCCAATCGAACTACGCGATCGGCGAGGTACTGGAAGTGCTGTATCTGAATGACCATGTCGGATTACGCCTGGCGGCGGCCTCGGATCATGGTCAAGTACTGGTGCGTATCAGGCTGTTCGGACAGGATGCCGAAGCAGACTGATCGATATTATTTTGGTTCTGTCGCAGGTTGACCGGCGTCATCGCCATCATCGTCGCTGTCATCAGCGCTGTCATCGGCATCGGACTCGACACCATCAGCCGGCTCCGCGCCTTCGACGCCTTCGCCCGGTTCATCTTTCTTATCGGCCTTGCGCTTGAGTTTTTCTTCCTTCTTGCGCTTTTTTTCGAGGTCTTTTTGCCGACGTTCGTACTGGAAATTTGTCTTTGCCAATGTCTCACCCTTTTAAGCGATACCGATAGAAAATAAAGTGCCTCCACCTGGCTGCTTCATCGTACGCAGCAGGTCAGCGAAGGATACAGGATTCCGACCTGCCGAGAAACCACCGGCATGAAATCGTTTATATTATTTCTCAGTATGCCGGCTATCCGCGCGGATGGTGCGCCGCATGCAGGACCTTGAGCCGCTCGCGCGCCACATGGGTATAAATTTGCGTGGTCGAGATATCCGCGTGACCGAGCAGTAATTGCACCACGCGCAGGTCGGCGCCGTGATTGAGCAAATGGGTCGCAAACGCGTGGCGCAACGTGTGCGGTGACAGTGGCGCATTAATCCCGGCACGCGCGGCGCATTTCTTCACGACCACCCAGAACATCTGCCGCGTCATCGGGCCACCCCGTGCGGTTACGAACAACGCATCGTCCATCTGCCCGGCTAGAATCTGCGCACGGGCCCCGGCCAGATAGCGTTCGATCCAGCTGCGGGCCTCTTCGCCAAACGGCACCAGGCGCGTCTTGTTGCCCTTGCCGGTGACGCGCAGTACCCCGTCATTGAGGCTGACCTCGATCGACTTGAGTAGCACCAACTCGGTCACGCGCAAGCCGCTGGCGTACATCAGTTCGAGCATGGTCCGGTCACGCAGACCGAGCGGTGTCGCCACATCCGGCGCCGCCAGCAACGCCTCCACGTTGGCTTCCGACAGCGTCTTCGGAAAACGTGGCGCTTGCTTGGCCGAATGCAGCTTCAGACAGGGATCGTCGCTGATCTGGCGGTTGCGCAGCGCCAGCTGATAAAACCGTTTCAGTACGGCCAACCGACGATTTGCCGTGGTCGCTTTGGAGGCATCATGACGCGCTGCAAAGTAGGCGTTGATGTCGGCCGCCGTCACCGCCAGCAGGCCGCTCTGTGTCGTCGCGGCCAGCCACAGTGCGAACGCTGTCAGATCGCGTCGATACGCTTCCAGCGAATTTTTTGCCAGACCATCTTCGAGCCACAGCGTGTCGCAAAACGTATCGATGTGCTGGCGACTATCAACGTTGAGGATCGCCACGTCAGACATCGGTGACGCCTTCATGCGCGAGTAACCAGCGCTTCACACCAAGATGAAATCCGGCCGCATTGTCGTCATGCGAAAAACCACCTAGCCCGCCGGCGGCGGTCACACGATGGCAAGCAATGATTAATGGAAACCAGTTGGCACCGCAGGCCTGGCCAACCGCACGCGGTGCCGAACCGATGATCTTCGCGACCTCGCCATAAGTCAGCACATCACCGCGCGGAATCGCGGCGATGACAGCCCACACCTTGCGCTGGAACGCCGTGCCGACCTCGGCCAGCGGCAAATCAAAACGAAAATCGGGATCAGACAGATAGCGGCTGACCTGTTGCCCGGCCTGCTCGGCCAGCGCATCGGTGGCCGCCAGGGCTGAAAATGAAGGTGGCAGGTAGACCAGCTCGCGCACCACATCAGTGCCGGAGCGCAACCCGACCGCACCGAAAGGAGCCGGAACAATGACCGAAAAAAGAGTGCTGCCCGGGAGTGTTTTCATGAGCTGAAGGATAGAACAAATGCGCCCAAAATAAAAAGGCGCATCATCAGATGCGCCTTAAGCCATGCTTGTGTTCCCCTGCTGTTAAAACAGCTTTATCGAAACACTTGTCTCCTCTTCACTGCGGTATCGATACCGTTTTATCAGCGCCATCCACCTCATGATTCTGTGCTGCCGTCCTGCTTACCAACAATTCATAGCCTGCCAGCGCACCATTTGAATGCCGTTTCTTCAACGCTGACCGGAGTCTCAGACATATTGAATCGTACGTCAAGCCGGATATTTCATAATGTGCACAATCATTTCATGGTGCTGCAATGCACCATGAAAGTGACTGATGAGTCAGCCGCAAAGTGACCGGCGGGTCAGTTGTAAATCAGGTTAGGCAACCACAATGAAATCGCCGGCACATAGGTCACCAAACCGAGGAAAGCCAGCATCGTCAGCAGCCACGGCCAGACCGCCACCGTCAATTCGGTAATGCCCATCTTGGTGATGCCGGACGCGACGTACAGGTTCAATCCGACCGGCGGATGACACATGCCGACTTCCATGTTGACGATAATGAGAATGCCGAAGTGCACCGGATCGATGCCCAGTTTCATCGCCACCGGGAACAGGATAGGCGCCATGATCAGTACGATCGACGAGGGTTCCATCACGTTACCTGCAAGCAGCAACAGCACGTTCACGACCAGCAGGAAACCGATCGGTCCCATGCCCATGTCGGTGATCACGGCCGCCATCGATTGCGGGATATTCTCGCTGGTGATCAGGAATGAAAACAGCACCGCATTCGTGATGATGTAGAGCAGCATCGCCGACATCGCCGCCGAATCCAGCAAGACTTTCGGCACCTGTTTCATGCCCATGTCCTTGTAGACAAACACCGCCACGATGAACGCATACACCGCAGCCATGGCGGCCGCTTCGGTCGGCGTGAACTTGCCGCTGTAGATACCGCCCATGACGATGACGATCAGCAGCAAGCCCCAGGCGCTTTTGCGGAAAGCCGCGCCGCGCTCGGCCCAGGTGGCTTTCTTGAGCTTCGGATAATTATTCTTGCGCGCCAGATACCAGGTCGTCAGACCCAGAAAAAACGCCAGCATGATGCCGGGAATCACGCCGGCCATGAACAGCTTGCCGACCGAGGTATTGGTCGAGACCGAATACATCACCATCACGATCGACGGCGGAATCAGGATGCCGAGCGCACCGGAGGTGGTGATGACACCGGCACCGAAACTCTTCGGATAACCTTGCTTGACCATCGCCGGCAAAATGATCGAACCGATTGCCACCACGGTCGCCGGCGAGGAGCCCGAGACCGCTGCAAACAACGCACAGGCCATCACCCCGGCCAGTGCCAGACCACCATGCCAGTGTCCGACCATCGACGAGGCAAAGTTAATCATGCGTCGCGCTACCCCGCCATGCGTGAGGAAGTTACCCGCCAAAATGAAGAACGGGATCGCCATGATTTCGAACTTTTCGATGCCGGTAAAAAGCTTCAGCGCCACCGATTCGATCGGTACATCGGTCATCGTGAACAGGAAGGTCAGTACCGTCAGGCCGAGTGAAATGGAGATCGGCATGCCGGTCAGCATCAGCACAAACAGCAATACAAAAATAATTAGTGCGTTCATGCCTTGCCCTCTGCTACTTCTTCATCGAGACCTTCGACAAACGAATGGTCATGCTTGGGCAATTCGCCGGTCTTGATAAAGGCCCAGGTCACTTGCAGGAAACGGAACGACATCAGGTACGAGCCCAGCGGCACCGCCAGATAGACGATCCACATCGGCACCTCCATCACTTCGGAGGTACTGGAATGCTGCGCGATCTGGTAGACAAAACTGGCACCCAGCGTGCCGACGATGGCCGTAAACGTGGCACCGGCGAGCAAACCGAAGACAACAAATTTATTGCGCCATGGCGTATTGAGCTGGTTGATCAGAACATCAACGCCAACGTGGATGCCGGTCCGTACGCCATAGGCAGCGCCGAACTTGGCCATCCAGACAAACAGGTAAATACAGAGTTCCTGGGCCCAGCTGGTGTTGAGGCTGATCAGGTAATCCTGCAGGTAGGGAATCGGCAAGCCGGACAGATAGCGGTGGATCACAGCGACAAAAATAATCACGGTGGCCGACGCCATCAGTGCGGCAATCAGCCACTCCTCAAGATGGTCGAGCAATTTCATGGGAAAACTCCAGGCAAATGGTTATTTTTATTCTGATGCGCGTGGGAAGCCGCAGCGGGACGAGCGTCCCGCTGCGTGATTACGACTCGCTAGTTATTGCATACTGCCATGCACTTACTTGTATCCGAGCGCGGTCGATTCCTTGACCACGGAATTGATCAGGTCCTTGCCGATGCGCGACTCCATGTCTTTGCGGACCGGCAGCAAGGCCTTGCGCCATTCGGCTTTTTCGGTGTCGTTCAAGACGTAGACATCGGTCTTGCCGGTCTTGCGCACTGCTTCGAGCGCCTTGTCATTTTCTTGCTGGGCAATGGCATTGGCGTACTTGGTCGCGTCTTTCATGGCGGCCTCAAGACCAGTGCGCACATCGGCCGGCAAGCCATCCCAGAATTTCTTGTTGACGATGACGGCGTAGCCCAGATAACCGTGGTTCGATACGGTCACATTGCTTTGGACTTCATGCATTTTCTGGGTGTACAGGTTCGACGGTGGATTCTCGGTACCATCGACCACGCCGGTCTGCAGCGCCTGATAGACCTCGGAAAACGCCAGCACTTGCGGATTCGCACCCAGTGCGCGCATCTGGGCATCGAGTACCTTGGACGACTGGATGCGCATTTTCAGGCCCTTGAAATCCGCCGGTGTTTTCAGTGGCTTGTTGGCTGACATGACCTTGAAGCCGTTATCCCAGAAGGCCAGTCCGGTAATGCCTTTGGTTTCGAGTTTCTTGAACAGATCCTTGCCGATCGGACCTTCGGTGACGCGGTACAACACGTCCTTGCCCGGAAAAATGTACGGCAGGTCAAACAGTTCGAATTCTTTCACGCCGAGCGGACCGAACTTGGCCAGCGAGGGTGCCAGCATCTGCACCGCACCGAGCTGCAACGCTTCGAGTTCTTCCTTGTCCTTATACAGGGTGCTGTTCGGATACAGCTCGATCTTGACGCGACCCTTCAGGTTTTTTTCGACCAGTTCCTTGAACCGTTCGGCTGCCTTGCCCTTGGGCGTATCGTTGGCCACCACGTGGCTGAATTTGATGACGATCGGCGTTTGCGCCATCGCAGGACCGGACATGAGCAAGGCTGCCGACATGGCCAACGTGGATAAGGTGAATGTGCGTCGTTGCATAAAGTCTCCAGTGTGATTCATCGGTTGAATTTTTTTCTGTGGGTATTGTCGTGACCGGCCCGATCCGAATCAACTGTGGATAACCGCAGTCGTGCTCGGCTACACTGGAGACCCGATTTACTGTGCTGACCATGACGCTGTTGCCCTCTTTATTCAATCCGCTCGCAGCGACGCGCCGCCAGACCTGGCGCTGGGTGCTGCCGGGGGTACTGGTGCTGTTATTTCTTGGCATCCTGACCGGCTTGCCGTGGCAAGCGCAGCGCATGGAAAGCAATGAGCGCCAGGAGCAGCTTATTGCCGACACCTTGTGGGTCGAGCAAACCATCCGCTTCCAGCTCAATCGCAGCAACGAAAGCTTGCGGCTGATTTCTTCCGAAATCCTTGATGGCCAGCTACAACCACAAAAATTCAATGAGCGCGCCACGACGCTGCTGACCGGTAACCGGGAGATCAAACGTATCGGCTGGCTCGATGCCGGGGGACAAACCATCGCCAGCACCGACTATGTCGATCTGGCACGCGAGCTGTCGCAATGGCCGCTGCAGACGCAAGAAGCCCTGGCCCAGGCGATCGATAGCAAAGTACCGGCCTACAGCAGGCCGATTGCACGACCGGATTCAGCACGGCCGGCACTGTTCGATTATTTCGTGCCGATGTTTGTTGGAAAAAAATATGTCGGCGCATTAATGCTGTCGTATTACGCCAGTGCCATCCTCGACGAGATGGTGCCGTGGTGGTTTGCCCAGGAAAACCAGATCGACCTGCTCGACATCGACGACAAACTGATCGCCCGACGCGCCTCCGGCGGCCCCGGCCGCGGGGTCTATACGCACCAGCGCACGCTGGACCTGAGCGGCCAGAGCGTGACCCTGCGCACCAATAGCGTCAAGGGCGCACCACGCTTGCTGCCCAACTTGCTGATGGGTTCAGTCATCGCGCTCTCGCTGGGATTGGTCTGGAGTCTGTGGGCGCTGTGGCGCGACATCAACCGCCGGCTCGCCACCGAGGGAGCATTGCGCGAACAGGTTGCTTTTCGTACTGCCATGGAAAACTCGCTGGTGACCGGCTTGCGCGCGCGCGATCTGGAGGGCCGCGTCACCTACGCCAATCCGGCCTTCTGCAAAATGGTCGACATGCCGGCCGGGAGCATGCTCGGCAAGCTGCCGCCAATGGCCTACTGGGCACCGGAAGCAACCATTGATTACGAAAAACGTTTTGCTGAAGTGATTGCCGGAACGGTCACTCAGAAAGGCTTCGAGACAATTTTCCAGCGTGCCAATGGCGAGCGCTTTCCGGTCCTGATTTTTGAATCGGCCTTGCGCGACCTCAATGGCAAGCAGACCGGCTGGATGGGCTCCATCCTCGACATCACCGAAAGCAAGCAAGCCGAAGACCTCAACCTGCGCCAGCAGGAAAAACTTCAGGCCAGCGCACGTCTGGCCAGCATGGGTGAGATCGCGTCGACACTGGCGCATGAACTGAACCAGCCGCTGGCCGCTATTTCAAGCTACACCACCGGCGCGCTGAACCTGTTGAGTGACCCTGCCAACAGTGGCGACGACCATCGCGCATTACTCAAACCGGCACTCGAAAAAGCTGCCGCTCAGGCATTGCGCGCCGGCCAGATCATTCGCAGCGTGCATGCGTTCGTCAAGCAGCGCGAACCCCTGCGCGAAGCTGTCAGCATGGCCGCCATCCTCGATACGCTGGAACCCCTGATTGCATTACAAGCCCAACCGTCGGCCACCCGGATCGTGATCAACGTCGCTGCCGACCTGCCAGTGGTGCTGGGCGACCGGGTCCTGCTCGAACAAGTCCTGCTCAACCTGACCCGTAACGCGATCGAATCGATGCAGCACATGCCGGCCAGACAGCGACTGCTGCGACTGCGCCTGAGCCGTACCTTGACGGCAGCCGGCCAGACGGCCGTGCTAACCGAGATCATCGATCAGGGCCACGGCATCCCGGAAGATGTTGCAGAGCGGCTATACTCATCTTTCTTTTCGACAAAATCAGAAGGCATGGGGATGGGCCTTAACATCTGCCGTACCGCGATCGAATTTCATGGCGGCCAGCTGACCCATGCGAGCAACCCCGATGGCGGCACCATTTTCCAGTTTGCCTTGCCCTTCGCCGACGACGAGCTGGCGACGACGCTGCCGACGTGACTGCGACCACTTTCATAGACAGGATTTCCGATGCTCCATATCGTCGATGATGAAGAAGCGATCCGCGACTCGCTGAGCTGGCTGGCCCGTTCGCGCGGCATCAGCGCCAAAGCCTATGACGGTGCCGACGCGTTTCTGGCGGCGGTTGATCAGGTCGCCTTCGATCCGGTGGGCGACTGCGTGCTGCTCGATATCCGCATGCCCGACACCAGCGGTGCCGTGCTGTTCGACATCATGGCCAAGCGCAAGCTGACCAATCGGTTGCCGGTCATTTTCCTGACCGGCCACGGCGATGTACCGATGGCCGTCGATAGTCTCAAGCGTGGCGCTTTCGACTTCTTTGAGAAACCGTTCAATGACAACAAGCTGATCGATCGCGTCGAAGAAGCGCTGGCGGCCTCGCGCGAAGCGGGTGTGCGGGCACTGGTACAAGTACGGCTCGACAGTCTGTCGGCACGCGAACGCGAAGTACTGGACCTGATCCTGATCGGCAAAATGAACAAGGTCATCGCCGATCAGCTCGGCATCAGCATGCGCACGGTCGAGGTCCATCGTGCCCATATTTTCGACAAAATGAATGTCAAAACCGCTGTCGAACTGGCAGGTCTGCTGAAATAACCCTGATCGATCGTCCATGTCTCTTGCCTTTTTGCTGCTCCCCGATTTCACGCTGATCCTGCTGGGCCTGATGCTGTTCCGTTTTACCCGCTGGGAGCCGGCATTCTGGGCCGGTCTCGAAAAGCTGGTGTACTACGTACTCTTTCCCAGCCTGCTGTTTTACGCTACCGCGCGCGCACCACTCGACTTTGCCAGCACCGGCAAGATGGTGCAGGTCGCGCTACTGACCTGCCTGTCCGGCGTGGCCCTTGGCTGGCTGGCCAAGCCCTTGTTCCGGCCCGGACCGATGCTGTTCGAGTCCGGCGTGCAAACCGCTTTTCGCTTCAATTCCTACATCGCGCTGGCGGTCGCCTCCCGCCTCGGCGGCGATACCGGTACGGCGCTGATGGCGCTGATCATCGGTTTTTCTGTCCCGCTGTGCAATGTCGCGGCAGTTCACGCACTGGTCCATCGCAAGGGTGGTCTGCTGCGCGAACTGATGAAAAATCCGTTACTCATAGCGACGGTACTGGGCCTGGTATTCAACTTCGCAGGGATACCGATTCCCGAATTCATCGGCGCCACGCTGTCGCGCATCGGCAATGCAGCGATCGCCATCGGCCTCATCACGGTCGGTGCCGGGCTGAGGCTGTCCGGACTGCATCAGGCCAAAAGCATGGCGGCCTACTTCATCGCCATCAAGTTGCTGGCGCTGCCGGCGATCGCCTGGTTGCTCGGCAGCCGCCTTGGTCTGCCACCGCTGCAATTGCAAATCGTCGTGATGTTCAGCGCCCTGCCCACCGCGTCCAGCGCCTACGTGCTGGCGGCACGCATGGGTGGCAACGGGCCGTTTGTGGCGTTTCTGATTTCAGCGGGGACGTTGCTGTCGGTGCTGACGTTGCCGTTGTGGCTGGGGCTGTTGCACTAGCGCGGATAGGCGACAGACCACTCCACTGCTCCGGAACATCGACTTCAAGCCGGCGCTGCGCTCAGAATACTGCCCGCGGGTGGTGTAGCGCATGTTCGACTTCATGCACCATCTCTTGTGCTGCCCGGTCGTCACGCTTGAGGCCATTGGACCCGTCCCGCAAAGCGTAAGCCAGCATCTGTGCCGCCAGTGGATGCTCCAGCTCAGCGGCATCACGAAACAGCTGCATTGCGCGCGACGGGTCCGCTGGCACACCTTCACCAGCCAGAGTCGCATTGCCAAGCATGAACATCGCATCAGGGTTACCGAGTGCGGTACCGCGGGCGAACCAGCGCAGGGCAGCGACGACATCGATCGGACCGGCATAGCCATTTTTATAGATCAGTCCCAGCAGATAGCAGGCTTGTGAATGATCCTGCAGCGCGGCTCTTTCCAGCCACACGCGTGCTTCCCGACGATCCGCGGCCTGCACCGCGTTGCCATTGAACAGGGTCTTGCCAAGCAGGTACTGAGCGCGGGCATCGCCGCGTTTGGCGGCATTGCGGGCGTAGTCCAGCCCCTCGCGCAGGTGCGACGGATCGGACGCCTGCAGAAGAACATCGGCAGCTGCCTGCAGTGCGTCGAGATTGCCGTCGCGTGCCGCATCCTGTAGTGCCGCGAGGGCAGCACCGTCGCGGCCACCACTGGCTTGCATGCGCAGCCGGTCGACTTCGGCCGGCTTGAGCACGGGAAGCACGGTCGGACTCAGGTCGCTGGCCAGAGCGGCGACCAGCACACCGGCACCCACCAGCACCAGCGCGATGGCCCGGCCCGGCTTCTCCGGCCAGCCCGTCCTGAAGCCCGGCCACTTCATTTGCTCAGGTCGATCTGATAGATCGACAGCGATTTGCCTGAGCCGTCATCGGCTACCAGCACCGAGACATTGGTGATACCCGCTGCCAGGGCCAGCGCCAGCTTGCCGGCTGCTGAACTGAAGGTCACCGGGCCGGCCGTCGCGACTTTGGTAAAGCGCCAGCTGCGGTCGCTACCGTTTGCCACGCGCGTCAGGTTCTTCTTTGCCTTGATATAGGCAATCAGCACATCGCGATTGGCGTCGGGCGAGGCATAAATGGTCTTGGTACCGTCGATGCCGGGAAAGTTGCCACCGCCACTGGCACGATAGTTATTAGTGGCGATGATGAATTCCTGATCGGGCAGGATCGGCACGGCCTTGTACGACAACTTTTTAATGCGCTGGCCGATCGCCTGCGTAACGTCGATCTCGTACTGGATATCGGACGAGGTGAACATGTCGAAGTTATAGCCGGGGAAGCTGCTGATGAGTGGCTGCGCAGTCGTCACGGCGGGGTCGATTGTGTTGAAGCGCTTGGCCGCCGTCTCCAGCCAGTTCTTGATATCGGTTCCGTTGACCTTCACTGCGTGCACCGTGTTTGGATACAGATACAAGTCAGCGGCATTATTGATCGCCACATTACCGGCCTTGACGTCGGTGAAATCCTGGCCGCCGGCAAAGCCGCTCTTGAACGGTGCGCTGACCGACAGCACCGGTAGCGCTGCGTATTGCGGCAAGTTGGCATTGACATACTTGCTGACATAGTCGGCCTGTGCCTGGTTGACCACTTCGATTGCGGCAATGTCGCCGATATCGGCAAAGTAGCTCGTCATGTCAAAGTCCGTGCTGCCAACCGGGGTTTTTACGTAGGCGATGGTGGCCTGATGCTCGATCTCGATTGCCGCCGCCACACCGGGGTCAGCGGCGACGAAACTGCCGTCGGCCTTTTTAATCGGACGCGCTTCGACGGTCGTCCTGCTCTTGTCGACCGACCACGCTTTGCCATCGTAAGCCAGCTTCAGTTTGATGACGCCCAGATGCTGCCCCCAGAAATTCGCCATCACGGTCGGGACGCCATTGACCAAACCCTTGACCTTATCGACGCCGGGCAGGTTGAATTGTGCGACGGTGCTCGTCGCATTCGGAAACACCTGATGCGAGTGACCGATCAGCATCGCATCGATCCCGGGCACTTGCGCGAGGTAGTAGTTGCCGTTTTCCATGGAAGGCAGATAAGGACTGTCATCGAGACCGCCATGAGAAATGGCGACGACCAGATCCGCGCCCTTGGCGCGCATTTCGGGTACGTATCTGGTGGCAAGTTCGCGGATGCCGTCGGTGGTCACCTTGCCGTCCAGAAAGCGCTTGTCCCAGCTGAGTATGGTCGGCGGCGTGAAGCCGATCACGCCGACCCGGACCACCGCGTCGACCGCGTTACCGTCCGGACCGATCGCGCTCATCGTTCGCTCAAGGATCACGTAGGGCTGGAACAAGGGCGCCTTGTCCTTGAGGCTGATCACATTCGCCAGGACTTGCGGAAAATTAGGGCCCGCACATTTTTTCTGATCGGCGACGGCGGGCATGCCGTCCACATTGAACTTGCTGCCTGTCACCTGCGCCAGAAACGGTAAGCCGTAGTTGAATTCGTGGTTGCCAATACCAGCGGCGTCATAGCCGGCAGCATTCATCACCTTGTACATCGCCAGCGTTGTGTCGCACCCGATTGGATTGACCAGCGCCTGGTAGTCCGATAGCGCAGTTCCCTGGATCGTGTCGCCGTTGTCAAACAACAGCGTGTTCTTGCCCTCGGCCCGTGCGGCCTTGATCAATGTGGCGGTGCGCTCAAAACCGATCGACAAGTCATCGGCCAGCTTGTAGTAATTGTAGCTACATATATTGGTATGCAGATCCGTGGTCTCCAGCAGAGTCACTTCCGTCGTCGTGCCGGAAGCGATCGGCGGTGTTTGCATCGTCGCAGACACTGTGCTGCCGCCGCAACCAGCCAGAGCGATGCTGGTCAACAGTGGCAAAAAATAAACGTAGCGTGTGGTCATTGCTATTCCTGACGGGTTAAAAGATGGCCGGACTGTAGCGATTTACCATGACCGTACGATGACCACCTTGACTAGTGGTTTTTTGCGGCAGTGGTCAACGGGTAGCGCGGTACCGGATTTATCCTCCTCGGCACGAGACTGCAGGGCGCGTTGCGGAACTGTCTGTCCGGCGTGGAAACGGCCTTCCGTTTCAATTCCTACATCGCGCTGGCAGTTGCCTCCCGACTCGGTGGCGATACCGGCACGGCGCTGATGGCGCTGATCATCGGGTTTTCTGTGCCGCTGTGCAATGTCGCGGCGGTCCATGCACTGGTTCACCGCAAGGGAGGTCTGCTGCGCGAGCTGATGAAAAATCCGTTACTCATAGCGACTGTACTGGGCCTGGTGTTTAACTTCGCCGGGATACCGATTCCCGAATTCATCGACGCCACGCTATCGCGCATCGGCAATGCGGCGATCGCCATCGGCCTCATCACGGTCGGTGCAGGACTGCGGCTGTCCGGGCTGCACCAGGCCAAAGGCATGGCGGCCTACTTCATCGCCATCAAGTTGCTGGCGCTGCCGGCGATCGCCTGGTTGCTCGGCAGCCGCCTCGGTCTGCCGCCGCTGCAATTGCACATCGTCGTGATGTTCAGCGCCCTGCCCACGGCGTCCAGCGCCTACGTGCTGGCGGCGCGCATGGGTGACGATGGGCCGTTTGTGGCATTTCTGATTTCGGCGGGGACGTTGATTTCGGTGTTGACGTTGCCGTTGTGGTTGGGGGTGATTGGGTGATTGGGGGCTTCGGGCTTCGGGCTTCGGGCTTCGGGCTTCGGGTTGCTCAAATATTAGGCACTCCGCCACGACCAAGCCGGGGGCGGCCCCCGGCTTGGTCGTGGCGGAGTGGCAGCCATACAAGCAACCTCAGCACGGAATTTGGATGGCAAGCGCTCCGGATCCGCAAGCAGGGTCAGTGTAATTTTCGCGATAAAGCCGCGAAAAAAAACACTGACCCTGGTTGCTACCGATGGGGGTTTGCAGCCGCATGAAAAAGCGAACCGGGCCGCTCCAGGCTTGGTCGTGGCGAAGCATATTCAGAATCAGCAACCCCAGCACGGAATTTGAATGGCCAGCGCTCCGAATCCGCAAGCAGGTTTAGTCACATTCTTACGCCCCTTGGTCCTCAAGCCAATCGACAAGCAATCGCCCACTCCACATGCTCGCGCACCAGCTCCGACGCATGCCCCCGCCGTGCCTCCAGCGCCGCCAGTATCGGCTCCGGTAAAGCGCCCGCCGCCAGCGCGTTGCCCAGCCCGACCGCGATATTGCGCAACCAGCGTTCATGGCCGATGCGCCGGATCGGACTGCCTTCCAGATAGCGATCGAACTGCTCCTCACTCCATGCAAACAGGCGCACCAACTCGGCCTGATCGAGCCCGTTACGCACATCAAAGTCCGGCAACACTGCACGCTGTGCGTACTTGTTCCACGGGCACACCGTCTGGCAATCATCACAGCCGTACACCCGATTGCCGATCAGCGGACGTAACTCCAGCGGGATGCTGCCCTTGAGTTCGATCGTCAGGTAGGAAATGCAACGCCGCGCATCGAGCCGGTACGGCCCGATGATCGCGCCGGTAGGGCAGGCCGTGATACAGGCATGGCAACTGCCGCAATGGTCACTGACCGGTGCATCGACCGGCAACGGCAAATCGGTCAGCACCTCCCCCAGAAAAAACATCGAGCCGGCTTCGCGATTGAGCAGCAAGGTATGCTTGCCGCGCCAGCCCAGCCCGGCCTGCGCGGCCAGCTCGACTTCCATTACCGGCGCCGAATCGGTGAAGACCCGGTAGCCGAACGGACCGATTTCATCACTGATTCGCGTCGCCAGTTGCTGCAATCGCGCCCGTAACACCTTGTGATAATCCCGACCGCGCGCATACAGCGAAATTACTGCCGCACCCGGCTCAGTCAGTCTTACCGCTTCGCGCTCACGCCAGTCGTCGCCACCGTCAGCCGGCAAATAATTCATCCGCGCCGTGATCACGCGCAAGGTGCCCGGTACCAGCTCGGCCGGACGGGCACGCTTGGTACCATGGGCTGCCATATAATCCATTTCACCGTGGTGACCCGCGTCCAGCCACGCCAGCAATCCGGCTTCGGCATGCTGCAAATCGATATCGGCAATCCGCAGTTCGGCGAAACCCAGTTCCCGGCCCCAGGCCTTGATGGTGGTAGCGAGCGCAAGCAGATCGGTAGCCGGCAGAGTCATAGAACAAGTCGCAATAAAAATGAAAGGTATTTTACGAGATGCAGCACCTGACAGCCCACCTGAAAGACGAAGCCGGCACCCTCGCGCTCGGTGCCGCCCTGGCGCGCGCGCTGGCACCGGGACTGACGATCTACCTGCATGGCGACCTCGGCACCGGCAAAACAGCGCTCACGCGCGCGCTGTTGCACGCCGCCGGCCACACCGGCCATGTCAAGAGTCCGACCTATACGCTGGCAGAGCCGTACACAATTCAATTGCACGATAGTGAGGTGGACGTAATTCATTTTGATCTGTACCGGATGATTAGCGCAGACGACTTTCTCGACGCCGGCTTCCGCGAATATTTCAACAACCGCAACATCTGCATCGTCGAATGGCCCGAAAAAGCCGATGGCGTGTTGCCAGCGGCCGATATCGACATATTTTTGACCGTGGCCGGTGCAGGTCGTGAGGTAGAATTGGCCGCGCATTCCGAACAGGGTTTTCAATGTCTCGATCGTCTCAAATTCGCCCCAAACCTGTAGCACCGCTTTCGAGCCGACTCCGTCGCACCGTGCTTCAGGCCGGTGGCACATTGCTGTTATCGGTGATCGCTCCCGGTCTTGCCCGTGCCGCGCAAATTGTTGCCGTGCGGGTCTGGCCTTCGGATGATTACACCCGCGTCACGCTTGAAAACGATAGCGACCTGAAAGCCACGCATTTCATCGTCAAGGATCCGGAACGACTGGTCATTGATATCGAAGGGCTGGAACTCAATTCCACCATGAAGGGCCTGATCGCCAAGATCCAGCCCAATGACCCGTACATCACGCAGGTCCGGGTCGGCCAGAACCGGCCGAACGTGGTGCGCCTGGTATTCGATCTGAAAGCCGAAATCACGCCGCAAGTATTCACGCTCAAACCGGTCGGTGACTACAAGTACCGGCTAGTATTTGATCTTTACCCTGCACAGGAACTCGATCCGATTGCCGAGTTGATCAAAAAAGGCGAGTGGTCGAAAGATCAGCAATTCGATCCGTCGCCGCAGATTGCGGAAGCGAAACCCGAACCCAAACCCAGCGGCAAAAACGATCCGCGGCTGAAATTCCTCGATCCGAACGTGGCCCGCCTGGAGCCGCGCGAAGAAAAAATTCCGCCCTTGAAGCGCTTGCTGACCATCGCCCTCGACCCCGGTCACGGCGGTGAAGATCCGGGCGCGGTCGGGCGCGGCGGCAGCTATGAAAAAGACGTCGTGTTGGCCATCGCCAAGCGCCTGAAAGCCAAGATCGAGGAACAGCCCAACATGCGGGTAATGCTCACGCGTGATGGCGACTACTTTGTACCGCTCAACATGCGCGTCGAAAAAGCCCGCAAGGTGCAAGCCGACCTGTTCGTCTCCATCCATGCCGACGCGTTCGTCGAACCGACTGCGCGCGGCTCATCGGTGTTTGCGTTGTCCGAAAAAGGCGCGACCTCGACCGCCGCGCGCTGGATGGCCAACAAGGAAAACGCGGCCGATCTGATCGGCGGCGTCAATATCAAGGACCATGACCGGCAACTGGCCAGCGTGCTGCTCGACCTGTCAACCACCGCGCAGATCAGTGACAGCATTAAACTGGCCAAGGCCGTACTGGGAGAAATCGGCAGCATCAACCGCCTGCACAAAGGCTCGGTCGAGCAGGCCGGTTTTGCCGTACTCAAGGCGCCGGATATTCCGAGCATCCTGATCGAGACGGCCTTCATTTCGAATCCCGAAGAAGAAGCCAAGCTGAGCGACAACGCTTATCAGGACCAGATGGCGATTGCGATACTCAAGGGTATACGCATTTACTTCGCTAAAAATCCGCCTCTATCCAAAAACCGCATGACCTGAACAAGCCGGGCTGAAAGCGCGCTGGCGCGTTCTGGCTCGCCTGTCCAGAAACACACTCCGGGCAAGAGGTCCCGAGGCGGTCGTTGATCGCGAAAATTACTTGTGGTCACCTGCAAACGCTAATCGATTCGACCGCTGTATGCGAATAGACTGCCGCCCAACATTCCCAGTGGCAATACTTGTCGCTTACTTTTACCGCTCTCCGGAGCTACTTCTCCCATGACACCGAACACCATGAAAGTCAGCACCCGCCTGACGATCGGATTTTCCCTGCTGTTGCTGCTGCTCGCCATTGCCACCGGTATCGGATTAAGAAGCATGTGGCAAATCGAGCAGCGACTTGAAAAAATTGTCAACGAAAACAACGTCGAAATGACCGACGCGCTGGAAATGCGCCAGACCTTGTCGGACCGGATGCTTGCCGTTCGTAATATCGTCTTGCTCACTGATGCCAACGACAGCCGGAAGGAAGCAAATCGCCTCATCGAAGGCCTGGATAAGTACCGCGCGGCCGAAGCGCGCATCACCGCATTGCTGGACATACAAAACGAGACCTATGCAGAGCAGGTCCGCACGCTGTCGCTGATCAAGGAAATGGAGGCGGCCTCCTTGCCGCTGCTGGACAAAGCGACCGCACTGGCGCTTAACAACAGCAACGACGAAGCAACGACGGTACTGTTCGAGGAACTGCGGCCAGTGCAACGGAAATGGCTGGGTGCAATCAATGCGCTGATCAACATCATGAAAAAACAAAACGAGACCGCCGCACTGATTGCCGCGCAAGAATACGCCAGCGCCCGCAACCTGATGCTGGCCTTTGTCGCGCTGGCGCTGGTGGTCGGCATCACCGCCGCCGTCACGATTACCCGCGCACTGACGCACCAGCTCGGTGGCGAGCCGGGCTATGCCGCCGAAGTCGTCAACCGGATCGCCGCTGGCGACCTGACAGTCAAGGTTGCCGTGCGGCCCGGCGACAACGCCAGCATGCTGTTTGCGATGAACCAGATGCGCGCCAACCTCAACGGGATCGTCGGCCAGGTGCGCCAGGGTACCGATACGATCGCCACGGCCTCGGCGCAAATCGCCAGCGGCAATCTTGACCTGTCGTCACGCACCGAACAGCAAGCCAGTGCACTGGAAGAAACGGCCTCATCGCTGGAAGAACTGACCGCCACGGTCAGACAGAATGCCGACAATGCCCGCCAGGCCAATGTGCTGGCCCTCTCGGCCTCCGACATTGCAGTCAAGGGTGGCAGTGTCGTGTCACAAGTGATCACCACGATGAGCGCGATTAATGATTCGTCAAAGAAAATTGCCGACATCATCAGTGTCATCGACGGCATCGCTTTCCAGACCAATATCCTGGCGTTGAATGCGGCGGTGGAAGCCGCGCGGGCCGGCGAACAGGGTCGCGGCTTTGCGGTGGTAGCAACCGAGGTGCGCAGTCTGGCACAACGTTCAGCTGCCGCGGCCAAGGAAATTAAGTTACTCATTGATGATTCGGTCGCCAACGTCGACAACGGCACCAAGCTCGTTGATGCCGCCGGCCGGACCATGGGTGAAATTGTCGGTAGCGTCAGACGCGTCACCGATATCATCGGCGAGATCACCTCGGCCAGCCAGGAACAGACCTCCGGCATCGAGCAGATCAATCAGGCAGTCACGCAGATGGATGAAGTTACGCAGCAGAACGCGGCGCTGGTCGAACAGGCCGCTGCTGCCGCGCAAAGTCTGCAGGAGCAAGCCGCGTCGTTATCGGAAGTCGTCAGTGTTTTTCAGGTCAGCGGCGGGTCTGCATTGGTGCCGGAGAAAATGGCGGCCACAACCAGACCGGCGCGGCCCGTACCAAGAGCGCTGGATAATCCGGTCAGGAGCGGTAGAGCAAACGACTGGGAAGAATTCTGAGCCGGGATCCGCGGTCCTATTTTGTGATGCGCCACGCTGACAGGGAGTGTCAGTGATGTCGTGAACGCTTGCCGTGCAATACCCTGCGGATCATGCACGGTACGTTCCGGTATGCCGCACGAAATCACGACATGCCTGTACGGGCGATCATTTGTTTTCAGTCACCTGATAATAGTGATCGAGTAAAGCGAAAGGCAGGAATAGAATCTCGCGAGAAACATTCTTTTCGGCAATATTCTTGCCGCCTCATTTTGCCACCTCATTGCCCCTCCGGAGTCTCCCCCCATGAAATCGACCGCCATGAAAGTCAGCACGCGCCTGACGATCGGCTTCTCCCTGCTGCTGCTACTGCTCGCGATCTCTACCGGTATCGGATTAAGCCGCATGGAACAGATCGAGCAGCGACTTGAAAAAATTGTCAACGTCAATAACGTCGAACTGAGCTACGTACTGGAAATGCGCCTGACGGTTTATGACCGGATGGTAGCCGTGCGTAATCTCATTTTGATGACCGATATCAACGAAATGCGGTCGGAAGACGAGCGGGTGAAGAACGGCGCGTTGAACTATGACCGCGCAGAGGCGAAACTCAACGCCCTGATTATCGCCACAGGAGATAACCACAAAGAACAAAAAACGGCGCTGGAAGCCGTCGAAGCATTACGGACTACGGCCTCGCCATTATTTGCCAAGGCAGCAGAATTGGGATTACAAAACAAAAATGACGAAGCCAGTGCGCTCTTGTTCAACGAGGTCCGACCGGTGCAGAGAAAATGGCTGGAAGCCCTCGGCAAACTGATCGATTTCGAGAAAAAACAAAACGAGGCCGCGGTAGTGACTGCCGCACAGGAGTACGCCAGTGCCCGCATCCTGATGCTGGCCTTTGTCGCGCTGGCACTGCTGGTGGGCATCGTTGCCGCCGTCACGATTACCCGTGCATTGATGCGCCAGCTCGGTGGCGAACCGGGCTATGCCGCCGATGTCGTCAACCGGATCGCCGCTGGCGACCTGACGGTCCGGGTTGCCTTGCGTCCCGGCGACCAGGCCAGCATGCTGTTTGCGATGAACCAGATGCGTGCCAACCTCAACGACATCGTCGGCCAGGTACGCCGGGATACCGATACGATCGCCACGGCCTCGGCCGAAATCGCCAGCGGCAACCTCGATCTGTCGTCGCGGACCGAACAGCAAGCCAGTTCATTGGAAGAGACGGCCTCGTCGCTGGAAGAACTGACCAGCACCGTCAAGCAGAATGCCGACAATGCCCGGCAAGCCAACGTGCTGGCCCTCTCCGCGTCCGATATTGCGATCAAGGGCGGCAGTGTCGTGTCACAAGTAATCACAACGATGAGCGCGATCAACGACTCGTCGAAAAGAATCGCCGACATCATCAGCGTCATCGACGGCATCGCCTTCCAGACTAATATCCTGGCGTTGAACGCCGCGGTGGAAGCGGCACGCGCCGGCGAACAAGGTCGCGGCTTTGCGGTGGTGGCAACCGAGGTGCGTAGTCTGGCCCAACGTTCGGCTGCTGCGGCCAAGGAAATCAAGCTGCTCATCGATGACTCGGTCGCCAACGTCGACAATGGCACCAAGCTCGTTGATGCCGCCGGCCAGACCATGGGCGAGATCGTCGGCAGCGTCAAACGCGTCAGCGACATCATCGGCGAAATCACCTCGGCCAGCCGGGAACAGACGGCCGGCATCGAGCAGATTAACGAGGCCGTGGCGCAAATGGATGAGGTCACGCAGCAGAACGCTGCGCTGGTCGAACAGGCCGCCGCAGCCGCGCAAAGCCTGCAGGAGCAAGCTGCGTCGCTGTCGGAAGTGGTCAGTGTGTTTCAGGTCAGCAGCGGGTCCGCAACGGTGCCGAAGAAAATGGTTGTCACTGCCAAACCGGTGCTGCGATCTGCGCCAAGAGCGCTGGCCAGTCCCGGCAAGAGCGATACGGCAACTGACTGGGAAGAGTTCTAAAAAGGAGTAGCGGCTGGCAGTGACTTCGTCAATACACGGTTCACTGCCCGTACCAACCGGTCAACTCACCCGCGCCCGCGTTATTTTCCGATATAACTTCCACAAGCCGCCCAGCACCACTGGCACGACTGCCGCACCGACACCGATCAATACGATCGCACTCAGGTGGTCGCGGATGATCGGGATATTGCCGAAGAAATAGCCGGCCACGGTCAGGCCGGTGACCCAGGCTATTGCGCCGGTAATATTGTAAAACTGGAAGCTGGCAAAGCGCATGCCGGAGACGCCGGCAACGAAGGGTGCGAAGGTGCGCACGATCGGCACGAAGCGCGACAGCACAATGGTCTTGCCGCCATGCTTTTCATAAAAAGAGTGGGTCCGGATTAATGCCGCCTGGTCGAGCCAACGGTAATTGTGGGTGAAGACTTTTTGTCCGATGGCCCGGCCGACGAAGTAATTGAGCGTGTTGCCAGTGATCGCAGCAGTAATCAGCAAGACATTGAGCACCAGCAGATTCATCTGGCCTTCGGCACTGAATGCGCCAGCGATGAAAAGCAAGGTGTCACCCGGTAGAAACGGCAACACGATCAGCCCGGTCTCGCCAAAGATGATTGCAAACAGGACTCCATACACCAGTGCGCCGTATTCGGTAATGAAGGCACCGAGGTATTTGTCGATGTGCATAACCATATCGAGCAATTGCATGAAATCCATAGTATTCCTGAGAGGTATCTTGAAGGGGGAGGCGGAGGACAACTTGAGCCGGAATAGTACACTACCGACATTGCTCTCCATCCGGTTTGGCCGTCATGCACCGGTATAATCAGTCGATGACTTCTCCTCTGCCCGCCCCCCGTTCGATTGCCGCCCTGCCTGACCAACTGATCTCCCAGATCGCCGCTGGCGAAGTCGTCGAGCGCCCATCCGCCGTCGTCAAGGAATTACTCGAAAACGCACTCGACGCCGGCGCCACCCAGATCACCATCCGGCTCGAACAGGGCGGCATCAAGCGGATCGCCATCACCGACAACGGCCGTGGCATCCCGGCCGATGAAATCCCGCTGGCACTGGCGCGCCATGCAACCTCGAAGATCACCTCGCTGGCCGAGCTCGAAAACGTCGCCACGCTGGGTTTTCGCGGCGAGGCACTGGCGTCGATTGCCTCGATTGCGCAACTGACCCTGACCACCCGGACTGCGACTGCCGCGCATGCATGGGAAATGAGCGGCAGCCAGCCAGCGCCGGTGCCCTCGTCCGGCGCGACCGGTACCACCATTGACGTGCAGGACCTGTACTACAACACGCCGGCGCGCCGCAAATTTCTTAAATCCGACCAGACCGAATACGGCCATTGTGCCGAGGTTGTGCGCCGCATCGCGCTGTCGCGTCCGGATGTGGCGTTCTCGCTCACGCATAACGGCAAGACCGTCGATCACTGGACCCTGACCGATATGGACCGGCGCAGCGCGCATATTCTCGGCAGCGATTTCAGTGCCGCCCGCTTGCCGCTCGATGAAGCGGCCGGACCGCTACGCCTGCATGGGTATGCCGGCTTGCCGACCGCTTCGCGCGGGCGCGCCGATGCGCAATATTTTTACGTCAACGGCCGCTTTGTGCGCGACAAGTTGCTTACGCATGCGGTGCGCTCGGCCTATCAGGATGTGCTGCACGGCGATCGCTATCCGTCTTACGTACTGGCGCTCGACCTCGATCCGGCACTGGTCGACGTCAATGTCCATCCATCGAAAATTGAAGTGCGCTTTCGCGATAGCCGCGCCGTCCATCAGTTCGTGTTCCATGCAGTGACGCGGGCGCTGTCGCAGACCTCGGCCACTGCCGACGGCTCGGTGCCGGCGCCGCAACCGGCCGGTACATTGCCGTGGCAGCGTCCGCCGCTACATCCGTCCGCGGAATACGCGCAACCCTACACCCGGCAGGGCAGCTTCAGCCAGCAACCCGAAGCTGGCGTGGCCCAAAACAGCACCCGCTATGGCGCACTGTTTGGCGACAGCAACGAACCGTTCGAACAGGTCGCGGTGGCGGGCTGGCAAGCGCCGTCGGTGGCTGCCTCGCCGGCCATGGCCGGAGGCACGGTTGAGTTTCCGCTCGGCTTTGCGCTGGCCCAGTTGCAGGGCATTTACATCCTCGCGCAAAATCTGTCCGGACTGGTGCTGGTTGACATGCATGCGGCGCACGAGCGCATCCTGTACGAGCAATTCAAGACTGCGCTCGATACCGACGCCGTGGTCGTGCAGCCGCTGCTGATCCCGGTGACTTTCCATGCCGATGCGGTCGAGGTCGGTACCACCGCAGAAAACCAGACCACGCTGGCAGCACTCGGCTTTGACATTGCCGCGCTGTCGCCAACCACGCTGGCGGTGCGCGCGATACCGGCCCTGTTGAAGAACGCCGATGCGCAATCGCTGGCGCGCGATGTCTTGCGCGACGTGCGCGAATTTGGCGGTTCGCGCGTGTTGCTGGAACGGCGCAACGAATTGCTCGGCACGCTGGCCTGCCACACGGCCGTGCGTGCCAACCGTATCCTGACCCTGCCGGAAATGAATGCGCTGCTGCGCCAGATGGAAGCCACCGAACGCGCCGACCAATGCAACCATGGCCGGCCAACCTGGGTGCAAATGGCCTTGTCCGACCTCGACCGGCTGTTCCAGCGCGGCCAATGACGATGCCGCGCCTGCCACTGGCCATCGCCATCATGGGACCGACCGCCTCCGGCAAGACGGCGGCGGCGCTGGCGATCGCCCGCGCGATTCCGTCCGAAATCATTTCGGTCGATTCGGCGCTGGTGTATCGCGGCATGGATATCGGCACCGCCAAACCCACTGCTGCCGAACGTGCGGCCGCGCCGCATCACCTGATCGATATCCTCGACCCGGCCGAGTCCTACTCGGCAATGCAATTCAGGACCGCAGCGCTACAACTGGTCAGCGAGATCCTCGCCCGCGGCAACCTGCCGTTGCTGGTCGGCGGCACCATGCTGTATTTCAAGGCATTGCGCGATGGCCTCGATACGTTGCCCGAAGCCGACCCGGAAGTACGCGCAGCACTGGACGCCGACGCCGCCCTGATCGGCTCACCCGGCATGCACGCCCGTCTGGCACTGCTCGACCCGGTTACCGCTGCCCGGCTCAAACCCAACGATGCGCAGCGCATCCAGCGCGCACTCGAAATCCATCAGCTGACCGGCCAGCCAATGAGCAGCCTGCTGGCGCAAGCCGCGCCGGTGGAACTCCCGTTCACGCTGCTGCAAATCGGGCTGGAACCCTCAGACCGCAGCGCGCTGCACCGGCGCATCGCCGCCCGCTTCGATGCGATGCTGACACCGCACAGTCCTAACCTGATCGATGAAGTCGTTGGCTTGCGCCGGCGCGGCGACCTGCATCCGGGACTGCCATCGATGCGCTGCGTTGGTTATCGCCAGGCCTGGGAATACCTCGACGGCCAGATTGACCTGGCATCGCTACGCGAAAAAGGACTTGCCGCGACCCGCCAGCTCGCCAAACGCCAGCTGACCTGGCTGCGGGCGATACCGGAGCGGCACGTGATCGACTGCCTCGACCCGCAGGCCAGCGCGCTGGTACTGGCCCGGATAGAAATTGCCCGCCAACAGCAAATTTCGCCTTGACAGCAAAAGCCGGAAACACGATACTCTCGGGCTGTTTGGTGATATAGCTCAGTTGGTTAGAGCACAGCACTCATAATGCTGGGGTCGGTGGTTCAAATCCACCTATCACCACCAAGAACACGTTTCAAAAAAGTACAGCAAGATCTAAAAAAACCGCGTTTCTCATGACGAGAGCGCGGTTTTTTTATGCCTGAATGCGTGCCCGCCGCAACATGCGGCATGGCACTTACTTTCCCGGCTTCGGGTCAGGATAGATTTTCCTGAAAATCCACTGGATACCGGGCCGTATCAGCAGAAAGCCACGGTAGGCGCCTTCAAGAATAGTCGGCATTAGCGGCAACGAACCAATCCGGCCCAGCCAGCGCCAGCTTGGAAAGAGTAGCCATAGCGCGATAAAAGCACGCGCGCCACTCAACACAGCACCGTCCGCAGTACGGACATGAAAACGGGACATCAACTGGGCGCAACTGCGTCCGGTCGTGTTGTCCGGCAAATTGGACGAGACATCGACCCACTCAATCGGAACGCTAGACGGGATTTTTTTATACATGCGGACCTCGCGTTGGCAGAGCGGGCAGGAGCCGTCGAAAAAAACACTGACCGGGGAGGCGGTATTGGTAAAGGAGTTCATGCAGGTAGCCTAATAATTACGATGGCATCACTCTAAAGCAATATGGGAAATAATTTTTCCGCGCAACGAGTTGCCATAGACCTCAACAGCAACGTAACAGCATCTCGATGGCTGCCCGTCAAACGCCGTTTTTTTGACGACTCGCCCTATTAAAAATGGAAAAAGTGCCGGTTACCCTCTGTTTTCCAATAACGTAGCGGGTTGACATATGTTGCCATTTCGGCGACTATGGTTTTGAATAGTTGATAGAATTTAGGTTTAACCGAGCATTACTTGTGACTTCGCTGGTTAAAACGTCACGACGAAACCCGCCGAACAACAGCGGTAAATAATCCAGATCACCGCATCAACAACGCGACAGCAGCCAGAAACAGGACTCTGCTGTCACGCTTCCAAATCGCCGTGCCGCAACCAGGCACGCCATTCACCAGTACTAGCAAAATCGGCCACCGCCCAACATCGCGCAGAAAAAAATGCACGCTGTACTGGATGAAGCATCGGCTGACCTTCTGATGACTCATCGAGCCGACAACTTAGGCCCCACACATATAAGGAGACTACCCATGGCCCCTCCAGATCTCAACGATATCGCCAGCGATTTTCGCAAACGCGCATCCGGATTCGGTGCCCGTCGCATTACCCTCATCGCCGCCGGCGTCGTATTTTTCGCTTTCATGATGTCCAGCTGGTTCACGGTGCAGCCGGAAGAAACCGGCGTCATACAACGCTTCGGTGCGGTCAATCGTACGGTCGGTCCCGGTCTGCATTATAAATTTCCGATCGGCATAGAAAGCGCCACGATGGTGCCTACCGCGCGTGTCCTGAAAGAAGAATTCGGCTTTATCACGACGGCCACGCCCTCCGGCGCGCGCTCGCAATATGCCGAAGGCAAGACCAAGTTCCAGGAAGTGTCATTGATGCTCACCGGTGACTTGAACGTCATCGACGTCCAGTGGATCGTGCAATACCGGATTGAAGACCCGGAACAGTTCCTGTTCCAGGTACGCGATCCGCGCCAGACAATCCGGGACACGGCCGAAGCCATCATGCGGCAGGTAGTCGGTAACCGACTCGGCAGCGATGTATTGACCGTCGGCCGCGTCGCCGTATCGACTGAAGTGCGGGACGAAATGCAGCGTCTGCTCACCGAGTACAAGACGGGCGTCCGACTGGTCACCGTCGAACTGCAGGACGTGACACCGCCCGATGCGGTCAAGCCGGCGTTCAATGAAGTCAATGCAGCACGTCAGGATCGGGAACGCATCATCAACCAGGCGCAGGAACGGGCCAACCGCGAAATCCCGCAAGCACGCGGTGAAGCCAACCGGACCATCAGCGAAGCCGAAGGCTACGCCGTTGAGCGGGTCAACCGCGCACAAGGTGAGGCAACCCGCTTCACGACGGTGCTGTCCGATTACCGTAAAGCACCCGAAGTCACACGGCAACGTCTGTATCTGGAAGCGATGAGCAGTATCTTGCCCGGTGCAAAATCCTTGTATGTCGTCGATAGCGAACAGAAATCCTTGCTACCGTTGCTGCGGTTGGAAGGTGGCCAGACGCCCGTACCGACAAACAGTGCCGCCGCCAGTGGTGCAGCGGCCGCCAATGAAGGGACACAATAATGAGTAAGGCAACCAACATCGGCTTGGCCGGCATCGCGCTGGCAGCAATAATCGGATTCTCCGGCACGTTCTTCACGCTGGAAGAAGGCAAGCAAGCGGTCATCATTCAATTCGGTAAGCCAGTAGGCGAAACGCTGACCAAGGCCGGTCTGCACATGAAAATACCGTTCATTCAGGAAGTGCGCGTCTTCGAGAAGCGCATGCTGATCTGGGATGGCTCGCCGAATCAGATTCCGACCAAGGGCCGCGAGTTCATCTGGATCGATACCACGGCACGCTGGCGCATCGCCGACGCCAAGACTTTCCTTGAAAGCGTCGCCTCCGAAGCGGGTGCCCGTTCGCGTCTCGATGACATCATTGATTCGGTCGTGCGTGACCAGGTCTCCGGCAGCGAACTGCGCGAACTGGTGCGCAGCGCATCCTGGATCGTGCCAGAGGGCGAGATCATGGACGAAGTAACCAGCGAAGTGCGCAATGATCTGAAACAGGAAATCATCCGTGGTCGCGAGGAAATCACCCGCACCATCCTGACCGAAGCGCGCAAGATCATTCCGCAATACGGCATCGAACTGGTCGACGTACGCATCAAGCGCCTCGACTATATCGAGAGCGTGCGCGAAGGCGTGTATGCGCGGATGATCTCGGAGCGCAAACGAGTCGCCGCCCAGTTCCGTTCCGAAGGGGCCGGTCGCAGCGCTGAAATTCTGGGTGAAATGGAAAAAGACCTGAGCCAGATCCGCTCCAGCGCCTACCGTAAAGTGCAGGAAGTACGCGGTAATGCCGACGCCGAAGCAACCCGCGTGTATGGTGTGGCGTATAACGCTGATCCCGAGTTCTATGCGTTTTCGCGGACGCTGGAATCGTACAAGGAAGAGCAAAACAAGAACTCGGTGATGATCCTCAGCACCGATAGCGACTATTACCGCTATCTGAAAAAGTCCGGGGCGCCCAACGCATCGCGCGCCAAACGCTGACCGGATTCCCGGTCGGTGCAAAGCCCGTATCCTGACAAGGCGCGTGCTAACCATGGACCGGCAAGACAAGCTACACAGCACTGCCACGCCGGGATCGCTCCCGGCCGGAAATCCGCCACTGCCCGCGTGCAGTCGCGGATTTTTTGTACGTTACGGTCCTGAAATTGACACCCCGGATACGACACGATGAAACGCGTAAAGGCCAGCGCAACGCAATACTGCTTTCTCCGGCACACTGTAGTCAGACGTCAATAGCGCCGTCGCAATCAAGTCGATTTCTATACAGGATAAGTCTGAAAGGACCCATCATGAAAACCGGACTTTTGATTTTTCTGGGTGCCATTTCTGTCTTGCTTGGTGGCTGTGCAGTTTATGGTCCGCCGCCCGCTTACGGCGGCTATTACGAGCAACCCGTTTATGCGCAACCGGGGCCGGCCTATCCATCCGGCCCCGTGTATTACCAGGCCCCGCAACCGGTCTACGTCGGCCCCCCCCGTGATTTTTGATTTTGGTTTTGGATTCCGGGGCGGTCACGGCGGCCGCTATGGCGGACGCGGCAGATGGGGTGGACGCCATTGACCATGACGACTCGTCCCATCCGGCAAACTTCATTTCAACCGCATTAAAGGAACTGCATCATGAATGCCCGACTTATCCCTTACCTGTTCGCTGCCGTCCTGATGACCGCTTGCGCCACGCCCTTCCCGCAACAGCCACTCAGCCTGCTAGGCATCACCGCCCCGGCAAATATGGCCGGCAAGACCATCGTCCTGACACCGGGCATGACCTATGTCAACGTCACCGGCGGTGAGGTCGTCCAGTTTGTTTCCGGCAGCAAGACCTTTGCATGGAGTTTTGACGGACCGCTGGAAGTATCGAGCTTCGATCTGATGCGCGTGGCGCCACCGGGCGTGCTGGACCATCCAGTCACGGTATATATTGCGCCAAATCCGATGTATCGTAACTACAGAGATTAACAAGGCGGTCCTCCCCGCGGCGCCCTTGCCGGGTGGACTGCCCGCCCGGAGCGTCGATTCATCGATGTCCGCGCCTCGTCACAGCGACATCACCGGTTGACGTCGCCTCCTGATTAAGCCACCCTTGCGCCCTCCGGCGCCCGTCGTCATCGTCCGTAAAGTCCATACATGAATGAACAAATTAAACACGTCGTCGATATCCTGACAGGGTACCTGCTCAGCTACGGTGTCAATGTTATCGGTGCCATTGCTACGCTGGTCATCGGTTCACTGGCGGCGGGCTGGGTGGCGCGTCTGATCGACCGGACGATACGCCACTCGAGCCGGATCGATCCGGTTTTCCATAACCTGCCCGGCAAGATCGTCCGGATCGCGATCCTGATCTTCACGCTGGTGGCGGTACTCAATCGCTTCGGTGTCGAGACTACCAGCCTGATTGCCGTCCTCGGCGCCGCCGGCCTGGCGGTCGGTCTGGCGCTGCAAGGCACGCTGAGCAACGTCGCAGCCGGTGTCATGATCCTGTTCTTCCGGCCGTTCAAGATCGGTGATGTCGTCCAGCTCGAGAGCGACGTCTACATCATCGATGCGGTCGGCTTCTTCATCTGCAAAGGCCATTTGATCGACGGGCCGACCGTCTTCATTCCGAACTCCAAAATCTGGGGCCATACCATCGTCAATCTGTCGGTCACCGACAATGACATCCGCCGCATCCACGCGGACTACGGCATCGCCTACACCGACAACATCGGCACCGCGCTGGCTATCCTCAAGCAGGTCGCCGCCGATGATCCGCGCATCCTTGCTACGCCGGCACCGTTAATCAAGGTCGACAAGCTGGGCGACAGTTCGGTCAACATCATGTTCCGGGTCTGGACCAGCCGCAGCGACTGGTGGGATACCAAGCTTGATCTGGTACAGGTTTGCAAGGAAGCACTCGAAGCCGGTGGTTGCTCGATCCCGTACCCGCAACGCGATGTCCATCATTTCTATGACACGCAGACTTCACCTAAACCGGAGACGAGCGGAGGGTAGGTGCCAGTGGTCAACGGCCGCTTGCTGCGATGGACTTGACCGGCGGCGAACCGTCGCCGGCCGTTGATCGGGAAAGCGATAGCGACCGGAACTGAACCGGTGTGCAAGACCGGTGCTCGCCAGCGGCGAATAAGGGACGGCAGGCAGGCAGATTCAAGTAGTGCTGGTTACTAGCATAGGCCTGAAATGCGGGCAGGTTGCGCAAACGTTCAGACAAAAATGCCAGCGGATTATTGCGAAGCCGCAGCAACTGGAGCAACGGCAAGTTGAAAATAGCCCCGGATAATTCCGAAAACTTGTTGTTCGACAGATCCATCGTTTGGAGCGATAACAAGTTGCCGATGCCGTCGGGCAGGTCCTGGAGGCAATTATCCGAAACGTCGAAATATTGAAGTGACGACAAGTCACCGATGCAGCCGGGCAGTGCCGTGAGCCGGTTAGCCGAGAGGTCCAGTATTTGCAGCGACATCAAGCTGCGGATTTCCTCAGGGAGTCCCGGCAGAGCGTTACCCGACACGTCCAGATACTGCAGCGATGACAAGTCGCCGAGTCTGCCGGGCAGTTCCTTGAGTTGATTACCGGAGGCAACCAAAGTCCGAAGCAATGACAGGTCACCGAGGCGGGCGGGGAGCTCCGTCAGTTTATTGCCCGAGACGTCCAGCGTATGCAACGATAACAAGTCGCCGATTTCGTCGGCCAGTTGCGTGATCGGATTGTCCGAGAGATCCAGCGTGTGCAGCAACAACAGGTCGCCGATGCGCTCAGGCAATGCCGTCAGGTGGTTGCCCGAGACGACCAGGGTCTGAAGCAGTAACAAGTCGCCGGTATGATCGGGCAACATTGTCAAGGTATTGAAAGAGACGTCCAGCGATTGCAGCGAGGACAAGTCGCCGATGCAACGAGGCAAAGTGCTCAATCGCAAAAAGCCTAAATCTAAGACCGTTCCCTTTTCCCGGAAACAGGCCAGAACACGGTCCGCCGCTTCCTTGCGCAGCTCGTGGCTTTGCCCTGCCGCCACCCAATCCTCCAGCTCTTTTTTCATTTGTTCAAGGCCGACCGCTCCGTGCGATCTGCGTCGTGCACATGCCCCGCTCACCATCGGCAGAACCAGCGGATACGGTGCCGCCCGGCGGCAAGGCACCGTTGATGCCGAAAACGAATCTGAAAGTGCGGCAGGATTATCAAGTCGGTTGTTCATGGCATTGGCTATTCACTGGAGTTGACCGGCTGCACGCGGATTGCACCGGTGCATGTGGAAGTAACATTAAGTGACGCCTTCCGGCCAACAGTTCCACGCCAATTGTCGTGAAAGAATTACACAAGTCTATCCAGTCAGTACATCAAACCACGTCCGCCCCCCGGAAAAACCCCTTGGCCCGCCGCCCCCACGCATCCAGATACGTGTAAGCCACCGGTACTACCAGCAAGGTCAGCAGCGTCGAAGTGATTACGCCGCCGATCACTGCGCGCCCCATCGGTGCCTGGGATTCGCCGCCGTCGCCGAGACCCAGCGCCATCGGTAGCATGCCAAAGATCATCGCCAGCGTCGTCATCAGGATAGGTCGCAAACGCACTTGTCCGGCGCTGAGGATAGCGTCGTGCTGGCTCTGCCCGGCCAACTGCGAGTGGTTGGTAAAGTCGACCAGCAGGATCGCATTCTTGGTCACCAGTCCCATCAGCATGATGAAGCCGATGATCGAGAACATGTTGAGCGTGCTGCCCGTGATCAGCAGCGCCAGCAGCACGCCGATCAGCGACAGCGGCAACGACACCATGATCGCTACCGGTTGCAGGAAACTGCCGAACTGCGAAGCCAGCACCAGATAGATGAAGATCACCGCGATGCCTAACGCCGCGACCGCCGCCCCCAGCATGTCCTTCATCTGTTCGGCCTGACCACCGACATCGAAGCGCACGCCGTCGGGCAGGTCGATGGTCTTGATGATGGCTTGGACCTCCTTGTTGACGTCGCCCACCGGCCGGCCTTCGACATTGCCGTAGATGCCGACACGACGCTGCAGCGCTTGCCGCTTGATCACTTGCGGGCTGGTCGCCGGGATGAACTCGACCACCTGACGCAGCGGCACCATGATGACGCGGCCATCGGCGGTCAGGTTCTTGCTGGCCACCGACAGGTTGCCGAGATCACTGATGCGCTCGCGTCCGGATTTGGGCAACTGCACGTTGACTTCGTAATTCTGGCCATCCTGCGCCAGCCAGTAGCTGGTAGTGTCACCGGCGACAAACGGGCGCAGCGCGGCACCGATCTGCTGCAACGTCAGGCCGAGGTCGCTGGCGCGCTGATTGTCGACTTTCACGACCACCGACGGCGTCGATGCGGCCAGACTGTTTTCGAGGTCGGTGACACCCTTGATCGTGGCCAGTTTCTGCATCACCTGTCTGGCCACAGCGTCGAGCTTGCCGATGTCCTGGCCGAGGATGGCGATGTAGATGGCTTTCTGGAACCCGACCGACAGCTCGAGTCCGGCGATCGGTTTGAGGCGGGCGCGAATCAGCGCTTCGAGGTCTTTCTGACGCCGCCGTCCGGTGCTTTTGTGGTCAGTCAGTTTCAGGCTGACTTCGGCAGTGTTGGCACCATCCTGGCCGCCGACGGTGGTGATGACGCTGGCGATTTCAGGAAAGTCTTTCAGCGCCACTTCGACCTGCTGGATTTTTTCATTGGTGTAGGCGAGGCTGGAACCGACTGCGGTCTTGAACTTGAGCGTGGTGAAGCCTTCGTCGGTTTCCGGGAACATTTCGCCACCGATTAATGGCACCAGCGCGAGGCTGCCGACGAACAGCAGCAGCGCCGACAACAGCGTGAGCTTGCGCCAGCGCAGCGCCCAGTCAAGCGCGCGGCCATAGCGTCCATGCAGCCGCTCGATACCGTGCTCGATATGTTCCATCATCCTGCCCAGCCACGGCACGTAGCGGAAGCGGTCCTTGACCGGATCGCGCCAGACCGAGGACAGCATCGGGTCCAGCGTAAAACTGACGAATAGCGACACCAGCACCGCCACTGTCACCGTAATCCCGAACTGCAAAAAGAAGCGGCCGATGATGCCGTCCATGAAAGCCACCGGCACGAACACCGCGACAATCGCAAAGGTCGTCGCCATCACGGCCAGACCGATTTCGCTGGTGCCGTCGTTGGCGGCATCCTGGTGGCTCTTGCCCATGCCGAGATGACGCACGATGTTCTCGCGTACGACAATGGCGTCGTCAATCAGCAAACCGATGCACAACGACAGCGCCATCAAGGTCAGTGCATTGATCGTAAAACCGAATGCCTTCATCGCAATGAACGTTGCCATTACCGAGATCGGCAAGGTCAGGCCGGTGATGATGGTGCTGCGCCACGAATGCAGGAACAGGAACACGATCAGCATCGTCAGCACCGCGCCCTCAAGAATGGTGGCCTTGACGCCATCGAGCTGGCGCTCGACCGAATCCGAGTTCGAATTAACGATCGTCAGCGTGCTGCCGGCAGGCAGGGTTTTACCCATGTCGGCGACGGCTTTTTTCAGTGCGAGGCCGACCTCGATGATGTTGGCGTCCTGTACCTTGGTGATATTGATGTTGATCGCGCGCTGTCCATTGACGCGCGAAATCGAGGTCTCTTCGCGCTCGCCATCGACGATGTCGGCGACCTGATCGAGAAACACCGGACCGCTGGCACGCCGTGCCACGACGATCTTGCCGAACGCGCGCGGATCCTTGATCTTGCCTTCGACCCGCACCAGTTGTTCCGACGGTCCGCGACTAATTACTCCGGCCGGCATGTCCTGATTGGTAATCTGGATCGCGCGCAGGACTTCATCAATGCCGATGTTTTGCGCGGTCAAGCGCGACGGATCGACATTGATCAGGATTTGCCGGCTGGTATTGCCGCCGGTGGTGACCTGGCCGACACCGGCGACGTTTTGCAGACGCTTGACGACAACCTGTTCGGACAGCGTCGACAAGGCGCGCATGTCGCCGCTGGCCGAGGTCAATGTCAGCGTCGCGACCGGCTGGGCGTTTTCTTCCTGGCGCGCGACGAAGGGTTCCTTGGCATCTTTCGGGAAGGCTGCGCGTACCGTAGCGATCTTGTCGCGCACTTCCTGAATGCCGTGATCCATGTTGGCCGACAGATCAAATTCGATGAAGGTCAGCGAGCGTCCCTCGAACGAACTGGAGACAATTTTCTTGACGCCGCGCACGGTGTTGACGACGTTCTCGATCGGCTTGGTAATGTCGTTCTCGACCGCTTCCGGTGACGCACCGGGATACAGGACCTGGACGAACACGAACGGGAACTGCACGTCCGGCATCTTCTCGACGCCGAGGCTGCGGTACGACGCCAGCCCCAGCACCATCAACGCCACCATCACCATCGTCGCAAAGACCGGGTTGCGGATACTGACCTTGGTGATCCACATGATCAGCCTTTCGGAGCCGGCAATTTGACCAACGAGCCGGCCTTGATGCCGTCTAGCCTGACCGCCAGTACCTGCATGCCGACTGTCAGGCCTTCAGTGATTTCGACCATGCCTTCAGCGTCGTTGCGCAGTCCGGCCTTGACGACCTGTTCGACGATCTTGCCGTTGTCGATGCGCAGGACCGTGCTCACGCCCTCGTTGCTGCGCAACGCGGCAACCGGCACTACCGGCACCTGCGCGGCCGTGCGCAGTGTGATGCCGCCGGTGGCGTACATGCCGGACTTCAGCGCGCCATCGGCATTGGCCACGGCGACATACACGATCAGCGCGCGCGAGCCAGCTTCGGCCGCCGGATTGATACGCACGACCTCGCCGGTGAAACCACGTTGATCGAAACCATCGACGGCAAAGCGCACGCCCTGCCCGACCTGCACGCGCGGAATATCGCTGGCCGGCACCAGCGCTTCGAGGATCAGTCGCGACAGATCGACCACGGCAAACAGCGCCATGTCGGGTGCGGCTTTCTCGCCGACCTGCACGTAGCGCTTGCTGATGATGCCATCGATCGGCGAGCGCACTTGTGCATCATCGCGTGCACGACGGGCGATGTCGAGCTGGGCGCCGGCCGATTTGACGGCGGCCAGCGCGAGGTCGACACCGTTCTGCGAGGTGTCCAGCGCGTTCTGGGAAATGAATTTTTGCTTCAGAAGTACGTTGCTGTTTTCGCGATTTTTGTTGGCCAGCGCAAGACGGGCGCGGGCCTCGTCAAGTGTGCCTTCCTGCACGCCGACGCGGGCTTGCAGATCAGCCGTATCGAGCCGCACCACGATCTCGCCACGGCGGACCCGGACGCCCTCGGCCAGCGGGGTGTCGCGCACTTCACCGGCGACCTTGGACTTGACGATGGCTTGCTGCTGCGCGGTCAGTGCGCCGGAGACCGGCAGTTGCACGCGCAGGTCGCGTGCAACAACCGCGAATACATCAGCGGCGGCCAATTCCATCACGGCCGGTACAGCGACTTTTTCAGGCGCGACCGGCTTGGCCGGACGCATCGACATGACACCGCCGGCAACGGCAATCACGACAATCACGGCGACGGGAATCATCCAGCGTTTGGAGGGCGGAAGTGGCTGGTCATTATTCATTGTTATTGTGGCCGGTCAGAGATAAAGAGGGAGATGAATACGCGTGCCTGAAGATTACAACACGAACATGAAATCCTTCACCAGCGCACCCGGCAAGCGCGCACTGCCATTGGCCCGCTCGCCCCACGAATCGCTATCGATCAACAGCTCGCGCTCGGTGGTCAACGCCAGCAATTTATCCCCCAGCAGACGGAACACCGACTCATCGAAACGCATCACATTGAGCGGTGCCTTGATCTCGCCATCCTCGACCCAGAAGGTGGCGAAGCGTGTCATACCGGTGATGCGGCAACTGGCCCGATCCGAAAAATTCAGGTACCAGAGATTGCTGACAAAAATCCCGGTGCCCAGTTCAGCCAGCGCGTTCGCCATCGGCAACGTGCCACCGGCGAGGTCCATCGACACCATCGCTTCGCCACTCCCGGCACCGTTATTGACGAGGCCGTATTCCATCGCCGTGCGCGGCGAAATCATGCTGCCGGTCAGCACGCCCTGCTCAATCAATGCAGTGCGTGGCGGCTTGATAAAGCCGTCGGCACCGAAACCCGGCGCGACACCGCCCAGCGTGTCTTCGCACAGCGTGATCGCCGGATTGAGGCGCACGCCGTCATCGCGCATGCGCCGCAGCGAGCTTTGGTGCGTACGCAGCGATTTCTCCGACAGGCCATCCCAGTTGAACATGCCGATGATTTCCTGCAGCGCCGTCGGCGTCAGGAACGCGCGGTACGCACCCGGCTTGACCGTCACCGGCGGTCGCTGCAGCAGCGCCAGTTGCGCGGTCGCGTCCTGCATTTTTGCGGCGAATTCAAGACTACTCCAGTCACTGCCGGCATACGCGCACTTGACTGCCTTGTCGCGACTTTGATAGAAGCTCCAGCCAAGGTTAAACGTCGCGCTCTGATGCCAGTTGCGCTGTCCGGCGGCATTCGCGAAACCGCGCATCATCGGCCCCATCGCAAGAATGCCGACCAGGTCGACACCGGTGGCGGCACGCAGTACCTGATCGACAATCACTGCCGCATCCGGCAGGCGCGACGGCTCGATGAATTCGGTCGAATGGACCTCGGTGGCAACCAGCAGATGCGGGTCTTCCGGCAGATCGGGAAGTTGCGCGCGCAGGGTCGCCATCAACTGTTCGATGGTCGCGCTGTCGGCCTCAAGATGACCGGCCAGCGCTGCCGTAGCCGAACCGTGGCGGCGGCCATTGATCAGGTGCAGCGTCAGCGCAGCTTGGCGCACATGACCACTCTGACGGATGGCGCTGCGATTGAAGCGCACGAAGTCCGAGGCTTCGGCCGAGTACCAGCATTGATATTGTTCGCTGCCTTGCAGGCGTGCACCGACAAAGTCGACCAGTTCGTAAAAATAAGTTTTCATCAGGCTTCTCCGCCGAACACATCAACATTGGCAAACAGGCAGGCCGGTGACGCATGACCGACCCGGATCACTTGCGAGGGTTCGCCCTTGCCGCAAAACGGCGTGCCCATCACATCGACGGTGGCGGCATTGCCGACCGCTTTCAGCGAACGCCAGAACGATTCCGAGATACCCCGGTAATTCGGATTTCTGACCATCCCCCGGAGTTCGCCATCAACGATCAGCCGGCCGGTTTCGCAGCCGAACTGGAACTTGTTGCGCGAGTCATCAATCGACCACGAGACATTGGTATCCATCAGCACGCCGCGCTCGACCGCGCCGATCATGTCGTTGAGCGTGCTGGTGCCCGGTTCGATGTTGAGGTTGGCCATACGGTCGATCGGTGCGCGGTTCCAGCTGCAGGCGCGCGCATTGGCAACGCCGTCGATGCCGGCGCGGGCCTGCGAAATCGCGCCGCCCAGCGGACGCTCCAGCACGCCGTCGCGGATCACGTAAGTCTTCTCGGCCGGATGACCTTCGTCGTCCCAGCCGTAGCTGGCAAACTGCTCGCTGCGGCTCGGATCGTAGGTCACATTGAGCAGCGGCGAGCCGTACTGGAAGGTGCCGAACATATCGAGCGTGACGAAGCTGGTGCCGGCGAAATTGCGCTCGTCACCGAGGATGCGATCAAGCTCGATCGGATGGCCGATCGACTCGTGGATCTGCAACATCATCTGTTCGGGCATCAGCAGCAGATCCATCGTGCCGGTCGGGCAGTTCGGTGCCGACAGCAACGCAATCGCCTCTCTCGCTACACGTGCGCCGCTGCCATAAAAACTGGCATCGGCCAGCACTTCCAGACCGCCCTGCCGGCAATAACCATTGTACTGACCGCCGAGGCTGCGGGTCTGCGTTTCGGCACCTTCGTTGGCCGTGACAGACAGGTTCGGAATCACATAACGGAACTGCTGTTCGAGCTCGCCGCCACCACTGGTCAGATACAACTGATGGGTGGTGATGGTACCGACCGAGGCCGACCAGTCGACGATGCGCGCATCAATCCGGCAGGCCTGCGACTCTTGCATCAGCAGCGCAATCAGGTCCTTGCGATTGGTGCTTGCGCTGGGGACCGTGGTGTAACGGCCGACCGGATGCGGCATAGTGATCGCTGAATAATCGACCACCGAGCGCCCGGCGCTGGTAGCGGCCCAGGCCTGCGCGCGGGCGATCGCATCCTTCAGGCCGGCGCTACTCAGATCGCTGGTAGCGGCATAGCCGTAGCCACCGCGATGGATGATGGTGACCATCGCACCGCGATCGATACTGGTGGTCAGGGGTTGCAGGATGTTCTGGCGCACGGTGATCTGCTCGCCTGATTCGTCGACGATGCGCAGTGAGCAAAAGTCGACTGCGGGAACGAGTGTATTGAAGAGGTGGCGCAGGGTGTCGAACATGAGTGAGATGCCTCGAATGGTCAGAAAAACAGATTACGAAGAACGACGGTTCTTGGTCGTCGAAAACTTCATCACGAGCAACCAGGGTCAGCGTTTTTTTCGCAATGCTTCATCGCGAAAATTACACGGACCCTGCTTGCGGATTACGGAGCCGACTGATTGCGCCTCCGGTGCATTTGGTGCAATGCCCTTCGGTTATTGCACCCTGCTTCCCGGCATTCTGATCACTCGATACGCGGTATTACTTTTCTGCGAAAGCGCGTTCGATCACAAAGTCGCCCGGCGTGGAGGTGTTGCCTTCCTTGAACCCGCGCGTCTCCAGAATCCCCTTGAGGTCGCGCAGCATTTCGGCGCTGCCGCAGATCATCACGCGGTCGACGGCCGGATCAAACGGCGGCACATCGAGGTCGGTGAATAATTTGCCGCTCTCGATCAGGTCAGTCACGCGTCCGGTATTACGGAAAGACTCACGGGTCACGGTCGGGTAGTAGCGCAATTTGCTGGTCACCATTTCGCCCAGCAATTCATGGTTGGGCAAATGCTCGAGCAACATGTCGTGATATGCGAGTTCATCGACTTGACGCACGCCATGCACCAGCACGATCTGATCAAATTTGTCGTAAATTTCAGGGTCGCGCACGATGCTCATGAACGGTGCCAGACCGGTTCCGGTCGAGAGCATGTACAACCGCTTGCCGGGCAACAGGTAGTCCACCACCAGCGTGCCGGTCGGCTTGTGACCGACGATCACCGCATCGCCCACTTTGATGTTTTTCAAATGGGACGTCAACGGACCGCCCTCGACCTTGATGCTCAGGAATTCCAGATGGTCTTCGTAATTGGCGCTGGCAATGCTGTACGCGCGCAACAACGGTTTGTCGTTGATGCGCAGGCCGATCATCGTGAAGTGGCCGTTGGAAAAACGCAGCGACGGACTGCGCGTGGTGGTAAAGGAAAACAACCGGTCGGTCCAGTGATGCACGCTCAGCACGCGCTCTTCGTTCATATTGCTCATGACAGTTAAAGGCTCTAAATAGTAAAAAGGGAGATTCCGGCGTCGGCATGCGTCATTTCAGCGTGGACGTCCGGTAGAACCGTGATGATACGCGACCTGTTACCAATGTGTGCCGTGTCGGCCTCCTCAATGCTTCAGCCCCTTCGGAATCGCACTCAACAAGGTGCGCGTATAGGCATGCTGCGGATTGCGATACAGCTCGTCCGAGTTGGCCAGCTCGACCACGCTACCCTGATTCATCACCATCACCTGATCAGCGATGTACTTGACCACTGCGAGGTCATGCGAAATGAAGATGTAGCTCATATTGAATTCTTCCTGCAAATCCTGCAGCAGGTTGAGCACCTGGGCCTGCACCGAGACATCCAGCGCCGACACCGATTCGTCGCAGACCAGTACTTCGGGCTTCAAGGTCAGGCAGCGCGCAATCGCAATGCGCTGGCGCTGGCCACCGGAAAATTCATGCGGATAGCGATGGAAGGCCGCTTCCGGCAAACCGACTTTTTTAAGGAGCGCGTAGGCCAGGCCGATCCGTTCCTTGTCGTCGCGGCCAATCGCGTGGATCTGCATCGGTTCAAGCAGGATCTGGCCGACCGTGAAACGCGGGTTGAGCGAGGCATACGGATTCTGGAAAATAATCTGGATGCGCCGCTTGTAGGCCATGAATTCCTTGTTCGACATGGCCAGAATATCCTTGCCGTCGAACAGCGCCTGCCCCGACGTAGCCTGATGCAATCGCAGCAGCGTCAGTCCGACCGTGGTCTTGCCGGAGCCGGATTCGCCGACTACGCCGAGCGTCTTGCCGCGTGCCAGCTTGAACGAGACATCGCTGACGGCCTTGAATTCCTTGCGCCCGAACAGGCCTACGCGGGTATAAAAACTTTTGCCGAGGTTGCGCACATCGAGCACGATGTCTTCGCTGCCGGTCAGGCCACGGCTGCGCTGTTCGAGCAGGCCGGCCGGTTCGCCATCACCTTCGAGGTAATCGGCGATCACCGGCAAGCGCATCGGGCGCTCGTCGAGCGATGGCCGGCAACGCAGCAGAGCCTTCGTGTACGGGTCTTTCGGTGCTTCGAAAATTTGGTGGATCTCGCCTTTTTCACGCACTTCGCCATGCCGCATGACGATGACGGCATCGGCAATCTCGCCCACCAGCGCGAGGTCATGGGTGATGAACAGCACCGACATCTGGCGCTTTTTGCGCAGCGCATCGAGCAGGTCGATGATCTGCTTCTGGATCGTCACATCGAGTGCGGTGGTCGGCTCGTCGGCGATCAGCAGCTTCGGTTCGCAGGCAATCGCCATCGCGATCATCACGCGCTGTTGCTGGCCACCCGAGAGCTGGCTCGGGTAGTCGTCGATCTTGGTCGACGGCGATGGAATACCGACTTCTTCGAGCAGTTCCAGCGTACGCACGCGCGCCTGCCGGCTATCCATGTTCATGTGCAGCTTGAGCACTTCGGCGATCTGGAAGCCGACCGTGAAAACCGGATTCAACGAAGTCATCGGCTCCTGGAAAATCATCGAGATTTCCTTGCCGCACAGGTTGCGCCGCTCGGCAATCGACAGGGCCAGCAAGTTGCGGCCTTCGAATTCGATGATGCTGGCCGGATCGACGATTGCATTATCCGGCGACAGCAAGCCCATCACGGCCAGCGAACTGACCGACTTGCCGCTGCCGGATTCGCCGACCAGTGCGATGGTGGCATTGCGCGGGATATCGAACGAGATGCCTTTGACGGCTTCGACGCTATGCGTCTTGTCGGTATAAAAGCTGACGCGCAGGTTTTTTACTGATAACAGCGGAGTTGTAAGCGGTGAAGTCATCGTCATTCCTATTTGAGCTTCGGATCAAGCGCATCGCGCAACGCATCGGTAAACAGCGAGAACGCCGTCACCAGCACCGCCATCGCGGCACTCGCCGCTACCAGTTGCCACCACTTGCCGAGAATCAGTTCGTTCTGCGCTTCATTGAGCATGCTGCCCCACGAGACAGTACCGACCGGCACGCCGAAACCCAGAAAGCTCAGGATCACTTCGGCCTTGATGAAACCCACGACTAGAATCGAGACCTGCACCAGCGCGACGTGACTGACGTTCGGAAAAATATGCGTGAACATCTTGCGCATGTGCGACGCGCCGATCGCGTCCGCGGCCCAGACATATTCGCGGTTCTTGTGCTTGAGGTACTCGGCGCGGATCAACCGGTACGTGCCGGTCCAGCCGGTCAGGCCGAGGATCAGCACGATGGTGACGACACCTTTTTGCTGCAGTACGGCGGCTACTGCAAGGATCAGCAACAGGTACGGCACCGACGTGAAGATGCTGTAAAACCAGTTGAACAAGTCATCAACCTTGCCACCGAAGTAGCCGGAAAACGCACCGAAGATCGTACCGAGAAAGGTCGCCAGCAAGGCCGCGACCAGACCGACGACGATCGAGGTTTCAGCACCCTTGATGGTTTTTTGAATGATGTCATGGCCCCATTTGTCGGCACCGAACGGTAGCGTCTGCTTGCGTGCCACGACTGCTTTGGCGGCTCCGCCCTTGGCCAGTTCGGCCCGTACTTCGGCCAGCTCGGGACCGATCGGGTCAGCAATGCCGTAGTCATTGACGATCACCTGTTGCGGCGAGGCGGTTTGCGAACGTAGTTCGCGGATGATGTCTTTCAACGGATCGAGCGGATTCTCCGGCGGCAGTGCAGCGAGGCCGGGTTCGACCGGCGAGGCACCGCGTTCGGCGGCCGATTGCGGCCCCATGAAAGTCGGCGGTGCGTAATTGACGCCGACTTCATCGGCCCAGTTGGACGCCACCAGGCCGGTAGCCGACAGCGCCAGCGTCACCAGATAGGCGACCACGATGGCGAGTGCCAGCATGGCGACGGTATCGGCGCGCAAGCGACGCCATGCCAGTACCCATAATCCGGGGGAATGCGTCATTGCGACGTGAGGTTCACTATGTGCCATGGATCCGGTTCCTACTTCAGTTGTACGCGTGGATCAACGGCCTGATACAGCAGGTCCGTGAGCAGATTGAAGATCATCGTGGCGGCGGCGACGTAGACGGTGATCGCCTTGATGACCGGAAAGTCGCTGCGCTCGACGGCCAGGATGACTTCGCGCCCGATGCCCGGAATCGAGAAAAACCGTTCGATCAGGAAGGCGCCGATCAGCAGTGCCGGCAAGTTCGACATCACATGCGTGATGATCGGGATGGCGGCGTTGCGCAACACATGGACCCACAGGATGCGGCGCTCGGAGACGCCCTTGGCGCGTGCGGTGCGCACGTAATCCTGATTGACTTCATCGAGTACGAAAGTGCGGAACAAGCGCAGCGTCGGTGCCACGCTGACCGCCAGCCCGATGAGGATAGGCAGCAGCGAATACTTGAACAGGTTCTCGACAAAATTATCGCCCCAGCCCTGCACCGGAAACAGTCCCAGCTTGTAGGCAAAGAAGTACTGGAACACGATGATGTAGACCAGAATGCTAACCGACATGCCGATGGTGCAGGCAACCATCACGGCGCGATCGGTGAGCGAACCACGCACGAAAGCGATGCCCAGTGCCAGACCGACGGCGATGACGGTTTCGAGAATCGTCAAGGGGATGAGCACGGTGAGCGATGGCCCGAGGCGCGACAGGATCACGTTCGAGACTTTTTCACCGGTGCTCCAGCTGCTACCAAAATCGAAGGTGACGATCTGCTTGATAAAAATCCACAGCTGCACATAGAACGGCTGGTCGATGCCGAGCTGGGTGCGGATGTTGGCGATCTGTTCGGCATTCGACATCTTGCCGGCCAGGATGTAGGCCGGATCGCCACCGACCCAGTTGAACAGCATGAAGACCAGCAGGATTACACCCAGCATGGTCGGCAGCATTTGCCACAGGCGCCGCAATATGTAGGAAGTCATGGTGTGCTCGTGTCCTTTCAGTGCAGCCGCTGGCCGGAAATTTCGTCGAAAAATGCTTTGCTGTCCGGCGCGCGTCCGAGGAATTCGCGCACCATGTCGGCACCGCGCAATTCACCGCCGCGCGACAGGATGGTCTGGCGATAACGCTGGCCGACCGCCGGGTCCATCAGCTTGTCCTTGTACGCCGACAGCATGTCGAGCGCCAGTACTTCGGACCACATGTAGCCGTAATAGCCCGCTGAATATCCCCCCATGATGTGACCGAACTGACCGGGGAATTCGGTGCCGTCGACGTGACCGAGCGGGGTCGCAGCTTCCATCGTGTTCCAGACTTTCAGAGGATCAGCGGACTTCAAGGTGTAGACGTTCATGTCATAACGCGCATACAGCAACTGGCGGCCATAGCGCAGGCCGCGACCGAAGTTGTGCGCAGCAGTCAGGCGTGTCAGCAAGGCATCATCGACCACCGGGCACGGCGTGCTGCAGAAGTTGGCCAGCGATACCAGCGACTCTTTGCGACGGGCCCACTCTTCGTACATCTGCGACGGCGCTTCGACAAAATCACGCTCGACACGGGTGCCGGCCTGCGACACGTAACGGGTCTGCGACAGCACGCCATGCAGCACGTGGCCGAATTCGTGGACCATGGTTTTCAGCTCGTCGCTAGACAATCCGGTGCGGTTGAAGTTGGTCACCAGTACCGATACCGGCGTGCGCCCGGCCAGCGTGCTGACACCACGGATACCGAAAGCGGCGGCGTGGCCGTACTTGCCTTCACGCGGAAACGGATCGAGGTAGATGCCGCCGATGCGTTGTGCTGACTTGGCATCGAAGACATCGTAGTACTGCACGTCGGTATGCCAGACCGGTACCTCGACGCGGGTGAAGCTGATGCCATACAGGCGCGATGACACATCCATGATCCAGGCCAGTGCAGCCGGGGTCGGGAAGTAAGCACGCAGTGCATTCTGGTCGACGTTGTAGCGCGCCTTCTTTAATTTTTGCTGCCAGTAACCGGAGTCCCAGCGTTCGATGCGGGTGTCGGCCAAGGCAGTCTTCATGGTCCCGGCCTTGAAGGCGCGCAGTTCGGCGATTTCCTTTTTCTCCAGCTCGGTGACGGCGGCCTGGACTTCATCGAGGAAGGAGAAGACCGCAGCGGGGGTTTTTGCCATGCGTCGACGGATCGCGTAATTGGCATAGGTCGGCAAACCGAACAGGCCAGCCAGTTCCTGACGCAAGGCCATTGCTTCCTTGAGCAGCGGAGGATTGGCTTCGGTGCCGCGATTGGTATAGGCCGCCTGATAGCGCTTGCGGGCGTTGGCATCGTCGGCGTATTCCATGAACGGCAGGTATTCCGGCGTGGCGTAACCGAGCAGGTAATTGCCCTTGTCATCACGTTTGGCGCGGGCCAGATAATCGGCCGGCAAGCCGGTGACTTCCTGTGCGCTGAAGACTTGCTGCGTACTGTTGTCACGCACGTTGCGGGCGAAAGTCTGGCCGAGTTCTTCGAGCTGCTTCAGGATGACTTTCAGGCGGGCCTGCTGTTCCGGCGCGAGGGCGGCACCGGTGTCGTCGAAGCGGTCGAGTACGTCCTGACGCAATTTGGTTTCAATCGCATCACGCGGGGTGATGCCTTTGAATTGCGCATACACGATCTGGTTCTGGTTCAGGTCAGTCTCGAACTGGCTGAGTTCGACCAGACAAGTTTCCATCGCGCTGCGGGTGGCCTTGTCGGGCGACACATTGCTGAGAATATCGAACGGACCTTCGACATCCTGCAGGGCGATCTGCAAGCGATTCCAGGTATCGAGCACGACTGCGACATCACTTGCACGCTCTGGCGGCAGCGCCACCATGGCGGCGACGCGCTGACGCAGGTCTGCCAGACCGGACTGGCACAGCGGCGCGACTTGTGCCGCATCGATCAATGGAATCAGCGGACGGGCGGGTGCTGCCGTGGCGACTTGTGTCATTAGCGCCAGCGGCACAATCAGGGCACGCAACATCATTTGTTTTTCTCGATATCAAAGTACATCCACTCGGCGCTCAGGATCGGGTGCTTCTTGTAGCCGATCACACGCGGTTGCGCCACCATGTTGCGGTAGCGCGCATAGCCCAACCGCTGGGCCGAGTACAGCTCCATGATGCGGGTCATCTTGTGATAAATCAGGTCGCGCTCGGGACCGTCCGGCAGCTTTTGCGAGGCGCGATACAGCTCGTCATAGGCCGGAATTTTCACGCAGCCATTGTTGTTCTGGCCGGTGTTCGGGCCGTAGTACAGCTGCATGAAATTGTCGCCATCGGGATAATCGGCAATCCACGGCGAGGTGCGGGTTTGCAACTGGCAGGACTTCTCGGCTTTTAGCAGATCCGGGAAGGGCCGGATGTCGCCGCGCATGCGGATGGCGATTGAGTCATAGGTTTTCTTCCACATCTCGGCTTGCTGCTGGCCGGTGCTGTCGTTGCGGGCCGAATAGCGAATCGTGAACGGCTGGCCGTTGGGCAAATTGCGGTAACCATCGCCACCTTTCTTGTAGCCGAATTTGTCGAGCAGGGCATTGGCGGCGACCGGGTCGTACTGGATTGAACTCTTGTACGACGGATCGTGGCCGACTACGCCGGGCGGGATCGGATACTGCAGGGCGATGGCTTCGCCATTCCAGATCAGACGGATTTCTTCATCGACGTTGTGGGCCATGGCGATGGCGCGGCGCAACGCGATCTTGTCCTTTTCGAGACCGCCCAGCACCGGGTCTTGCATATTCCAGTAGTAGTAACTGGATTCGGGATCGACGATGCGCGAGAGCTGGTAACCCTTTTTAACGAACTCGGGCTTGAGCTTGCCGCGACTGAGCAACTGCGGTGCCAGCGGTCCCTGCAATTCGAACAGGTCGATTTCATCATTCTGAAAAGCCAGCAACCGCGACTGATCCTCGACCATCACGGCGATCTCGACGCGGCCGATCTGCGGCATGCGCTTGCCTTTCATTTTGGCGACGATGGCGGCGTCTTCCGGATCGCTGCCGGCCTTGAAGTCCCAGATGTTGCCCCGGTAGGCCGGGCTGGCGGTCAGTTCGATGCGGGATGAACGCACCCATTCGGTCAGATGATAGGGCCCGGTGCCGACCGGATTGGCCATCACCTGGCCGCCGGTGTCCTGATATTTTTCAATAACTTCACGCGCGACGGCACTGGTCGGCACGTGCGCCAGAATCATGCCGAGATTGAAATCGGGCTGGGTCAGACGGATGCGCAAGGTGTAGGGATCGATGATTTCGAAACCGGCAATCGGGCTGTCGTAATCGAACTTGCCGGTTTTTTTGGCTTCCCTGGCGAGGTCATCGAGACCGATGACTTTGCCTTCGAACAGCCAGGTGTGTGGCGATGACAGTTTCGGGTCGAACAGACGCCGGAACGAATACACGTAATCGGCCATCGTCAGTTCGCGCGTCTTGCCTTTGAATGCGACATCGGGATAAAAGGTGATGCCCTTCTTCAGGTGAATCGTGTAGACCTTGCCTTCCTCGGTCACCTCCGGCATGCCATCGGCGGTCAACGGCACCAGCTTGGAGGGACGGGCCAGATAGTCGTAGGTATAGAGCGTTTCGAAAACCGACTGGACCACCTGCGCCGAATACAGATCGCGAAAGATGGCCGGATCGAAACCGGTTTCGGCGGCTGGAAAGACAAAGCGCAAGACCTTGTCGGGATCGGCCGGGCCGGCTGCGTGAGATGCCGCTGGCAACAGCGCAGCAGTAGCAACTGAGGCAACTGAAGCAGCAAATAACAGGGTGCGTAACCAGTGTGAAGTCATGTGTTTCCTAGCAGTTCAGAGCGATGTAATTGTTCTCGATGCAGCGCGGACCAGCTTGGCCGGAACCCGCGCATTCAACGCCCTTGCTCCGCCAACCGCTTGTCGATATCGATATATTCCCAGCCGGTATGGAGCAACGGATGCTTCTTGAAACCCAGCACCCACGGCCGGCTGACCCAGTTGCGCACACGCATGACGCCTAGCTTCCAGGCCGTGTCGGCTTCCATCTGCCGGTTCATCTGCAAGTACAGCGCAGTGCGTTCGGCACCTGGCGGCAGCGCGATGGCCTTGGTGAACAACGCATCATAAGCGGGCGACTCGTAGCAGCCGTTATTACCCTGATGCGAATTCGGTCCGTACAGCAGTTGCAGGAAATTTTCGCCATCCGGATAGTCAACGCTCCAGGCTCCACCCCACATCATCAGCTCGCACTTGGTTGCGGCTTTCAGGTTGTCGGCAAAGTTACTGACCGGGTATTCGGCACGGATGCCGATTTCGTCCAGCCCGCGTTTCCAGAGTTCGGAGAGTTCCTGATAAATCACCGATGCTTCGCGGTTAATTTTCAGGCGCAATGGCTTGCCATCGGGCAGCGTGCGATAGCCGTCAGGACCGCGCTTGTAACCGAAATGGTCGAGCAGTTTGTTGGCCAGTACCGGATCGTAGCCAATGCTACTGCGATAGTTCGGGTCGTAGCCGACCACGCCCGGCGGGATGATCATCTCGGCATTAATCGCTTGACCGTGACGGATGAGGGCCACGTCATCGTCGTTGTTATAGGACATCGCGATGGCCCGGCGCAGCGCATTTTTTTCATTCGAATAGCCGCCGACGATGGGGTCATGCATGTTGAAGAAGGTATAGGTGATGGCCGGCTCGATGAAGCGCTGCAGGCGGATTTTTTGCGCAACGAATTCGGGCTTGAGTTTGGCACCATCGAGCGCAGTGCGCGACGCCAGTTGCGGGATCCAGTCGAGGTCGATCTGCTTGTCCTGAAACGCCAGCCAGCGCGCCTGCTCTTCTTCGATCACGCTGACTTCGATGCGACCGACCTGCGGCATTTTTTTGCCCTTCATGTCGCGCACGATTTGCTGATCCATCGGATCGGCTGACGGCTCGAAATTCCAGGTGTAACCGCGATAACCCGGATTGGCGACGAGAATGATTTTGCTGCGCGGGACGTAACTCTCCAGCATGTAAGCACCGGTGCCGACCGGATGCTGGCCGCTTTGCAGGCCGTAGGCATCAATCACTTCGCGCGCGCTACCGGCCAACGCGCCGTAGGCAATGACGTACAGAAAGTTGTAGTCAGGGGCGTTGAGCTGTATCTGTAAGGTGTAGCGGTCAGGCGTCTGCAAGCCGGCGACCGGCGCATCGTAGTCAAACTTGCCGCTCTTTTTGGCGGCAGCGACAACGGCATCCATGCCAACGATTTTGCCTTGCAGGAAACCGGCCGATGGCGAACGGTTGACCGGATCGAGCAGGCGACGAAACGAGTAGGCGAAGTCTTGCGCAGTCAGTTCGCGCGGCTTGCCCTTGAAGGCAGGATCGTCCGTAAAGAAGATCCCTTTTTTGAGATGAAAGGTATAGGTTTTGCCGCCATCGGACACCTCGGGCATCGCCTCGGCGACTTTGGGCACCAGCTTGGCGGGACTGGCCAGGTAATCGTAGGTGAGCAGCGTTTCGTAGATGGATTCGGCGATCGCGCCTGAATAATAGTTCGACGTGCGCACCATGTCGAAACCGTCATCGGCGGCCGGCATGGCGAAATGGATGACTTTCCCGGGATCAGCCGGACTAATGGCACGGGCAGGACCAGCAACCAGCAACAATGAAACGCACGCTTGCGCTACAAATTTCCACATCGATCGACATCCTTTATACGCTGCCGCCATGCGGGCCTGTTCTGACCATGCCTGATAGCACGCCTGAACCGGATGGCCCGATTGATCGTTGGACCGTTACGCTCCGGCATGTGACCGGGACGTAAAAGGCCGTAAAGATAACGCAAGTCAACACGATTCGGGTGGGTGAAAAATATATTTTTATGGTGCTGCGCACAAGAAACAATGTCAGCGGGGAGTTGCAGACATCACCGATCCGGCAGGCGCACTCATCTATCGTAACGAGTAACCCGAAAACGATTTATAAAATTTAGCCTTTATTGCTATTCCCCATATAACTCAGCAGTAACCCCACGTTCTACAGAGTATTGAAACTGTCTCAAACTAAAATTCCAGCGGATTATTGAGCGTTGCAATATGGCACATACCACTTTAGTCACTAATTGACATAAACCATTATGCAATGGTTCCATGATGGTCAAATTAATTTAGTTAATAAGTTAATTGTCAAGCGACCTCAGATCGCTTCCAACTAGTGATGTATGACTTCCCCAAGGAGTGTGGCAATGATGATGGAAACCGTGATCTCACGATCAATACGCGTGATGTTTGCAAGTAGTGTGGTGCTCGGCCTTGGCTTGACGACAGCCGCCCAAGCGCAGGAAACAAATTCGACGCAACGCGTTGAAATTACCGGCTCGAGCATCAAGCGGATCGCCGCTGAGAGCTCCTTGCCAGTAACGACATTGACCAAGGATGACATCGCCAAAAGCGGCGTAACGACGGTCGAAGCGCTGCTGCAATCGGTCACATCGACCTCAACCGCTGGCGCGACACAGAATTCGCAGCTGGCAGGATTGTCAACCTACGGCGCCTCAAGCGTGTCACTGCGTGGTCTTGGTGACTCTCGCACGCTGGTCCTGGTCAATGGCAAACGTCTGGCCGTGTTCGCCGGCACCGGTGGTGCCGTCGACGTCAACTCAATTCCATTTGGTGCTATTGAACGCGTTGAAATTTTGCGTGATGGCGCCTCCGGTGTGTACGGTAGCGATGCCGTCGCCGGCGTCGTCAACTTCATCCTGCGCCAGGATTACAAGGGCCTCGAAATGAGCGCCGGTTACAACGCACCGACCCGCGGCGGCGGAACGACCCAGAAAGCCAGCATCCTGTTCGGCGCCGGTAATCTGGCCGAAGACCGCTTCAATATCATGCTGTCCGGCGAATTCGAAAAAGCCGAAGCCCTGTTTGGCCGTCAGCGCGACTTCTCCAAAACCGGCAATATCGCGCCGTACATCCAGTCGGCAGCTACCGAAACCGGTCGTATCGAAGGTATTTGGGTGCCGGGCCAGTCGCGTGCACAAAATGCACGTAGTGCCACCAATCCTTACGGCTACAGCTCATCAGGCTATGGCAATCCGAAAGCACCTGCCAATTGCGGTGACATCGCGATGTTCTCATCGGGCAAAGGCGGCATCGGTGGTGCTTATAACAATTGCAAATTTGACTCGGCACCGTTCGTTGGTCTGTTTCCAGAAGTCGAACGGGTCAATCTCGTCGGCGCAGTGAAATTCCAATTAACACCGGACCACCAGATTTATGCCGACACCCTGTATGCACGCAACAAGGTTATCGAGACGTACCAGCCGTCCCCGGCGCGTGTTGGATTTTTCCAGACTGATAGTGCATTTACCGGCAGCGGTGTCGATGCGGCACTACTGATCCGCCCGAGTAATCCGAACTACGGAACGTACATCACGCCTTATCTGCTGGCGAATGGCTTGTCGGCAATGAATGGCCAGACACTGGCAATCACGTTAAGGTCGTTTCTCGCCGGCCCCCGTCAGGAAACCGATATCAACACCCAATCGCGTGTTAACGTCGGTATGAAAGGGGTAATTTTCAAAAGCTGGGACTACAACGTTTCGCTGATTGCCAACGAAGCCAAGACCGACGGCAAGCTGACTGACGGCTATTACTCGCAGCTGGCGCTGGCGCGCATCCTCAACGACCCGGCCAATAACTGGAATCCGTTTGCCGTCGGCGGCATACAGGACGCCGCGCTAACAGCAAAACTGCAGGCGGCCAAATATATCGGCTCGACCATCACGGCAAAATCAAAGAGTACCGGCTTTGACAGCTCCGTCACCGGCACACTCACTGACCTGCCAGCCGGGCCGCTGCAACTGGCGACCGGTTTCAGCGTTCGTAAGGACAGCTACGCCGTCAACGTGCCCGGCATCCTCGGCTCCGGTGACATTGCCGGCCTGGGTGGTGCAACGTTGCCAGTCGATGCCTCACGGACCGTCCGTGCACTGTTCGCAGAGTTGAACATCCCGATTCTGAAGACCCTGGAAGGTAACGTTACGGCCCGCACTGACAGCTACAGCGACGTCGGCAGCACCACCAACGGCAAAGCCAGCCTGCGCTTCAGCCCGACCCAGACCATGCTGTTCCGCGCCTCGGTCGGTTCCGGATTCCGGGCGCCATCGTTGGTCGAATTGCATCGTCCGCAATCGACCGGCGCATCGGAAGCCTTCATCGATCCTAAATTTGCGGCAGACGGTCCGGTTCAGGCAGTGACCATCATTGGCGGCAACCCGAACCTGAAACCGGAAAAATCGAAGCAAGGCAGTATCGGCATGGTGTTGCAGCCAATCTCCAGCGTCTCGATCGGTATCGACTATTTCAACATCAAGATCGACAACCTGATTGCCGCCCCATCGGCGCTGTCACTGGTCAATGCCGCTCGTGCCGGCAAGCCACTGTACGGTCCGGATGATGTCGTATTTGCACCGGATGGTACCGTCGATACGGTCAAGCAGATTGGCCGCAACGCCAATGGCGCGACGGTCAGCGGTTTCGACGTCGACCTGCGCTTCAAGCAGGCAGTCGCGACGGGCAAAGTCTCGGTCGCCCTGAACGGCACCTACACCAGCAAATATGATTACAAGACGCTCAATGGCACCCAGGGTAGTGTCGGCACCATTGTCCAGCCAGACGGTTCTCCGCTTGACATCGCTCAATCGGGAGTCGTGTTCCGCTGGAAGCATAATCTGGCCTTCAATTACCAGACCGGTCCATGGTCGACCACACTGGTACAAAACTACCAGTCGGGCTACCGCGATGCCGACGACCTCAAGGGTAACCAGCACCATGTCTCTTCGTTGACGATTTACGATGCGCAAGTAGCCTATACAGGCGTCAAGAACCTGACTCTGAGTGCCGGCCTGCGCAATCTGTTTGACAAAAACCCGCCAATTTCGATTGGTAACGGAACGCAATTCCAGGCAGGTTACGACCCGACTTACTACGATGCACGGGCACGTACTGCTTATCTGACTGCGAACTACAAGTTCTATTGACCGGTGAAAAAGCGTGCGGTGTATCGCACGCCTGACACCCGCTAAAAACAGGATCACCCGACATCAGTGCGGGGTAGATCCGGGAAAATGCAGGGATACCAGCGCCGGGTAATTGACCGGCGTTTTTTTGTTTACGCGAGGGTACGCATCGCGCCGGCCGAACAGCTCTCCGGCCTGTAAGACCCAAACTTTGGCGATAACCTCACGAAGCCGCATTACCCATAAGTACATCCACATTCCCGTATCGTAAAAAATATATTTCCATGCTGCTACGCACAAGATGACGGGCACGCCACCGCCACGCGGCCGGCATAGCACTCGCTGCGTACAAGTATTGCAATGACAATCCCCGTGCGGATACATAAAATTCAGCTTTTTCCGGCAATAGCCGTACAAATGCACTGATTCTCTTTTCTGAGCAGGGATCACTCACCACCCTGGCCTGGCTTTTGCCGTGGAAAACCGGCGTTGTTTTATTGGGCTACAACCATCAGTAACATACATTTTTGTACTGACACGATCTGGCATCAAATGGTTCCATATCTTTCACAAAATCAATTTCCTGAAGAAATTGTTTGTAGAGCCGGCAAGTGCCAGCGAATAAAAATCGATTGTTAAAAAAAACACTACCCCCCGAAGGAGTTTGGCAATGATGAAGGAAACCGTATTGTCGCGATCGATGCGCCTGATGTTTTCAGGCAGTGTCGTCATGGGACTGGGCATAATCGCCATGCCTGCCCTGGCACAAGAAGCCGCTGCCACACAACGCGTCGAAGTAACAGGGTCGAACATCCGTCGGGCACAGGCAGAAACCGCCTCCGCCGTACAGATACTGAGCCGCACCGACATTGAGAAATCCGGCAAAGCCAGCGTCGCAGAATTACTGCAATCACTTGCTGTCGACAACCAGGGTTCGGTACCGACTTCCTTCGGTAACGGCTTTGCTGCCGGCGCTTCGGGTATTTCGTTACGTGGTCTTGGCACCGCATCAACGCTGGTTCTGGTCAATGGCCGCCGCGTTGCGCCGTACGGCCTGGCCGACGATGGTCAAAAAGTATTCGCCGACTTGAACCTGATTCCACTGGAAGCGGTCGAGCGGGTTGAAATCCTGAAAGATGGCGCATCCGCCATTTACGGTTCCGACGCCATTGCCGGTGTGGTCAACGTGATTCTGCGCAAGGACTACAAGGGCACCACTGCCAAGGTCAGCTACGGCCAATCGTCCGGCTACAGCGATGGCAAGGACGTCCGCGCCACCATTACCCACGGCTTCGGTGACATCGATACCGACAAATACAACGTCTTACTGAACTTCGAATACGGCAACAAGGGCAATGCCTACTACCGCGATCGTACCGATCGTGGTCCGGTCGGCAAATCGGACTTGCGTGGTTATGGTTTCAGCGCCCAGGAAGGCTTGGGCGGCACCGGTGCCATCACCACCAATAACGCCGCTGGCAGTGCTATCAACGGCAATGTCCGCAATCCGGTCACCAATGATTATTACAACCGTGGCAATCTTGCTGGTGCCGGCTTCTCGCGCTTGTTCCCAGGTGCAAATTGCGGCAACTTTACGACGCATCCACAAGGCGATCCAGGCGGCGGTTGCCTGATTGATGCCGCACAGGATTACAACCAGATTCAACCGAAGCAGGAGACCTTCAATTTCTTCGGTCGCGGTACCCGCCAGATCAATCCGGACCTGCAGGCTTATGTTGAGTACAACCTGTACAAAAGCGAGTCAAAGTCGTCGTCGACACCGTCGGGTGTCAACAGTAGTGTCGGCTTTCCGGGTGGCGCAGTCAGCAATGCCGGTGTCGCCCTTGGTGCCAATCATCCGGACAATCCGTACTTCGGTACGGCAGCACGCTTGCGTTATCTCGCAGCCGACGTCGGTCCGCGCCAGAGCACGATTGATTCGACCTTTACCCGCCTGGTTGCTGGTCTGAAGGGCACGCAAGGCGCATGGGATTTCGATACGGCTTTCCTGTATTCGGAAAACACGGTGAACAGTGAGCGCACTGGTTATCTGGCACGTGCAGCAACCTTTGCTCTACTCAATCCGACTGCGGCGAACGTTGCAAAAGCTCGTGCCAGAAGTCCGGCCTACGCGGCATTGCCGGCTGGTACCTACTGGCGTATCGCTGAAAACGCCGGGCTCAATTCGGCTGCTGTCTACGCAGCGTTATCGCCATTGGTCACCAACGACGCCAAGACCTCGGTCTCGCAAATTGACTTCAAGGGTTCGCGCGAACTGGGCAAGTTAAGCGGTGGTGCGATCGGTCTGGCTATTGGCGGCGAATTCCGTCACGAGTCGACCCGACTTGATCCATCGAGCGGCACCGAAGTCGGTGACGTGATCGGTCTCGGCTATTCGGCCTACAAGAGCAGCCGCAATGTCGGCGCCCTGTATGCAGAAGTGCTGGCACCGGTGGCCAAATCCCTTGAGTTGTCAGCCGCCGTACGTGCTGACCGCTACTCCGATGTCGGTAACGCCTTCACACCAAAAGTCGGTGCAAAATGGACTCCGGTCAAGGAATTTGCAATTCGCACGACAGTGGCCCGGGGCTTCCGTGCTCCTGGTGCTGCTGAAAACGGCGAAGGTGGCCTGGCTGCTTTCTCGAGCGTGACTGACCCGGCCCGTTGCGCACTTGGCGTAGCCGCCGCTTGCTCACCAGGCAGCGTTGCTGTGATCACTTCGCCGAACAAGAACCTGCAGCCTGAAAAATCCGAAAGCACGACCCTCGGCTTCGTCTGGGATCCACTGCCGAGAACCAGCATGTCAGTCGACTTTTTCCAGATCAAACGGAAAAACGAGATCAATCAGGAGCAGACCGCCGCTGCGGTTGCTGCCGGTCAGGTTTCACGCGATCCATCGACTGCCACGGCGATTGCCGGCGACCCGGGCGCCA
>JBLHMB010000015.1:0-66650 GCA_047621665.1 Bradyrhizobium sp. | reverse complement strand
GGGCCAACGGCGTTTTATCGGCGCACTCGCCGGTGTGCTGGGCGCCGTACACGTGCTACTGATGGCGGATCACTGGCTGGTATTGATTACCGCCTGGGCCCTGGTCGGCATGGTACTGCAGCGGTTATTGTGTTTCTATCAGGACCGTCCCTTTGCCCTGCTCGCCGCGCACAAAAAACAGATCGCTGACCGGTTTGCCGATGGGCTGCTAATCTGCGCTGCAGCGCTAGCCTGGAGCGCAGTGGGCAGCGGCTCGTTGTCTGACCTGTGGGCGCATATCGACCGCCATGGCCTGTCCGTCGCCTTGCAGTTGAGCGCAATCTGTCTGGTTCTGGCTGCCATCCTGCGTACGGCGCTGTTGCCGGTACATGGATGGCTGACCCAGGTGATGGAAGCGCCCACCCCGGTTTCTGCCCTGCTGCATGCCGGCGTCGTCAATCTGGGTGGTTTTGTACTGATTCGCTTCGCGCCCCTGCTGGATCACGCGATGCCGGCGCGCACGATTCTAGTGGCGTTCGGGCTGGGAACCGCAGTACTTGCCGGCCTGGTGATGTTGACCCGCATCAGTATTAAAGTGCGTCTGGCCTGGTCTACCACCGCGCAAATGGGCTTCCTGGTGCTCGAATGCGGCCTTGGTCTGTACACCCTCGCGGCACTGCATCTGCTCGGCCACTCGCTGTATAAGGCACAGGCCTTCCTGTCGGCCTCGACGGTTGTAAGACAGACCCGCTTGCACGCACTGCATGGCACGGTGGAACCGATACCGGTCAGTCTTTTGCTCGCTCCGGTAGTGGCTGTGCCGACTGTGCTGCTGATCCAGTCAGTGGTGAGTATGACGGCGTGGCCCTGGTGGTGGAGCGCGGTCCTGGGTCTGGCCTGGGCACCTTTGTTGTGGTTACCCGGCCAGCCTGGCAGCGCGCGGGCGATCTGCTTGCACGGCGGCGCGGGACTACTGATGGTCGCGGGCCTTACCTGTGCCGCATTACTGGCCCATGCTTTGCCCTTCGGCCTCGTTGACACCCCCGATCACACGCTCGGCATGATTGCGCTGACCGGCATGGCCGTGCTCTACGTCCTGCTGGTGATCTTGCAGCTGCGACCTCAGGCGCTGCGCGGATGGCGGCGCTGGAGCTATGCCGGATTTTATCTCGACGAGTCCTTCACCCGGATGGCCTTGCAATTCTGGCCGGCCCGCTGGATCCCGCGCGCCTTAAAATCCGCCAGCGCCAGCGCATGTCCGGCAGCAGCAGCAGCAGCAGCAGAGGATGTGCCGCGATGAACCACCACAAGGAGAACACCCGGATGGAAACCTTGACGACGAATGCGCAACGCCCGACTGACGTCGCGGCTCAGGCCGGCAATGCAACGGCCGGCCAAGCGGCATTACGCACACAGATTGACGCCGCCTGCGACAAGGCATGCCAGGCGATTGCGCCGGCCTGGCCGCTGGATCGGGCCATTGCGGTGAACCCGCACTGGGCCCGCGTTGGCATGCCGTTACGCCAGGTGGCGGCCAGAATGGCACTGCTGGGTGGCATCCAGGTTTTTCCATCGCGGGAGAGCCAGCAGCAGGCCTGGAATGAAGGCCGCATCAGTCAGACTGATCTCGAACTTGCCCTGATACAGCTGCCGGCTGCCAAGTTGGCCGGACTGACGCCGGCGCAATGTCTGGACGCATTGCGTACGCCACCACAGGTAAAGCACCTGCCTGTGCTCATCGATGTTCTCGACAATGATCCGAAGCGCCACACACGGCTATCTTGGCGGCAAGCCATCACCCACCAGATCAGTCAGACCTGCGCCGCCTTCTTTGACCGGCATCAGGCCGATTGGCAGCCGGAGCGCACGCACGGTTTGTACGCGTTCTGGCGCTACACGCTGCGACACGACCATGGCATCGGCACGCTGATGGGCTTGCCGGACCTGGGCGACGCGCTCGCCGCCCTGCCCGCCACCCGGCAGGATGCCGAATTCTGGGTATTGCAACGCCTTGGACTGCCACCGGAGGTCTGGCCGGATTACCTTGAGGCAGTCATGCTCACCGTGAACGGCTGGGCTTCCTGGTGTGCCTATAAGAGTTGGGAGGCGCGGCTGGAGGGACGCGAGGAGCCGCACGACAGGGAATTGCTCGCCATCCGGCTGGCGTGGAGCGCGGCTTTGCTCGAAGGAAAGGATGACGCCGCGGCAAACCAGGCCTTTGCTGCTTTACAGACAGAATGGCAGCAAGCCCCGGCACTATTGCAACAAGCCGAAGCGGCGCTGTTGATTGACGAGGTCTGGCAAGTCGCGCTGGAAATTGGATTTCAGCGACCGCTGGCACAACAACTGCTGCGCTGCGCAGATTTGACCGGAGTGACGCCGGACATCGACGTGCAGGCGGCTTTTTGTATCGATGTGCGTAGCGAGCCGCTGCGTCGCGCTCTTGAAACCGCATCACCAACGATCCAGACCATCGGATTTGCCGGCTTCTTCGGTCTGCCGGTCGCCTATACGCCACTGGCAACACAGGCCCGGCGACCACAACTTCCCGGCCTGCTCGCGCCGGTGATGGAAGTAACCGATCGCATCGTATCAGCCGGTGCAACGGACCTTGCCCCGGATGCCCGTCTGCTGGCCGCTGCCGGCAGCGCGCGCCTGACACGCTTTGCCCTGAAAGATCAGTGGCATGCTGCCAGCCGCTGGCCGAGCGCCGCGTTTTCATTTGTCGAAGCTGCCGGATTCGCTTACCTCGGCAAACTCGGCCAATGGCTGCGCTCCTCCGGGCGCACCAGAGTACGCGACGATCTGGACGGACTGCCGGCGCGCTATCGCCAACTCTGCCGGCCACAACTTAGCGGCCAGGATCCCGCTGCCAAAGTAGCGCTGGCAGCACGGGTCCTGCACGCGATGGGTCTGGACAAACAGCTTGCACCGCTGGTGCTGCTGGTCGGACATGGCAGTCAATCCGTCAACAACGCCCACGCCGCGATGCTCGACTGCGGTGCATGCTGCGGACAAACCGGCGAAGTCAATGCCCGCACTCTCGCGCAGTTGCTCAACGACGTACCGGTGCGCGCCGGCCTGCGCGAGCAAGGGATTACCATCCCCGCCCACACCTGGTTCGTCGCAGCGTTACACAACACCACCACCGACGATATCGATGGGTTTGATCTGGACCTCCTGCCGCTGGCAGCACGCTCCCGCTGGGAGCTGTTGCAGAAAGTCCTCGTGCAAGCTGGCGATCAGGTCCGGCGCGAGCGCGCGCCGAAACTGGGCCTGAAGCCGGACCTGCCGCACGATGCCCTGCTGAACCAGTTACGCCGTCGCGCCAATGATGGTGCACAAACCCGTCCCGAGTGGGGTCTGCTGGGCAATGCGGCCTTCCTGATCGCCCCGCGCCAACGCACGCGTGGTGTCGACCTGGCGGGACGCAGTTTTCTGCATGATTATGATGCCAGCGAGGATGTCGATGGCAGCGTGCTGGAACTGCTGATGACCGCACCGATGCTGGTTACCCACTGGATCAACTGGCAATACCACGCATCGACTTGCGATCCCGTGCGTCTCGGTAGCGGCAACAAGGTGCTGCACAACGTCGTTGGCGGAAACATTGGCGTATTCGAAGGTAACGGTGGCGACCTGCGTATCGGCTTGTCGCGCCAGTCACTGCACGACGGTGCACGCTGGGTGCATGAACCGGTACGCCTCACTGTCGTCATCGACGCGCCACAAAATGCCATTGAAGCAGTCATCAGCAAACACGCGGTGGTCAGGCAACTGCTGGACAATGGTTGGCTACACCTCTGGCGCTTCGATCAGGCGCAATTACTGCGGTACGAAACCGGGTCCTGGCAAGTGCTTGATCAGGGGACAGTCTGATGTCCGTTTATTCAGGAAAAAAAATCGCGCTGCTGACACAACATGGCAAGGAACAAGTCATCGCTCCCGCACTGGAACCAGTTCTGGGTTGCACGATAAACCATGTCACCGGATTCGATACCGACCAGCTGGGAACCTTCACACGGGACATCCTGCGGCCCGGCACGCAGCTCGACGCCGCGCGACGCAAGGCACGCATGGGAATGAGTTTATCGGGGCTCTCGCTAGGGATAGCCAGTGAAGGCAGCTTCGTTCCCGATCCTTATACCGGCATGTTCCCCTGGAACATTGAGCTGGTGATCCTGATCGATGACTGCCTGGGAATTGAAGCGGTCGGCATGGCAGAAGGCGCCGGGCACAATGCGCATGTCGAAGCCCGTGATTGGCAGACGGTTGAATCTTTTGCCAATAATCAAGACTTTCCACGACACCAACTGGTGCTTAGACCCCGGAACCAGGATGATCCACACATCGAGAAAGGCATTGCGGATTGGGCCCGGCTCAAGTCGTGTTTCGAGTCCTGTGTTGCGCAGGCGGACAATCAGCAGGTATTTATCGAAACCGACCTGCGCGCCTTTGCCAATCCGGCTCGCATGGAGCATATCCGGCAAGCCACGGTCGACTTGCTGCACCGTATCGAATCCCTTTGCCCGCTGTGCAGTGCCCCCGGCTATTGGGTTACCGGACGACAGCCCGGACTTCCGTGTTCTGCCTGTTGCCTGCCAACTTCCAGCTATCGCAGCGAGACATGGTCATGCCTGAAATGCCGGCACAAGTCAGTACAAAAAAGGACAGACATGACCGTGGCGGATCCAAGGCATTGCGCATACTGCAATCGTTGATCGACACAGCCGCTTGTGCAGGGTGACAAACGCTGCGCCACCGACCGGTTAGACTGGTTCGAGCTCGCCTTCCCACGGTTCGATCGCAAAATCAAGCATTACGCCTTCGCCAAACGCAGCGCTGCGTTCCTGTTCGAAGGCGCCTTCGATAGCAGCCTGGGCAATGGCGATTCGGCAAAACGTTTCGACATTCGGCAAGGCAAACTGATGGAACAATTCAGGATTGACTTCAATTTCGGCAACTACTTCTGCCGCAGGGGGATTATTCCAGATCGACAGTTTGCGTAACTGGCCGTCATCAGCCAGAACCGGGCTGACCAGATAAGGCATGCTGGCACCGTCAACAGCGAGCGCAAATTCAAATGCGGGGGTACTGGTTGTCATGAGATTCTCCAGGAACGCGTTAGAAACAAAATGCGAATGGGATGCGCCGGATGTGATGGTTCAATTCCAGCTGCGACGTCCATAGTACATTTAATGCTCGCGTTCACCTTGGCAAGTGTAAAAAAATGTTAAGTTACCAGAGTTGCTTTCCTGACAATTCCATATAGGTCATATAAAGTCGCAAATCAAATTCGTACTGATGATAATTCGGCTCCATGTGGCAGCACAATTTGTAGAACGCCTTGTCGTGCTCGCGCTCTTTCACATGGGCCAGTTCATGCACAGTGATCATGCGCAGGAACTCGATCGGCACTTCCTTGAACAACGTGGCAACCCGAATCTCGCGCTTGGCCTTGAGCTTGCCGCCTTGTACGCGTGAAATCGCGGTGTGTGTCCCGAGCGCATGCTTGAGCACCTGAATTTTGCTATCGAAAGCAACTTTGTCGATCGCATCGGCATTGCGCAGACTGGTATTTTTGAGGTCCAGCACGTACTGGTAGAGCGCCTTGTCGGTGCGAATATCGTGCGGCTTGTCGTACTTCTTCAGCAGCACTTCAGCGAGCTTGTCGCGTTCGATCAGGCTGTGAACCTGCGTGCGTAGTTCGTCGGAATAACCGGCGAGATATTTGAGTTCTTTCATGGATTCCCTGCTGACGCAGGCCGGAACGGCCGGACTGCGTCGCTATTGCGGCGGTCAACTCAATGACCGGTTACTGACTGCTTAGTGCTCAGTACCAATTATTCCGACTTCACGCCTTCGACCTGAATCGACAGCTTGACTTCCTGCTTGAAGCCCATTGCCTTGCCGTAGTCGACGCCGAAGTCATCACGATTGAACGTGCCCGACGCATCGGCACCGCAGACTTCGCGCTTGAGCATCGGATGCATGATGCATTTGAATTCCGAGATCACCAGCTTGACCGGCTTGGTCACGCCATGCAGCGTCAGCGTACCGTCGACTTCAGTCGGCTTCTCGCCGTCAAACCTGGTGAACTTACCGGCATAAATCGCGGTCGGGAATTTTTCAGCATTGAACATTTCGGCCGAGGTAGCGTGCTGGTTCATTTTTTTCATGCCGAAATCGATCGTGTCCATGTCCATTATGACGTCGACCGAACCGGTCTTGGCTTCGCGGTCAAGCACCACCTTGCCGCTCGATTTCAAAATCTTGCCACGCCATTTAGACAGGCCACCGAAATGGTCTGCTTCAAAACTCGGATAGGTGTGCGATGGATCGAGGTTGTAGGTAGCCGGTGCGGCCACTGCGGAAGCGGCAACCAGCGTAGCGATGGCAGCGAAAATAACTGATTTCATTGAAGGTCCTTTCAGAGACTCAAAAATTACTTGGAATTGGCAACGACAAGATGGAACTTGATCACGACTTCATCAGCGACCACCGAAGTGTCTTTCCATTCGCCGTCACCGATATTAAATACCGTGCGCTTGATCGGCAACACGCCGTCGAACACTTGCGTTGCACCGTCCGGCTTGACATTGAACGGGATGGTGACATCAATGGTCTTGCCTTTGAGCGTAAGTTTGCCGGCCACATTGTACTTGCCCGTTCCGGCCGCCGTGATGGCGCCGGATACGAAGGTCGCTTTCGGGAACTGGCTGGCATTGAACCAGTCCTTGCCGGTCACTTCCTTGTTGTACTCGGCCGATCCCATGTCATAACTGCCGACATCGATCTCGACTTTCGCGCTCGATTGCGCCAGTTGGGCCGCATTGAATTTAATGGTCGCACTGACTTTGTTGAACTTGCCTTCGATCGGTACGCCGATCTGTTTGGCAGTGGCTGATACCGTGCTTTTGGCGAGATCGACCTGTGCCATGGCCGAAGCTGAAAATAGCGCAAGCGCCAGACCGATTGTGGACAATTCAATTGCACGCATGGAGATTCCTGTTAGAGGGAAAGGAGGGAGGGATCGACGTTATTTCAGAAACGGCAGCATTCGCGCCAGCGTACCGTCACGATCAAAAAATTGATGCTTCAGCGCGGCCAGACTATGAATCCCGACCAGTCCGGCCATCGTATAGTTGAGGGTTACATGCAGCAGTTGCAGCGCGTCCCTGAGCGCTTCGTTTTTAGCGATCAGCACCGGCAGCGGAATCACCCCGAAGTACACAACCGGTACACCTGCCGCAAGACTGTAAAAATAGCCCGACAGCGGCACCGCAAAAATCAGGAAGTACAACAACCAGTGCGCCACCAGCGCAGCTTTTTCCTGCCACGCCGGCATCAGCGCCTGGGACGGCGGCGGCGTATGCGTGCTGCGCCATGCCAAGCGCCCAATAGCCAGCATGAAAACCGTCACGCCAATCCACTTGTGCCATGAGTAGTACTTGAGCTTGGCCATCGTGAAACCGGGGATATCGGTCATCACCAGACCGAGAATGAAACCGGCAATGATCAGCACGGCAATCAGCCAGTGCAGCAACATGGCGGTGCGCGTGTAGCGAGGGGTAAAATTCATGGGCGAAGGCGGCCTCGGGTGATCATGGCAACTTGGATAATTTCCGGATTCTACGGGGGTTCTTTTAATTGCGCTCAGCGGGCCGGGATTTGTTGTCGCGTTGAATGGGGCATTTGCGCGGACACACAAACCCTCTTGCCCGCCCACCGGCCTCAAATGCGCAGCGGGCAATCACCGAAACCCACCCGCACGACCGCTCACCCTTGTCCGAACACCAGCATCGCCTGCTCCCGCACCTGCGCCCGGCGCTCCTCCCACAAGCCGCGCAACGCATCAGCGCGCAATTCGCGCTCATCCGCTTCGGAGACAAATCCCACCTCGCCGTTATCCTCGGCTTCGGTACGGCTAAAACTCCACTCGCGTGAAAACTCCGGCTTGATCGCGCCGGCATGCTTGGTCGGCAGCGCGCAAATCAATTGCATGCCGAGATTGTCGCGCAAGAATTTCAGGACATCGCGCGCCCTGCCCTCGTCCATTTTCGAGAACGATTCGTCATTGACCAGCAATTTCAAATTGCTGCCCTTGTCGAAATGCCGCAGCCGGTTGGTCACCACCGCCGCGTGAATGATGTAGGCCGGCGTTTCAAGCTGGCCACCGGAACCGGTGCCCCATTCGGACAAGCGGACCTGCGAGCCGGACCCGGACTCCTTGAAAATTTCATAGCGACGGTAATTGCGGTAGTCGGCTACGCGTTGCAATTCTTTCAGCGCGCGTTCGCCTTCATCCGACAACAACAAGGCCAGCAAGCGGTCACGTACCGCGCAATTGGCAGCACTGAGTGGCGTCTCATCGAACAGGCCGAGCGACTCCTGCAGCTCGGACAGCTCGGCGGTGGCACTGAAAAAATCGTAGTACTCCTTGAATTCCGGCACCCATTCCGACCAGTCGATGCGAAATGTGTCGGTGCCGAACTTGAGTTTGTCGAGCTCGGTGTTGAGGGTCTTGAGGGTGCGCACGCCGGTATCGACAGCATTGCGGATTTCGTAGCAGAACTGCTTGGTGAAGACATCGTTGAACGATGCCTCGGCGGTACGCAACTGATCGAGATTACGGACCAATCCGATCTCCTGCTGGCGCAACAGCTGGTCGCGCACCTGCGCTGACAGCGCGACGATGCGGGCGTACAGCCGGCCGAAATCACCTTCGCGCTCCTCGGGCTGTTCACTCACATCGAAGCGTTCATCCGGTCGCGCATGGGCATGGTAGTCACCCAGCGCATCGCGCATGTCGGCATGCAAGCGCCAGGTCCGCAGCTCGTGTTGCTTCACGCGCGCCGCCGCCTCGTTTGGTATGAGCGTTCCGGACCCGGCTTCCAGCGCGACCGCATCGGCCAGCGCTGTCAGCGACAGGCGCTCATTGGCGACACACAAGTCACGCAGCGCAGCGCGATCCTGATCGGCCCGTTCCTGCTTGGGCTCCATGCCGAGCGCGAGCTTGTTGATGGTCAGCTGATGTACCTGCAACGTACGCTCGAGACCACCGATCTGTTTGTCGCAACGGCTCTTGCGCTCATCAAGACGGCGCAATTCCTGTTGCAGGACCTCGACCTCGTCTTCCAGTTTGCTCACTTCGCTCAGGTCGATGCGCGCCAGATCCTGACGTAACGCATCGGTGCTGCGCACCGCGCTGTCTAGCCCGGCCAGCGCCGCCAGCGAAACCGGCTGCAGCGGCACCATCAATGCCAGCGCGCCCTGAAAATCGCGCAGCTCGGCGCGCACCTGATCGAGCGCGGCTTCGGCCTCGGCATGGTCCTGTCCCGCCCGTTCGCGCGCCAGCCGTTTGGCTTCCTGACCGAACACCAGCTGTTCGGCATCGGCGGCAAACATCGTGCGCCCGCCACTGCCCTTGCCGTCCTGCGTCAGGCCGCGCGCCACCTGACGCAAGGCCTGCGCATCAGCGACCTTGACGACTTGGCCGAACTGCTCATGCAGATAGGCGTCGGCAATCGGATGCCCGGCGCGCAATTCATGGATGATCGAATCGGCTGGCGTGCGATCCGGTCGCATGTGTTTGAGGCACAGGCTGCCCTGGATCACGCTGGCGCGCAGCTTGCGGTGACGCACGAATTCAATCGCGCGCGCTTCCCATTCCTGATCGACCACCAGATTAAATCGCGCACCGCCCAGATAGCCTTCGATGGCCGGTTGCCATTGCAGCGACAGCGGTTCGATCAGATCGCACAGCACTTGCGCTCGGGCTGCACCGAGTTCTTCACGGAAGGTTTTCAGCGCATGACGCGTCGCGGCCGGATAATCGGCACCGCCTTCGGCCAGATTGGCCTTGCGCGAGGCCGATTCTTTTTCGCGCCTGAGCGCATCGGTTTCGATGGCGCGCAACTGCGCGATCTGCGCATGCAGCGCGGCCGCAAAGCTCTGGCCGGTGCCGGCCAGCGCAGTATGCAATCCGAGCAGCGGCAACGCGCTGCCGGCCAGTTCCTGCATCAGCAGCAGCGCCTTGAGGACATCGATCTCAGCACTGGCCGACAGCTGGGCAATGGCCTGTAGCTGCAGCGTCCAGTCCGGACCAGTGGCCACCGACAGCGCGACGGCAACCTGGCGCGCCGCCTTCACCAGTTCAAAATAACCAAGTGGAATCTGCATGCCAGCGACCAGCAGCGCGGTGCGTTCGAGCTGCTGCGCGGCCAGCAGGTTCTGCTTCAATGCGCCCAGCGCGGTGTGGATGCGCGCGCCATTGGCCTGCACATCCTGCTGCAACCGGCGCTTCTGTTCGGCGGCCGGGATGCCCATCATTTGCGCCTGCAATTGGGTCAGACTGCGCTGCTTGCCAAGCCGGTCCTGTTCGAGCTGGTCGATGCTGGCGTTCTCGATATCGATCGCACCCAGCGTCGCTTGCACGGCCAGATCAGCGCTGGTCATCTGTTGCCGGTCATCGCGCAAGGCCAGTGTCGAGACCAGCAATTGTCCTTGCACCGCCGCTTCATGCGCCGCACTGGTCGCGCTGGCAGTCTTGCCCAGCAAGGCCAATCGCTGCACGTTGCCGGCCAGGCGTTCGCCTTCGTGACGCAGTTCGCTGACCTGGCGCATCAGCTTGCTGATCTGGCCGATCCGCTGCGACAACTGGGTCGCGTCGAGTTCGAGAATCTGATGCCGCACCAGTTCGTCAACGCTGCCAATCGGCTTATGCGCAATCGATTGGCTCCAGGCCTTGGCGGCGCTTTCGGCTTCGGCAAACGGAACGGTTTTCTGGCCGCGAAAGCGGCCGTACAACTGGCACAGATATTCCCGTTTGCTATCGCGAAAATTCATTACATTGCGATAGCGGGTGGCAAGGTGCTGTTCAATTTTCTCGACCGCGATCACGCTCATCGCGCCATCGGCAGCCAGCGTGGTCAGGTCACCCAGTTGCAAGGCGGCCTCGTCGATGATCAGCAGCACCAGCCGTTCGGCCACGGCCTGCCGCCGCTCGCCGGCACCATCGAGCCGGGCCGATGCCGCGATCAGCGCCGTGAACTCGCGGCCGTCCTCGCCTTCGCTGGGTTTGAATACCGCCGCAATGTAGCCATGCGCGCCGTTCGGTCGCGCGAACAGGTTGTCCTCGGCACCGACAATGTAGGACCACAGCGTGCGTTTGGTCTTGCCATTGCGCGCGCCCTGCGTGGTTTCGTCCTGACCGGGGTTGTAATTGAAGATGTTGGTGTAGACCGCCGTCATCACGGTTTGCAGCGCATCGAGCATGGTCGATTTGCCGGAACCGGTCGGACCGGTCAGCAAGGTCATGTTGCCCATCGGGTATTCCTGCGTGCGCAGTGCGCCCCAGTTCACGAGGATCAATTTGTCGAGCTTCATGGTGCGTCCTGTTGTGAGTCGGTCGATGCTGCGGCGTCATCGACACCGTCGGCTTCCAGCGCTGCCGCCAGCATGTCATCGCTGATGATGCCGAGAATGGTCGGGCGGATCGCCAGCAAAGCGTCTTCATCATCCATCGAAAAACTCGGTGCCATGCGGATCAACCGGTGCCGCCGCAAGTCTGCCAGCAAGCGCAGGCGCTCAACCGTATTGCCCGGCAACGTGCGCTTCAACTGGGTCTGCAGCGTGGCCGAGACTTCCTCAAACGTGACCAGTACTTCGCCGTCATCGGTGAGCCGGCGGCCGGCTTCGGCCAATCCTTGCTGATACTGGAATCGCAGTGCCAGCGCCGCCGCGACAAAGTCGGCACCGAGCCGGGCGCGCAGGCCAAGCACCGGTTCGAGGTCGTCGGCAGGCAGGCCCGGCACGTCGGCACCCGGCGCGTACAACCGGAAAAATTCGCCCTTGATGTCATGCACCAGCCGGAATCCGGCCAGTCCGAAATAATCGTGCAGCAATGCTTCGATGCGCCGCATGTCGTCGTACAAGCGTTGCTCGACGCCGTCTTCATCGCGCACGATAATGCCGGCGGCATAGAGCCGGCCGACGATATCGCGGAAGCGTTCGGCGTCGAGGTTATGCAGCGCAAGGGTGTTGTTGAGGGTGGTGTTCAGGGTGACGGTCTGCGTCATTGGGTGATCTCGATCTGGTAGTCATCGCCGGCATAAAAGGCGTTCAATAATTTGGCCGGCAATTTAGTCACGCGCAGAGCCGGGTCGCGCGCAGCGCGCACCGCCTCGACCAGTTGCATGTTGTTGAGAATCTCGATGGCCGTGCCGGCCGGCAGCGTCGAGAGCCGGATCGGCCGGTCGCGCAATTGCAGTTCGGCACGGATGCGACTGACCACGTCTTCGTTCGACAAGGCAAACGCATCGGCTTCGGCACGGATCATCGCCGCCTCGATTCGCGCTGCGTGACTGATGCGCGGTTGCGCAGTCACGGTCAACGCACGCCGGCGCTGCGAGGCACTGCGCAACTTGAACGCAGCCGGATCGAGCAGGCGCAGCGCAGCCGGCGCGATCACCAGTCCGAGCTGTTCGAGAAAGGCCTGCTGCGCCGCCGGTGCCAGCGCTGCAGTCCGGGTGATGGCGATGCTGTAGGCCTGCTTGCGCTGACCGCCACGCAGCATCACGGCCTGCTGCACGATGGCGGCGGCACGCTGCATGTAGATGCTCATCGCCTTGATCAGTTCGGGATGTTTAGTGGTGCAGGCCGCTTCGACGATCTCTTCGATGCGTTCGAGCAGCCAGTCCAGCGTCGAGGTACCGACCCGTTCCTGACTGGCCCAGCGTGCGATGTCATTCAATTGCGCTTCGAGCTTGCGATGCTGTTCGGGCGGCAGTTGCTGCAAGCGCTGGAGCTGGTCGCGGATCACTTGCCGATGGCGTTCGACGCTGTCGGCGGTGAGCTGTTTCTTGAATTCGGTCTCGAAGCGCTGCAGGAATTCCATGAAGCCATCCCACGGTGTCTCGGCCGCTTCCTGCATCAGCCGGCGCACCAGTTCCTGAAAATAATCGACATTCTCGGACAGGTCGCTGATGACTTTTTCGGCATAGTCATACGCATCAACCAGATCATACGCATCCAGGTTACGCAGCGTGGCATCGAGCGCATTACGGCAACTGCGCACATTGCGCTGACGCGTGCGGGCGCTGCGCCTGTCCAGCGTCCAGAATGCCTCGGCGAACAGTTTGCCGGCGCGGGTGAAGCGATAGGCCGACACCAGACCGGCCCGGTCGCCAAATTTTTCCAGCCAGCCGTCGCGCTCCAGCGCACGAATGACGGCGGCGGTACTTTGTGCGTCATCGCTGTCGGTGCTCTGACTGAAGTCGAGGTCGGGCGGCGCGTCGTCATCGGGCACCAGCGCCAGCCGGGCTTGCTGCACGACTGGCAACAACAGGTCTCTCAGCGATTCGCGCGTCAGATTCTGGGCGTAGTCGGCGCTGGGACCATGCAGCCGTTCGTACAGCGCATGCACGCAATCGACCAGAATGCCGCGATGCTTGCTGGCCAGCGGACGAAAAAAATGCAGGCGGTCGGGTTGGAAGAACATCAGCGTTGAACGAGGGAAAAGAGTGAGGCCGCACTATAACGGACGGAGGGTAGCGCAGACAATGCAAGGCGACGATGCGGCGCATTGGTGTCGCCCCCGAATAACAGACAGAGCAAATACTCACCAATATTCAATTAAATGAAAAAAATGTCATATTTTAAATAATGTATTTACAAAAAGACATCTATAGGAGATAGTTCGTCGCTTAAAGATATTAACTTGAAAACAACTACACCACCCGACTGCGATGTCGTCATCAAGGAAAACGTCATGACCAAATTTAAAAAAATTACGCTTATTTTTTCCATCATGGTGACTTCGTCAATGCTGATGTCGACAGCGCAGGCGAAGTTTGTTGAGGATAAAAAGCCAGCACCACCACCACCACTACCACCAACAACAACATCACCAATGTGGATAAAAACAGCAAATCCGTCCATGGCGGGATTCGACGTTGGCACAAACAGCGTTCAATACGGCCCGGTGGCGGCACAAACGGTGTGGGTGTACGACGGTGACAATCCGCCTAACACTGCGGGTCCGGGCAACTCACAAAGCCCTGCCACAATCAAGACATTGATTGAGACAAAGTTTGAATTGACGAATGCCATTTCACTGACGAGCGAAGGGGATTTTGAGGAGCAGAATTCTAAGAACGAGGACAAGTCAGGATCGTTCAACATTTCACCTAGCTTTGACTACCTAGCCATTCACTACGGCCAGGGCGAACTGCTGTTCCATTGGGATTCTCCTTTCACCACAACGACCGCATTTTCATTTAGTAATCTGCCACACGGCATCAGCAACTACCGTGCCTATCTTTCCTTGGGTCAGGAAACCCCTCCTGTTTCGCCCGTTCCCGAGCCGGAAACCTACGGCATGATGATCGCCGGTCTGGGCCTGCTGGGTTTCATGGCACGTCGTCGCAAGTCAGTCTAAAAACTGGCTACAAGCTGTAGTCGCGAAGCCGCTCGACACGGTCTTGCGCGGCTTTTTTATTTGCGTTACGCGGCAAATGCTCAGCCGTCGACTCGGCCAGCGTCCGCGAAATGACCTTGGTAGCGCGGCGAAAATCGTTCAGATAGAAGTGCTGGTCATAGCCCGACGCGCCATTCAGTGAGCACAGTTGGAAGTCATAGCACAGTCAACGAGACCCATTAAAAAAATTGCCTTATTAAAAAAAAAGTTTCCTTAACAAGACTTTTAATTAATGGTCGGCCACTAAAAATAATTTACCAACCGGACCATAAAAAGAATCATCCACCAACAACAATCAGGACAAAAATATCTCAATTTGCACTCGCTTACGCTTCGGCCTTTTCTTTTGCAATAGCTTCATTCATGGTGCTATCGACAGCACATGCGGCGCCCGGCAACGTCGTCCCTGGTCCTCAAGTCACCATTATCTCTGGTCTTCAACTCACCGATATTAATGGAGTCATCATTACACTAGGCCCTGTTGACCCAACCAATCCCAACGGCCTTTTTGGCTATGTCAACAACACAGCACAACCTCCAGTGATCGGCCCTAACAATCCTGGGATTTTATTCACTCCACCTCCCTCGTTTAATGTACCGAAACCGATCACATTCCCACTCCCCATTGAATTCCTCCCCAAACCAACTCAAGTACTGTCGTCCGTTCCCGAGCCAGAGAACTACGCAATGATGCTCGCCGGCCTGGGCTTGCTAGGCTTCGCCGCACATCGCCGCAAGTCAGCCTGAAAACTGGCGCCACCCCATGCCGTTGACTATTAATTCAAGGCCGCTCGACACGATGTCGAGCGGCTTTTTCATTGCCAGTCAGTGAATAATAAAACCGTCAGCCCAGCAACTCCGCCAGCGTCCGCGCAATGACCTTGGTGGCACGCCGCAAATCGTTCAGATCGAGGTGTTCGTCGGCACGCTTGGCATTCGATTCGAGCACCGTGCGCGGTCCCGCGCCATAGATTGCGGCCGGGATTCCATAGGCACCGTAGAGCCGGACATCGGTATAGAGCGGCGTGCCCGACGTCGGGATAGGCTCGCCAAAGACCGTTTCGCCATGGCGCTGCAACGCATCAATCAACGCCGCATTGGCGCTTTGCGGCTGCCACGCTTCAGCCAGCAGCAGGCGCTTGATATCGACACGGATGCCAGCCACCGAGGCCGCGGCTTCGGCGATCACGCGCCGCACGTCCGCTTCGACCTCGCCCGGATTCTCTTCGGGAATCATGCGGCGATCCAGCTTGAGCACGACCTTGCCCGGAACGACATTGGTATTGGTGCCGCCTTCGATGCGGCCGACATTGAGGTACGGATGAGTGATGCCGGGAACGGCGGACCTGATCTCCTTGTAGCGCCGGTTCTGTTCGTACAGTGCAGCGAGGATCGCGGTTGCGCCTTGCAGCGCATCGATACCGGAATCAGGAATCGCGGCATGCGCCATCTTGCCGTGCACCGTCACTTCCATCTGCAGGCAACCGTTGTGGGCATTGATGACCTGATAGCTGAAACCAGCGGCGATCAGGTAATCGGGGCGGGTCAGCTTGTGGCGCAGCAGATAGCCGGGACCGAGTTCGCCGCCAAATTCTTCGTCGTAGGTAAAGTGCAGTTCGACGCTGCCATTGAGCGGCACACCGAGTGCATCAAGCGCGCGCAGTGCAAACGTGTAACTGGCGAAATCGCTCTTGCTGACCGCCGCCGCGCGCCCGTACAGCTTGCCATCAACGATGGTGCCGTCGTATGGACCAACAGTCCAGCCCTCGCCCGGCGGCACCACGTCGCCATGGGCATTGAGAGCGATGGTCTTGCCGTCGCCATACCGGCATCGCACAATCAGGTTGGTGATCGACGCCATGCCGCAGGCAGCGACCTCGGCCTGCGGCACCGGAAACTGCTCGACCTCGAAACCGAAACCCTGCAGCAGGCTGGCAGTATGTCCGGCATGCGGCGCGTTATCGCCAGGCGGCGTATCGGTCGGGATGCGCACCAGTTCCTGCAGAAAGCGCACTTCGTCATCGAAGTGCTGATCGATCCAGGCATCGAGGGCTTGATTGTGGTCAGGTGGTGCAGTTGTCATGCGATGTCCGTGTTCGGTTAACAGGCAGTGGGAAAAATCAATCAGTGTTTTGTACGCTTGCACTGCGGTGTTGCTGTTGCTGTTGCTGTTGCTGTTGCTGTTGCTGTTGCTGTTGCCGTTGCTGTTGCTGTTGCTGTTGCTGTTGCTGTTGCTGTTGCTGTTGCTGTTGCTGTTGCTGTTGCTGTTGCTGTTGCTGTTGCTGTTGCTGTTGCTGTTGCTGTTGCAGTTGACTTTGACCTGTTCCGCATTGAGACAGCTGCCAAAAGCCGGAGTCAGGCAGGGGATAAAAGGGCCGCACTGTCTGAGGTGCAGCAGGGGTTTCGGATCGCATGCGATCCGCCTGCATAACGGGATTCGCTTGCAAGCGAATCTGCGCCCTGCAAGGGAAGCGAGTTTGCGGCCCTCCCCCTGACTGGCTCCGGCTTTTGGGAACCCGAAGGGCAGCAGTCTCGCGGTCGCCTTTTTCTTGGTTACTTCTTTTTGGCGAAGCAAAAAGAAGGGACCGCATGCCGGTCCGGCTGCCGGGCCGCCCCCGGCTTGGTTGTGGCGGAGCGCATTCCACACAAGCTACCGCAGCCAGTGCATTCGGTGCAATGCCCTGCGGTTATTGCACCCTACGGCTAGCTACGGCTAGCATCAGCCTCGATGCCACCCTACCTCAATCATCCAGCTCCGGGTACTGCCGCCAGATATCATCATTATTAAAAGCCAGCCGTCTTTTCGACTGCAGGTAGCGCGCCACATTGGGCACGTGCGCAACACGCTGCTGCAATGCCAGCAAGCGCGGCACCTCAGCCCCGACCCGCGCCATCGCTTTCGGAAACGCATAGCCCAATCCGGCCAGCATCTGAAACATGGACAGGTCGGCATAAGTCATTGCATCCCCCACCAGCCAGGTATCACCCGCCGGATTGCGCTCAAGGATGCTCTCAAAGTAATGCAGGAATTTCGTCAGGCGTTCACGCCGAAATTCGGTAGAACGGCGCAGCGCCTCCGGTTTCTGGTCGTCGTAATACGCGGTACCGCCGACCGGATGATGGGTGTCATGAACTTCGCCAACCAGATCGGCAATCGTCAGCTGGCATTGATGGACCCAGATCCGGCCGGCCTCATCGGACGGCACCAGCTCCAGTCGCGGTCCGAGCGCGTGCAGGATAGTCGCAACCTGCGCGATGACCGCACCATCGACGCGGATGAAGGGCGGCGCAAAAGGCGGGTGCAGGATGGCCGTGCTCTGCAAAGTATCGAGCAGCTGCGTCATGCCGTCCTCGCCACGGGCCACATCAACATAATCGGCACCGGTGGCTTCGAGCGCGAGCCGGATGAATTCGCCCCGACCTTGTATGTCGGGCCAATAGTAGAGTTCGATCTGCATGTCTTGTATCCTTCGTGTTTTCAATTTCTGCATGAGCATTCCATGGAAGATCTCGACCAGCGTTACCAAGTCCGCCAGCGCAAAGCCAATCCCGACGAGAAAGACGTTCCAGTCTATGCCAAAGCGATGATCGGCAAGACCGGCCAGTTCGAAGGCGTCTCGTTCATTCGCAACAAGGAAAAAGCGTCCGTGATGACGATGGCACTTGCGCAGCAAGTCATCGACTGGACCGAGGCACGCAAAACCCGCGCAGGAGAATACGTCACGACGATCATCTGCAAGGGGCAGTGACGCACCGGGAACTGACCCGCTGGTTACGCAGCTTTGTGTCAATCCAGACCAGGGTCAATCGCACCGAGCGCCTGCGGGCCTGCTGCGGTGCACTGTTAGGCATCCTCATTACAGGACTGGTGGCGCACCTGATGCCCGGTTCGGCCAGTGCTGCGGGACTATTGATTGCACCGATGGGTGCGTCGGCGGTACTGCTCTTTGCGCTGCCCTCGAGCCCGCTTGCACAACCGTGGTCGATCATTGGCGGCAACGCGGTCTCTGCCACCATCGGCGTGGCGTGTGGACTGCTGATCAGCGATCCGGCATGGGCGGCTGCGCTGGCAATTACGCTGGCCATCGCGGCCATGTTCGCGCTCGGGTGCGTGCATCCTCCCAGTGGCGCGGTGGCGCTGACGGCGGTATTGGGCGGTCCGGCTATCCATGCGCAGGGCTTTTATTTTGTACTGGCACCAGTCGGGGTCAATTCGCTGTTGCTGCTGCTGGTAGCGATTGCCTATAACAACCTCACCCGGCGGCGCTATCCACATGCCGGCCTGCCGCGTGCGCAGGGCAACAGCGATGCACTGCCGGCCAACCGGAGCGGTTTTACCGCAGCCGACCTGGACCAGGTACTCAGCCAGGTCAATGAAGTCCTCGACATCAATCGCGATGACCTCGCCAATCTGCTGCGCCAGACCGAGATGCGTGCCTACCAGCGGCGCTTCGGTGAACTCAGCTGCGCCGACATCATGTCGCGCGATGTCGTCACCGTCGAATTTGGTACGCCATTGAAACAGGCATGGGCGCTGTTGCGGCAACACCGGATCAAGGCCTTACCAGTACTGGACCGGGCCAGACGCGTCACCGGCATCGTCACGCAGGCAGATTTTTTCCGCGATGCCGACATGCAATCGCATGTCGGTCTGGGTGAAAAATTGCGCGACCTGATCCGGCGTATTCCCGGCACACATACCAACCAACCCGAAGTGGTCGGGCAGATCATGAGCAAAAACGTGCGCAGTGCCGGTGCCGGCCAGCCGATCGTCGAACTGGTGCCGCTGCTGTCAGACTCGGGCCTGCATCACATCCCCGTGATCGACGACGAACACCGGCTGTGCGGCATGGTGACGCAATCGGATCTGGTGGCCGCGCTGTATCAAGGACGCCTGGACCAGCCTGCCGCGCGGGCATGAAAAAGGCACCGCGTTCACCGCAGGCCTATGCTTTGGCCACGCTCGCAAATGGAAACGCCTGCCTCAATAATTGTTCAAACTCGTCAGCAGGCATAGGCGGGTTGAACAGATATCCCTGACAGGAGTGGCAACCCAGCGTGGCCAGACAGGCGCGCTGGCCGGCATTTTCGACGCCCTCGGCAATGACCTCGAGACCAAAACTGTCCGCCAGACTGACAATGGTGCGGGCGATCGCTGCATCGCCCTTGTTGGTCTGAATATCGCGCACGAAGGACTGGTCGATCTTGAGCTGGTTGATCGGCAGGATTTTGAGGTACGACAGCGACGAATAGCCGGTACCGAAATCATCAAGCGAAAAGCCGACGCCCAGTTTGCGCAGTTCCCGCATCCGCGCACTGCTTTCCTCGATGTCGTCGAACAGGACGCTCTCGGTCATTTCCAGTTTGAGCTGGCGCGGATCGACACCGGATTCGCTGATCGCGGCGATGACATCATTGATGAATTGCGGATGGCGGAACTGACGTGCACTGACATTGATCGCCAACTGCAAATCAGCCGTCTCCGGATGCGCCTGCCATTGCGCCAGCTGGCTGCAACCTGCCGCCAGCACCCAGCGACCGAGCGGCAAAATCAGGCCGCTGTCTTCGGCCAGTCCGATGAAATCGGCCGGCCACAGCAGGCCGCGGGTCGGATGCTTCCAGCGGATCAGCGCTTCGACCCCTGACAACTTTCCGTCCCCGCGCACCTGTGCCTGAAAATGCAGCACGAATTCGTGGTTCGGTGCGGCCTGCCGCAACTGGCTTTCGAGCAGCGCGCGCGCCGAAACGGCAATTTGCATCGATGGCACAAAGAAACGTTGCGTATCGCGCCCGGCCGCCTTGGCCTGATACATCGCCATGTCAGCGCGCTTGAGCAGATCGGTGACCAGCGCGTCTTCCGGACCAAACAGCGTGACACCGATGCTCGCTGTCGAGTGATAACTGCAGCCGGCGATCAGGTAGGGCTGGCGCAGCACGTGCAGAATTTTTTCACTGACGGCGGCGGCGTGACCGGCCGCAGCGCCGGGGCTGTCGTCAAGATCAACCAGCATCACGACAAATTCGTCACCGCCCAGCCGTCCCACGGTATCCTCTGCGCGCACACAACTGCTCAGCCGGCGGGCGACCTGTTGCAGCAACAGGTCGCCCATGTCATGCCCGAGCGTGTCATTGAGCGTCTTGAAATTATCGAGATCGATGAACAGCAGTGCGCCGGCATGATGGGCCCGCATCCGGCTGCCCTGCACTTGCTGCAGGCGGTCGAGCAGCAACAGCCGGTTGGGCAGGCCGGTCAGGTTGTCGTAAAACGCCAGGTGCTGGATTTCGGCTTCGTTGGCGGTGCGCTCGGTAATGTCGGTGTCGATGGCCAGCAGTGACTTTGGCTGGTTGTGGCTGTCGCGCGCCATCGACCAGTGCCCTTCGACCAGCACCACGCTGCCATCCTTGCGGCGCTGATGCAGCGTGCCTATCCATTCACCGTTCTCGCGCAACTGGCACTGGATACGCTCCATGTCAGACAGCGACAGCAACGACTCGGGCAGGGCCTTGCCATGCGCTTCGTCAGCACTCCAGCCATACAGCCGCTGTGCACCGGCATTCCAGAACTGCACGCGCTGTTCGACATCACGCACGATGATCGCGTCATGCGCCTTGTCAAGCAGCGAGACATGATCGGCCAGCTTGCTGTCGGCTTCCTGCCGTTCGATTTCGCCGGCGGCGCGAATCGCAAAAATTTGCAGCGTTGAACGGATTACGTTCGTGCGCAGTAGCGGCTGGCGAAACAACACGAAAATAATGCCAAGCGGCCGGCCATTAAAATCATCGAGCCGCGCTGCTGCGTAAGCCTGTGCCCCGAGCTCGTTCAAGAACGACGCTTGCGGATACCGGCTGGCAACGCGGTCACAAATCATCCAGGCTTGCTGCGTGAGCAAGCTCTCGCAAGGCGATCCGGCCAGCGGAAAATCACACAGCGCCGTGCGCCGGCCATCTTGCACCCCCGCCAGCAGGCGTAACCGTCCCGCCTCACCCGGCAAGTTGCGGGCGATGTACCCGGCGTCGGCCCCGAGCGCATCAGTTACGCTGGCGACCAGGCGCCAGAGGAATTCGGCGCCATGGCTTGACGACAGCGCTGTTGCGGTTTTCAGCATGACCGATGCGGTGTCGCTGTGGTCGGCGCGGGAACGCAAACCCAGCAATGCCATCGCCAGCTGGCGCGACAGTTGCTCCAGCAGGTGCACCTCGGCGACGGGCAAGACACCGCAACAATCACGGTACAAGGCCAGCACGCCAAAAGTATGCTTGAGGTCGCTCAGTGGCAGGCAGATCATCGAGGTCAATCCGCTGCAGACGATGGCCTGCCGCCAGGCCAGCAAGCGCTCGTCGGTGCGCGTATCGGCGCACTCGATCATCCGGCCGGTGCGCACCACTTGCCCGGTCAGACCGTTGCCGAATGACGATTGCGATGACCAGCTGGTTTCGATACCGTCCAGATAATGCTCGCCGCCGGACTGGGCAATCGGATGAATCGTCAGGGAATCATCCTCCACCGCCTGGCCGATCCAGCAAAACCGGTAGCCACCAGCCGCGGTCATCAACGTACTAAATCCATCGAGCAGCTGATGTTCGCTCGATGACCGGGCAATCAGGTCAGCGCAAGACGACAGCATCAGCAGCATGCGTTGCTGCATATCGGGAGACGATTTGTCGTTGTAGGTAGCCATCTGATCGTCAGAAATTTCCATTGCTTCCTTCCAGAGCCGGCACTTATTGCCGCGTGCATTGTGGCACGGCTTTTTTAACTCACAAAGCGATGATTTATTGGCATCTTATTAGCAGTGAACTAAAGAATTATTGTTAATTTCCAATGATCTGCAATCATGACAAAGATCCATCACGAAAGGATTCCTAGGGTTGATATTTCTCAAACAATCACCACATCAGGCTCTTCTTGTACCCCAGCGAACGTACACTTTTAGCCTTTTCGCATTACGGAGTAACGCATGGAGCACTCTCATTGACCCCTTTCGAAACGAAGTCTCCCTCTTTTCCGGCCACTGACTGGGTCGGCCGAAGCCGCCACAGCGTCTGGCATCCTTGTACTCAGATGCAGCATCTCGATGCGATGCCGCTCATTCCAATCAGTCGCGGCCGTGGCGCATGGCTCATTGACATGGAAGGCAAACGCTATCTCGACGGCATCAGTTCCTGGTGGGTCAATCTGTTCGGTCACGCCAATGCGCGCATCAACACGGCACTCAAGCTGCAACTCGATGAACTCGAGCATGTGATGCTGGCCGGCTTCACCCATGAGCCGGTGGTTGCCCTGTCGGAGCAATTATCTGCACTGACCGGTAACCGGCTGGGCCATTGTTTCTATGCGTCCGATGGCGCGTCAGCCGTCGAGATCGCGCTCAAGATGTCGTTCCATTACTGGCAAAACCGCGGACGCACCAACAAGCGCGAATTCGTTTGCCTGGCCGGCAGCTATCACGGTGAAACCATAGGCGCGCTGGCGGTCACCGACGTGCCGCTGTTTCGTACCGCCTATGGCCCGATGCTGCAGCCAGTCCACGTTGTACCCAGCCCCGATGCGCGCAAGGCTGAACCCGGCCAAAGCGCTGCGGACGTTGCACTGGCTGCCGCTGCCGCGTTTGAACAGTTGCTGCAGGAGCGCGGTGAGCACATCTGCGCGATCATCGTCGAACCGCTGGTGCAATGTGCCACCGGCATGGCAATGCATGACCCGGTCTACCTGCGCACGGTACGGGCCTTGTGCGAACGTTACGAGGTCCACCTGATCGCCGATGAAATTGCGGTCGGTTGCGGTCGCACCGGCACTTTTTTTGCCTGCGAACAAGCCGACATCTGGCCGGATTTCCTGTGCCTGTCGAAGGGTATCAGCGGTGGCTATCTGCCGCTCTCGGTGGTGATGACGCGCGACGACATTTTCGAGCAATTCTATGATCCGGCGATGGCGCGCGGCTTCCTGCATTCGCATTCGTACACCGGCAACCCGTTGGCCTGCCGCGCGGCACTGGCAACGCTGGCGATCTTTCACGACGATCATGTGATTGCTGCCAACCGGCGACTCGCTGCGAACCTGACTGCCGCACTGGCTCCGCTGGCAGCCCATCCGCAGGTCAGCCATTTCCGCCAGCGCGGCATGATCTGGGCATTTGATGCGGTCAGCACGCTGCCGGCCGGCGAGTTTTCGCGACGGTTTTTCAGTGCTGCGCTGGAACATGAACTACTGCTGCGTCCGATCGGCAACACGGTCTATCTGATGCCGCCGTATATTCTCGATAGCGCTGAAATCGACTTGCTGGCCAGTCGCACGCACGCAGTCTTCGAACAAGTGATGCAAGGAGCGCAACAGTCATGACAACGCACCTGATCACGTCGCTGCAACAAAAGCTGAAACAACTCGACGCACGCGGCCTGCGCCGGCGCCGCCGCACCACCGACTCACCTTGCGCACCGCAGGTGCAGGTCGACGGTGTTACCAAGCTGGCGTTCTGCAGCAATGATTACCTCGGACTGGCCTCCCATCCGCTCATCATTGCCGCCTTGCGCGAAGGAGCCAGTCGCTACGGTGCAGGCAGCGGCGCATCGCATCTGATCAGCGGTCACTCGCGTGCCCACGCGCTACTCGAAGAACGGCTGGCCGAATTCATGGCACCCGATATCGAGGCAGTCCGTACGCTGACTTTCTGCACCGGCTACATGGCCAATCTGGCCATCCTGTCCGCCCTGACCGATCGCGATACCGATTTGTTTTGCGAACAATTGAATCACGCGTCATTGATCGATGGTGCACGCCTGTCGCGTGCCAGCGTGCAGGTCTATCCGCACGGCGCGGTCGACCAGCTGGCGCTGATGCTGGCCGCCAGTCGCAGCCCCGGCAAGATGGTGGTGACTGACAGCGTCTTCAGCATGGATGGCGACCTGGCCCCGCTGGCCGAATTGCTGGCCGTATGCGAAAAGCATGACGCCTGGTTGCTGGTCGATGATGCACATGGCTTTGGCGTACTGGGCCGGCACGGCCGTGGCGCGCTCGAGCAGGCCGGTATCCGCTCGCCACGATTGATCTACATGGGGACGCTGGGCAAGGCCGCCGGTGTCGGTGGTGCCTTCGTTGCAGCGCACGAAAGTGTCATCGAATGGCTGCTGCAGCGCGCCCGGCCCTATATTTACAGTACGGCGACGCCACCGGCGCTGGCGCATGCGCTGCTGACCAGCATCGACCTGATCAGTGGTGCCGAGGGTGCGCTGCGGCGTACCCATCTGGCGAATCTGATCGGCGAATTCCGCAGCCAATTACAGTTGCAGCACTGGCATTGCCTGTTGTCGGAAACGCCGATACAGCCAGTCATCATCGGCAGCAACGACGACACGATGGCCGCCGCTACCCGCCTGTATGAACAAGGTCTCTGGGTCGGTGCGATCCGGCCACCGACGGTGCCGGTCGGCACCGGACGGTTGCGTATCACGCTGTCGGCCGCCCACTCGCGGGCAGAAGTCGCACAACTGGTCGCGGCACTCAACGCGTTGCAAGCATGAGCGCGCGCTTCGCATGTTTTGTCACCGGCACCGATACCGGCGTCGGCAAGTCGCTGGTCAGCGCCGCATTGCTGCATTTGCTGGTCGAAGGCGGATTCGGTGCGGTCGGCATGAAGCCGGTCGCCGCCGGTGCCGTCCTGGTCGACGGCCGGCTCGTCAATGACGATGTCGAACAACTCGCTGCAGCCGGCAACCTGTCGTTACCGGCTGCCCTGCGTGCACCGTACATCCTGCACGCCGCCGCAGCACCGCACATCGCCGCCGCCCGGGATGGCGTGACGGTTTCGCTGGAACACCTGCTTGATTGCTACCACCAGCTGGCAGCCAGTGCCGAGACCGTGGTGGTCGAAGGCGTCGGTGGTTTTTGCGTGCCCCTGTCCGATGAGGCCGACACCGCTGATCTGGCACAGCGACTGGGCTTGCCGGTGGTGCTGGTGGTGGGCATGCGACTGGGCTGTCTCAGTCACGCCTTGCTGACGGCCGAAGCAATCCGCTCACGTGGACTGAACCTGGCCGGCTGGGTCGCCAACCTGATCGAACCCGACATGGAATACCTGACGGATAACATCGCAGCACTGGTGGCACGCCTCGACGCGCCGCTACTGGGCGTGCTGCCGGGATTGGGTCCGCATGCCTCGGCAGCCGACGCGTCACCGCATCTTGAAGCCGGATTACTGACGGGCTGGCCGGTATCAGAAAAAAATACCAACAGGTAGTTTTTTCATTCGCCATACCGGCTGCCGCGCACGGCAATGCGATAATCGCGGCGTTCCGGGCGTGTTTGGCAAGCCGGTTGCTCACCGAACGCGCCCGCCGTTTCCCGCCACGTCCTCGGTTTTTACCGGATTACAGGAAAAACCCCGACCATGCCTCACGATACCGCCCTCATTTCCACCATTGCTTACGCGCTCGTCCTCGGACTGGTGTTTGGCATGATTGCTGTCCGCCTGAAACTCCCGGCCCTGATCGGTTATCTGGTCGCCGGTATGGCGATCGGGCCGGCGACACCCGGCTTCGTCGCCGATATGGCGCTGGCCGGACAACTCGCCGAGATCGGCGTGATGCTGCTGATGTTTGGTGTCGGTCTGCATTTTTCGATGAACGATCTGCTGGAAGTGCGCGGCATAGCCATCCCCGGGGCGATCCTGCAGATCGCGGTGGCAACGGGAATGGGCATGGCCGTCGCGCATCTATGGGGCTGGAGCATCGGTGCCGGACTGGTGTTTGGTCTGGCCTTGTCGGTGGCCAGCACCGTCGTACTGCTGCGCGCGCTGGAGGATCGCGGCGTGCTTGCCTCGTTCAATGGCCGCATTGCGATTGGCTGGCTGGTGGTCGAAGATCTGGTGATGGTGCTGGCGCTGGTGTTGCTGCCCGCCTTATCGGGTTCGCTGGGTGGTCACGTTGCGCCGGACGCCGGTGACCTGTGGCCGACGCTGGCCAGGACACTTGGGCTGGTGGTGGCTTTTCTGATCTTCATGCTGGTGGTCGGACGCCGGGTCTTTCCGTGGATCCTGTGGCAGGTAGCGAAGACCGGCTCGCGTGAACTGTTCACCTTGTGCGTGATCGCAGCGGCCGTCGGCATTGCCTTTGGCGCGACCAAGCTGTTCGGCGTGTCGTTTGCACTGGGTGCTTTCTTTGCCGGCATGGTGCTGCGTGAATCCGAACTGAGTCAGCGCGCTGCCACCGAAACCTTGCCATTGCGCGATGCGTTTTCGGTGCTGTTCTTTGTCTCGGTGGGGATGCTGTTCGATCCGATGGTGTTGATCCATAGTCCTTGGCATGTCGTGGTCACGGTCGCCATCATCATGTTTGGCAAGTCCATCGTCGCGCTGGGACTGGTACTGGTGATGCGCTATCCGCTCAATACCGCGCTGACGGTATCGGCCAGCCTGGCCCAGATCGGCGAGTTCTCGTTCATTCTGGTGGCGCTGGGCGTCTCGTTGGGCTTGCTGCCGCAGGAAGGACAGAGCCTGATTCTGGCCGGCGCAATCATTTCGATTGCGCTCAATCCGGTGCTGTTTGCAACCATCGAGCCGGCGCAAAAATGGCTACGCAAGCGCTCCAGCCTGGCGCGTAAACTGGAGCGCACGATGGATCCGCTGGCAGAGTTGCCGACCACGACGGCGCACCACAAACTGAGCGGTCAGGTCGTGCTGGTCGGTTATGGCCGGGTTGGCCGGCGCATCGCCGCGCAGCTGGCAGAACAGCGCATCGACTTTGTGGTGGCGGAACAAAACCGCGACATCGTCGAGCAATTGCGTGAACAGGATATCGCCGCCGTCGCCGGCAATGCCGCCGAACCCGCGGTGCTGATCCAGGCCCATATTGCCCGCGCCAGCTTCCTGGTCATCGCGACGCCGGATACTTTCCATGTCCGCAAGATGATCCAGACCGCCCGCATGCTCAACCCGATGATCGAATGCATAGTACGCACTCACAGCGTCGCGGAAGCCGAGCTGCTGCGCAAGGAACAAGTCGGCAAGGTGCTGATCGGTGAGGAGGAGCTGGCGGCGGGGATGATGCGTTGCGTGCTGGAGAAGATGGCGAGCGAGCGGCATTGAGGTGGTGATGGTGGCGGTGCGTGTTGTGCACTGCCCTGCGGTTACTCTGCCGCAGGGCATTCCCGACTGATTCGTGCCGCAGTTACTCCAGCTCTTCCAGCCGGATCCGCGTGACTTTCCCGATCACCGTCGCCAATGCTTCGATCCGCGCGATTGCGGCATCGACGCATTTTTCCTGAGTCAGATGCGTCAGGATGATGATGTCGGTTTCGCTGGCCCCTCCTGCCGGTTCTTTTTGCAGCATCGCGTCGATCGAAATATCCGAGTCGGCCAGGATGCGCGTGACGGTCGCCAGCACGCCAAGCTGGTCGGCCACATGCATGCGCAGGTAGTAGCTGGTGGTGATCTCGGCCATCGGCAGAATCGGCGTATCGGTCATCGCATCCGGCTGAAAGGCCAGATGCGGCACCCGATGGCCCGGCTGCGCCGTGAACAGCCGGCTGATGTCGATCAGGTCAGCAATGACGGCCGAGGCAGTCGGCTCGGCACCGGCACCCTTGCCGTAATACATGGTCGCGCCGACTGCATCGGCTTGCACCAGCACCGCATTCATCGCGCCTTCGACATTGGCGATCAGACGCCGGGTCGGGATCAGCGTCGGATGCACGCGCAATTCGATACCGAGCGGCGTGCGCTTGGCGATGGCCAGCAGCTTGATGCGGTAACCGAGCTGTTCGGCGTAGCCGATATCGACGCTCTGCAATTGCGTGATGCCTTCGACATGCGCCTTGCCGAACTGGACCGGAATACCGAACGCGATCGACGCCATCAACGTGGCCTTGTGGCCGGCGTCGATGCCTTCGATATCGACGGTCGGGTCGGCTTCGGCATAACCGAGCTGCATGGCGCCACTGAGCGCGGTGGTGAAGTCAATTCCCTTGTCGCGCATCTCCGAGAGGATGAAATTGGTGGTGCCGTTGATGATGCCGGCCACCCATTCAATCCGGTTGGCAGTCAGGCTTTCACGCAGTACCTTGATGATCGGAATGCCACCGGCGACCGCCGCTTCGAAGGCGACGATGACGCCCTTCTCCTGCGCTGCCTTGAAAATTTCGTTGCCGTGCAGCGCCAGCAACGCCTTGTTGGCAGTGACCACATGCTTGCCATTGGCAATCGCCTGCAACACCAGTGTTCTGGCGATACCCGCGCCACCGATCAGTTCGATGACGATATCAATCTCGGGATGATTGATGATCAGGCTGGCGTCATTGACGACTTCGCATTCGCCATTGGTCAGTGCGTGCGCGCGCGTGACGTCGAGATCCGCAACCATGGTGATCTCAATGCGGCGTCCGGCACGCCGGCTGATTTCTTCGGCATTGCGCTTGAGGACAGTGAATGTGCCGGCACCGACGGTACCGATGCCTAGCAGGCCTACTTTGATGGGTTTCATAATTATGCTCATGGTGCAGCCGGCGCCATCGCCGGCCTTGTTGGATTAGGAAGTGCCGTGACTTTTTCGATAGCCGTCAAGGAAACGCGCAATGCGTCCCATCGCGTCGGTCAAATCATCGGTATTGGGCAGGAACACGACCCGGAAGTGATCGGGTGTCGGGCAATTGAAACCTGTGCCCTGCACGATCAGGACCCGCTCCTCAGCCAACAGCTGGTACGCGAAATCCTGATCGTTGGCAATAGGATACATGGCCGGATCCAGACGCGGGAACATGTACAACGCGGACTTGGGCTTGACGCAGGTAACGCCCGGTATGGCTGTCAATAACTTGTGTGCAAGATCACGCTGACGCAGCAAGCGTCCGCCCGGACCGACCAGATCGTTGATGCTCTGGTAACCACCCAGCGCGGTCTGGATCGCGTACTGCCCCGGCGCATTCGCACACAGGCGCATCGAGGTCAGCATGTTGAGACCCTCGATGTAATCGCGGGCATGTTTTTTCTGGCCGGAGACGACCATCCAGCCGGCACGATAACCGCACGAACGATAGTTTTTCGACAGTCCGTTGAAGGTGATGAACAGCACGTCATCGGCCAGCGAAGCCATCGAGGTATGCGTGACGCCGTCGTACAGCACCTTGTCGTAAATCTCGTCGGCAAAAATAATCAGCTGATGCTGGCGTGCCAGTTCGACGATCTGCAAAAGCAGCGCATCGGGATACAGTGCACCGGTCGGATTGTTCGGATTGATGACGACGATGGCGCGCGTATTGGCGTTGATCTTGCGCTTGATGTCTTCAATGTCAGGAAACCAGCCGGCCTGCTCGTCGCAAACGTAATGCACCGGATTGCCGCCCGACAGGCTGACCGCAGCGGTCCAGAGCGGATAATCGGGAGCCGGCACCAGCACTTCGTCGCCGGTATTGAGCAGCGCATTCATGCTCATGACGATCAGCTCGGAGGCGCCATTGCCGAGGTACACATCCTCGATGGTCACGCCGGCGATATTTTTTTCCTGCGTGTAGTGCATGATCGCTTTGCGCGGTGCGAACAAGCCTTTGGAATCGGTATAGCCCGACGCGTTCTGCATGTTGCGAATCATGTCCTGCACGATCTCGTCCGGGGCATCGAAACCGAACACGGCCAGATTGCCGATGTTGAGCTTGATGATCTTGTGGCCTTCGTCTTCCATTTGCTTGGCTTTTTCCAGCACGGGACCACGGATGTCATAACAGACGTCTGCCAGTTTTCTGGATTTCTGAATCGGTCGCACGGTAACGGTTCCTTCAACGGGTGGCAGTGTTTGTTGCATTGCGAAAAAAAAGCTATTTTGCCGAATGCGCCGGCATTTATCAATCGCTAACACCGGGAAATCCGGACATTCGGCCCTGCATTGAGTACGAGCCGGAACATTTATGCCACGTCTGCCGCTACAATGCAGCCTCCGAACGTTAACCTTCCGACGGGGCCGTACCGCATGAAGCTTCACCACACCACTACCCAGCAATATCAAACTGTGACCTCGTACGACGCCGATGGCGTCGATATCAATCTGAGTCATTACACGACCAGCTTGCTGGTCATGCCCGAAATGGCGCCAATCGACTGGCCGGCACCAAATTTCGAGGCACTCACGTCCGAACACTTTGAGCACATCAACTCGCTGCAGCCGGATGTCGTCATTCTCGGCACCGGAACGCACCAGCGTTTTATCCATCCACGTCTGAGTGTTTCGCTGACCGAGCGCCGCATCGGCGTCGAATGCATGGATAACAAGGCCGCGTGCCGCACCTACAATATCTTGATGGCAGAAGGCCGCAAGGTGGCGCTGGCGCTGATCTTCGAAGCACCTGTCGCCGGATGACCGATCTTTACAAGTCCCGTGCTTTTGTCTGGACCCTCGCGCTCTTCTTCTGCTTCATCTGGTTCTACGCGCTCGATGCCCGTATTCTGGTGCCGACCGATGAGGGCCGCTATGCCGAAATGGCGCGCGAGATGGTGGCCACCGGTGACTGGGTTACGACCCGCCTGAACGGCATCAAGTATTTTGAAAAGCCGCCATTGCAAGTCTGGATGACCGCGCTGACCTTCGAGCTGTTCGGTCTCGGTGAATGGCAGGCGCGTTTCTGGACAGGTCTGTGCGGACTGATCGGTATCGCCGCGGTCGGCTACACCGGCCGCAAGGTGTTTGGCGGGCGCGTCGGTTTCGATGCGGCGCTGATACTCGGATCAAGTCTGCTGTGGGCCATGCTGGGCCACATCAACACGCTCGACATGGGTTTATCGGCGATGATGGCGCTGGCACTGTGCGGCCTGCTGGTAGCGCAGCACAATGACGCCACCGGCAACGAACAACGCAACGGCATGCTGGTGTGCTGGGCCGGCATGGCGCTGGCGGTCATGTCGAAAGGCCTGATCGGCGTGGTCCTGCCGGGCGCCGTGCTGTTCATTTATACCTTTGTCTCGCGCGACTGGATGATCTGGAAGCGCCTGCATGCGGGCTGGGGTCTGGTGGTCTTTTTTGTGATCACGACACCGTGGTTCGTGCTGGTGTCGATCGACAATCCGGAGTTCCTGCAATTCTTTTTCATCCACGAACATTTCCAGCGCTTTTTCAGCAAGATTCATCACCGCGCCGGACCCATTTATTATTTCGTACCGCTGCTGGTGCTAGGCATGGTGCCGTGGCTGGGTTTGCTGCTGCAGGGTTTCTGGCAAGGCGTGCGCAATCGCGGCAGCGGCTTCCAGCCTGAAAAAATGCTGCTGGTCTGGGCCGCTTTCATCTTTTTCTTTTTCAGCGTGTCCAGCTCGAAACTGCCGTCGTACATTTTGCCGATTTTCCCGGCGATTGCCTTGCTGATCGCCTGCACTTTGCGCAACGTCACGCAGCGGGCACTGGCCATCAATGCCGGCATCCTGATCGCGATCGGATTGGCGGGTCTGGCGACATTCAACCGCATCCCGCCACTGGCAAAATCGGCGTTCGAGTTACCGCTCTACACCGCTTACGCACCGTGGGTTGCCGCTGCGGCGGCCATCGCTGTTGTTGGCGGCGCACTGGCCTTCTTCGCCCGCCGTCATACTGAGCGCTCGGTGCTGGTGATCGCCCTCACCGGCTATCTGGCCGGCCAGTGCGTGATGCTAGGTCATGATCCGCTTGGCCGCTTTGCGGCCGGCATCGATCTGGTACCGGCCGTGCAAGCCGAGATGACACCGCAAACCCACATGTACATGGTCAACCGTTACGAACAGGCACTGCCGTTCTATCTGGAGCGGACCATGACGCTGGTCGCGCATGCCGACGAGATGGAGTTCGGCCTGAGCCAGCAACCGGAACTGTGGATCCCCGACCTCGAGGTCTTCGTCGCGCAATGGACCGCGCGCTTCGGTACCCGTGCCCGCGAAATCGCGATCATTCACCCGGACACCTATCGCGACCTCAAGCAACGTGGCATGCCGATGCGTGTCATCGCCAGCGATCCGCGCCGCGTCATTGTTTCCAACCAGCTCCAGCCTTGATCGCCCCTGCATGATGAATCTTCCTACCTTCGGTTTTATCCTGACCGGCATCTGTCTCAACGCGATCGCGCAGTTGCTGCTCAAGGCCGGTACCAACGCGGTCGGTGCGATCCATCTGACCGCCGATAACTGGTTCCCGACCGGCATCAAGCTGGCCACCCAATTGCCTATCCTCGGCGGCCTGACCTGCTATGTCGTGTCGGTGCTGGTCTGGATTATTGGTCTGTCCCGCGTGGATGTGACGATCGCCTATCCGATGCTCTCGCTGGGCTACATCATTAATGCGCTGGGCGCGTGGTATTTCCTCGGCGAGATCGTGTCAATGCAGCGACTTCTCGGCATCGGCGTGATCATCGTTGGCGTGATTCTGCTGGCGCGTTCTTAATACCTGTCTTGTTGATCCGTTTTGTATTCGCGCCAGACCTCCGGCGCAACCCGTTTTTATAGGCAATCGCATCCCATGAACTCTCCCCTGACCCTGCCGTTCCTGCCGTTTTCCCGGCCAACGATTGATGAAGCCACCATTGCCGCCGTCGGTGATGTGCTGCGCTCGGGCTGGATTACCAGCGGGCCGAAAGTGCAAGCCTTCGAAGCACAACTGTCGGCCTACTTCGGCGGTCGACCAGTGCGTACGTTCAATTCCGGCACCTGCACAATGGAGATCGCGCTGCGTATCGCCGGCATCGGTCCCGGCGACGAAGTCATCACGACGCCGATCTCGTGGGTTGCCACCGCCAACGTGATCATCGAAGTCGGTGCCACGCCGGTGTTTGCCGATATCGATCCGGTCACCCGCAACATCGACCTCGATCTAGTCGAAGCCGCAATCACGCCACGCACCCGCGCAATCATTCCGGTCTACCTGTCCGGCCTGCCGGTCGACATGGACCGTCTGTATGCGATCGCAAAAAAACACAACCTGCGCGTGATCGAAGATGCCGCGCAAGCGATTGCGTCGAGCTGGAACGGCCAGCGCATCGGTGCCATAGGCGACTTCGTCTCGTTCAGCTTTCAGGCCAACAAGAACATCACCACCTCCGAAGGCGGTTGCCTGGTGTTGAATGACGCGGCCGAAGCACGGCTGGCTGAAAAATACCGCTTGCAAGGCGTCACCCGCAGCGGTTTCGATGGCCTCGATGTCGATGTCCTCGGCGGCAAATTCAACATGACCGATATCGCCGCCACCATCGGTCTGGGTCAGTTCGCGCACATCGAGGCGATCACCGCGACACGCCGTCGTCTGGCGCGCCATTACTTCACGCTGTTCGGCAGCGACTTCGAGGAGCGCACCGGTGCCCAGTTGCCGGTGGCCGACTTCGACAATTCGAACTGGCACATGTTCCAGCTGGTGCTGCCCGGGCGCCTCACCCGCGCTGATTTCATGGAACGGATGATGGCGCTGCAGATCGGTATCGGTTATCACTATCCGGCGATTCACTTACTGTCGCTGTACCGCGCACGTGGCTTTACCGAAGGCATGTTCCCAGTGGCCGAACGGGTCGGTCAGCGCATCGTCTCGCTGCCGATGTTTGCGACGATGACCGAAAGCGATGTCGAACGCGCGGTTGCTGCGGTACTCTCCGTCCTCCAATAATTTTATCCATCCCTGATGAAACCTCAACTGTCCGTCGTTATCCCGATCTACAACGAAGAAGCCGGCATCGCCAAATTGTTTGCGCGCCTGTATCCGGCTCTCGATGCGCTCGGTTATAGCTACGAAGTCATCTTCGTCAACGATGGCAGCCGCGACGCCTCTGCCGCGCTGCTGGCGGACCAGTTCCGTTTGCGTCCCGACGTCACCCGCGTCGTGCTGTTCAATGGTAATTACGGCCAGCACATGGCGATCCTGGCCGGCTTCCAGGCGACCCGTGGCGAGATCACCGTCACGCTCGACGCCGACCTGCAAAATCCGCCCGAAGAAATTGCCAACCTCGTCAACAAGATGCGCGAAGGTTTCGACTATGTCGGTTCGATCCGGCGCGACCGGCAGGACTCGGCGTTCCGCACCTACGCCTCGCGCGCCATGAACCGGCTGCGCGAAACACTGACGCACATTCAGATGACCGATCAGGGCAACATGCTGCGCGCCTATGGCCGCAATGTCATCGACCTGATCAACCAGTGCAGCGAGGTCAATACCTTCGTACCGGCGCTGGCCTACACGTTCGCACGCCACCCGACTGAAATCGTCGTCGAGCACGAGGAACGCTCGGCCGGCGAATCGAAGTATTCGCTGTACAGCCTGATACGCCTTAATTTCGATTTGATTACCGGATTTTCGCTGATGCCCCTGCAATTTTTTTCGATCTTCGGTATCGGCCTGTCGTTCCTGTCGGCGATTCTGTTCGTGATTCTGCTGGTGCGCCGCTTTGCACTCGGCGCCGAAGTCGAAGGCGTGTTCACGCTGTTCGCGATTGTGTTCTTCATGATCGGCGTGGTGCTGTTCGGTATCGGTCTGGTCGGCGAGTATGTCGGTCGGATTTACGAGCAGGTGCGCGGACGTCCGCGTTACGTGATTCAGGCAGTCTTGCAGGAAACCGTTGAACACCCTGTCAAGACCCCCTCCGGAACGCAGGGCCACTGATGCGCGCGGTCGTTTTTGCCTATCACAATGTCGGCGTGCGCTGCCTGCAGGTCTTGCTGGCGCGCGGCGTCGAGATCGCGCTGGTCGTCACGCATCAGGACAATCCGGCCGAAACCATCTGGTTCGAGTCGGTCGCTGCGCTGTGCGCCGAACACGCCATCGCGGTGACCACACCGGACGATCCGGCCAGCCCTGCCCTGTTTGAACAGGTAAGTGCCATCGCACCGGATTTCATTTTCAGTTTTTATTACCGCCACATGTTGCCAGTGCCATTGCTGGCGCTGGCACGCCTGGGTGCATTCAACATGCATGGCTCTCTGCTGCCGAAATATCGCGGCCGCGTGCCGATCAACTGGGCCGTGCTGCATGGTGAAGACAGCACCGGTGCCACGCTCCATGAGATGGCCGAAAAACCCGACGCCGGCGCCATCGTCGCGCAGACCAGTGTGCCGATTCTGCCCGACGATACCGCGCATGAGGTGTTCGGCAAGGTCGTCGTTGCCGCCGAAAAAACGCTCTGGGATGTGCTGCCGGAAATGCTCGCGGGTCGCATTCCGCGCCTGCCCAACGACATCGCACAGGGCAGCTACTTTGGCGGGCGCAAACCGGCTGACGGCCGCATCGACTGGCAGCAATCCGCGCAGCAGGTCTACAACCTGCATCGCGCCGTGGCACCGCCGTATCCGGGGGCCTGGACGGTGCAGGATGATGTCACTTACGTGATCGGCAAGGCGCGGCTTTCGACGCAGACTTTTCCCGATTTGGCACCTGGCCTTGCGGTAGTGGATAATCGCATTCTGGGAATTTGTGGTGACGGTCATGCACTGGCAATTTCTACCTTGCTGGTCAACGACGTCCCGCTGACGCCGGCACAATTACAGCAAAACATGTCCGGCAACACGAACTAAAAAACATTTACGAAAGCAGTGAACATGAAAAAAGTCCTCATCCTCGGCGTCAATGGTTTCATTGGTCACCATCTGTCCAAACGCATCCTCGAAACCACCGACTGGCACGTCTATGGCATGGACATGATGAGCGACCGCATCACCGACCTGCTGGACAATCCGGACTTCAAGTCACGCATGCATTTCTTTGACGGCGACATCACGATCAACAAGGAATGGGTCGAGTACCACGTCAAGAAGTGCGATGTGATCCTGCCACTGGTGGCAATCGCCACGCCATCAACCTATGTCAAGCAACCGCTGCGCGTGTTCGAACTCGACTTCGAAGCCAACCTGCCGATCGTTCGCTCGGCCGCCAAATACGGCAAGCATCTGGTATTCCCGTCGACCTCGGAAGTCTATGGCATGTGCCATGACGATGAATTCGATCCGGAAGAATCCGAACTGATCTGTGGCCCGATCAACAAACCGCGCTGGATTTATTCCTGCTCGAAGCAGCTGATGGATCGCGTGATCTGGGGCTATGGCATGGAAGGCCTGAACTTCACGCTGTTCCGTCCATTCAACTGGATCGGTGCCGGACTCGATTCGATCCATACGCCGAAAGAAGGCAGCTCGCGCGTGGTCACCCAATTCTTTGGTCACATCGTGCGCGGTGAAAATATTTCGCTGGTCGATGGCGGCGAGCAAAAGCGCGCGTTCACGTATATCGACGACGGCATTGATGCGCTGATCAAGATCATCGCCAACAAGGATGGCATCGCCACCGGCAAGATCTACAACATCGGCAACCCGGTCAATAATTACTCGATCCGCGACCTCGCAGCGATGATGTTAAAGCTGGCAGCCGACTATCCGGAATATGCCGATTCCGCCAAGAATGTCGAACTGATCGAGACCACCTCAGCGGCTTACTACGGCAAGGGCTATCAGGACGTGCAGAATCGCGTGCCGAAAATCACCAATACCTGCGAAGAACTGGACTGGTATCCAACCACCACGATGGCCGATACGCTGCGTAATATTTTTGACGCCTACCGCGGACAAGTCGCCGCTGCCCGCGCATTGATGGATTAATATCCCTTGCCTCTGATTACACTCAAGATCGATGTCGACACCTTTCGCGGCACCCGCGAAGGGGTGCCGAATCTGGTGCGCATGTTGCAAAAGCACGATGCACGCGCCACCTTTCTGTTCTCGCTGGGACCGGACCATACCGGCTGGGCCTTGCGGCGGGCCTTCCGTCCCGGCTTTTTCCAGAAGGTATCACGTACCTCGGTGCTGGAACACTATGGCCTGAAAACCCTGATGTACGGCGTGCTGTTGCCGGCACCGGACATTGGTCAATTGTGTGCAAATCAATTGCGAGCAGTGCATCAAGCCGGCTTCGAATGCGGTATCCACACCTGGGACCACGTGGTCTGGCAGGATCATGTCCGCCAGCAGGATGCGACATGGACGCAAGGCCTGATGCAACGTTCTTACGATCGCTTCACCGATGTCTTCGGTTTTGCAGCGCAGACCCACGGCGCCGCCGGCTGGCAAATGAATCCGCACGCGTTCAGGCAGCTCGATGCGTTCGGCATTGCGTACGCCTCCGACGAGCGGGCACAACTTCATGACGATGGCCGTCTGCTGCATGCCGATGCGGGACCGCACCGGCTTAGCATCGACGGCGGGACATTGTCATGCATCCAGATGCCGACCACGCTGCCGACTCTTGATGAACTGCTGGGCCGGACCATCGATGGCGAACTGGTCACGACGGCTAATATTGCCGCCGTGCTGTTACGCCTGACCGCATCGCCACGCGATCATGTCTACACCTTGCATGCCGAACTTGAAGGACAAAAACTCGCCCCCATATTTGAACAACTACTCAGCGGATGGCGCGCGCAAGGTTATGAACTGGCGGCGATGCGCGATTACCACCAAGCCATTGGCCAGCGCGTATTGCCGGTCAATCCGATTGCCTGGGGCACCTTGCCTGGCCGTTCGGGTGACTTGCTGCTGCAAGCTGCCTGAGCGTCGATCTGCTGAACTGTTTGACATCAACTATGAAACGACCAGGAGAATCACGTGGCTGATAGCCCCTCTGTAGCAACCAAGATCGTTGAAGACTTTTCCGCACTGGTAACCGGCACGCAGCCGTTCCGCTTGTCGGAGCACGCCGGCAAGACCGTCATCCTGTTTTTTTACCCGAAGGACAACACACCGGGATGCACCGCCGAGAGCATGCGCTTTCGTGATCTGTATCCGGAATTCGAAGCAGCCAATGCCATCGTGTTCGGCATCAGCCGCGACAGCCTGCGCTCGCACGAAGGTTTCAAAGCCAAGCTCGGCATGCCGTTCGAACTGATCTCTGATCCCGAAGAAGTTGTGTGCCTGCAGTTCAATGTGATGAAATCGAAAAGCATGTACGGCAAGACGGTACGTGGTGTCGAACGCAGCACATTTATCATTGACGGTGCCGGCGAATTGGTGAAAGAATGGCGGGGAGTGAAGGTACCCGGACACGTCGATGATGTACTGGAATTTGTGAAGGCCTTAGCCTAGACCGAGAGCCGATAACCATTGAATTCAATTAAAGAATCCGCTTTTCGAAAGCCGTTTGAGACCAGGACCACCGTCTTGGCCTCAAACGGCTTTTTGCACTTTGTTCGCCTGCCCGTTGTTCGCTTGCCGTTTTCTTTACGCTTGCCATTCCCGCTGTTACTACCGTTAGACCCCGTTCGCCATGCCACAAGGTATGCGTATCGCTTAACCGTATTTAGATCGAGGTCATGATGCCACTGCCAAAATTACCGACCAAACCTGCTGCCCTGCTGTCGCCGACGGACTATCCCAAGGCGGACAAGTCAACAATCGTCAAACCGTTCACGATGCCGACCGTTACCACTCCTCGTAAAATGGAGGCCCTGACGCGACCGACTGCACGTACTCCTGCGGCTCCTGTGGCGCCGGGACTGCCTGCGACGCCCGCTGTCAAAGCGAAAATTAGTGCCCTCAAGCCCGCCAAAACCGCCGTCGCCAAGCCCAAGTCAGGGATCAGCCGCCGGGCTGACAAGAGCGGCATTTCAAAGCTGTTTGTACTCGACACAAATGTGTTGATGCATGACCCTAGCTCGTTGTTCCGTTTCGAGGAACACGACGTTTATCTGCCGATGATGACGCTCGAAGAACTCGACGATCACAAGAAGGGCATGACCGAAGTGGCACGCAATGCGCGGCAGGTATCGCGTTCGCTTGATGCGCTGGTTGGTAACATGAATGGCGCCAGCATCGAGGATGGCATTCCGTTGTCAAAGCTCGGCAACAAGGACGCAAAGGGCCGCCTGTTTTTCCAGACCAAATTGCAAAACATCGTACTACCCGAAGGTCTGCCGGTCGGCAAAGCGGACAACCAGATCCTCGGTGTCGTACGCGCCCTCGAAGCGCAATTTCCGGGCCGGGCCATCGTGCTGGTGTCGAAAGACATCAACATGCGCATCAAGGCCTGTGCACTCGGTTTGCCGGCCGAAGAATACTTTAACGATCACGTCCTGGAAGACACCGATCTGCTGTACTCGGGCATCCTGCACTTGCCGGACGATTTCTGGAACAAGCACGGCAAAGGCATCGAATCCTGGCAGGAAAACAAGAACGGCACCGGCACCACGTACTACCGGTTGACCGGTCCGCTGGTTCCGGCAATGCTGATGAACCAGTTCGTGTACATGGAGCCGATGAATGGCGAACCGGCGTTCTACGGCAAGGTTCGCGAGATCAATGGCAAAACGGCTGTGCTGCAAACGCTGCGTGACTATGCCCACAACAAGAACAACGTCTGGGGTGTCACTGCCCGCAACCGCGAGCAAAACTTCGCCCTCAACTTGCTGATGAATCCGGAATGCGATTTCGTCACACTGCTGGGTCAGGCCGGTACCGGCAAGACCTTGCTGGCCCTCGCAGCGGGCTTGGCGCAAGTACTGGAAACCAAGCTCTACAACGAAATCATCGTCACTCGCGTGACGGTGCCGGTGGGCGAAGACATCGGCTTCCTGCCAGGTACCGAGGAAGAAAAGATGTCGCCATGGATGGGTGCCTTCGACGACAACCTTGAAGTACTCAACAAGTCTGATTCGGATGCCGGTGAATGGGGCCGTGCCGCGACGCAGGACCTGATCCGCTCACGCATCAAGATCAAGTCACTGAACTTCATGCGCGGTCGCACTTTCGTCAACAAGTTCCTGATCATCGACGAAGCGCAAAACCTGACACCCAAGCAAATGAAAACCCTGGTCACCCGCGCCGGTCCCGGTACCAAGATCATCTGCCTCGGTAATATCGCGCAAATTGATACGCCGTACCTGACCGAAGGGTCGAGCGGTCTGACGTACGTGGTCGATCGCTTCAAGGGTTGGGCGCACAGCGGGCATGTGACGCTGGCACGCGGCGAGCGCTCACGGTTGGCTGATCATGCGAGCGAAGTGCTGTAACGACAGAACGCGACTGCACAGCAAAACGGCATCCGGAAGTTCGGATGCCGTTTTTTTTGGATGCACGCAAGGCCTACAGAATTAGCGTGCCGATCCACCATGCCACCGCCGCCATGAATGCGGTCGCCGGTATCGTGAAGATCCAAGCCCAGACAATATTGCCGGCAACGCCCCAGCGGACCGCCGACATTTTTTGAACCGAACCGACGCCGACAATCGCACCGGTAATCGTATGCGTCGTCGAGATCGGGATGCCCATCGCCGTCGTTGCAAATAGCATTAGCGCTCCGCCACTTTCGGCACAAAATCCCCCCACCGGTTTGAGTTTGGTGATGCGCTGGCCCATCGTTTTGACGATGCGCCAACCGCCAAACAACGTGCCAAAACTGATCGCGCAGTAGCAACTGACGACCACCCACCACGGCAACGCATCGCTGCTGGTCGAGTAACCGGAACTGATCAGCAGCATCCAGATGATGCCCATGGTTTTTTGCGCATCGTTGCCACCGTGACCGAGGCTGTACATCGCCGCCGAGCCGAACTGCAGGCGACGAAACCATTTGTCCGCCTTGCGCGGCGTCGAGCGCACGAACACCCACGACACCAGCAGCATCATGAACGATCCAAGAATAAATCCGAGCAGCGGTGACAAGACGACGAACGCGATGGTCTTGACCAGGCCCGATTCAATCAGCGCGCCGGTACCGGCCTTGGCCACGGCGGCGCCGATCAGCCCGCCGATCAATGCATGCGACGACGACGACGGAATACCGTGATACCAGGTGATGAAACTCCACGTAATCGCGCCCGCCAGTGCGCCGAACACCACGTAGTGGTCGACCACCGACGCCTCAATCGTGCCCTTCCCCACCGTGTCTGCCACCTGCAGCTGAAATACCAGGATCGCAATGAAATTGAAAATCGCCGCCATCACCACCGCTTGTTGCGGCTTCAGGACCCCGGTTGAGACGACGGTGGCGATTGCGTTGGCCGCATCATTGAAGCCATTCATGAAACCAAACAGCAAGGCTAAGGCGATCAGAAAACCAAGCGTCGTGATACTGATATGGAGGGTCTGCATGCAGTCTTTTCTAAAAACGAACCGTCATCGAACGGTCGAGCCCATCAGGCATTTTCAAGGACAATGCCTTCGATGATGTTGGCGACATCTTCGCAACGGTCGGTGACGGTTTCGAGGATCTCGTAGATCGCTTTCAGCTTGATCAGGTTGCGCACGTCCGGTTCGTCGCGAAACAGTTTTGACATCGCGGCACGCATGACATGGTCCGCATCGGACTCGAGCCGGTCGATCTCGGTACACAAGTCCATGATCGCCCGCGAGTTATCCATGTTGGGCAGCAGTGCCACCGCCGCCTGGACTTTTTCCGCACAACTCAGACACAGTTCAGCCAGCCGTTTGGCTTCCGGCGTGATGGCTTTGATGTCGTAGAGCGAGATGGTCTGGGCCGCATCCTCGAGCAAGTCGAGGATGTCATCCATGCGCGTGATCAGCTGGTGGATGTCATCACGATCGAGCGGCGTGACGAAGGTCATGTGCAGCATTTCGATCGTATTGTGCGTGACCTTGTCGGCCTCTTTCTCGATCGCTTCGATCGCGTGTACGCGGATTTCGAGGTCATCGAAATTGGTCATCAGGCCAACCATTTCACGGGCGCCCTTGACGCACAAGTCGGCGTGCTGGTTGAACAACTCAAAGAATTTGCCCTCCGTGGGCATCAGTCGTCCGAACATGGTCTGTCTCTCGAAAAGGGTTTAATCGCCGCCATACAACGGCGCATTGCCGGTGTAGTTGTCGAATTTGGTGTACTGCCCCTGGAAGGTCAGACGGATACTGCCAATCGGCCCGTTACGCTGTTTGCCGATAATGATTTCAGCAGTGCCTTTGTCGGGCGAGTCCGGGTTATAGACTTCATCACGATAAATAAACAGAATCACGTCAGCGTCCTGCTCGATGGCGCCGGATTCGCGCAAGTCGGACATGACCGGGCGCTTGTTGGGGCGCTGTTCGAGCGAACGGTTGAGCTGTGATAACGCGATCACCGGGCAATTTAATTCCTTGGCCAGGCCTTTCAGACTGCGCGAAATTTCGGAAATTTCGGTCGCACGGTTTTCGCCGGCGGTGTTGCCCGACATCAGTTGCAGGTAGTCGATGATGATCAGGCCGAGCTTGCCGCACTGGCGTGACAGCCGCCGTGAACGTGCGCGCAACTCGATCGAATTCAAGGCCGGCGTTTCGTCGATGTAGAGCTGGGCATCATTCATCTTCTGGATCGCATGGGTCAGACGCGGCCAGTCTTCGTCGGCCAGTTTTCCGGTACGCAAACGGTGCTGGTCGAGACGACCAACCGAGCCCAGCATCCGCATCGCCAACTGGGTGCCGCCCATTTCCATCGAGAACACGGCGACCGGCAAGCCGGTATCGATCGCGACGTTCTCGCCGATGTTGATCGAGAACGCGGTCTTGCCCATCGACGGACGACCGGCGACGATGATCAGGTCGCCTGGTTGCAGACCGGAGGTCATCTTGTCGAGGTCGGCAAATCCGGTTGGTACGCCGGTAATATCGCTTTGATTGTCACGGTTGTAGAGCTCGTCGATGCGCTCGACAACTTGGGTCAGCAGCGGCTGGATTTCCTGGAAACCCTGCGCGCCGCGCGAGCCTTCTTCAGCAATCGCAAAAATCTTGGATTCGGCCTCGTCAAGCATCTGCTTGACTTCCTTGCCTTGCGGATTGAACGCCTGGCCGGAAATTTCATCCGCCACGGTGATCAGCTTGCGTAGCACGCCACGGTCGCGCACGATCTCGGCATAGCGCCGGATATTGGCGGCCGATGGCGTGTTCTGCGCCAACGCGTTCAGATAGGACAGGCCACCGACTTCTTCTGCCTTGCCGGTGCTGGTGAGTGACTCGAAGACAGTGATCACGTCGGCTGGTTTGGAGCCATTGATCAACTTGACGATATGTTGAAAAATCAGCCGGTGGTCATAGCGATAGAAATCGTCCTGATGGACAAAATCAGCAATCCTGTCCCAGGCGGCGTTGTCGAGCAACAGACCGCCCAGCACAGACTGTTCGGCTTCGATCGAATGCGGCGGAACGCGTAAGGCATCAAGCTGTGCGTCCGGGCGCGAACCGGAGCGAAAATCAGGGCGGGAGTCCGGCCCTGAATCGGGGCGGGAGTCGGAGCGTTCACGTTTGTTCATGCTCCGGATTATACCCGTTGAGCAAGCCTGCTCCGGGCTGCATTCGCGCAATATTACCGCGACAACGACCCGGACAGGCGTAAAAAAAGCCGGACGAATCCGGCTTTTTTGCAAGTATCTGAACGCAAGAATTAAGCGTGCTGACCAAGTACTGAAACGATCACTTCAACCAGCACATCGGTGTGCAAGGCAACCGCGATCGGATGATCACCGGTGGTCTTCAATGGGCCTGTTGCCAGACGCACTTGCGATTTCTCGACAGCGAAACCTTGCTTGGTCAACGCATCAGCGATGTCTGCATTGGTTACCGAACCAAACAAACGACCATCGACACCCGACTTTTGCGAGATCTGTACGGTCATGCCGGCCAGTTTCTCACCATGTGCTTGGGCTTCGGCAAATTTCTCTGCGGCGATTTTTTCCAGTTCTGCGCGCTTGACTTCGAATTCAGCGACAGCGCTGGTGGTTGCACGACGCGCCATGCGTTGCGGGATCAGGAAGTTACGGGCATAACCATCCTTGACCTTGACGACTTCGCCAAGATTGCCAAGGTTAATGACTTTTTCTAACAAAATGATTTGCATATTTTTCTCCGAATTGGGTAATTGACGTTTGCGTCAATTACGCGTGATGCAGGTCGGTGTACGGCAACAGCGCGAGGAAACGTGCGCGCTTGATTGCGGTATCGACTTGGCGTTGATAGTGAGCACGGGTACCGGTCAGGCGGGCTGGCATGATCTTGCCGTTTTCCTGAACGAAATCCTTGAGCGTATCGACGTCTTTGTAGTCGACCTGTTCCACGTGTGCAGCGGTGAAGCGGCAGAATTTCTTACGCTTGAACAATGGATTCTGTTGTTTGCGTTTTTCTTTAAGCTTGAGCTTGTTCTTGTCGAATTTTTTACCGAATGCCATTTGAGGCTCCTGTATCTGAGGTTGGTTCGAAATCAATGATGTGAAACACGAGACTTTTGCTGTTGCGGTTCTTGCGAGCCAGGAAACCGGTGAAGTGGAACATCGCGCCTAGTCTGGCTTGATCAAACCGGCCTGAAATTTCGCCTGCTGCAATGGCAGAAATTTCGAACTCGACTTGTCGTTCTACCCGGGCTTCGATTTGCTTTGAGGCGTGCTGCAATTTTGCGGACACGATCGGTATGCCTGCCGGTGTGTAGCGTAGTAATTCACGCTCGGCAATACTGGCAACAAACTGAAGCTGGTTCACTCTTCCTGGTAACAATTACGCTGCAGGTGCCTCGGAACGATGGCTCTTGGCCGCATCTTCCTTTTGTACTGCCTTCATCATTGGCGAAGGTGCGGTCTCTGCACGCTTCATCTTGACGGTCAGGTGACGCAGGACTGCATCATTGAATTTGAAACCGGTTTCGATTTCGACCAGTGTCTCGTTGTCGCATTCGATGTTCATGCAAACATAGTGTGCTTTAGCGAGCTTCTGGATCAGGTAAGCCATCTGACGACGACCCCAATCTTCAACGCGGTGAACAACGCCACTGTGGGCTGCAACAACAGCCTTGTAGCGCTCGATCATGGCGGGCACTTGCTCGCTCTGATCCGGATGGACAATAAATACTATTTCATAATGACGCATGCAATCTCCTGTTGGACGGATTGAAAATAACGCCCACCCCGGCGTCAAGACGAGTGTGGGAAGAGGAAAGTCGGCAAGGATACCCGCAAAGCTGACAAAACTCAATGATTACGCCTCTTTGCCTGGAAATGGCGCCTGTCGCTCTTGTAATGACTTGCATTTGGCTGCCCACTGTATAAAACTACAGGCTGTTTATTCACACAGCAAAGCTGTCATCACCATGATCAAACTTACCGCGCGGCAGGAACAAATTTTGAACCTGATCCGCGATGCGATCACCAACACCGGATTTCCGCCGACAAGAGCGGAAATCGCCAGAGAGCTTGGCTTTCGCTCGGTCAATGCCGCCGAAGAGCATTTGCAAGCACTGGCTCGCAAAGGCGCCATCGAAATTTCACCGGGCACCTCGCGCGGTATCCGGCTGATCAAGTCGGCCGCCGAGCTTGCCAGCGACCGCCAGCCGCGTCAACTTGTATTGCCTCATCCGGCGCTGATGCAACTGAGTTTGCCACTCATTGGCCGGGTTGCCGCCGGATCACCCATTCTGGCGCTGGAGCATGTCGAAGCCACCTATCAGGTCGACCCTTCCCTGTTTAGCGCCAAACCTGACTACTTGCTGAAGGTACGCGGCATGTCGATGCGAGATGCCGGCATCCTCGACGGCGACCTGATCGCCGTTAAAAAATCCGACAGCGCCCGCAACGGACAGATTGTCGTCGCGCGCCTTGGCGACGATGTAACGATCAAGCGTTACCACAAGACCGGGGAGGAGATTGAACTGCTGCCCGAGAATGCCGATTTCAAATCCATCCGTGTCGATCCTGAGCGGGATGATTTTTCCCTTGAAGGATTGGCAGTCGGACTGCTGCGCAGCTGGAACTGAATCCAGACTGAGCGCGTCGCCTTGCACTGCCCGGCGACGCTTCGCAGCGCAGCACAATGCGGCATCAAAAATCGGAACACAGTCGGATGGCAAGAAGCGCAGTCCGCAACGGACATCCAGCAAGAAATAAAATAGTTTTCCAGAACAAATAGTTCAGTTATATCCTCTTTTTCAATTCTCCTCCCCCCACTACAATCGGCCTGAGTTCAAACACGGCCGCTGTGACCGCACTCTTTACAGCGCATCATTTTCCGGAGGAATCATGAAGAAATTTTTTGTTGCCATGATGATTGTCATGACATCACTATCCGTCACCGCAACGGAAGCCGAAGCGCAAAAACGCATGGGGGGAGGCGGATCATTTGGCAAGCAGTCGCAAAGCGTGAGCCGTCAGGCGCCGTCACAGTCAGTGGCCAACAGCACTGCCCGACCAGGCGCACCGGCAGCAGCACCGCCAAAACCAGCGAGCCCATGGCGCGGCATGCTGGGTGGCGCTTTACTTGGCCTTGGCCTGGGCGCGCTGTTATCGAGCATGGGGTTGGGCGGCGCAATGGCCAGCATGATCAGCACACTGCTGATGGTGGGTTTGCTGGCCGCAGCGGGCTTCTTTATTTACCGCATGATCAAGCGACAATCCGGGCAGGTCGATACACAGCCTGCCTATGCCGGCGCCGCTAAAACCGGATTCAGTCCCGAGATTGGCTCGCGTCTCGCGCCGGCTGAAGGCAACCCGGTCAGCGGAAGTTTTGGTAGCACGACGGAGTGCAATGCCCACACTGCGCAACCGGCACCATGGGGTATTCCGGCAGATTTTGATACGAACGGTTTCTTGCGTCATACAAAAACATATTTTGTACGCCTGCAATCCGCCTGGGACAGCGCCAACATCAACGATCTGCGTGAATTCACCACACCCGGGATGTTTGCCGAGTTGCGCTTGCAGATTCAGGAACGCGGCCCCTCCAAAAGCCACACGGACGTGGTGCAACTCGATGCCGAATTGCTGGGTATGGAGATGGTCGACGATGACCATCTGGCCAGCGTCAAGTTTTCGGGCCTGATTAAGGAGTCGGATGCCGCACCTGCAGAGGCGTTTCAGGAAGTCTGGAATCTGTCAAAGCCACAAAATGGTCAGGGCGGTTGGGTGCTGGCAGGCATACAGCAGCTGAGCTGATACGCCAAAGTCAAACGACAAGCCGCTCGCTGCGCCGGGCGGCTTTTTTTATTGCTATTTTTTAAGCAGCACCATCCGGCAGATCGCTAAACCACTCCAGCATGCTGCGCTGACCCAGTTTGGCGCGGTACATTGCCGCGTCCGCAGCAATGAGCAACTGATCGGCATCCTTGCCATCCTGCGGGAACATGCTGATACCAATGCTGCAGGTCATCTCAAACTCATGGCCATCGACAATGAACGACTGATCAAATACATGAATCAGTTTTTGTGCAATGACAGTGACATCGGACTCGTGCTGGAAATCGCTCACCAGAATAGTAAATTCATCGCCACCCAGCCGTGCAACAACATCTTCATTGCGCACCGATGCCCGCATCCGCAACGCGGCCAGTTGCAAGGCCTGATCACCGACCACATGACCCAACTGGTCGTTCACCTGCTTGAACTTGTCAAGATCGATGAACATCAGGCAAAAACGGCTCTCATCAACATTGGCCTGGTCAATCTTTGCGGCCAGCGCTTGCTGAAACATCGTCCGGTTCGGCAACCCGGTCAATTGATCGTGATGGGCCAGATACTGTAAACTTTGTTCGCGTGCCTGCAGATCACTTACCTGGCTACTGAGCCGCTTACTCATGTGCTGAAAACTGCGTGCCAGATAGCCAATTTCATCGTCCCGTTCGGTCGGCAAACTGGTGATGACTTTACCAGCCTCGAATTGCTTGACTGCTGTTGCCATCGCATTTAAGGGTTTGGCCAGCACGAATGACAGCAAGAAAGACAGGCACGCAGCAGCCAGACTGCATAGCACCGTAATCTGGATGATGGTCACTCCCAGAAATTTGCTATCGCGCAGCACGATACTGAGTGGTGTTTGCAGTCCCAGCAGGACGAAATAAGGTTGGCTCGTGCTCCCGAACGGTATCCTGACGAAGGCACCTGCATTGGCAACATCGTGCGAACCCACGCTTGTACGTGTCAACAAGTGCCTGACCGGACCTGGCTTAAGCAAGGTCTTGATCTCCCCGATATCTTCCTGAATGAGAACGCGCCGTCCATGGTCAAAACCAAAGGTCTTGCGCTGATCAGGGTGAATCAAATAGTCGCCCTCGTCGTTGGTCAGGACAAGGGCAATATTGCCCGGCAGGTTGCTGCGCAACCGGTTGAAAAGACGATTGAGATCGACATTGACAATCACGATACCAAACACCCTGCCATCGAGGCCGCGCACCGGCGTGGCAATCCGCAAGGTCGGCGTATCGAATCCGTCTTGCCAATGCCGCTCGCGATTAAGATTAATCTTCGAAAAATAAAACTCTCCCGCAGGCATCTTGACTGCCTCAAACATATAAGGAAAGTGTGCTTTCTCCTGCAGGTCGTCGTTATTGACCGCCTCGATCCCGCTGCTAGTCCTGTCTGTCCGGATCAACTCTCTGCCGAAACCGGCCACGCCGATAACCCGCAGCTGGACATAATCGACGCGCGACTTAACCATGCTGGCAAAGACCTCTTCTAACTTGGCCTTGTTGCGTTGTGCACCGTCCGCGCCGGCGACACCATCAGCTAATGCCGTCATTGCAGGTAACGAGACGATCATGCGGAGGTCTTCGGTAATCGGTATCAGCGCGTCGAGAAATCGCTGTCCCACGACGTCCGTGGCGGTCAACAACTTGTCTTCCGCTGCCGAAATTAGCAATTCTCTACTTTTTGAATAAGCGTAATAACCCGTCAGCGCCGTCGACAGGATACCGAATAGCGCCAACCAGATCCCCAATTTAAACCCGACTCCGGGGCGCATGATGATCAAAACTTCCGCAAGATGTCACCAGACAGAATGCGGGCCCAGAGAGCTTGCCGTTCGTCTGTATCTTCAGGAGGTTGCAACCAGAACAGTTTGTCGCCGGGACTGCTCAACGACGTCGTCGTGACTGTGTTGGCGAGACCATGCCGCTCGCTGAAGCGGGTACTGGCATCGGCTTGCAAGGTCTCATCGATCCACTTCGCTGCCAGTTGAGGTGACCGGGCCCGCCCCGTGATGGACCAGCAATCCAGCCATGCCAGGACGCCCTGCTTCGGCACCACATAACCGACATCGGCGCCCGCTGCACGCAAAGCCTGGACTTGCTGGGTACCAAAGTTAGCGAACACTAACGCCACCTCATTCTCAAGGTATAACTTGACAGCCTCTTCCGGCGACGAATAGAACGCCAGGACATTACGACGCAACCCCACGAGTCGTCGACTGGCAGCGCGCAACTCATCCGGAGTCAACCGGAACGGACTCCTGCTGCCATCAAGCAGCGCAGCCATGGAGAAATTGTGTACGCTCCCACCGTAAGCCAGAACCTTACCGTGATAGCGCGGGTCCCACATCGCTTCCATTGATACCGGCTCCTTCGCCACCAGTTTGCGGTTGTAGATCAACCCCATCTCGGCATAGGTGAACGGAATTGCATAGAGATTTTGACCGCGCATCAAGCCGGGAATCGATGATATCTGACGAAACCTTGGCAACTGACGCGCCTGATTAGGGATCGCGACCAGGTTCAGTGGTGCACTCATACCGTTGTCGATGTAACGTTGCAGCTCTGCCGTATTGACAGCAAATACATCGAAGTCATCGCCATTATTTGCTGACAATCTGGTCCAGAGTTCTTCATCAGTGTTGACGAAGGACACCTCAACCCGCGCGCCGGTTTTTTTTTCGAACGACGCGACCACTTCGGCATCGGCATAACCTGGCCAAGCCAGAACACGCAATACCGATTCGGCGCGTGCGCTCCCGACAAACTGGCCCCAGGCCAGCATGAGGATTAAGCACGCTGATCGTGCAAATGAAAATGACGTCGTCATACGAAGGTGCCTGAGGCGAACGGTGGTTGTGACCTGGTAGTGTCTTGAGGAGCGATACGACACCTGCCATGGCTCGCTGTTCGCAGTGAGGAGTAGAACCTAACATTGCAAAACCGTCAAGCAACAAAGTTGGCACCCTGCCCGTCAGCAAACTGCCGACTACGCGGGTCCGGCTAAAGCTGTCATACTGCGCGCTTCCCAACATTGACACCGCCACCCTCACGTGAGGACGCATCGCTTATGGAATCCCCGAAAAATCTCTTCGCCTATCCCGCCCACCGTGTGGCCAACCGCCCTGCGCTTGGCAAACCCGCCCCTTTCCTGCCGATGTCGCGCGCAGAAATGGACGTCCTGGGCTGGGACTCCTGCGATGTGATTCTGGTAACTGGCGATGCCTATATCGATCATCCCAGCTTTGGCATGGCGTTGATCGGTCGTTTGCTGGAAGCGCAGGGCTTTCGCGTCGGCATCATTGCACAACCCGACTGGTTATCTGTCGATGCCTTCCGTTCGCTTGGCAAGCCCAACCTGTATTTCGGCGTCACCGCCGGCAACATGGACTCGATGGTTAACCGCTATACGGCCGACCGCAAGATCCGTTCCGATGATGCCTATACCCCCAATGGCGAAGCCAACAAGCGTCCCGACCGGGCGCTGGTGGTCTATGCGCAGCGCGCCCGTGAAGCCTATCCGGATGCCAACGTGGTCATCGGCAGCATCGAGGCCAGCCTGCGTCGCATCGCCCATTACGATTACTGGTCGGATAAGGTGCGCCGCTCGGTGCTGCCGGATTCGAAAGCCGACATCCTGCTATTCGGCAATGCCGAGCGCGCACTGGTTGACCTGACGCATCGCATCGCCGCAGGCGAACCGATCAAGGAAATCCGCAACCTGCGCGGCACCGCCTTCATGGTGTCACGCGGCTGGTTGCCTGCCGATGACTGGACCGAAGCCAACTCGACCCGGGTCGACACGCCGGGTCGTATCGAGGCCCATCCGGACCCGTACGAAATGAAAACCAAGGAGCCGGCCAGCTGTGGCACCGCCAATGCCGAGCCAACGGTAGTAGCCAAGCCGATCCTGATTCTGAGCCGCGAAGAACGTAAGGCCGCCCTGAAAGAAATCCGTGACAAGACCGTGATCCGTCTGCCCGGCTACGACGTCATCAAGGATGACCCTGTGCTGTATGCGCACGCCTCGCGGGTCTTTCATCTCGAATCCAATCCCGGCAATGCCCGTGCGATGGTCCAGGCTCACGGCGAACGCGATGTCTGGCTCAATCCGCCACCGCTGCCGTTAGCAATGGACGAAATGGACGGTGTCTACGACATGAACTATGCCCGGGCACCACACCCGAGCTACGGCAAGGCCAAGATCCCGGCCTGGGACATGATCCGGTTTTCGGTCAACATTATGCGCGGCTGCTTCGGCGGCTGCACCTTCTGCTCGATTACCGAACACGAAGGCCGCATCATCCAAAGCCGTTCCGAGCCATCGATCCTGCGTGAAATCGAACTGATCCGCGACAAGACCAAGGGCTTCACCGGTACCATTTCCGACATGGGCGGCCCGACCGCCAATATGTACCGGCTGGCCTGCAAGGAAAAGAGCATCGAAGAATCGTGCCGGCGCTTGTCCTGCGTCTACCCGACCATCTGTTCGAACCTCGGCACCGATCACAGCAAGCTGATCCAGCTGTATCGCAAGGCGCGCGCGATTCCCGGTGTGAAGAAAATCCTGATCAGCTCCGGCGTGCGCTATGACCTCGCCGTGCGTTCGCCCGAATACGTCAAGGAACTGGTGACCCATCACGTCGGTGGCTTGCTGAAAATCGCGCCCGAGCATTCCGAAGAAGGCCCGTTGTCCAAGATGATGAAGCCGGGCATGGGTGCCTACGACAAGTTCAAGGAATTGTTCGAGAAATATTCGAAAGAAGCCGGCAAGGAGCAATACCTGATCCCGTACTTCATCGCCGCCCATCCGGGCACCACCGATGAAGACATGCTGAACCTGTCGCTCTGGCTGAAGAAAAACAACTTCCGCCTCGATCAGGTACAGACCTTCATGCCAACGCCGATGGCACTGGCGACGACGATGTACCACACACGCAAGAATCCGCTGCGCAAGGTCACGGCTGACTCGGAAGCAGTTGAGACAGTCCGGACCGGAAAAATTCGCAAATTGCATAAAGCATTCCTGCGCTATCACGATCCTGACAATTGGGAAATCATTCGCGAAGCATTGCAACGGATGGGACGCTCGGAGCTGATCGGCAGCGGCGAGAAACATCTGGTGCCGCGTCATTCGGCACCGACGGCAGGATTGATGGCCATTGAGCGCCGGCGCGAAACACCAAGCCCGGAGAAACTGGCGAAAAAGTTCGGTCAGAACAAACCACGTGCAGGTGGCGCGGTGTCACGCACCCCGAGTGCACAGGCCAGACCAGTGCGCAAGGGTCCGGCACTGGTAGCGCGGACCGGCCGGAAGTAATTACCGGGTTATCCCGCATCTTCACACGGGCACGACAGCAATCGTGCCCGCGTGAAGCTCCTCAGAACCGTTCATACCCCAGCAAATACCGCCACTGCCCCACCGGCAGAGCCGCCATCGACATCCGTCCGATGCGCAGTCGCTTGATCGACACCACCTGCAAACCGACCTTTTCACACAAGTAGGCAATCTGGCCCCGCTCGGCAGCCTTGATCGCAAAACGCAATTTGTGTTCGCTTTGCCAACTCACATTCATGGAGGTCATCGGTTTGCCATTCCATTTCAGACCGTGCTGCAGCAGTTCCATTGCGGCGTCATCAAGAGTACCGGTCACTTCGACGACAAACTCCTGCTCGATGCGGTTAGCTTCCTGCACCAGCGCCCGCTCGATACGCCAGTCCTGTGTCAGCACCAGCAAACCGCTGGCACTGTCTTCGAGCGGATTTGTCAGCGTCAATGCCCTGGTGTGACGTCGCAGGAAACGCAGGCCGGAGCGATCATCCGGGCCTAGCGTCTGCGGTGTGATCCAGTCTTGCTCGGGATCAATCGCGTCAACGGTGCGCAGACCGGCCGGCTTATGCAGCAAGATCGTCACCGGGTCCAGCGGTACCGGCACTGCACCGGGCAAGAGCACGATTGCCTGCTCATCGGTGACCCGTGCACCGGCCTCTTCGGTGAGCACGCCATCCACCGTAATCCAGCCGCCTTCAATGAATTGCCCGGCTTCGGTGCGGGAGCAACCGAGTTCTTCGGCGACGCGTTTGGCCAAGCGGATTGTGTCTGTCATGGGAAGCTCGGTTCAGCGTTAAAAATGAAGCCGCATTGTACCGGTGTATGCCGGAGCGCCCCAAGCCAGTATTGCGACCGGAAAGGTGTATCCGGTGGCATAATTGCGCCCCTGCACGCAATGCTGCGCGCTCCCCTACCGAGGTTTCCACCCATGCGCAAAGGCATGCTTTTCGCCGCCACCGCCTACGTGATCTGGGGCTTGCTTCCGCTTTACTTTAAAGCCCTGCAAAGCATCGCCCCGACACAAATTATGTTGCACCGGATGGTCTGGTCGCTGCTTTTCCTGCTATGCGTGCTGGCCTTGCGTAAGCAATGGTCATGGCTGGGCGACGCCCTGCGCCAGCCCAAGGTGCTGGCGGCCTTCATGCTCAGCGCAGTACTGCTGTCGACCAACTGGTTCACGTATATCTGGGCCGTCAATAATGGCCGCATCATCGATTCCAGTCTGGGCTATTTCATCAACCCGCTGGTCAACGTCCTGCTTGGTTACGTGGTGCTGGGCGAACGCTTGCGCGCAGTCCAGTGGCTCGCTATCGGGTTGGCCGCCTGCGGTGTCGCCTGGCTGACGTGGATCACCGGCCAGCCACCGTGGATCGGGCTGATACTGGCATTGTCGTTCGGTTTCTACGGGTTGATGCGCAAAACGGCAAAGCTCGGGCCGCTTGAAGGCTTGTCACTGGAAACCTTGTTACTGTTTCCGTTTGCGCTGGCTGCGCTGGTGTGGCTGACCCTGAATCAACAGAATGCGTTCTTCGAGGCACCCACGCAATCACAATGGCTACTGATGGCGGCAGGGCCGATTACGGCGATTCCATTGCTGCTGTTTGCCGCCGGTGCACGCCGGATTCCGATGGCGACGCTGGGTCTGCTGCAATATATCGGCCCCAGCCTGCAACTGGCACTCGGCGTGTTGCTCTATAACGAGTCGTTTAGCAGCGATCGACTGATTGGCTTTGCCGCGATCTGGTCGGCGCTCGTAGTGTATTCCGGCGAAAGTGTCTGGCGCACCTGGCGCACGCGCAAGCCCCCTGCAATAACTGAAAACTGACATGACGCATTATCAAACACGCCACGCCGTGATCATCGGCGGCGGACCGGCCGGACTGATGGCCGCTGAAACGCTGGTCGAAGCCGGTGTCAACGTCGATCTGTACGACGCCATGCCATCGGTCGGCCGCAAATTCCTGCTGGCAGGAAAAGGCGGCCTGAACCTGACCCACGCCGAACCGGCCGCAGCATTCCAGTCCCGTTATGCCGGGCGCGGCTCTGTGCTGCAACCGGCGCTGGACGCCTTCGATGCGACCGCTTTGCGCGCGTGGTGCGACGCACTGGGCATCGCCACCTTTGTTGGCTCGTCGGGACGCATTTTTCCGGTTGACATGAAAGCCGCACCGCTTCTGCGCGCCTGGCTGCACCGGTTGCGCAACGCCGGCGTACGTTTCCATATGCGTCACGCGTGGCGTGGCTGGGATGCCGATGGCGCACTGATATTTGATCACCCTGATGGCGTGCTGACGTGTCAGCCGGATGCGGTCGTGCTGGCACTCGGTGGCGGCAGCTGGAAGCGTCTCGGCTCGACCGGTGCCTGGGTGCCCTGGCTGGGCGCACGGGGGGTCTCTGTCGCACCACTGCAAGCGTCTAACTGTGGCTTTGACGTCGGCTGGTCCTCCCACTTTACGAATAAATTCGCCGGTTATCCACTCAAGTCCATCGTCATCCACTGGACCGATGGCGCAGGTATTGCCCACTCCCGCGCCGGCGAATGCATGATTAGCGCCAGTGGCATCGAAGGAAGCCTGGTGTATGCGATTTCGGCGACCTTGCGCGACCAGATCGGCGCCAACGGTGCGGTCACAATCCGGCTCGATCTGACGCCGGGCAAGGATGCTGAGCGGGTACTGGCTGAAGTTGATCATCCGCGCGGATCACGTTCTCTGGCCAGTCACCTGCAAAGCCGGGTCGGACTGGCGGGGGTTAAGATGGGTTTGCTACGCGAACTGCTGGACAAGCCGGCATTCAATAATCCAGTCGCACTGGCTGGCGCGATCAAGTCGCTACCACTGACACTGACGGCAGTGCGTCCTATCGACGAAGCCATCAGTAGTGCCGGTGGCGTGCGCTTTGAAGGGCTGGATGCCGGCTTGATGACGCAGGCGATGCCGGGCGTATTTTGTGCCGGCGAAATGCTTGACTGGGAAGCGCCGACCGGCGGCTACCTGCTCACCGCCTGCCTCGGCACCGGACGCCATGCGGCGCGCGGTGCATTGCAATGGCTGCATCAGAAACCGTAAAGCTCTTTCATGCGGGTCGCTGACGGATCGGGCGGAATAATCCGCTCGCCAAAGATACCGGTTTCGAAGGGCGGCGGCGTTGCCCCCGGTTCGTCCAGACCGAGCGAGCGCACCCCGCCACCCTGCGCATATTCGTTGTAAGCCCAATCACCATAGTCGCGATTGAGGCCCGCCGGTACCACTTGCTGTGTCATCGGTTTACCGCGCAATTCGGACTGCATGAAGCTCATCCACACAGGTAATGCCAGCGTCGAACCAAATTCGCGATTGCCGAGCGATTTCGGATTGTCATAGCCCATCCAGGCTACCGCAACCATATCACCACCGTAGCCGGCAAACCAGCCGTCGATAGAATCATTGGTGGTACCGGTCTTACCGGCCAGGTCAGTGCGTCCGAGGCGTGCCGCTGCGGCGGCCGTACCGTAGCGCGTCACGTCACGCAGCATGCTATCCATGATGAACGCGTTGCGGGCATCGAGTACCCGGACCGACTCCTCGCCCACCAGAACCGGTTTGGCCTGCGACACCAACTTGCCGCGGGCATCGGTAACGGACTGGATCAGGTAAGGCGTGACCTGATAGCCGCCGTTGGCAAATACCGCGTAAGCACCGGCCATCTGACCCGGTGTGACCAGCCCGGTGCCCAGTGCCAGCGTCAGGTTGTTGGGCTGCTTGTCGACATCAAAGCCGAAACGGCCCATATGGTCCCGTGCCGCCTGCGCAGTGATAGCGCGCAGCACACGGATCGACACCACGTTTTTTGACTTGGCCAGTCCCATACGCATCGTGACCGGACCATCGTAGACATTGTCGTCATTTTGCGGCTCCCACAACGGCGCTCCGGCTTCGGCGGGAATGGAGAGCGGCGCATCGTTGATCAGCGTACCGGGACCGTAGCCTTTTTCCAGAGCAGCCGAATAGATGAACGGCTTGATACTCGAACCCGGCTGTCGCCATGCCTGTGTGACGTGATCGAACTTGCTCAAGTTGAAATCAAAACCACCCACCAACGCCCGATAGGCACCCGTTTGCGGATCGAGCGCAACGAATGCGGCGGAGACATTGGGTAACTGGACGATGCTCCAGCGCTGTTTGTCATCCTCACTGATGCGAATCACCGCACCCGGAACAATGCGCAGGGCCGCCGCCGATTTGGTATTGAGTCCCGCTGCAGCGAAACGCAAACCATCACCGCTGATCTCGATGTTGTCGCCTGACAGCAGGGTCGCGCGGACCAGTTTTGGCGTTGCTGCCGTCACCACTGCAGCGCGCAATTCGTCGCTGTCCGGATGTTTGTCCAGCACGCCATCAATGGCGTCCTGGCGCTCCTCGGCATCCGATGGCAGAGTGATCAGCGCTTCCGGACCGCGATAACCGTGACGGCGCTCGTAGTCCATCACGCCGCGCCGTAATGCCAGGTAAGCCGCTTCCTGATCCTTGGAACGCAGTGTGGTCACCACGTCGAAGCCACTCGTATAAATCTCGTCCTTGTACTCCGCATACAGAACCTTGCGCACCATTTCGGCAGCGTACTCCGCATGAATCGCATAGGACTTGCCGCTTTGGCGAACCTTGATGTCTTCGTCAATCGCCTGCTGATATTGCGCTACGGTGATGAAGTTGAGCTCACGCATGCGCTGCAAAATGTAGCGCTGACGGATGTGGGCGCGCTTGGGATTGACCACAGGATTGTAGGCCGACGGCGCTTTTGGCAAACCGGCCAGCATCGCGAACTGGGCGATGCTGAGTTGGTCCAGAGGCTTACCGAAATACGTTTGCGCCGCACTACCGAAACCGTAGGAGCGTTGGCCAAGGTAGATTTCGTTCAAGTACAACTCGAGGATCTCGTCTTTCGACAAGGTCCGCTCGATTTTGTACGACAACATGATTTCGTTCATCTTGCGGCTCAGTGTCTTGTCGCGGGTCAGGAAAAAATTACGCGCGACCTGCATCGTGATAGTCGAAGCACCCTGCGCCGCACCACCACCGAGGTCATTGACGACGGCACGCATCAAACCAAAGAAATCGACGCCACCATGCTCGTAAAAACGACTGTCTTCAATCGCCAGCACAGCATTTTTCATTTGTGCCGGGATCTGTTTAATCGGCAGGAAATTGCGATGCTCTTCACCGAATTCACCGATCAGCACCTTGTCGGCCGTAAATACCCGCAGCGGAATCTTGGGTTGGTAATCGGTCACTCTATCGAGTGATGGCATGTTTGGAGCAACGATCAGAAACGCGTAACCGAGCAGCAGAGAAACGCCCAGGGCGCCTAACCCGCACAGGCCTAAAAAGGCGATGAGCAGATAATATTTTATGGATCGGGTCGTGCGTTTGGGAGAACGTCGGGGAGCAGGTCGGGTCAAGGGAATATGGACACGGTGGGAGCCGGTCAGGTAGAAAAGCAGTGAAAAGGGATGGACGCAAACTGCGGTCCGTACTTCAATGAGCGAAAGTATAGACCAGTTTTTTTTACCAACCGTCGTAGTTACCTTTTCATACAGCAGGGAATCGGGTCAGGCTTGGCATCGTTGCTGCCGCAGCGCGGCAGGCAATGTCCCGACTCCACAAACAAGGATCACACAGAATCCTGTTTCGCTCCCCTAAATCAGGCGGTGGTATTGATATTGCGCCCCAGATTGGCGGGCAAATTGCTGGCACTTTTAACGGTAGGCAAAGCATCGAGTAATGCACTTGCGGTAGACGTTTCGCTATCGAGCGCTTTCTTGAGGACAGCGATACCGATCGCTTGTTCGGTTTTGGCGGTGGACAAATTGGTGGACTGACTACCTATGGCGCTGACGTTCATGATGTTCTCCAGTTGTTGCTACAGTGAGCCAATAACGGCACGCTGGCATCTCAACTTTAACAGGCAGACCACTATTTTTTCAGTAATGCAGTGTTCGCTACCTGAAGTAAAAAAGCCTCGCCGCAGCGAGGCTTTTCCGGACAGTCAGCCTGACCTCAGTTGAACGTCTTGCCCCCGGCCGCCAGTTTCACCAGCAAGGGTGCCGGCGTCCAGGCGTCGCCATGACGACCCTTGGCCAGCTTTTCCATTGCCATCAGTACATTCGGCAAACCGACCGTGTCGGCGTAGAACATCGGCCCGCCACGAAACACCGGGAAGCCATAACCGGTCAGATAGACCATGTCGATGTCCGAGGCCCGCATCGCAATGCCCTCTTCGAGAATATGCGCGGCTTCATTGACCAGCGCATACACCAGTCGTTCGATGATTTCCTGATCGCTGATCTTGCGCCGCTCGACACCGATATCGGCCGAATGCTGGATGATCATGTCATTGACCAGTGACGAGGCATAGGCCTTGCGGTCTCCGGCTTTGTAGTCGTACCAGCCGGCCCCGGTCTTTTGACCATAACGACCCAGTTCGCACAGCAGGTCAGCCGTTTTCGAATAGATGATTTCTGGCTTTTCAACATACCGCCGCTTGCGGATATACCAGCCGATATCATTGCCGGCCAGGTCGCCCATGCGGAACGGCCCCATCGCAAAGCCGAACTTCTCGACGGCCTTGTCGACTTGCTCCGGCAACGCGCCCTCTTCGATCAGGAAGCCGGCTTGCCGACTGTATTGCTCGATCATCCGGTTGCCGATGAAGCCATCGCAGACACCCGACACAACACCGGTTTTCTTGATCTTTTTCGACAGCGCCAGCGTGGTCGCCAGCACATCCTTGGCGGTTGCTTTGCCGCGCACGATTTCGAGCAGCTTCATGACGTTGGCCGGACTGAAAAAGTGGGTGCCGATCACGTCTTGCGGGCGTTTCGTGAACGACGCGATCTGATCGACATCGAGCGTCGACGTGTTCGAGGCCAGAATCGCGCCTTGCTTCATCACTTCATCGAGCTTGCGGAATACGGTTTCCTTGACGCCCATGTCTTCGAACACGGCTTCGACAACGATGTCGGCCTGCCCGATATCAGCGTAGTTCAGCGTGCCGCTGATCATGCCGACGCGCTGATCAAACTTCTCTTGCGTCAGCTTGCCCTTCTTCATCGTGTTTTCGTAATTCTTGCGGATCGTCGCAATGCCCTTATCGAGCGCTTCCTGCCTGGTTTCCAGCAGCATCACCGGAATGCCGGCATTGACGAAGTTCATCGCAATACCGCCACCCATCGTGCCGGCACCGATCACTGCCGCCGACTTGATCGACCGTACCGGGGTGTCAGCCGGTACATCCGGGATCTTGCTGGCAGCACGTTCGCCGAAGAACGCATGGCGCAGCGCTTTCGATTCGGTGGTCTGGACCAGTTCGATGAACAGGTCACGTTCAAACTTGATGCCATCGTCGAATTTCATCGTCACCGATGCGGCCACGGCCTCGACGCATTTCAGCGGTGCCGGATACGGGCCTGACATGGCCTTGACGGTATTGCGTGAAAACTGCAGGAACGCTTCGTAGTTCGGATAGTCGACCTTGATGTCGCGCACCTTCGGCAGCGGCCGGACATCGGCGATGCTGGCGGCAAAGGCCAACGCGCCTTCGATCAGGTCGCCTTCGATGAGCTTGCTGAACAACGCCGTAGTCGCCAATTTTTCGGAGGCGATCGGCGTACCCGATACGATCATGTTCAGCGCCAGCTCCAGCCCGACAACACGTGGCAAACGTTGCGTACCGCCAGCGCCCGGCAATATCCCGAGCTTGACTTCCGGCAACGCGATCTGCGCGCCTGGAATCGCGACCCGGTAATGACAACCCAGCGCCAGTTCCAGTCCGCCGCCCATGCACACACTATGGATCGCAGCGATGACCGGCTTGCCGGCGGACTCGACAACATTAATCAGGGTATGCAGAGATGGCTCGGCAAACGCGCTCGGCGAATTGAATTCCTTGATATCGGCACCGCCTGAAAAGGCCTTGCCGGCACCGGTCAGGATAATGGCCTTGACGGCCGCATCGGCGAGGGCTTTCCGGACGCCGGCAACGACTGCCGTGCGGGTCGACAGACCTAATCCGTTAACCGGGGGATTGTTGAGCGTGATGATGGCAACTGCGCCATGGACCTGGTATTCGGCTGTCATGTCTCTTCCTTTTTAATGGGTGAACCCGGCGCAACACCGGAATGCCTGCAGCGTAACGATCCGTCTTTTTCGACCTGCACTATACCCTGAAAAGAACGGTCGTCTTATTTTTGACAGGCGTTTTTTTCCTCGTCGTGATCGACCGCCAGCACCCGCACAACAGGATTAGTCCGGGCGCGCGCCGGTGCGCGGTGCCAACTGTTCGATCCGACGCTGACTGTCGAGCATGTCTTGCGCCCAATCGCTATTGCTTTGAATGACAGTTGGCCTGATCAGGATGACCAGTTCGCGTTTTTGCGCGACCCGCGCCGTGCTGCGGAACAGGTTGCCCAGCACCGGCACATCGCCGGCTCCGGGCACCTGCGAATTATCCGACGTCGACGATTGCCGCATCAACCCGCCGATCGCAATCACCCGCCCGTCCTGGCCGCGCACGACGCTATCGGTTTCGGAGATCGCGCTCGATGCCAGCGGCAAACTCAACGTGCCATTATTGGCGCCGAGATTGACGATCTTGTCGACTGTTGTGACCTTGCTCACCGACGGGTGCACGTGCAACGTGATATTGCCGCTGTCGTCGATCTGCGGTGTCACATCGAGCGATACGCCTGAAAAGAACGGCTGGACCTCCACGGTGGTCGTTGCGGCGGTAGTGACATTTCCTGCACTGAGGCCGGGCGTGGTTGTCAGGCGGGTCACAAAAAATTCATCGGTGCCGACTTTCAGCACCGCTTTCTGATTGTTCATCGTCGCGATGCGCGGGCTCGACAGTACATGCACCGTGCCTTGAGACTCCAGAAAAGAGATCAGGGCGGCAAAGTTACTGGTCTGAAATGCCAAGCCGAACAACGAGCCCGCTGCAGTGCCGGCAGCGGATAGTGCGCTGCCAGTGATCGCCGTCAGTGCATTATTGCCACCGCTGGTGATGCTGGCCGGCGTGACACCATTTTGTGGTGCGGGATTAAGTGTTGATCCTGGCGCCACAAACCCCAGCGTTGCGCGCCGGTTGCTGCCAGACGGTGCCGCAAACGCCGCCCAATTGATTCCCGACTGGAAGCTGTCGTTGAGCTCGACTTCCATGATCTTGGCTTCGAGGATGACCTGGCGATCGACCGAGAGCTGCGTGGCTTTCAGAAAAGCCGCAACATTACGCAACTCATCGGACATGGCGCGGATCACTACCACCCCGGATTGCGCACTGATGACCACGCTACGTCCTTCCTTGGCGCCGATGATGGCATCGAGTGAGGCCTTCAGCTCGGCCCAGAAATCGGTATTTGATGAGGTACTGATCTTGCTGCTGTCGATGCCATGCGAGGTCGCTCGTTGTTGCGTCGGTAAATTATTACCACCCTGCCCACTCGCATTGGATGTCACGTCACTGACCGAACCTGAAGTCACGCGGATATCGGACGAGCCTTTACGATTGCTGTTGAGATAGTTGACCTGAAAAATACTGGTCTGCAAGCTCAACGGCTTGACAACAATCCGGTTGCCTTCGATTTTGTAGCCGTAGCCGTAGAGCTCGCGCATCGCTTCCATCACCTCACCAAGCGTGACCTCCTTGAGGTTGGCCGAGATGGTGCCGGTTACGCCGGGATGGACCAGCATGCTGTAACGCGTCCCCGTCACGATGGCACGGAAAAATTGCTGCGCCGGCACTTCATTGAACGATAAATTAAAGCGCTCCTCAGGAATGGCGCGCACGCTCGGGAGAGCCGCAACCGGAACTCGGGCCTGAGCGATAACGGCGTCCTCACGCTGCGTAAGCAGCGCATTCAACTCCGTGGCTTTTTTCAACTGCAGAGTAATCATGTCATAGGTATCACGCTGTGCGACGGGTGCCGCGCAAGCCGTTAATCCGATAATCAGGCATCCGTACATTAATATCTTCATGGCTTGTGTTGCACCTGTTCAGGAATTTTTTTTATAAAGCGCGCATTGGCGAATTGCAGTTCTTCCGGCGACAATAAGAACAGTCTCTTCTCAGATTTTCCATTTTTCAGAAGAACACTCGATGGATTAATGCTGACTAACTTAAATTCTCCGAAGACATCATTCAAGAGCATGATCTGTCCGCTGATGACAGCGATTTTTCGTGACGGCGAAATTAATACCGATTGCAGTATTGGCTCCACCGCCATTTTTTCTGATGCCCGATCCGGCACTACCAGCATCACGTCAGGCGGACGGGTCGGATCAGGCAAAGTGCGGGCCTGTAACGAGGCAATGACAGCCCCCGACAGCATGACTAAAATTACAAACTTAACCATTTTTTATCCAGACTCAAGGTGAATAGGGTAATGTGCATGGTCACTTGCGGATAGTTATCGGCATGCATTTCCATATTTCCCCAATAAAATCCGGATGGACTCGATTCAAGCCCCACCAGATAATCGACAATATCCGGATAACTGCCACGCACAACGATGACAACGCCATGCCGATAGATGCCGTCCATAGCTAACGGATTATCTGCGGCCGGATTTGACTCGGATAAGACGGGAGTTTTTTCCGGATTTATCTCTGGTATTTTTTTTCCTTGCATCAAATTATCGACTGGAAGCGTATCCAGTGAGACCAGTTGTAACTTGCCGTTAATATTAATCATCGTCTGCAATCGCAATGCCATGTCTTCTGGCTTGACGAGAATGTCGTATAGCTTTGTTAAATCTGTCCTTAACTCATCAGATTGCACATTTATTTTTTTTAATAATTCCCGATTACTCTGATCAGGATCGATTTTCTCTGCCGTTTTCAAACTGTCTGCCTCCGCCGATATCGCCGATAGACGGGTTATCCGTAGATCTATTTCATGTACCAACACATTTCTTAGCTGCCATCGGGGGACTAATAATCCGAATCCGATAATGGCCAGAACGATGAGTTGTACGGCACAACAAATCAATATTCTTTCGCGCAGGCTACGGTTGTTTATCCATAGAAAAAAATCGATACCTCTTGTTTTAAATGACGATAGCGCGCTCATTGCGCATTCCTCGTGACGACAGCAGTAGCTGCCGGAGCTGGTAACAATCCACCCGCGACAGCCGATCGCAGACTAAATTCCAACACGGGAGGCAATGATGGAGACAACTCGCTTTTCTTGTCACCAGTAGATTTTGGCAAGCGCATTTCCAAAGCCGAAAATTGCAGTCCGTGCACAGCCGGCTCCTGTTTCAAACGATCAAGATAAGCCGGCACCAATTCCGGTGCCAGTACCTTTCCTTGCAAACTGACTTCTGCACCGGCCTTGGTAATGGTGAAGCCAGTCAACCAGATACCGTTGCCGATTTGCCTGGCTAATGCTTGCATGGTCGCCGAATAACCTGTTGTATTGCCGACGGCATTACCGACCATGTTGCTACTCTCTCCCTGATTTAACAGGGCCGTGATATTTCGCAGTGAAGCCGCATCCGTCTCGGCTTTGTGCAGGCTCTCCAGAAGGACATTATTTTTTTTCAGTAGCATCGAGTTCGAACGTGCCTTGTCTAATGCCAGTTGAGCAATCGAAAGTTCAATACCATCCAATACGGAAGCACTTTTTAAGGCACCAATACGATAATTCATGAATAAAACCAGCGACAATCCGGCAATAATCGTCAGCGCTCCGGCTTTCAGGATCATTGCGGCCGAAAAATGGATTTTCTTTTTTCTGAATAACGGATTAATCAGATTAATTTGCTGGATGGCCATCAGATACTCTTGGTTCTTAATGCCGCACCGAGCGTCATAAAATATTTTTTTGCTGATTATCTGAATCCCGCAAATCGGGAGTCGCTGATAGATCCATGATGCTGGCCATATCAAGCATCTCGACCTGCGAATTCAAATTGCGCGTGAGATAAGCCATTAAATCCGCTCCGGGTTGTCCCATCGGTGCCAATACCAGCTTGGATAATTACATCTCGTGATGCTGCCGGTAAAAATGATCCAGTGAACGTTGCAGTTCCAGCGTGATTTGTTCATGCAACTGTGCCAGTTCAAACAGGTCAGCCTGTTTAAGCTGAATCAACGTGATTTCCATGCGGCGGGATAAATACAGTTCGCCGGCAAACGTAATCGTCATCAACCCACCGTCAGCATTGAGCGATAACAATGCCAGTGCTTTCCCTTCCGGTTCAAGAACGGCCGATATATTGCGCTGGGCAACTTCGGGAATATCGATCGCCGCCAGGTCCAGACCTGCCGCTTCAAACAGTTTTTGTCGCTGAGAAATAATGCTATTACGGGCGACCACTGCGAACATCGAAGTACTGCGTATCGGACCCGTCTTGTCCAGCGGAACGGCGAGAATATCGATGGTGGCATCCTCCGCCGGAAAATCCAGCATGTCCTTGACGATCCAGCGCATCGCTTCCTTGATTTCACCCTGCGGCACTGCAGGCGTGTCGACGGTCAGTAACTGGTATTCGCCGGCGTTTAACAAATGCGAGCAGCGGTACTTTCCCAGTGCTTCAGCTTGCACCATTTTTTCAAGGATCAGCACCGAATTACCGGTAAAGGTTTCATGCGAAAAAGCCCGATCGACAACCGGCATTCCTGCCGCCGGGCGGCTCAAGAGCACTACGAAAATACCGCTGGACTGCAGACTGATCGCGGCCCGGCCTGACGATTTGGAGACCGTCGCGTTCAATGCCCGCCACAGCCGCTGCATGACCTTGATCATGATGCTGTTGCGCAAATAGCGCGGTAAAAATACGGCATCTGTCGCCTCCTTTTCTTGTAGGTTGAGTGCGCACCGGTCATCAGTTTGCACATGGAAGGCCATCCTGACGGCAGGTCTCGATAGACGCCGCGAGTTGCCGCTCGACGTAAGTGGTGCTGCCGGCCACGCCGAGCGTCGCTATCGAAGTAATCTGATAAATCGTGATGGCGCGGGCGCCCTCTTCATAGCTCCGTGCAGCGCACTGCACCCGGACAGAAAATCCAACCAGCGTGATACCCGGCAATGTCAGCAGACTCGCTGCGGCACAACTGGTGTTTTGCGCCACCTGATAAGCACTCCATTCGATCCCGGCACGCGCTGCCTGATACGCCCGTGCCCCTTGCAGATCCTGCGTGGAGGTGACGTTCTGAACGCTCGATAGCGTCACAATGAAGACCCCGAGCCCCGACAACACCACCAGCAAAAAAATGGCAGAAACGAGCGCAAAGCCGCGTCCGGAAACAATCCTGCGTACTGAGCGGTCAGGGAACATTGCTGACATGCACCTGGTAGGCCAGACGGGTGGTTTCGTCCAGGCTGGTCAACGCCAGTTGCAGCGTGACCAGGCCACTGCGCTCGGTAACGCCCGGCGCGTAACCGAAATAGCAGGCGCTGACTTGCGTGGCCAGTAGCGCACTCTGTCCACCCGCAGGCGGATCAGGCTGAACGGGCTCAATGGCATATCCCCAGAACCGCGTCAGCACGCCATCGCGACAGCGGTAGGTCACGGCCGTATCGACAACCTGAAAGCGATGTCCGGGCGAATCGAACGGAAACCGCGTATCAGTCGCCAGCGTGATGCGACTGACCAGTCCGGACGCTCCGGTATAGGCCCTGCGGACATGTGGTGTGGCAGCGATGCTAGCTTCGTAAGCATCGGCACCGGGCACGCCAAGGTTATAGATCACGATCTGGTCGCCACTGAGCATGTCGAGCGGCGCACCGAGCAAATCAAAACTGAGGTCGACGTTATTGAAATCCAGGACATCGCCGTTACCGGCCTGATCCGTTGCACTGCGATACCGGCCTCCAGTCCAGGTATGCAAAAATTCCAGCGACTGGCCATCGGCCGTCACCCGCACGCTATTGGGCAACGCCAGCCGCACATCGCGGCTTATGCGCAGCAGCGCCGTATCCAGCGTATCGGTGACCGCCGCGCGTCGC
>JBLHMB010000014.1:0-67086 GCA_047621665.1 Bradyrhizobium sp. | reverse complement strand
CACCGTGCGTGTGGCCTCCAAGTTGCTCAACGTGAATGAGCCGTTCCGTGTGCCGTAGCTGTTGTTTAGCGTCGCGTTGGGAATGGTTACGTGCGAGACGGTGGTGACGCTCCCATTGGGAGCCGTGTATACGCTGCGCGATACTGTGCCATTGCCATTGAACACGGTGCTGCCTGCCACTGCGCTGCCTGGGGCAGGAGTCAACGAGAGGTTGGTGGCCTTGATGTTTGCAGCGCTGGTTCCCGATGTCGTCGAACCGGCGACGCTGGTAATGTCCAGTTCAATGCTTCCGCTCAACTGTGCATAGCCGTTCGCACCGATGCACTTCGCATAGTTGACAATATAACGCTCGCCTGCATCAAAACGACCGTTCAACTGGGTGCCGGCAGTGCCACCGGTGATGGTCAGCGTTGCGGTGCCACCGCCAATGCAGCTCACCACGGTGTTGGTGACAGTAGATGATGCCCCTATGGTGGGGACGGTTGCCGCCACGACAGCCTCGGTCGTGCTGTAGATGGTGTCGATGGAGGAGGCGGTATCAACACCAGTCTGCGACGAATTCGCTGAGTTGGCACTAGCGGTGGACAGCAGTTGTGTCGACTGCGAGGTATCGGGCTCCGGACTACCGCTGCCACCGCCACATGCAGTAATCAGCGTGCCGCAGGCGAGTGCAGCGGCGCGTGAGATGTACTTGAGTGCAAAGTTTAAAAATTTTTGTGGAAACATTGTTGGAATTCCTTGTTGAGTTGATGGTGAATAAAAGCAGCAAGACGTGACGCCGCGGCGTCATAAACTCCGCTTCCCGGTATTGAACCTCGCTTTGATATCTGCACCGAGTTTCTCTGTACTTTTTGTACGATCAAACTGGTGTTTTTTGGCTCTTTGCTGTTTTGTATGGAACTTGACAACTAACCCGATACCCTGATGGGTAGCAGCAGGGCATTGCTGAACAACCACCTGCTAAAAATCGGATTGGCGATCTTGACGGCATCCTGCTTAAATCACGCTAAGTCGGGTCCTTATATCCAACTGGCATTACAAATTTAAAATCGTAACCTTTGCTCTGCATGTGGCATGCAGAAGATGTAAGCAGGAACCGATTAAAACTCCGTTGTAAAACCCCGCAAACAAGGTTTTCGGTGATTAAGTTGATCTGTTGTTAGTTTCTGCACTGGTTTTCCCCACGCGATATCGTCAAGCTACGCCATTACCCGCTCCGGGTATTGGCCCGGAAAATCGGCTGTGCCGGCCTACTCCTTAACTTAATCTTAACTATTAGTATGATTTAGTGACTAATAATTTAGAAGTGAAACAAAAAACAGGCGCAATAGATGATTGCGCTGACAACAGTCGTTCAGTTTGGCGGTACCGATCAGCGCGTACACGGCGGCAGCGTGCTCGCCGCCACTGCCGGCCACTGATTAAGCGCGTAATTAAAAGTTTTGGTCGTATCAGACTTGGTCGATAGGGACGACGGGCGCGCGCAGCCAGGCCGCGAAGTCCACCAGCAAGGGCCGCGTCCTGGCCTGCCGGACTTGCCGGCGTATATCCTGTGATGCGTCGCGCAGAGGTTTTTCAATCTCGTGCAGTTCGCCAATCCGGCGCAGCACATAAATGGTGAACGCCGTCGGATGGACGACATGCAGATCGTGGAATTTATGCCGGGTGTGCGCCGGGTAAGTGGCTTGCTGTACCCGCCCGGTGCCGCAAATGGCACTGAACCCAGCGTTATGTGGCGCATTAAATAACATTGCTACTGCGCCTGGCATTCGATTAGTTGCTGTCGGGTGGTACACTTGCGCCGCACAAATTCGAAGGTGTACTGCCGTTGCTCACGATAAAAACGGGCAAAGCGGGTGCCACAGTCTGACCGCGGCGAACGGTATCGGATCGCCGTTTGAGTGCACGCTGCGGGTTGTCGGGTCATTCGCCTGGATAACGCGTGTGCTGCGCGAGCGGACGCGCCTTTCCAGTCGGACGCAGCGAAGGTCGTCCCGCTGGTCGCTGTTACAAATTCATGCTCACGAAACAAAAGAAAATTGTTTATCCATCGACGGTGGCCGGATTTCTGGTCCGCAAAAAATCGACAATAGGGTTTAACAACCCGGGAAAAATCCTCAGAACGCTATTTTTTTCGAATTCTACAGGTGCTCCTTTATCAATAGTTCGCGTACCGGTGCAACAAGAATTAACTTAAGAGTAACGCAGTGAAAACGGAAGAATAGATGTAATGAAAGATTCAATAAGGATGTCCCGGGCTATGGTTTGAATAAAAAATACAGTTACTGAATCTGCGTTTTAAGGCAGCACTCCTCACGATAGATAGCGTCAAGCAACAGCCTGGAAAACCTCAAAATGATTGATTGGATCCCGATAGCCTTAATTGTGTTCAAAGTTCTCGTGCTCGGCGCGGGCATGTTCTTCGCCGTTAAGTGGCATTACGATCAAGGCGAGAAGGAAAGGGATAAGGAGAAAGAGAAGCGCGAGCTGCTGCGCGCGGGTGGCAAGGCGGTCGCCGTCTTCGTGCTAGCGCTCTTGTGCCTGATGCTCGCCACTTTCGTCGTTGCTAAGATGCTCGGTTTGAACTTAACTTCTTCATGACAGCAAAGAATAGTCAGCCGATAGCCGGTGATATGTTTCGGTTATCACAAATGACGTGTCTACCCTCGGCAGCACTGTCGTTTTTTGCATGTGGAATCCGGTTGCAATCAGCGGATGACAAGGAAAACGCCATGCGCTTCACGGTCTCTCTCCATTTCACGATACCTGTCGCGTCACCTGATTTAGTATCAACCATCCGGTGGCGGAGCAAAGACAAGCAGCGGACGCCTATTCAGTAGAACGAAAAGACACGATCTTACGACGCATGATGCCACCGGAAAATCGTTCGATGGTCGCCTTTGCAGGAGAAAACGGTTTCACGGAACAGACGCTTTACACTTCGCGGCGACATGTAAAAGTGCAGGCAATTCCGGTGCCGGGTGTCGTGGTCGAATTTGTGCCGGCACCTCGATAGGTGGGAGACTCCACCACCAGAGGAAAACTCAATGACAAAGCAACGCAGGCAATTCGACATCAGCCTGAAGCTGGAAATCGTTCGCATGATCAAGGAGCAGGGACTAACGACCACCCGGGTCAGTCAGTGCATGGATATCGGCGAGACCGCGATTCGTCGTTGGATCAAGCAATATGATGTCGGGCAAATCGGCCAGCGTGGCATCGGGAATCCGTTGACGGCGGATCAGCAGCCTATCCGCCTGCTGGAATACGAAAACCGTCAATTGCGAGGCGATGTCGACATTTTAAAAAACCTCAAAATGGAGTAATTCTGGCAACGCACTTATGCCAATCAGACGGAAGTAAAAAATGACGTCACCGACTACATCCTCGGTTTCTACGACTGCGTCAGATTGCATTCCGTATCGGACAACCTGTCGCCCTCCGCCTTTGAGCGGAAAATGGCAGTAAAAAAACTTATCGCTGTGTCTGAATTTACTTGACTGCAACAATCGGCAACACCACCTTATCCTGCGATTTTGGAATAGCCTCCCATGCGCTTGACATAGGCCAACAAGTCCACAAAAAACGGATGGCAACAGAGCGTGGAAGAGTCGCCGACCAGTAACAGCTTGCGCCGTGCGCGGGTCATGCCCACGTTCATGCGGCGGATGTCTGAGAGGAAGCCGATCTCGCCCTGAGTGTTGCTGCGTGTCAATGAAATGGCAATGATGTCGCGCTCCTGGCCCTGAAACGAATCGACGGTGCCCACGCTGAGCCTGCGTTGCAGCAGCAAATCATTGAGCGCGGCGCTGTCTTCGATAGCGTCCTTCAAGTAGTTGATTTGGGCGCGGTACGGTGCAATCACGCCGATGGTGAGCGGAGCCTGTTGGGAGTCAGTTGCGTCGTAGGGTCCAAGCAGTTGCGCAAGGCGCTGCAGCAGCAAGTGGGCTTCTTTGGGATTGGCCGTTGAACGGCTTTCGTGAATAGCGGCCTCCAGAAAGCCACAACCGGCCGTGTCGATGAATTCCATAGGCAGGTCGGGTGCAAAACGCGGGTCGTAAGCCGCTAAGCCTGCATGGCGCACGCTAGGGTGCGGCACCAGTTGGCTACCGTAGAACTTCTCCGAGCTGAAGCCCATGATGTGCTCGTGCATGCGGTATTGCACGGTGAGCATGCGGGCCGTCTGCGGCTGTCGCTGGATGCACTTTTCAAACAGGGTTTCGCGCAAGCCTTCGCGGGCGGCTTTTTCGCTTTTCACGGTGGGCGGTAGCTGGTGGTGATCGCCCGCCAAAACAATGCGCTGGCCCTTGGCAATCGGAATCCAGCAACCCGGTTCCAAAGCCTGAGCAGCTTCGTCGATGAAGACGGTTTCAAAGATCAGGTGGCGGATGTGGCGGTTGCTGGCACCGACCAGCGTGCAGGTGATCACTTGCACCGATTCGAGCACGTCCTCGGTGATGAAACGCTCCAAATCGTCGGCGGCCTGGCGCAGCGTCCGCGCTTCTTCCCTCAGCCATTGGCGATGCTGACGCTCCTCGAAACTAAAGTGGCGTACATGTTCGCTGGCAGTCTGGCGGTGCTGCTCAGCGGTTTGGCGCATCGCATGCATCTTGCTGTAGCTGGCGTGGGCCATCACACCGGCATCGAGGGTGTGCTGGTGCAGCAAGTCCGACACGCGACTGGGGTTGCCCAAGCGGATCACGTTGACACCGCGCTCGGCCAACTTTTCGGTCAGCAGGTCCACGGCCGTGTTGGAGGAGGCGCTCACCAGCACGCGCCGCTCGCGCCGGATGGTTTCCAGAATGGCTTGCACCAGCGTGGTGGTTTTTCCCGTGCCGGGCGGGCCATGGATGATGGCCACGTCCTGGGCCGAAACCACATGGCGCACAGCCGCCAGCTGCGAGTCATTGAGCGTACCGGGGTAAAAAAGGTCGTCGGCTTTGTGCTCGCGAAAGCTGGCCGGCCTGGCACCCAGCAGCACGTCGCGCAGTTCGGCCAAGCGGTTGCCGTGTGCAAGCATGACCGCGCTCAGGGCCTGGTTCATCTCGCGGTAGCTGACCTCGTCAAAGGTGAGGTCAATGCCCAGTGTACTGCCGTCCACTACCCAGTCGGGCAGCGCTTCTTTGGTGGTGGCCAGCAGCAGCTTGTTGCGCCGCACGCTAGTCACGACGCCGCTCAGTACTGGTCGGTCAGGCCCTGAGTTGCCTGGCGCTTCACTGAACAACGAAGCATTTTTGCCTACCTGAAACAAGTGCAGGTCTTGCCGATGCGCCGGGCGCTCTAGCTCCAGGACCACTTTGCCACCAAAACCGATGTCTTCCCGGGTGATGGTGACGGGGTACCAGGTCAAGCCACGCCGACGGCGTTCCTTGATGGTCGCACTGGCATTGTTGAGTTTGAACTGCGCTTGATCTTCCTTTTGTTCAAGTTGCATGAGTGCACGCACATGGCGTAACTCCTGTTGAACAGCGCGGGGGGCGGAGGGGGTGGGGTCTTGGTCAGCCAAAGGAAAGAGGGAAAGGACAAAGGCAATGAGCGGGGACTCAACCGCTCTCGGTTTTGATACTAGGCCTGAGTTTAACTCAAGCAGCTGAAGCGTCATCAATCAGGGAGATGTCGTGGCTTGCTCTGACGTGGGGTAGCGATCAGTGCCGCTTGTTGGCCTTCCATGTGCCGCCATAGCGGTAACTGGGGTGTCGCTCCACTTGGGTCCGGCATGCCTGGCAAATCAGGGTCCAGGCAGCGGTGTCGTCTTGCACCACCCGGTAAAGCGTTGAACTGACGGCTTTGCAGGTTTCGCAAGCTTTGATACGGGATCGAACAGATTTGGGCATGGTGGTTAAAAATTAGTCTATCGCGTCACACGAGGGTGCCACCCGTCGGGGCTTGGCAGGCCAGTTTTACTCGACATGCACCGGGCTGATAGGGACCAGCGTCGAATGCAACCGGGTCCGGTGATACCAAAGCAACCAGGCAATAGTCTCATCTTTGGCAGCACGCCAAGTTTTAAGTCTCAGCCCATCGACATTGGCCGCTACAAGGTGCGTAGCCTGATGCGCCGGGCGCGCCACAAGCCGGTCTGGCAGCACAAGTTCATCCACACCACCGACAGCAATCATGCCCTGCCAATTGCAGAAAATTGATACGGTCCACTTTATGCCCCTCCCTGTGGAGCCCGGCAACGCCTGGCTACGCATTATTTTGCCCCGCAGATAATACCGAAAAACGCCACAAACAGAGTCATCGAAACGCCGTTTACTGGATGGCAAAAAGAGGCACCGTTCTTCAGTGCGGCGAGGAGTATCGCCGATAGGCTGAAACAATAGACGCCGGTATGATGAGGGCCAGTTTCTCAAGCCACCCTCACCGGGAGTCACCATGTCGTTGTACCGCAATTCTGTTGCGCGCCAGATCCGGGCTCGTCCACGCATCTTTATTGCGGCCATCATCGCGCTGATCGTAGGGGCCGTCTTGCCCGTGTCGGTTGCGGCGCATCTCGTGACGCGATTGTTGATCACGTGGAATACCGGAACGTGCTTGTACGTCATCCTGGCTGGCGTAATGATGACGCGATCGTCGCAACGGACGATGTATCGTCGTGCCTTGTTGCAGGATGACGGCCAGCGTGTATTGCTGTTTTTGGTGGTCGTCACGAGCGTGGCCAGTCTGGTGGCCATTGCGCTGGAACTGACGGTGGTCAAGGACATGCATGGATTCATCAAGAGTGCGCACATTGCGCTCGCCGGCATGACGGTATTGTCGTCGTGGGCGTTCATCCAGGTGATATTTGCGCTGCATTACGCGCACGATTATTATGCTGCGCGCCATCGGAATGAACCGTGTGGTTTGCAGTTTCCGGAAGAGGAACAACCGGATTATTGGGACTTCTTTTATTTCGCTGCCGTCATCGGCACTTCCGGCCAAACCGCCGATGTCTCGTTCACCTCCAAATCGATGCGTCGAATCGGCACAGTGCACTGCATTCTGGCCTACCTGTTTAATACGGTGGTGTTGGCGTTATTAATTAATATCGGCGCTAGCCTGTTGTGATCAACACGCTGGCCAAGCGTTTCCTTGATAAAGAAAAAAATCACATGCTCATGCAAAAATGGATTGAAACAGGCTCGCTGGTGCTGGTGATTGCCACCGCGTCGGCGTATTCAACTGCGCAAGAGATGAGTTCCGGCACGGCGCTGGTCGAGGGTCACGATAGTCATCGCATCAGCTTCAAACTCACGCCATCGTATTATTTTTCGTCAGATAACAATGATGCCTTCGATCTGAATCTGCGCGCTGTGCTGGGCGAACATACCGCCTGGGTGGGCGCTTATCGCGACAAGGAAAACCTACAGCAAAGCAGGACCGGTTACGAGTACCGGCCTGACTTTGGATTAGTACGTCCGGTATTTTCTGCACAGCTTGCCTCGGGCGGATTTTTGGGTGGCTCGGTTACGACCGAAATCGGTAACAGCAATTTTGTCATTGCCGGATTCGGCCGGACCAACTTGAAAGACTATTTCAATCTGAATTTTGATCCGAATGATGCCATCACGTTAGGCATCGGATCGCGCGCCATGCCAAAAACGGAGCTCTCGCTATTTCATATCTGGGATGATCGACTCGATACCAAACAGCACGTCACCCATGCCGTCGCCAGGTATAAACCGAACGATGCAGAACGCTGGACAGCGGACGCGTCCTACAAACATGGCAGGACCGGAAATGGCGACAACGTGCAAGGGTATGCATTGACCGTGACCTACGATTTTGGCGATTATTTTGTGCGTGGTGCACGGGATCAGCATGCTAATTTTTCAGCGGTTTCCCAAAATCGTATTTCGTTGGGGCGGCGATTTTAATTGCGCGGGTGGGTTTCTTGTGTCGTGCGAGGCAAATGGCTGACCGATGAGATGGGTTTGCCTTGTAGCCGGTCATACAAAGTGGCACCGCTGAATCCATTCCAATTCGTCCGGAACCAACGGTATAAAGCCGACCGCGCAAACCTGAACGTGGTCAGTTAATTTGCTGGTGCAATGTTCACGATGATTGATCCCTGCGTTGATTCGTCGATGCGCAGCGCGAACCGGAACAACGTTCCAGTCTGCTTGCCAGTATCCGTAAGATTGCGGCGATCGATGACGAGACGGCAGCCATAACGGACGTTGCTTAAATAAAAGGCAGTGCTGCGATCCCTTGTCCGAACTGGCCTGCGGAAGTGTTCAGCAGGGTTATGCACAATGTTGTTCACAGTTTATGGGCATAAGTTTTCGCGCGATAGCCAGCAGGATTTCGTCGATGAACCACGCGATCGCATCCGGCAAAAATGTAAGTTGAATTTTTGACTCTTCTGCCGGATCAGCGTATTGTCCTGCCACTGGCGCCGATTTAAGTTTCAACTTGCGGGCGCATTACAAATTCAGCTAAAGCGGCCTCCATCAGACCCGTTCCAGCTGTCATCGCTAAACGGGTTTTTTGTTGTCTGCTGCCAGTGCAGCACCATGGATGATGCAGCAAGCGCATGCTGCGAGCTTGCGCGGTATCACACTCCATCATGGTCAGGTCCTCCACGCGCGAGCGAAACGGACCGGGGAGAGTTACCCGAATTGCGGTCCCCGCCAGCCTGGCAAATCCGCTAAACAGGAGTATCACCATGCACGTCCTCGCACGCTTTCCGTCACTGGCTTACGCCACGCCACCCGTACGCTGCGCACTGAATCACCATGCAGTAGCTGCCCGGGTTGAGGTTCATGTTGCCGGCATCGGGCACCGGCAGTGCGCTGCGCTCAGTACGCGCTTTGATCATGGCTGGCTGCACGAGACTGCGCTTGAAGTCATGACCGCCGCGCCTGCCGGCTCTACGGCTGGCAGCGTCATTTCCGATAGCCAGGATGCGGTATGACATCCGGCATGCAATCCTTCCTCAAGCCCGATCCGGTCGCACCTTCCATCGACAGGTTGATGCGCAATCTGCCGCACGACATCGACGCTGTAGCCATGGCGCAGTGCATCGGCCGTATCTGGAACAGTCTGCTGACCCACTTCGCCGATCCGGTGCGCGTGACCCTGACCGGCGAGGCACGCGCCATCACGTTCATGGGCGCGATCCGCTATGACGACGCGCTCGACGATGGCACGATCCGTGTTGCCGTACTAATGGACGATGGCATCAATTTCAACCCGGTCACCAACGTCGGAATCGACTTGCCAGTCCGTCTTGCCGGTGCCTGGCTGGAGGATTTTCTTGCTCCGTGGTGGGCGTCCCTGCCGGGATGCCTGCACGAACGTTCAAATCGTGCTGTCGTGCTGCGGGAGTTGCAGCGCACCGTCGCGCAGGCGACCCATTGGCGCCGGTTGCGTCATGCGTTGCGCGACAGCCTCGCGCTGGACGATACGCTGCTGGGCTGGATGCGTCCGGGTCGTCACCGGTTCATGCGCTTTGTGATCACGGAGCTCGGTTATAACAAGGCGCTGGCACAGCGTCACCACTACGAGCAGATCATGCGCGAATGCCCGACGGTGCTGTGGCTCTACAACCTGATGGACGAGTTGCAGATCGCGCTACCGCCCGGCGATGTGGTCGCTGCATTACGCACGACATTGCTCACAGAGCACCGCTTGAAGCCGGCAGCATGGCGTTATCTGCTGCGCTGCGATCATCGCCACTTCCTGCATCTGATTGATTACATCGGGCCGAACGGCAGCACCACGACGCGCTGGCGGGAACTTGGCGACTGGTTACGCTGGGTTGCCGCGCTGGAGTGCCGCACGCCGGTACCGCCAGAACTCACGCGTCTGTTTGCGCACGATGCCTATACCGGCATGAACCAGCACGGATGCATCGCATTCCGTACTGCGCAGATCAAGCCGGGCACCATGCGTGCCATCCTCAACGAAGCGCAGCGCCGGCATGTGGCCGGCACCCTCGAGGCGTTCATTCTGGAAGACCTCGTCGGAGTCGTCACCTGGCTGCAATCGGCGCAGCCAACGCTGGATGCCAACCAGATCCGGCGTGGCTGGAACTACCTTGCACTATCAGCCGGCTGCTGGCGGGCGGATATGTCTGGTCGGGCGAACCTGACGACGGTGACCTGGTCCAGCGCACTGTCGACGATGACTCATGGAGCATTGTGCGTGCGGCCCATTACCAATGCCTGGGCATTACATGAAGAGGCGCTGGCGATGCGCCATTGCGCGGATGGCTACCTTGCGCAATGTCTGGACGGGACCTGGCGTCTGTTCTCGGTGCTGACGCCTGCCGGTAAGCGCATGGCAACCATCGGCATTGAGCGCGATGGTCTGATCTGGACGATCGGCGACGTGCGCAGCTTTGCCAATGCGGGTGTGTCGCCGGCGATGCGCGCGCTGGCGCAGGATATCGCCAGCCGTTATGGAGTCCCCTGATGATGTTGGCCTGTGACAGCAATTGGCTGAAGTATCCGTGGCAGTTCGGCCCGTGACGATTCAGAACGATAAAACTGCCTGTGCCCTGAGGATCTGACCGGCAATCACTTCGATGTGCTCGCGCCGGCTCATTGCTTGCGATCTCAGTAATTGATAAGCCTGTTCTTCGGAGACGGAGCGGGTCTCCATCAGTATCAATATGGCCTTGTGGATCACCCGCTGGTCCGCTGATTTTTTCTCCAGACGTTCGATATATTTTTCGCGCAGCCGCATCGCCCGGCTTTGGCTAAGCGTCACTGCGATCGCCGTGAGCAGGCCAAAGGCACGCACCGGCGAAGCGATGGTGGCAAACGCGCCGAGTTGCAGCACAGCCTCCAGCGTTACCGGATTTTCGAAGGTGATCACCGGGATGATAGGCGGTGCATCTGTCGTGCCTATCCATGAATAGGTGATCGACAGCGTCTCCGGGCGTACCGCCAATAAGACCAGGCCGCATTCAGGTGGCAGCACTTGCGCCTGCGGCCAGAACACCTCGACCATGCAGCCGATCCGCGCCAGTTGCGCGACCAGTTCATCGCCGTCCGCATCGGGCGGATGAATAATCGCGACCTTGAGCTTGCGTAAATCTTTGAGTAGAGAACGGGACGGGGTGGATGGCATTAGTGCGCTCCGGTAGAAATTAATATCGCATCGGAATGTGGCGTACCGGAAGCCCACTGTGGCGGGACGTGCGACACCACGTAAGGGTCGGCCTTCACCCGGGCCGGGGCCATGGCCAGGATATCGAACTGACCATGAACATTGACCCGGCCAATGCGCGGATGCAAGTAGGCGTGATGGTTGACTTCGTCCAGTCGCACGATCCCCTGTGGTGCGGCAATCTCCATACCCGGCAACACCTCAAGTAAACGATCCGGATCGTCACTGCCGGCTTTTGTGATCGCGCACGCCAGCAGATGGGTCTGGAAATACGCCGCCTCCCAGCACATGTTGGTCACCGCATCGGTGCCGAACAGGTCCTGATAACGGCGTACGGCGCGCCGGTTTTCAATTGTCTCGACGGACTGAAAATACGTGGCGCAAGTGATGTGACCTTCGGCCAGATCGGCACCCATCAGCGCGACTTCCGTCTCGCTGGTCATGTGACTGGCAATCGGTGTCACGTAAGGATCGAAGCCCGCAGCGGCGAAGGCCCGGTAGAACAGAGCAATCCCTTCACCGACCACGGTGGAGAAAATGAAGTCCGGCGCCTGTGCCTTGATGCGACGGGCGATTTCCAGATAGCTACCAGCCGTCGCCGACAGCGGCAGATACGTCTCGGCCACCTTGAGTCCGCCGCGCTCGCTGATCAGGTCATTCATGACCCGGTTGGATTCATGCGGGCAGACAAAATCCGAGCCGACCATCGCGACCCGGGAGCCAAAATGCGACAGCATGTATTCGGCAATCGGCAAGGCGTTCTGGTTGGGTGCTGCTCCCGTGTAGATCACGTTGCGGCTGTATTCGAAACCTTCATAGGGCGTGCCGTAAAACAGCAGCGCATTGTGTCGCTCCATCACCGGCACCACCGCCTTGCGCGCGTTCGACAGGTAGCAGCCCATGAACAGTCGTATCCCCTGTTCGGCAATTAATTCTTCGGCCATTGCGGCATAGCGACCGGGCACGCCACCAGGGTCGCGCAACACCAGTTCGAGTTCCCGGCCCAGCACGCCGCCGGCATCGTTGAGTTCCCTGACAGCCAGCACGGTGGCGTCGCGCTGGCTGCGTTCTGCCGCCGCAGTGAGGCCGCTATCGGAATACAGAAGCCCGATTTTAATCGGGCTGGATCGGGCTGGAAGCATGCAGAAAGTGCCTCAGTCTCAGGCATCCATAGAGAGTTGGAAATTTATAATACTGCATAGTCTGTCGACATACGCAGAAGATTTTGATGCTTCACGATGGGTCGCGAACGGTGCGCCAGTTGTGTGCATACGTACAAAAAAAGTGCAAAAACGTCACCGGTATTCTTCGGTGCCTCGTGTGTTATTTGTACGAGCAATCCCGCTTCAACCCGCGCTGAAATAGTAGCTGACGCCCCGCGCAGGACCCGGATTCAGTCCGGATTTCGGGTCCTCACCACCTGCCTGAATCCGCGTTACTGGTGGTAGTCACGACGGTGGCACGACCTTTGCATTAGTTATCGGGAAGGTTTTAATTTTCAGCGATTAGTGAAATTGAAAACCTCGTTGCTCAAGACAAAGGCGTCTTGAGCGACACCGGCCAAAAATGTCCGCAACCAAGCAATTGGTGCGGGCTTTTTTTTTGGAAAATCAGCATGTTCAATCGGAGTCCTCAATGAAAAGACGTGATTTCTTGTCCGTAGCAGGCGCGGGTGTGGTGGCTGCGACATTACCTTCAACACTGCTGGCCGCACCGGCGGGCGAGCCGATCAAGCTCGGTCTGCTGTTCTCGCAGTCCGGCACGATGGCCAATAACGAGTCGCTGCTCAAGGACACGGCATTGATGACGATTGACCAGATCAACGCCAGGGGCGGCGTGCTGGGGCGGCCGTTGCTAGGCGTGGTAGTCGACCCGGCATCGGACTGGCCGATGTATGCGCAGATGACCAAGCAACTGATCTTGCGCGACAAGGTGGCCGCCACATTCGGCTGCTGGACCTCGGTCTCGCGCAAGACGGTGTTGCCGGTGGTTGAGTCCAACGACAGCCTGCTGTTTTATCCGCTGCATTTCGAAGGCGAAGAGCAATCGAAGAATGTGGTGTACCTCAATTCGCCGCCAAGCAGCTCGGTGCTGCCGGCCATCGAGTACCTGATGGACCCGCAGGGTGGCGGGGCAAAACGTTTCTTCATGATCGGTAGCGACTATGTCTGGCCGCGCACGATCAACAAGATGCTCAAGGGGTATTTCAAGACCAAAAACATTCCTGAATCCGCGCTACGCGAACAGTACGTGCCGTTCGGTCACTCCAATTTTCAGAGCATCGTGCGCGACATCAAGGAGTTCGCCGCACTGCCGGGCGGCCAGGCGATTGTGGTGCTGACCGTGGTCGGTGATTCGATTCCGGCGATGTTCAAGGAAGCTATTAATCAGGGTGTGCGTGCGACCGAAATTCCGATTCTCGGACTCGATGTGGTCGACAGTGATCTGGAAGGTCTCGACACCAAACCGCTGGTGGGTCACCTGAGCTGCTGGTGCTATTTCCAGAACGTTGACAACCCGCTGAACCGCCAGTTCAAGTCGGAGTGGAGCAGCTACGTCAAGGCCAACAAACTCAAGCACCGGCCTGACATGGTGATCGATCCGATGGTCTCGACTTACCTCGGCATTAACCTCTGGGCCAAGGCCGCGCAAAAAGCCAAGTCGGTGGCCACCGGTCCGGTACGCAAGGCACTGGCAGGGATGACGATTGCCGACCCGGCCGGTTACACCGCGAAGATGGACATGGAGAACCAGTACCTGTGGCGCGGCGACATGATCGGCTCGATCAATGCCAAGCAGGGTTTCGATATTCTCTGGAAGTCCAAGGACATCGTCGCACCGGTGCCGTATAGCCCGTTCATGAAGGGCTAAAGAAGTCTTCCGGTGCCGGCATGCCGGCACCGGAACATGACGGCAAATGCTAATCCGAATTCGTCATACAACAAGGTCGATCATGAAAAGATGGACAACTGTCCTCCGGCTTGCCTGCCACCTGACATTGCTGCTGCTGTGCCTGATCTGGTCGGCCATGGTGCGCGCACAGGACATCAGCGCACCGGCGGTGCAGCAGCAGCGGTTGACCAGCATCACCGGCCTCTGCGCCGATGATCCCGGCGCGGGTCCGTCGCAGGCACTCGCGCGGTTGGTCGGTCATGGCGTGGCAGGCAATCCGCTTGAGCGCGCCTGGGCCCAACGGGTCATTGCCGCCATCCGCAACGCAGCACTGCTTTGTCCGCCGTCGGGCACGCCGGTGCTGGCCGACACGGCGCAGCAAATTGATGCCGTATCGCTGCTCGCGGTAAGTAGTCTGCCGGCCGAACTGGTTTACGTCCCGAACATGCTCGTGCGGCGCAAGCTGGCGGTGGCGGCCGCCGAACTCAATCTATTTAGCAGCACTCTGGCTGATCGGGAGCAGGCGGCGGCGCAGGTGGACAAGTTCTATGCGCTGCTCGATAGCGACATCATCAACGCCGCCCTGGCACGCGAGAAGGATGCCCAGGTACATGCGACGCTCACGCTGGCGATGGCCAAACGCGGACTGGAAAGCGCGTCGATCGACGAGCGCCGGCGTGCCATCGACATCGTCGCCAGCGTACCCAGCCTGGCCTCGCGCACCTTGCTGGCCAACGTGCTGGCCACTGCCGCGCCGACGGACACCTATCTGATCGGCGCGGCCAGCGCCGGCATTCGCACCATCGACCAGTGGCTCATGCTGGGCAAGATCTGCTCGGTGCTGTTCAGTGGCCTGAGCTATGCCGGCATCCTGTTGCTGACTGCGCTCGGGCTGTCGATTGTGTTCGGCCTGATGGGCGTGATCAACCTGGCACATGGCGAATTCATCATGGTCGGCGCGTATGCCACGTACGTTGTCGAGCAGTTGATGCAGGCTTATCTGCCGGCCTTTTTCGGGGCCTATATTTTTGTCGCGATTCCGTGTGCCTTTATCGTCTGCGCGCTGTTCGGCATGCTGCTCGAATTCTGTGTGATCCGGTTTTTATACCGCCGTCCGCTCGAGACCTTGCTGGCGACGTGGGCGGTCAGCATTGCCACCATCAAGCTGGTGCAACTGGTGTTCGGTTCGCAAAATCTCGAATTCATCTCGCCCGGATTCCTCAACGGTGGCACGCAAGTATTCGCCGGATTTTTTGTGACCTACAACCGCATCTTCGCCATCTTGCTGGCACTGGCAATCTTTGGTGCGACGTTGCTGCTGATCCGGCATACCCGCTTCGGTTTGCTTATTCGCGCCACCACGCAGCGCCGCGATACCGCCCGCAGCCTCGGCGTGGCAGCCGAAAAAATTGACCGTCTGGCGTTCGGTCTGGGCGCCGGTCTGGCGGGTCTGGCCGGTGTGGTGCTGACCCAGATTGCCAGTGTCAATCCATCGATGGGGACTTCCTTTGTCATCGATGCCTTCATGGTGGTGGTGCTCGGCGGTGCAGGCAGTCTGGTCGGTACCGCCATTTCGTCGCTGGCACTGGGTGAAATCAACCAGATCATCGAGCCGCTGTACGGCGCAGTCGCTGCCAAGGTAGCCATTCTGCTGCTCATCGTCATCATCATCCAGCGCCGTCCGCAAGGCCTGTTTGCCAGTAAGACCCGCGTCTGATGCCCGTCTCCAAGGAACCGACCATGACCGTCACCAGTAATCCGTCCCGGATCCCGACTCCGGCGAAACGCCCGACCCAAGCCCGTGGCCGCACGCCGCGTCACCGCGGCGAGTACGCCCTGGTTCTGGTGCTGCTTGTTCTGGGTATCTATCTGCCCATCGCCAACACCGCCATCGATAGCGCCAGCGTGTTCCATCTCTCGCTCTTCAGCATCAACATGCTCGGCCAGATCATGTGCTTTGCGATGCTGGCGCTGGCACTCGATTTTGTCTGGGGGCTGGCCGGCATTCTCAGCCTTGGCCACGGTATATTTTTCGGCATCGGCGGCTATGCGATGGGCTTTTATCTGCTCAATGGCGCGTATGCCGATACCGGTGTGCTGCCGGACTTCATGCTCTACATGGGATGGAAGGAATTTCCGGCGCTGCTGCAGGCCTTTGCCCGGCTCGATGTCGCCATCGCGCTGGCCATTGGTGGAGCCATCGCCATCGCCGGCCTGTTCGGTCTGTCGACTTTTGGCTCGCGCATCAATGGCGTGTATTTTTCTATCATCACCCAGGCGCTGACCTATGCGTTGATGCTGCTGCTGTTTATCAATGACCTCGGGCTCGGTGGCAATAATGGCCTGACCGGATTCACCAGCATTGCCGGCCATCCGCTGGCCCGGACCGGGACGCAGGTCGGATTGGCCAGTCTGGCCTGCGTGTGCCTGGCCATCGTGTTTCTGGTGCTGCGCCTGATCGCTGATTCCAGTTTTGGCCAGACCCTTGTTGGCGTTCGCGATGATGAAGCGCGGCTGCGCTTCATGGGCTACCGCACCGACCGCATCAAACTGTTTGCGTGGGTACTGTCAGCGGCGGTGGCGGCACTGGCCGGCCTGCTGTACGTACCGCAAGTCGGCATCGTCAATCCCACCATAGTCGCACCGATGCTGTCGGTCGAAATCGCGGTCTGGGTTGCCATCGGCGGGCGCGGCAGCCTGATCGGTGCGATTCTGGGCGCGGTGCTGGTCAATGGCTTGAAATTCTGGCTCAGCGCACTGGTACCGAGTGCCTGGCCGTTCATACTCGCGGGTGTGACATTGCTTATTACGGTGGCGCTGAGTAATGGCTTGTGGAGTGGCGTGCGTCTGCTGACAGGTCGCCGCAATGTCGCCGACAAGGCCGCATGATGGACCAGCGCACCGCGATTTACATCAACGGTCTGAACGTCAATTTTGGCGGCTTTGCGGCCATCACGAATCTGACGCTGGAATTGCGCTATGGCGAGACGCGCGCCATCATCGGTCCCAACGGGGCCGGCAAGACCACACTGATGGATGTCATCACCGGCAAGACCCGACCCACCAGCGGCGAGGTCTACCTCGATGGCAAACTCAACCTCGCAGCACTCGGCGAAGCGACCATTGCCCGTTGCGGTATCGGCCGCAAGTTCCAGAAGCCCAGCGTCTTCGAAGCCTTGCCGGTGGATCAGAACATCGAACTGGCGGTACGCAACGGCCAGGGTTATCTGGCCATGCTGGCATCGCGCCTCAGTGGACGCCAGCGCTATCGCATCGATGAAGTACTCGACACCATTGGTCTGGAATCAGTCCGCAACGACCTCGCGGGCGTACTGTCACACGGACAGAAACAATGGCTGGAAATCGGCATGCTGCTGGCAGCCGACCCCAAGGTATTGCTTCTCGACGAGCCGGTAGCCGGCATGACTGATCAGGAGACTAGCCGTACCGTCGAGTTGCTGGCGCGGCTGCGCTCGCCCGACCGGGCCATTGTCGTGGTCGAACACGACATGGCGTTCGTTGATGCAATCGCCGACCTCGTCAGCGTGCTGCATGAAGGGCAAGTACTACGGGAAGGATCGATGGACACGGTACGCAATGATCCGCGTGTCGTGCAGGTTTATTTGGGGAGATGAATCCATGCTGAGTCTGCAAGCGGTCAACCAGTATTACGGCAGCAGCCAGGTGCTGCGCAATGTCGACCTCAGTGTGGCGACAGGTGCCTGCACCGTGCTGCTCGGACGCAATGGCGTGGGTAAGTCCACATTGCTGCGCTGCCTGATGGGATTGACGCCAATCCGTTCCGGCAGTATCGAACTCGATGGCCGTAACATCGCGCGCATGGCACCGCATCTGCGGGCGCGGGCCGGACTGGGTTACGTGCCGCAGGGGCGCGAAATTTTTCCGGAATTGAGCGTCGCGGAGAACCTGCAGATCGGTGCGATGACTGGCGAACAGGGTAAGCGCAAGGGTGCTACCGGCTTCACGCTAGAAGACGTGGTGAATATTTTCCCGGTACTGGCAAGGATGCGCGCACGCATCGCCGGCAATCTCTCCGGTGGTCAGCAACAGCAACTGGCGATCGGCCGGGCGCTGCTGACCAATCCGTCGCTGCTGATTCTGGACGAACCGACGGAAGGTATCCAGCCTTCGATTGTCAAGGAAATCGAAGCCGTGATTTTGTCCCTGAAAGGGCGCATGTCCATTCTGCTGGTTGAACAATATGTCGACTTCGCTGAAGCCGTCGCAGACGATTACGTGGTACTGGTACGGGGGCAGGTGGTCGCGAGCGGACTTGGTACCGACATGCAAAAAGACAACGTGAGATCACTGATCTCGGTGTAAGCGGTGTGCCGGACTGTCTGGCACGCTTCATGAAGCATTCATCTTCAAACGCAACTTTAAACGATTGGAAACCTGATGGACTGGCTAAAAAAATCACTGATGCATACCCGCGGCGTAGCTGGCGGCAAGCAGGGCAAAACCCATGAGTTGACCGAAGAACTGCAAGGGCAGTTCCACTACACTATCGGTCCTTACTCCAATCCGGTCTTGCACATCAAACCCGGTGACCGCGTCATCGTCGAAACACGCGACGCCTTCGACGGCAAAATCCAGACCGAACAGGACATGCCGAGCCAGAAGCTGAAGATGCCGTTTCTGAATCCGCAAAGCGGTCCGATCATGGTCGAGGGTGCCGAGAAGGGTGATGTCATCGCCGTCTACATCGAATCGATGTTGCCACGCGGTCCGAACCCGCGCGGTACCTGCTGCCTGATCCCGTATTTCGGCGCGCTGACCGGTACCGGCGCCACCGCGATGCTCAACGAACCGCTACCCGAAATCACCCGCAAAATCGATGTCGACGAGCAGGGCGTCTACTGGAGCAAGCGCATCACGCTGCCGTATTGTCCGCACATCGGCACGTTGAGCCTGTCGCCGGAAATCGATTCAATCAATTCGCTGACGCCGGACTCGCACGGTGGCAACATGGACATTCCGGATATGGGTCCGGGTAGCATCACCTACCTTCCGGTACGATCACCCGGTGGCCGGCTGTTCATCGGCGACGCCCATGCCTGTCAGGGCGATGGCGAAGTGTGTGGCACGGCCGTCGAATTCGCCAGTCGCACCACCATCCACGTCGAGCTGATCAAGAACTGGGAAATCAGCTGGCCTCGCCTGGAAACCGAATCCATGATGATGACCATCGGCAGCGCCCGGCCGCTGGAAGACGCGACCCGGATTGCCTACCTCGAGCTGGTGCTGTGGCTGGAAAAAGAATACGGTTTCGATCGCTGGGATGCGTACATGATGCTCAGTCAATGCGGCAAAGTTAAGCTCGGCAATTTTGTTGACCCGAAATATACGGTCGCGACCGGCATAGACAAAAAATACCTCGCCTGAACGAACTCACCGAAAAGGAAAATGCATGGATCTTCAACTTACAGGCCTCAGAGCCGTCGTCACCGGCGGTACCCGTGGCATTGGTCGCGCGATCGTCGAGACCTTGCTGGCCGAAGGCGCGCAAGTCTGCTTCTGCGCCCGTAATCCGGAAGAAGTCGCGCAGGCTACGGCCGCGCTCTCGGCGTCTGGTGCGAGTGCATTTGGCAGCGTGGTCGATGTAGCCGATGCGGACGGCCTCAAGGCCTGGGTCGCGATCAGCGCGCAGCGCATGGGCGGTATCGATATCGTCGTAGCCAACGTCAGCGCACTCGCGATTGCCCAGGACGAAGCCGCCTGGAACACCGGCTATCAGGTCGACATGATGGGCACGGTACGACTGGTCGACGCGGCCATGCCGAGTCTGGAACAAAGCAAGCATGCCGCGATCCTCGCGGTGTCGAGCGTGTCCGGACGCGAGATTGATTTTGTGTCCGGTCCTTATGGCGCTTTCAAGGCCGCCATCATCCACTACACCCAGGGGCTGGCGTATCACCTGGCGGGCAAGGGGATTCGCGCCAACACGGTCTCGCCCGGGAATACCTATTTTGCCGGTGGCGTGTGGGAAAAAATCGAGCAGGGCAATCCGGCGCTCTTTCAGGAGTCACTCGCGCTGAACCCGACCGGCCGCATGGGCACCCCGCAAGAGATGGCGAACGCAGTGGTGTTTCTGTGCAGTCCGGCGGCCAGCTTCATCACCGGCACCAACCTGGTGGTCGATGGGGCGCTGACCAGGGGCGTGCAGTTCTAAAGCCGATGGCGCGCCGCAGTGATTGCGGCGTGTCGCCATGCACGCCGGCGCGGATTACACTCGCCGTGCTTCGGCCAGCACGCTCTCGCGCAATCCAGCCGGCAGATCGGCCGGCCGCCACACCGTCACGGTGACGCCGAGGCGCGATTCCAGTTCGGTTTGCAGACCGCCGAGGTCGATGAGTGTGGCACCGGGCAGGGCGTCAACCAGCACATCGAGACCGGCACCGTTCAAGGTGGTGCCATCCCGGGACGCCCAGAAAACGCGGGCATTGGTGGCGCGAAAGCGGGCTGCAGCTTCGCGGATAAGGGAGCGGTTCATTTCGAGGACAGCCGAAGGTCGCATTTTGTATTTCAACGCTCGCGCGAAGCCAGTTCAGATAACGCGTAATTATTCCATCGAATCAAAATGCCTGTCGGGTGGCAACCGGTGCGGCGTTTTCATGTCGGTGCGTCACAGGCTTGACCTGGTGCATTAGTTATCGCGGTGTCAGATGATGACCGCCGTCCGATCCTGATACCTCGTCGCAAGAGTGTGTTCGTTGCCGTACAGACTCCAGGCATCGCCCTGCATAGGATTCGGCAACTTCATCATTCTCCCTCTCCATGCCCAAGACACCTTCCAGACAGCCAAACATACCGGCCGTTCGTAGCGGCTACGTCCAAGTACGCGGTGCACGCGAACACAATCTCAAGGAAGTCGACGTCGATATCCCGCGTGATGCGCTGGTGGTGTTCACCGGCGTCTCCGGCTCGGGCAAATCGTCGCTGGCGTTCGGCACACTGTATGCGGAAGCGCAACGGCGCTATCTGGAGTCGGTGTCGCCGTATGCGCGCCGGTTGTTCAATCAGATGGCGGTGCCGGATGTCGATGCGATTGATGGCTTGCCGCCAGCGGTCGCGTTGCAACAGCAGCGTGGTTCGCCGACTACCCGCTCGTCGGTCGGCAGCGTCACGACTTTGTCGAACCTGTTGCGCATGCTGTATTCGCGTGCCGGTGACTATCCGGCCTCCCAGCCGTTGCTGTATGCCGAATCGTTTTCAGCCAACACGCCCGAAGGTGCCTGTCCCGAATGCCATGGCATGGGCCGGGTCTATGCGGTGACCGAACGCTCGCTGGTGCCGGACGACCGGTTGACGATTCGCGAACGCGCGATTGCCGCCTGGCCGACCGCCTGGCATGGCCAGAACCTGCGGGAAATTTTGACGACACTCGGATACGACGTCGATACGCCGTGGCGTGACCTGCCAAAAAAAGACCGCGACTGGATTCTGTTCACCGACGAACAGCCGACCGCGCCGGTGTATTCGGGTTTCACGTCAGCAGAAATACGCGCAGCCATCAAGCGCAACGTGATGCCGAGTTATCAGGGCACGTTTACCGGCGCCAGAAAATATGTGTTGCAGACCTTCGCCACGACGCAAAGTGCGCTGATGAAAAAACGGGTAGCGCAATACATGATCAGTTCCGATTGCCCGCTGTGCCAGGGCAAACGGCTGCGTCCCGAAGCGCTGTCGGTGAAGTTTGCCGGTTGCGACATTGCTGACATTTCCCGTCTGCCGCTCAATCGCCTCAGTGCATTGCTCGCGCCGTTCGCCGACGGCACCGCCAAGGTCGATGCCAAACAGCAGCGCGAGCATCCGGAAAAAGCCCTCGTCACGCAACGCATTGCCGCTGATCTGATCGAGCGGGTTGCCGTGTTGCTGGAGCTGGGGCTGGGTTATCTGGCACTTGAGCGCAGCACACCGACGTTGTCACCCGGCGAATTGCAGCGTCTGCGGCTGGCCACACAAGTGCGCTCGAATCTGTTCGGCGTGGTGTACGTGCTCGATGAGCCATCGGCTGGTCTGCATCCGGCCGACACCGAGGCACTGCTGAGCACGCTGGCCCGGCTCAAGGCCTCCGGCAATTCGCTGTTTGTGGTCGAGCATGACCTCGACATCATTCGTGACGCCGACTGGATTGTGGATGTTGGTCCCGGCGCCGGCGATCAGGGCGGCTGCGTGCTGTACAGCGGCCCGCCGGCCGGATTGGCCGAGGTCGAACAATCGCAAACCCGGCGCTACCTGTTTGCCGGACCGGCCACGGAGCGCCGTACGCCGCGTGCCCCCGAGCGCTGGCTGCGTCTGGAAGGCGTCACCCGCAACAATCTGGATCACCTGGATGCCGCCTTTCCGTTGGGTGTGCTGACCAGCGTGACCGGTGTATCCGGTTCAGGAAAATCGAGCCTGGTGAGCCAGGCGCTGGTGGACCTGGTGGCGGCGCAGTTGGGACACGTTATCGCGCCGGAAGAGGAGGAAGTCGATACGCTGGAACACAATCCCGTCCGGACCACCGGTGGCCACATCGCGAGCGGCATGGAAGCGATCAAGCGGCTGGTGCAAGTCGACCAGAAACCGATCGGTCGCACACCGCGCTCGAATCTGGCGACCTACACCGGCTTGTTCGATTACGTACGTAAGCTATTTGCCGCGACCGACGAGGCGCGCGCCCGGCATTACGACGCCGGCCGGTTTTCATTCAACGTCGCCAAGGGACGCTGCGCCACTTGCGCCGGTGAGGGCCAGGTCATGGTCGAGTTATTGTTTTTGCCGAGCGTGTACGCGCCTTGCCCGACTTGTCACGGCACCCGCTACAACGATGACACGCTCGCGGTCCGCTATCGCGAGCGCAACATTGCCGACGTACTGGCGATGACGGTCGATACAGCCTGGGAATTTTTTGTTGATGAAGCACCATTGATGCGTCCGTTGACGGTCTTGCGCGAGGTCGGTCTGGGCTATTTGCGGCTCGGTCAGGCTGCTACCGAATTGTCCGGCGGCGAAGCGCAGCGGGTCAAACTGGCCACCGAATTGCAGCGCCCGCAGCGCGGTGACACGCTCTATATTCTCGACGAACCGACCACCGGCCTGCATCCCTCGGACATCGATAAATTGATCGCGCAACTCGATGCGCTGGTCGCATCGGGCAACACCGTGATCGTGGTCGAACACGACATGCGCGTGGTCGCGGCGAGCGACTGGGTGATGGACATCGGTCCCGGCGCGGGCGACCAGGGCGGACGCGTTGTGGCGAGTGCGCCGCCCGATCAGGTCGCGCGTGTTGCTGACAGTCGCACTGCGCCGTATCTGGCGCGGGCACTGGCTTGAGATTCTGGCGAGGGAAGTGCGCTGTGATGTCGTTGTGATCAAGTCCTTACGGTAGCAACCGGCTAATCGCCAGCGCGATCAGGATGCCGGTGACGATGCCGCCGCAAATCTCGATTTTGGTGTGGCCCATGCGCTCACGCAGCGGCTTGCCTTCGACACGGCCGGCATCGAGTGCATTGATGTGCTCGGCATGTTTTCCGACATGCTGGCGCAAGCTGTTGGCGTCGATCATCACGATCACTGCGAGCGTCACCGCGACCCCAAATGCCGGGTGCGAGATACCTTCACGTAGCGCGATCATCGTCGCCATGCTGGTCACGACGGCGCTGTGGTTGCTCGGGAAGCCGCCATTGCCGACCAGGTCGAAGGCCCAGCGGCGCGTGCGCGCGCTATTGATCAGGAATTTGATCGGACCGACCAGCGTCCAGGTAAGCAAGGGGGTTACAGCGTAGACAAGTGTCATCGGATTTCATTTTCAGGGGAGGCATGAATGTGTCATTGCGCTGACGCGCGGGTGCGACACGATAAACCTTTCACACGCGGCGTGGGCCGAAAATGTACGCGGCGTTTGTGTCGGCCCGCGATGCTCAGGTATTGACCATCTGCACCACGACCAGCCGTCCGCCCGGTGCCTGTGACAGCAGCAGCTTCCTGCCATCTTCCAGCAAGACCTTGTCACCGATGGCGATGCGGATTTTTGTGTCGGTATCGATCAACTCCGGCATCGCTTCATTGACCAGATACCAGCCCTTGTTATGAAACACAAAATAGCCGACCCGCTTTTTTTGCGCATCGGTCAGGCGCTCGTTGGGCGCGATGTCGCGGTCGGTATGCCATTGGAAAAGCGACTGATTGGAATACACCATCAAGCGATGATTTTCCGGCCGGTAGTTGCCGGTAGTGCGCGACGAGTACAGGTTCAGAACCGGCAACGGGCCGGCAAACGGCGTCGCGCAGAACGGGCACACCGGTGTGGTCTTGTTATCGAAGACAAACCATTTTTGCTGGCAGCCGGAGTTGGCACAGGGCTGCAACAGATCGACGGTTTTTACCAGTGCGGTTTCCCACTCGTCGGCGCTGGGTCGTACTGCGGGGTTCTGCAGTCCGTCGATGAAGGCGCGCGTGAACAACTCAGTGAGGTACGGGCCGGTGAGTTGATAGGGCAGCCTGGCGGTATCTTTCCAGGGCAGTTCGGCGGTGCTGAGATTGGCCGTGCCGATCCGGTTCGACCGGTCGGTCGGGTGCTCGACGAAGAGCGCGTTGGCACCCATGCTCATTTCCTCGTCCTTGTGCGGATCGCCCAGATCGTTGACCTTGTCGCCGCGCAGCGGATGACGCAGCAACAGGTACATGTAGATCAGCACGGCCAGCGCATGCCGGTCGGTGGCGATGGACGGGAGTTTCCGCAGCGGGTCGTGACGCGACAACTGCGCCGTCATCACGCATTCGGGTGCAATGAAATCCGGCGTACCGACCACGTCGGGCGGGAATTTGTCCGGCACCACCAGCCCATCGAGATCGATCAGGCAGGCCCGTCCGGTGGTCGGTGAAATCAGCACGTTCTTGTACGACAGATCCGAATGCGCCAGTCCTGCCGAATGCATGCGGCGCACGGCCCGCGCAATCATCAGACACAGCTTAATCTGCATGGCGAAATCGCCGAGTTCGCGGGGGTCCAGATACTTGCTGCGGTTTGACGGACTGGCAAACCACTTGCCCTCTTTTTCGCGCCCCTTGATGTTGAGCATGTCATTGTTGCGCGAGCCGAATTCGAAAAAAAACTCCTTGTCGTAAAACGGCACGACGACACCGATACGGCCGTCGTATTCGACAGTGCTGGTCGGCCAGCAAAACAGTTTGCGCCAGTAGTCGCCGCCGGCCTGATTGAAAATGCGTTCGCGGTAGGTGCCCGAAATGACGTTGATGCGTTCGCGGGTGGCGGCGTCGGCAGGGCCGCGATAAAACGCCACGACGTATTTTTTGTCGGGCGAGAAGTACACGTCTTTCATCCCGCCCGAGGCTTTCATCTCGTCGATGAATTGCACCAAAGAGCCGTCGCTGGCAGTGAGCGTAATGGTCCTGGTCATGCTTATGCTCCTGCTGCGGTGAGGGGACGAATCACGGCAATCGTGCGGTCGTCATGATTTCCCTGAGCCCAGAAATCAAGCCACGCCAGCAGCTTATTTTCCGCGTCACCGGAAGTGATGACGGGCTCGATCCCGTTCCAGAACGCATCCCAGTCGACGGCTTGCGCCAGTCGTTCTTCGGTCTCGAACTTCGGGTCCGAGACGCCATCGGTCATCAGTACCAGCGCGCTGAGATCCCCGGTGATGACGAACCTGCAGCGTTTGAGCAGCGCTTCCTGCGTCACTTCGGTGGCATCGAGAAAACGGGTCTGCCCGGAGTATTCGCCACTGTCGACTTCGCCCAGCAGCGTGACACCCGCGCTCTTGCTGTAGACGGCAACGACACCGTCACCGACCCAGTAGGCGATGCACAGCGTGCCGAAGTCGTAGCGCTTGCAGGCCGCGATGAGGGCCGTACTGGCGTAATCCTTGATGGCGGTGGTCTTGTCGGCATGGCTGGCGCATTCATCGGCAATGGCTTTAAGCGCATAGTACGCGGCATGACCAACAGTCAGATACACGCTGTTGTGCAGGGTCTGACGCAGCCTTTCCTGCGACGCAGTTGCGGCGGCGACCTGGTCCGCAATGGCTGTTGCATAGGCCTGCGCGGCGCTGTCGATGGCTAGTCCTGCGGCACCGTCCAGTGTGGTTTGCAGATGCCGCATCGCGCGCTCGCAAATGAGAGCTGCGCCACGGCGCGAAAACTTTGCACTTCCGGCACCATCGGCCACGACGGAAATGGACCAGCCCGATTGCACCAGCTGGGCGATGCGGAAATCATCATCCCGGAAGCTGCCCGCATGGGCATGCGAGCGGCCACGTTTGCTCGCTGCAATGACTTGAAACGCGTTGCCGTCGATGGCTTCGCAAGCCTGGTCAGGTTTCCAGTACGGGTCCTGTTGATCCGATGGCAGGTCTTGCCACATGGATTTCGGGTCCGGTATGACCACCAGTGTGACACTTGCCAGGCGTTTTTCTGCCGGACTTTGGCTGGCGTAATGGTAGCCAACGGCAAGCCGGTATTCGCCCGCAATCAGCGGGGTGCCTTGCAGTGTTCCGCTGCGCAAATCGGCTGTCAGGCCCAGTTCCGGTGGTAGGGTGATCTCGCAATAAACCAGCTTGTCTGCGCCCGCATCGCGCATCACCAGATCCTGATCGAACGGCATGCCTACACGCGCATTCGGCAGGCGCAGAACCGCGTCAGGCAGTGCCGGGCGTGCCTTGAACGGTGGCGCTGGCGGGCGTGGTTTGCCGACGTTGACGAAGCCTTTTTCCGGCAACGGATGGTCGAGCGATATCGACAAGTCGTTAGCAGGCGCCGCTGGTGCCGCAGTTGGAGCTGGTGCGCCGGTATCAGGTTTTGAGGGGGTACGCATCGGGTTCCTGTCATCAGATTCGTCTGGCAAGGCAGTCGCGGTGAGCGGGCACGCCTTGCGCGATGGGTGCTTATTCTTGTGCGCGGCTGTTACAGAACGATATTGACCTCGGGCGGTGGTGGCGGCAAGTCCAGCGTGGCTGCCGCACCGGTGCTGGTACTGCCCGAGGTGACCGCCGCGCTGACCCACTGGAAGAAGCTGGAAAACGCACTGCTGTCCATCGTGTCGAGCGTGACGACGTCGTTGGTAAGCAATTTCAACTGGTCCGGAACACTCTTCGGTCCGGCGGCGCAAGCGATGACGGAGGCAAAGCCGGCTTGTTTGACGCGCGGGATCGCCTCGTTGAAGGCCTGCGTATCGGAGGGTTTGCCGTCGGTCATGATGATCAGCATCGGACGCCAGTCGCCCTTTGATTGCGGTGTTGACTTGCGCACGTCGCGCGCGACTTTTTCGCACAGATAATGCAGGGCTTCACCGAGGAAGGTCGGCCCCGACTCCGGGCAGACGATCTCCGGCAGCGTGACCGCATCGAGTGCGGTCATCGGCAGGACTTCAGTGATCTTGCCGTCAAAGGTGATGATGCAAAGACTGACACTTTCGAGCGCAAACGGGTTCTGGCGTAACGAAGCCAGCATGGCTTGCAGGCCGACATTGACGGCCTGGATGGGTTCGCCACGCATGCTGCCAGAGGTATCGAGAGCGAGATAAACGGGTAATCGACGAGCCGGCATAGGATCCTTGAGAGGTGTGTTTCGGTAGCGACTATCAGAGGACGACATTGACCTCGGGCGGCGGCGGCGGCAGATCGCTCAGGCCGGCGACGTCTTTTTTCGTCAGATCGACTTTCTGGCTGGTGGTCGCAATTGATGCGCTGACCCACTGGAAAAATGCCTTGATGGTCTGGCTATCGGCGGTGTCGAGATGGACCACCGATTCCGTGATGCTCTTGAGCTGTTGCAGGTCGGCGCCGGGGCCGGCTGCGCAGGCAATGAAGGTACCGATTTTTGCCGCCTTGATCGCAGCCAGGCCGTCCGTGAGCGAATCCGACGCACCACCGTCACTCATCAGAAAGACAATCGGTTTCCAGTCACCCTTGACCGTCGCGGTGGTGGTGGCGACTTCCCGGCCGATGCAGTCGACCAGCAGTTGCAGTGCCTGGCCCATTGGCGTCATGCCGGAGGCACTGATCGTGGGCATCTGGAACAGCCCCAGTTCGGTCAGCGGCACGATTTGCGTGACGCCACTGCCGAAGGTGATGACTGACAGATAAGCCGATTCCAGCGCGTGCGGGTCCTGACGCAGCGCCGATAGCAAGGTCTGCATGCCGTTGCGAACGGCTTCAATCGGTTCGCCCGACATCGATCCCGACACGTCGAGTAGCAGGTATACCGGCAGTTTTCTCATGCTTTCAATCTCCTGTTGTGGATGGGGGTGTGAGTTTTTATTACTTTACCGTAGCATAATCAGCGCGGAAGTACGATTGCTTTGCGCTCGGTACGAGGCTCATCCGGCAGCGCGGCGAGCCGGACCGCCAGTTTGGCGAGGCTGGTACCAAAGTTGGTTTTTTGGTAGCCCATCGCCAGTTGCGCACCGGTCGCCTGAACGGGCGTGCGGCGTGTCTGGAACAGTCGTTTATCGTACAACATGACAGCCAGCATGACTTCGTACGAGCGTCGGCCGAATCGACTGCCCAGCAGGGATTCAATGTGCGCCATCTGCAGATCGCACGGCAAATCAGCGTACTGCATGTCATCAAAACAGTTCGGCCCCAGCAAGTGCACCGCCTGCAACAGTGGCGTCATATTGCACCGCATTTCGGCTGGCGGTTCCAGCAGGGTCTGCCATTGCCGGATTGCGTCGTCCGGTGTGTCGGCGGCTATGTAAAGACTTAACTGCTTCAGGTAATCGCGCACCGGTTTGACTGTGCCGAACAGCGCAATTTGCTTGCGGCAGGCAGCACGCAGCGAGGGCCCGTGCAAACGGATTTGTAGCGGCGCTGCCCCGGCGATCGCCTTGATGATGTCGGGTACGGGAGGCAGGTACAGCAGCTCCGAGCCATGTCCGGTGAGTTCCCATGCTGCGCCACTGACGGTCGCGGCGCTGGTATCGGCATCCATGCGAATCAACGTCGCTTCTGAAGGATTGATCCAGGCGGCCCGCGGCTTGCCTTGAATGGTCGGCAGCCACAGCATGACGTCCGCCGGATTGTGCGGTCGGGCGATCGTGCGCAAGATCGGCAAGCGTTCGTTAAAAATAGCACGTACCGTTTTTTCATCCAGACTTAATTGCCGGGCCACACTGAGAAACGAGTCCGACAAGACCATCCTTGCCGCCAGCGCGACCATTCGCTCGGTGGCGCGGTGACGCTCCGAGACTCCCGGAACGGGTTCGTTAAAGGTCTTCAGGCAGGCATTGCAGCGCAGACGTGCACGCTTGATTTCCAGGTCGATGCGTGCGCCATCAAAAGCCAGATCGCGTACCCGCAGCGCTGTGCGGCCATAACGGACCGTGCTGGCTGATTGGCAATTCGGGCAACTGCAGGGCCGGCTGTCAGTCTCCAGACTGATCACCATGCCGTCGGCGGATTTTCCGATTGAAGTCAGGCGGACGTCGGAGAGGGGCTGCAGCCAGAGTGCATTTTCGGATGTCATCAATGGGAAGTAAATCTCAGCAGAATGCGTATTTCCATGCGGATTTATTTATGGACTTGAAAAAGTAATAGTACACACCAACTGTAGAGAACGGACGGTGATAGTTTGAATAATTCCTTTTAAAACGTTTCTCTCGTAGACAAGAATCATGTTGAAGGCTATTGTCGGCCCAGCATAAGTAGTACACAAAATATTCTGCGACCAAAGCAAAAAAATAGCAGGTTGTGCATCGGGAAAAAGTCACTATCAAGATGGGAATTTAATGAAGCATTTTCGAATATCGTTCCTCGTAACGATTATCTGTTTGTCGCTAGCGACCTGGTGGGGCTTTACCCACGGCGGTGTCAGCACGGCGTTGTCGGCCCTCGGTATTGCCGTGATCCTGAGCGTGATGGAAGTATCACTCTCGTTCGATAATGCGGTGGTCAACGCCTCGGTCCTGAAGACCTGGAACAAATTCTGGCAGGACCTGTTCCTTGGGGTCGGCATCATCATTGCGGTGTTCGGCATGCGCTTGCTTTTTCCACTGGTCATCGTTGGCGCTGCTGCCGATCTGGGTATCGGTGAAGTCTGGACAATGGCTTTGAATGATCCTGCGCAATACGCAATGCACCTCAATAATCATCATGCAGAGGTAGCCGCCTTTGGTGGGGTGTTTCTGTTACTGGTGTTCCTCAACTTTTTGCTTGACGATGAAAAAGAAGTGCACTGGCTTGGTATCGTTGAAGAGAAGCTCGGGGCGTTCGGAAGAATTACCTCGATCCCGGTACTCATCTCGCTGGTGGTCGTGCTGGGCATGGTCGGGATCGTCGAACCGGCCAAGCAAGCGGTAGTGTTAACAGCCGGTATGTGGGGGATCGTGACATATGTTGGTGTAGATGTTCTGGGCAAACTTCTTGAAGGCAAAGAAGAAAGCGGTCCCGATCTCGGCGCCATCGTCAAGCGCGGCGGTATCGGCGCTTTCCTGTATCTCGAAGTGCTCGATGCGTCCTTCTCGTTCGATGGTGTGATCGGTGCCTTCGCGATTACCAACGATGTGATCATCATCATGCTCGGATTGGCCATTGGTGCGATGTTTGTGCGGTCGATGACGGTGTATCTGGTCCGTCAGGGCACGCTCGACGAATTTGTCTATCTGGAACATGGCGCCCATTACGCCATCGGTATTCTCGCCCTGATTATGTTGGCCAGCATGAAGTATCACGTCTCGGAAATTTTTACCGGCCTCATTGGTGTGGCGTTCATCGCGGCGTCGCTGTGGTCATCGGTCAAGTACAAACGGCAAGCCGTCCTCGATGAAGTGCAGGGCAAGGCATAACGGCTCAGGAGAACACAGTGGCAATCAGTTTGCAAAAAGGCGGCAACGTCAACCTGACAAAGAGTGATCCGAGTCTGAAGCAAGTGCTGGTCGGTCTGGGCTGGGACGCCCGGGCTTCGGATGGTGCGGCTTTTGACCTCGACGCCAGCTTGTTCATGGTGCAGGAGAACGGCAAGGTACGCGGTGATCACGATTTTATTTTTTACAACCAGCTTAAATCGCTGTGCGGGTCGGTCGAGCACACCGGTGACAACCAGACCGGAGAGGGCGACGGTGACGATGAGGCCATCAAGGTCATGCTCGACAGCGTGCCCCCGGAGATTACCCGGCTGGTAGTCGCCGTGACGATTCATGATGCCGATTTGCGCAAGCAGAATTTTGGCATGGTTGAAGATGCTTACATCCGGGTTGTTAATCTGGACAGCAAGGCAGAGATCGTCCGGTTCGATCTTTCCGAAGATTATTCGACCCAGACCGCGATGGTTTTTGCCGAGCTCTACCGGCATCAGGGTGAGTGGAAATTCAAGGCAGTCGGCCAGGGTTATGCGGGCGGGCTTGAAGCGGTGGCGAAGCAATTGGGCGTGCAGATTGCGTAAATAGTTGCAGCATTGGCTGCGACGCAATGGCGGGTCCTTCGTTACTTTTGATTTATTTTTATAGGAGAAATTCAATGGCAATCAGCTTGCAAAAAGGCGGCAACGTCAACCTCAGCAAAGAAGCACCAGGCCTGAAAAAAATCGTCGTTGGTCTAGGATGGGATCCGCGCGCTACTGATGGTTCAGCGTTTGATCTGGACGCCAGCGCGTTCATGCTGAAAGTCGATGGCAAGGTACGTGGCGATCTGGATTTCATTTTCTATCGCAATTTGAAGGCAGCCGATGGCTCCGTAGTCCACGCCGGTGACAACACCGACGGTAGCGGCGACGGCGACGATGAAAAGCTGACAGTTGATCTGACCTTGATCCCGGCCGACATCGACAAAATCTCGTTCGGCGTGACCATTCACGAAGCCGAACAGCGCAAGCAAAACTTTGGCATGGTGTCGAAAGCGTATATCCGCTGCGTCAACGCCGAAGGTAACGCCGAACTGACGCGTTACGACTTGTCGGAAGACGGCTCGGTCGAGACAGCGATGATTTTCGGCGAGCTCTATCGCGCCGGTAGCGAATGGAAATTCAAGGCCGTTGGTCAAGGTTTCAAAGGCGGTCTGGGTCCTCTCGCACAGTCGTTCGGCGTCAACGTCTGATCAAGTAAAAAAGTGCTGTGATTAAGGGAGGAGTCTGCGTCGCAGGTCCTCCCGTGCCAACCTTCTCTTCATGGCAATTTCCGGACGTCATTTGTAGCAGCCACGTCGCGTCAACGCCGACGCATTTGCCGGTTTCCCTGTTGCATCCCAGAAAGTGTCAAATGCCGATTTTTACAGTGACAGGTGATGTGGATCCTTTTTTACATGTCGCATTCCGGCAAGGTGAAAAAATCTACTGCGAGTCGGATTCGATGGTGATGATGGAAGCCAATCTTGATCTGAAGGGCCGCATGACCGGCGGCATCATGGGTTCGCTGATGCGACGCATGGCCAACGGTGAATCCTTCTTTCAGCAGCATATCGAAGCCGTACGCGGCGATGGTGACTGCTTGCTGTCACCGACTTTACCGGGTGCAATCGAACTGATCGATATCGGCACGACCAGGTACCTCCTCAACGATGGTGCCTTTGTCGCGGCAACTTCCTGTGTCGAAATGAAGTCGCGCATGCAAAGCATCGGCAACGCGCTGTTTGCCAAGTCGGGCGGCTGGTTCGTACTGGAAGCATCGGGTAGCGGCAAGCTGGCTATCTCGGGTTTCGGTTCATTATTCCAGCTCGATGTGGTCGCGGGTAAGGACGTCATTATTGACAACTCGCATGTCGTCGCCTGGGACAGCGCGTTGAAGTACGAGGTCAGCGTGACGACCACCGGCGGTGGCGGCATCGGCGGCATGATAGGCGGGATGATCAACTCGCAGACCAGTGGCGAAGGCATCGTCCTGCGTTTCAAAGGCAATGGAAAAATTTTTGTCTGTTCGCGCAACCGCGACGCCTTTCTGGAGTGGATGAAGAAAGAACTGTCCGGCTCCAAAACCAGCCGCTAAGGCTGTGCAGATCGTGGTCTGCAGCGTATTAAAACCTACTCGCAACACTCACCAACAAGGAGTTGAACATGGCTATTAGTCTGGAAAAAGGGCAGAAGATTTCGCTCGAAAAAGAAGCCGGCACGACACTGACCAAAATCACGATGGGTCTGGGTTGGGATGCCGTGAAGTCCAAGGGATTTCTGGGTTTCGGTGGCAAGGCCCCCGACATTGACCTCGATGCTTCCTGCCTGATGTTTGACGATAAAGGCAATCTGGCCGATTCGATCTGGTTCCGTCAGCTTGAATCCAAAGATGGCTCGGTCAAGCATACCGGCGACAACCGCACCGGTGCCGGTGATGGCGATGATGAGCAAATTGTCGTTGACCTCACCCGCGTACCAGCCGCCATCAAAAGCCTGATTTTTACTGTCAACAGTTTTACCGGGCAAGACTTTTCTAAAGTAGAAAATGCTACCTGCCGTATTCTTGACGGTACCAACAACAAGGAAATTGCACGCTTCAACCTGTCGACCCTAGGCCCGCATACCGCGCAAATCATGACCAAGCTCTATCGTCACGACGGCGTCTGGAAAATCGCCGCGATTGGTGAATCCTGCAGCGGGCGTACCTTTGAAGAATTGTTGCCGCGTATTACGCCGCACGTCTGACCCTGCCATGCGCGTCTGGTTCAATCGCACGTTTTCGTCTGTCCATGCCGCCCTGCGCCTCATTCGTGAGGCGGATGCGGCAGGCGAGTTTCATCTCATTTACAGCAACACCAATGCGCAGGCGCTGGCCGGTCAGGCCGCGCATCAGTTCAATGTGGAGCCGACCGGTCTGGACGATGAGGCCTACGCCGACTGGTGCCTCGATTTTTGCATGACACAGCGTGTCGAGGTGTTCTGGCCCGGCCGCGCGGCGGGGCTGCTGAGCAGTCAGCACAGCCGCTTTGCCGACATCGGCACCCGCATCGTCAGTGTCGCCACGACGCCGATGCTCGATTTGCTGCATGACAAGGCGCGTTTCTATGCGACGGTGGACTTGCCCGATGCGCCTCCAGCGCAGTCGCTGGAATTTCGCGATATCGCCGGGTTCGATGCGGCGTTCGCGCGTTTGCGCCCGTTGCATCCAACGCTATGCGTGAAGCCATCGACGTCGGTCTACGGACTCGGTTTCAGCATCCTTGACGAAGCCCGCAATACGGCGCAACTGCTGATGGAAGGCTTGCCGTACCGGGTCAGTCTGGCGGAGTTTCGTGCCGGACTGGCGGCGCAGGGCGAGTGCCGGCCGATGCTGTTGATGGAATATCTGGATGGTCAGGAATACAGCGTCGATTGCATCGCCGATCACGGCGCGCTCAAGTGCGCGATCCCGCGGCGCAAACCGGTCAGTTCCGGCAGCGGTCAATTGATCGACCTGCGTGCTGATGTGCTTGCGGCCAGCGCAAAGCTGACCAGTGACTACGGCCTCAATGCGGTCTTCAATGTGCAATTCCGTGAACAGGAAGGCGCGTTGCGTATTCTTGAAATCAATCCACGCATGTCGGGCGGTATCGGCATGGCTTGTGTTGCCGGACCCAACTTGCCCTATCTTGCGTTGCGCGGATTTATTTATGGCTACGACCAGGTCGTCATTCCCGCGGTGCGAGACGGCATTCGCGTGGGTGAAGTCGCTTGCGCAGTGGAGCTGCGATGAGCGCCGTGATGGATATTTCCCCGACAGGCTTTATCGCCGAACGCCGGGTCAGCATGCCGACCGGCGAGATGGTGGTGCGGGTGCGCCAAAGCCATCAGGCACTGGATCAGTTGATCGGCTTCGCGGCGCGCAACAATGCCAAACGCGGCTTTCTGTTTCTGAGCAAGGTGCTCGGCAAGCACTGGCCGGTGCGTCCGTCTGTCATGGCGACGATGCACGAGTTACTGGCACAGCACATACCGCATCAGGCCGGCACAGTGGTCTTTATCGGCATGGCAGAAACAGCCATCGGACTGGGGCAGGGCGTCTTTGAAGCATGGTGCCGGCGTCATCCGGATCAACCTGCACTGTATCTGCCGACCACGCGTTATCGCGTGGGCGGTGGTGACGTGCTGGTGTTTCAGGAAGCGCACAGTCATGCGCCACATCAGTATTTGCATGTGCCGGAAGAGCCGTTACGCAGTCTGCTGCAGGATGCCAGTGCGCTGGTGCTGATCGATGATGAAGTCAGTACCGGCAATACCTTTGTCAATCTGGTTGATGCGTGCCGCGTGCAGTGTCCGCGTCTGGCTTCGGTGCACATCAGCACGATCACCAACTTCATGGGCGAGGCTGCATCGGCGGTGCTGGCGCAGCGGTTCGGTTTGCCGGTGACGCACGCGGGTGCACTGGATGGCGAGTACGAATTCGTACCGGACACGCTGGCAACTGCCTCCGCGCGCTCCGCCAATGAGGAAGCGACACCCAATACCGCGCTCACGGGCTGCTTCGGACGACTCGGCATTGCGCGCCCTCTGGCCGCGCCGCTCGCCCTTGCTAAGGAAATTTTTGCCGGTGTAACAGCCGGCCAGACGTTGCTGGTGCTGGGTACCGGCGAATTTTTGCATACGCCTTTTTTGCTCGCGCAAGCGCTTGAGCAGCTGGGTGCCGATGTCACCTTCCAGTCCACGACGCGCTCGCCGATTCTGCAATGGGGCGCTGTCCGGCACGTGCTGCAGTTCGCCGATATTTACGGCGAAGGGGTGGACAATTTTCTCTATAACGTCAAACCGGGCCAGTACGATCATGTCCTGATTTGCCATGAAACGGCAATCGGTCGGGGGTTGACGCAGCTGGCACACGCGCTGGACGGCCGTCTGCTGCATTTCAAAAACGAAGGTGGTCACTGATGATCAAAGTTCTGTTTGCGGATCTCGATGATTCGCTGTTTCAGTCGCGTGAAAAATGTCCGGAAGGCGTGGCGCTGCAACCTGCGGCCTTTCTGAAGGACGGTGCCGCGATTTCGTACACCACGCCGTCGCAGCGGGATTTTCTGGAGCTGGCACTGACGTCGATGACGGTCGTTCCGACCACGGCGCGTAATCTCAATGCGTTTCGCCGTGTCGATATCCCGTTTTGCAGTTACGCGGTACTCGACTATGGCGGGGTCATCCTGCATCCGGACGGCTCGGCTGACACCGGCTGGCAGCAGGAGATGCAGGCCGCGATGGCACTGTCTTATGCCGGCTTGCAGTGCGTAATGGACGTCATGAACACCTACGCCACGTCCTGCGGTTTCGGTGCGACCGCCCGCATCATCGAAGATTTCGGCACGCCGTTTTACGTGGTCATGAAAGACCCGGATAAACGTAGCGATAGACTCGCGCAAATCGAACAGCAGGCCGTCGCAACATGGATCGCCACCGAAGGCAGCGATTTTTATATTCATCGCAACGGCAATAATCTCGCCGTCCTGCCGAAAGCGCTCAACAAAGCGCATGCGGTGCAGCGGGTCTCGCAATGGCTGCGGGCACAGCATGGCGGGATCACCACCTTCGGGCTCGGTGACAGCCGCTCGGATGCCCGCTTCATGGCCGCCTGCGATTACGCCATCGTGCCGACGGGCTCGCAACTGAGCCACAGCACGCTGGGGGCACTCTGATGTTCGCCGGCAGTTACCGGACTGAGGATGTGACGTTTTTGCTCAAGCGTTTGCCGATGGCTGACTTCGTCAACGTCGCCGAAAAGGAGAAGCTGATTCAATCCGGCCAGCGCCACTACAGCGAAATGCTGTCGCCGGAAGCGCTGCCTTCGGCCCATTATCTGGCGCTGTTCGAGCAGGCCGAAGCGGCTAATCGCGAACAGATGGCGCAGGACTGTTTGCGGCTTGCGGCACTGATTCATGCGCGTCGTCCTGCCACCATCACGCTGGTATCGCTGGCCCGTGCCGGCACGCCGGTCGGTGTCATCCTGAAGCACGTTCTGGCGCAGGTTTTCGGTCGTGACGCCGCACATTTTTCCGTGTCAATTGTGCGCGACCGCGGCATTGATGCGGTCGCGTTGCGCCATATCCTTGCGCTGGGACATACGCCGGAATCGATCGTGTTTGTCGATGGCTGGACTGGCAAGGGCGTGATCTCGCGCGAATTGACCAGCGCCGTGACGGCCTTCAATGCTGCCCACGATGTGGCAATTGATCCGGGACTGTTCGTGCTGGCCGATCTGGCCGGAACCGCGGCCTGCTCGGCGTCGTGTGCCGATTACCTGATCCCGTCGAGCATACTCAATGCCACCGTCTCCGGCCTGGTCAGTCGCTCGATTCTCAATGCGCAGATCGGACCGGATGACTTTCATGGCTGCGTGTACTACGAGAATTTTGAACCACAGGACATGTCGCGCGCTTTTGCCGACCGGCTCATCGCGGCAGCGCAGACAATTGCCAGGCAGAGCGGTCTGCCCGCAGCGGTGCCGGGTGACCGCGAAGCGGCCGCGCAGACCTCGCAACGCTTCATGCAGGACTGCATGCAGGCTTACCGGATCACCGACCCGAATTTGATCAAGCCCGGTATCGGCGAAGCCACCCGCGTGCTGTTGCGACGGATGGCAGAACGCGTGATCGTGCGTGATCGGGCCGCACCCGCGGTGGCCCATCTGATCGCGCTGGCCACCGAAAAAAGCGTATTGGTCGAACAGGATCCGGCGCTACCGTATCAAGCGGTCTCGCTGATCAGGAGCGAACGCGATGTTTAACGACAAACTGCCCGGCGCCTCGCTGTATGTGCCCGCTAATCATCCCGACCTGACAGCGGTCGCCAACGGTGAAAAGCTGGCGCAGGTGCGCTCGGTTATTTTTTGTACCGAAGATGCGGTCGCTGAAAAAGACCTCAGTTACGCGCTGTTCCAGCTCAGCGTCGCACTGCAGAATATGCCGCCTGCTACGCGCTCCGAGCGCTTTGTACGGGTGCGTAATGCCGAGGTACTGGCGCGTGTGCTGGCGATGCCGGGTGCCGACAAGCTGACTGGTTTCGTGATTCCGAAGGCGAGTCGGCACAACATGCCGTCGTATCTGCGCTATGTGCGTGACACGCGTCATGTGCTGATGCCTACGCTGGAAACGGCCGACGTATTCGACGATGCCGAGATGCGTGAGTTGCGCGTATTTCTGGAGTCGCCCGGTGTGCGTCCGCGCATTCTGGCGCTGCGGATAGGCGGCAATGATCTGTTCGGTTTGCTGGGCTTGCGTCGCCCGCGCAACATGACCATCTATCGCACGCCGCTGGGGCCGGTCATCGCCCGGCTCGTGACGACTTTTCGGCCGTACGGATTTTGTCTGACTGCGCCGGTCTTCGAACATCTGGATTTGCCGGACTTGCTGGCGCAGGAAGTCGAGGAAGATCTGGCCCACGGAATGGTCGGCAAGACCGCGATTCATCCCGACCAGATTGCCCAGATCGAGCGCCACTTCATGGTCAGGCCGCGCGATCTGGCATCGGCCGAAGCGATTCTTGCGGCAGACAGTCCGGCTGTCTTCAAGCTCGATAACTCGATGTGCGAAGTGACGACCCACCGGGCCTGGGCACAACGCACGATTGCACAAGCATCTCATTTTGGTGCCCATCAGTCGGCTGACCCGGCTGATCCGGCCGTCAAGTAATCACACTACACAGGAGAGATTTTGATGAAAACATTTTCACGTGGGCAAAAAGGCAAACTGACCGACCTGGGTTGCCAGGAACAGTTGACGGTGACGCTCGATGTGTCCTTACCCGGCGCGTCGATTGATGTGTCCTGTTTTGGACTGGATGGCAACGACAAGTTGTCGGATGACCGCTATCTGGTTTTTTTCAATCAGACCGCCTCGCCGGAAAACGCCATCACACTGGATCAATCGTCAGGCAAGGCGGTGTACCGGATTGATCTTGCCAAATTGCCGGCATCGATTGCGAAGCTGGTATTCACCGCCGCCATCGACGGTCCCGGCTCCATGGCCAACATCGCGCCCGGCGCGCTGGTGCTCGGTGATGCGGTAACGTTTCCATTGATCGGTGCCGATTTCAATACCGAGGTCGCCCTGATCGCCGGCGAGATTTATCGCAAGGACGGGGTGTGGCGATTTGGCGCAGTGGGGCAGGGTTTTGCGGGCGGGCTGTCGTCGCTGCTGACGCATTTTGGTGGCGAGCAGGCGGCTGCTGCGCCGTCGGCGTCACCTGCACCTGCACCTGCACCTGCGCCTGCACCTTCACCGGCACCGGCAGTCTCGCTATCGAAGATCACGCTGGAAAAACAAGGTGACAAAGTCAGCCTCGAAAAAAAGGGCGGGCAAGGTTATGGCCGGGTCCGTGTCAATCTGAACTGGAACCAGAACCCGTCGATTGCTGCGCCAGAAAAAGCGGGATTCTTCAGTCGCTTGCTGGGCGATGCCAAAAAAAGCGGCGGTATCGATCTGGATCTGGCCTGTCTCTATGAGCTGACCGATGGTAAAAAAGGCGGCATCCAGGCACTCGGAAAAGCGTGGGGAAATTTTGAAGCGTCACCCTACATTTCGCTCGCCGGTGACGACCGGACCGGCACCAGCACGGATGGCGAGAACATGTTCATCAACGGCGATCAGTTCGCCCACATCAAGCGCGCGCTGATCTTTACCTTCATTTACGAAGGCGCGGCCAACTGGGCGGCGACCGATGGCGTAGTCACCATCGAGGCACCCGGTCAGGCACCGGTCGAGGTCAAACTGGACAACGGCAACAATGCCCAGATGATGTGCGCGATCGCCATGATCGACAATGTGGGTGGCAAATTTCAGGTCACCAAGCTGGCCGAATATTTCGGCGCCGAAGGTGGCGTCGGTGCGCATGAGATGATGGATCGCCGTTACGGTTTCGGGATGCGCTGGAAGACCGGCCGTAAAGATTAAATCAAGGAGATTCCCCTCATGGAACCAGCAAGTTTGCTTCGAAAAATGTTCGATGCGGCGGTCGAAGCCGCGCAACCGACGCACTGCATTCCGTTGTTCCTGCCGGCTGCGCCAAGCGGAAGAACCATTGTCATCGGTGCCGGCAAGGCCTCGGCTGAAATGGCACGGGTGCTGGAGTTGCATTGGCCTGCGCCGCTGACCGGACTGGTCGTCACGCGCTACGGTTACGCCGCGCCGTGCACCCGCATCGAGATTGTCGAAGCCGCCCATCCGGTTCCCGACCAGGCCGGGCTGGATGCCGCGCAACGCATCCTGCAACTGGTGCAGGGATTGACGGCCGATGATCTGGTGATCTGCCTGATTTCCGGTGGCGGTTCGGCGCTGATGCCATTGCCTGCCGCCGGCATCACGCTGGCCGACAAGCAGGCGATCAACAAGGCTTTGTTGCAATGTGGCGCGAGCATCACCGAAATGAATTGTGTGCGCCGCCATCTGTCTGCGATCAAGGGTGGCCGGCTGGCTGCCGCCTGTTTTCCGGCGCGCGTGGTCACGCTGCTGATTTCGGATGTGCCGGGCGATGATCCGATCGATATTGCTTCGGGTCCGACCGTGGGTGATGCGACCACGTGCGCGCAAGCGCTAGACATCGTGCGTCGCTATGGCATTACCTTGCCGGGTGCTGCGCGCACGGTGCTGGAGTCGGGTGCCGGTGAATCGGTCAAGCCCGATGATGCACGGCTGGCGCGCTGCGAAGCGCACCTGATCGCCACGCCGCAAATGGCGTTGATGGCTGCAGCCGAAGTGGCCAGTCAAAGCGGGATTGCCGCGCATGTGCTGGGCGACGCGATTGAAGGCGAAGCTGCGGAAGTTGGCCGGGTCATGGCCGGGATTGCGCTGCAGGTGGCGACGCACGACATGCCCTTCACGCGGCCTTGTGTTTTATTGTCGGGTGGCGAGACCACCGTCACCGTCAAGGGGAATGGCAGCGGTGGTCGCAATGTCGAATTTTTGCTGTCGCTTGGCGTCGCGCTTAATGGTCACGCTGCCATTCATGCGCTGGCGGCAGACACCGACGGCGTTGACGGCATGGTCGATATTGCCGGTGCGCTGCTGATGCCAGATTCGCTGGCGCGCGCGTGGGCACTTGGACTCCGTCCCCGGGACAGTCTGGACAATAATGATGGCCACGGCTTTTTTGGCGCACTCGGCGATGCTGTCATCACCGGTCCGACCAAAACCAACGTCAATGATTTCAGGGCGATCCTGATTTCCTGATCAGGCCGCGCGCCGCGCTTCTTCCAGCGCGGCGGTCAGCAGCACAATCCGGTCGGTCAAGGCGGCATTCTCGGCAGTCAGTTCGGCGACTCTGGCTTGCAGCGATTCGGGTTCCCCTGTTTCGCTGGCGGGTGCGCTTAACTTTGGAGTGCGGCTCCCGGCCTTCAGCTCGCGCACCTGTTTCGCCGCTTGCTGCAATTCTTTTTTGCCACCGGCGACGGCAGCGACCTGTTTGGCGGCGGGCAGTGTCGCCACTGCCGCTGCCGCATTAATCGAGATGGTGCCGGCGCGTACTGCATTGACCAGTTCCGGCGTCGCGGCTTTCTGGATTTTTTCGATCTGCGTAATCGTATTGCTGCTGATGCCGGCAAGCCGGGCGACGTCGTCGCGGGTAGCGATCGGTGGGGTGACCGGTGTGGTGGCGGGCGGGTTGGCCGGTGCACCGGCAGGCGCCTCCTGCAATTGCAATCGCTGGCGCGTCGCGACGATTTCTTTTTTGCGCAACGCCAGCACGCCACGCTGGAAATCCGACACGCTGCGTCGTGCCAGATGGTTATCGATCATCCACAGCATCACGTCGTCGAGGGAGCCGAAGCTGGCATTTTGCACGGCCTGAAAAGCGATCCCGTGCTGGCGGTAAATCGCGTAGCGGTTATGGCCGTCGATCAGGACGTCGCCCCACAGGACCAGCGCGTCACGACAACCCTCAGCGAGCAGACTGCGCTCAAGCGCTGTGTATTCGTCGATGGTGAGCGGGTCGATGTAACTGCGTAATGCATCGTTGATGGTGATGTTCATGGGTGACCTTGATCTTTGTAGTAAGTGGCATCCGGCATCAGCGCAAACGGCGTCGGTGCGACGATCCGCACGGTGCGCCGGTGCGACGGGATCGACATGGTAAAGCAGTTGTTGCTGAAGTGTTCGCTGTCGTGGTCGCAGACAGGCGCGTCGCCAGTACGATGTTGTCCTGCTTAAAAATAAGGCAGTGTCGCGCACCGGCATGGCGACTGCCTTGCGGCTGCTTCACACAGGGTTATGCACAAAGTTGTTCACACAATCCGGGCATAAGTTTTTACTGCTACCGCAGCACCCCGGCAAGGCGGCCGGTTCGCCGTGTACACTCGAAAACCGTTGCGCACAGCGCGCTCTCACTGACAGGAAACCATGCTTACCCTCCACCATCTCGATACTTCCCGTTCGCAGCGCATTCTCTGGCTGCTCGAAGAACTGGGCGTTCCGTACGAGATCAAGCGCTATCAGCGCAATAAAAAGACCAAGCTCGCTCCGCCCGAATTGAAAGCCATCCATCCGATGGGCAAGTCGCCGGTTATCACCGATGGCGGGGTCACGGTGGCTGAATCCGGTGCGATTGTCGAATATCTGGTCGAGACCTATGGCGACAAGGGCACCAGCGACGTCGCCGCACTGCAACCCCGGCAGGGCACGCCCGAATATCGCGAATGCCGTTTCTGGATGCATTTTGCCGAAGGCTCGCTGATGAACTGGCTGGTCATGAAACTGGTATTCACGAGTATCCCTACCCAGCCGATGCCATTTTTTGTGCGCCCCATCGCCCGCAAATTATGCGAACAGGTACAGCTGATATTGATCGACCCGAACCTGGCCACTGCGATGGCGTACATGGAACAGCATCTGACCAGGCACGCGTGGTTTGCCGGTGAACAGATGACAATGGCCGATTTTCAGATGAGCTTTGCGGTGGAAGCGGCGCTGTCGCGTGCGACAGCAGGCAAGCAATTCCCGGCACTGATGGCCTACAAAAAGAAAATGAATGCGCGGCCGGCGTATCAGCGGGCTATCGGTAAAGGTGGTCCGGTGATGATGGCGGGCTGATCTGATCGATCAATGCGTGCTGTTGATCGTAAGTCTGGTTATTTCTACATGGGGTGTTACCATCCGCCCAGTTTAAAAATATACCGGAGAGTTCATCGTGTCCCAAAAAATCATTAGGGTCCTGCCAATCGACATACCCGACCCCGGGTGTGCCGTCTGTAAGGATCAACTGGATTTTGATTTTACGTTCGCTTTTCAGCCCATCGTCGATGTCGAGCAGCGCACGATTTATGCCTATGAAGCGCTGGTGCGCGGTGTCAATGGCGAAGGCGCTGCGCATATCCTGGGCATGGTGAACGACGAAAACCGCTACCGCTTCGATCAGGGCTGCCGCATCCGCAGTATTTTTCTGGCCCAGCAACTGGGCATGACTTGCCGCATCTCGATCAACTTCCTGCCCAACGCAATTTATCAACCCGAGCTGTGTATCCGCACCACCATTTTGGCGGCCGAGGCGGCCGGTTTTCCGCTCGACCGGATCATTTTTGAAGTCACCGAATCCGAACAGATTCTTGAGCCGGAAAAACTGCTGTCGATTTTCCGCTACTACCGGGATCGTGGTTTTGCTACCGCGATCGATGATTTCGGTGCCGGGTATGCCGGACTCGGCTTGCTGACCGACTTCCAGCCGACGCTGATCAAGATCGATATCAAGCTGGTACGCGACATCGACACCAACCCGGTCAAGCAGGCAGTCGTCAAGGGCATCTTGCTGACGACCGGATTGCTGGGTGTCGAAGTCATCGCCGAAGGGGTCGAAACCGAAGGCGAGGCGCGCTGGTTCAAGGACAACGGGATACGCCTGATGCAGGGCTATTACTTTGCGCGGCCGGGATTCGAGTCGCTGCCAAGCGTCGAAAACTGGATTTAGCCTGTCTCAAAATCCTAGCTCACGCCACACCAGCACCAACCCGGCACGCAGGAACGCCACCACCGGCGCTTCCCAATTTCCATGAATCACGACACGTCCGCGCCAGCTCTGTTGCGACAGGCTGGCCGGATCGTCGCTGGTCGTCAGCATGACCCGGTAGACCGCACGTTCCGGAATCTGCACGCCGTGCTTGTCGCGCGTCAGCACCGAGCCGCCGAACTGCGCAGCCAGTTGGGTGGCCTGCAAGGCGCGGGTCGCGTCCGGCTCGATCGCACTGACCGTCAGGTGCAGCACCGGACCGGTCATGCCATCGGTATAAAACCGCGCATGGTCACCGATCGCAATGCGCTGGACATCGTCTTCATCAAAATAGGTATCGACTTGCCACGCACCGGGTTTTACCAACACCGCCAGCCGTTCGTATTGGCTGACCCAGACCCCGGGAACCAGCTCCGGATCGATGTTGCGCAAGATGCCGTCGAACGGTGCGCTTGGCGCATACAACGCCAGTTCGGCGGTGATGCCGGCCAGTTCGGCGACGGCGGTGGCTTGCTCCTGTTGCAGTATCTGCAAATTCTGGCGCTGTTCGGCATCGACGGCAGCATCGGCATTTTGCTGGCGCAACTGGGTCATGCGGGCTTGCGCTTTGTGCCAGCGCAGCGGCAGCTCGGCCGAAGCCAGTTCGAGGAGTACCGCACCGGCCGGGACGGCGCTGCCTTCGTGCCATGGCAGGCGGATCAGTTGCGCACCGGCCGGAGCATGGGTCGGCAACATCACGGCCGGTTTCAGCAGGCCGGATGCGCTGAGCCGGGTCGGCCACGGCACAACTGCCAGCAGCACTAACAACACCAGCAGCAGCGCAGTGCGGCGCACGCGCGACGGCATTGGATCGCTGGTACCGCGCTGGTGCAGCAGCGCCGGCCAGTGGCGGATTTCTTGCCACAGCGGCAGCACGATGAACCAGCCGATCTCGATGACGAACAGCAGGATGCCGACCGCCTTGACGACAAAATGATAGACCAGCGCGGCAATCCCGAGGAACAGCACCAGCCGGTAAATCCAGGTCGCCCAGGCAAACGCAATCAGGCCGGCAGCGCGCCGGCGCGAAAAATATTCCGGTGGTTCCTGGCGCAGTCCGAACAGCCAGCTGCGCAATTTCCAGCGCGCCAGCGCGAAGCTGCGGCCGTGCAGGTTCGGCATGGCGAGCCAGTCCGACAGTAAAAAATAGCCATCGAAGCGCATGAACGGACTGGCATTGATGGCCAGCGTGGCGATCCAGGTAGTGGTGGCGAGCAGGAACGCGATCGACTTCGGCAAGCCTTCCGGTAGCAGGCACCAGGCCAGCGTGGCCCAGATCGCCACCACCATTTCGGTGGCTACGCCGGCCCCGGCGACGATCAGGCGTTGCTTGCGATCGGCCAGTTTCCAGACTTCGTTGGTGTCGGTGTAGGCCATCGGCAGCAGCACCAGAAAAGCCACGCCCATCACCGGCACGCGACAGCCGTACCGCTTGGCGGTAAATGCGTGACCCAGCTCGTGCAGCACTTTGACGAAGACCACGGCAAGGCCGAGGCTGACGATGCTGTTGGGCGTGAAGGTATCGAGCAGCGTTGCGGAAAAATGGGTCCAGTCGCGGTAGACCATCACCAGCCCCAGCACCAGCGCCAGCAGGCTGAGCTGCGCAAAAGTGCGCGTGTAAAACGGCGCGACCAGCGTCGTGCCGCGCGTCAGCCAGCCATCCGGACGCAGCAGCGGAATGCGGAAAAACAGGTAGTGATGCAGCAGCCATTGTTGCCAGCTGCCGCGCAGATGCGCCTGCCGTGCTGCCAGCCGGATGGCGCTGGCGGCACCACCGACTTGCACCAGCTGGTTATCGCGCAGGAAGGTGGCGACCGCCGCGACATCGTCGGCATCCGGTCGCAAGGTGGTCTCGATATGGAGCGAGGTCAGCATCGCCGCCGGGGTCAGCAAATTCCAGCGCCCGAGGATTTCAAACGTCATCCAGTCGATCTGAAAAAACTGGTTGCGCACCGGATCATGCAGCGTCCAGCTGGGCTGGCCATCGGCCAGTGCCGGTCCGGCAAACAGCGCGAGTTCTTCACGCAGGACAGGCAGGTCCATCGCTCAGAATCCGACGCTCTGGCGCAGCGCGGCCAGCGGCCGGCGCAATATCCAGTAGCCCAGCGCGACCCGTTCGCCGCTGAGTTTGGCACTGCCTTTCAGACCGATGCGGTGCGTCGTGCTGCCGCTCAGCGTGGCGCGCACGCGGTAGGCATAACTGCCGTCGGGACGCTGGACCGCATCATGTGCCATGTAGCGCAATTTGGCCGCGACCGGCGACAGCGGGCTGGCATTCAGATACAGCTGCACATCGGTACCGGCAGCCAGCGGGATCGCATCGGCCAGCGGCAGCCAGACTTCGATCTCGACATCGCCGGGAGTAGCCAGGCGCAGGATGCGTTCGCCGGTGACGACCGGCTTGCCGATCCATTCGACCGGATCATCGAACAGCGCAATGCCGTCCTGCGGTGCGACCACATGTGCGCGTTCGCGCTGGCCGCGCAGGTAATCGGTTTCAGCACGGCGCTCTGCGAGTTTGCCGGTCAGCAGCGCCAATCGACCCTTGATCTTGCCGTCGGTCACCGCCAGTTGTGCGGCTTGCCGGTATTCTGCTTCGGCACCGGTCTGCGCCTGGGTGGCGACTTCGAGCTTGCTGGAGAGCGTCACATCGTCGAGCGCAAACAGCGGCTGACCGCGCTGGACCAGCTGGTTCGGCTTGACCGCAAAGCTGCCGACGACACCATCGAGCGGGGCGCGCACCACGGCTGGATTGGCCGGTACCAGTTCGCCCGGCGCCAGCACGCTCAGGCGCACCGGCAGGGCCAGCACCAGCAGAACACCGGCCAGCCAGCCAATGCGCTTGTGACGCCACCACGGCGTACCCGGTATCGGACGCAAGTGGGCCAGCCAGCGTCGGCTGGTCCACGGCGAGGGCCGATAAAGTGCCTGCCACGCATGTCGCCAGCTATCGATCCACTCGGCCAGCAGTGCCAGTTCCTGCTCCTGCCACGGCAGGTCACGCGCCAGCAAAAGACCGCCGGCCGGCTTGCCGGCGCGGGCTACGAATGGCAACCACAAGCCATGCGCCGGCAGCCAGTCCGGCCATTCGCCGGCGACTTCGGGTGCCAGTGTTTCCGGTCCGGTCAGTACCGGCTGCGACGAATCCACCGGCAGCGTTGCGCAGACCCGGTTCAGCCATTGCGCATACGGTGCGTTGGCTTCAAGCTGGACCACGCCGGACAACGCCGCGACGCCGCCTTCGGTCAGCCACAGCGCAGCTTGCCGGTAGGGTGCCAGTGCATGCGACTCGTTGACGGCCATGAAGCCGAGTGCCGCGCTGTCATCGAGCTGGCGCGCACGCCGTGCCAGCTCGAACAGCGTTGCAGTAATCGGGATGGTCACGCGGCCCGGCGCGTTGCCAGACTGGCTTGGCGCAGTTGCTCGGACAGGCCGGCGCGACCGGGTACCGGTTTGCTGTTGAGCTGGAGCCGGAAGGTCGTGACGGCTTCATTGCCGTTGGCATCGCGTGCAGTGACCTTGATGACCAGTTCGCCGCGCGCATCGGCCGGTGGCGTGCCCTCGAAAGCGCCGGTCTGCGGATCGAAGCGCAACCAGCCTGGCAAGGCTTGGCCATTGACACGGTCAGCGCGTAATTGCACGGTGACGTTTTCGCTGCCACTGGCGAAGGCGTCGACCGGGACGCTGAACGCGATGCGGTTGTCGATCGTGTTCTGATCGGGCATGCCATTGAGGACGCGCAGACCCGACGCGTCGGAACTACTGACGACCATCCGGAAACCGTTCGCGACACTGGCCGGTTCGGTGTAACGGACTTCTGCAAAGCGCGGTTCGGGTACCGGTTGCGCTGGTTCAATGGCGGTGACGAGCGATGCTGGCGCGACCGTGGCGACCGGTATGGCGGTGGTGCTGCGTTCGGCGATGGAAACGACCGCTGGCGCTGGTGGTGGCGACACCACCACAACGGCTTCATCCTTGCCGCTGATCGTCACGACGAACTGCTTGCTGGTGCCATCGGCAGTGACGACGGTGAAGCGGTCGCTGACGCGCGTGCCGCTGTTGAGGGCTTGCACGCTGGCAGCAGCATTGTCGAGCTGGTAGCTCCACGCGCCACTGGTAGCGAGCGTGAACTGGCCATACGTGCCGGTGCTGGCGCGTTGCGCCACAAAGCCGGACTGCCCGATGTCGGCATCGGTCGTTGTCAGGGTGCCGCTGGCCGACGTCGGGCCATCTTCGCTGACGCTGGCGACGGTATCGCCGATGACGGCGGCGTCATTGACTGACCGGATCAGCACCGAACTGGCCGCGTCGGCGATGACGCCATAGCCGTCATTAACACTGACAGTGAAGGCGACGGTCTCGCTCTGGCCCACCGCAATGCGGTTGCTGACGGGCTGGTAGACCAGCGCACGCAGCGCCGCTTCGATGACGACCGGACTGCCGGCGACGTGGACATAGCTCAGCCCGCCATCGCTGGTGGAAAATCCGGACGCAGCCAGCGAGGCGACAGTGAAGCGGCCCCGGTCGGCATGATCGAGCGCAATGCGGACCTGTTCCTGCGCACCCGGATCGGTGTCGGTAATGACGATGCCGGAAAACGGGTGCAGGCTGGCGTTGTCGTCGACGGCCTGTCCGGTGCGGGTGCCGGAAATGCCCGGCGCAACGTTGGTCCTGCTGACAACGATCGCGTTGCCGCTCAGGTCGGCATCGGCACCCGCCGTGATATTCCAGTTGGCCGATGCACCGAGGTTGAACGGCGCGCCGTCGATGGCACTATTGCCATCCTTGTTGAGCAAGACATTGACCGCAAGCCGGTCGGCTTCGTCCAGCGTGACGGCAAAGCGCGTTGCGCTGCTGGCAGTGATGCCGGCCGAACCGAGCAGCGCCGCGCTGCGGCCGCCTTCGCCGGTGACGATCAGGTTGCGATAGGCGATCGCATCACCGGCCTGCAGGTTGATGCCGCTGACGACCAGTTCGCCGCTGCGCGCATCGTAGGTCGCGCCGGTAATTGCCGGCGCAGCATCGATCGCAAAATTGTTCGAGATAGTCGTGCCGCTGCCAGCGTTACCGGCGCTGTCGTTCACGCCACTGCGATCTAGCGTGATGACGTTGCTGGCGTTGGTGATGCGTGCTGCGGAAGTCAGCAGCGCAGTCCATGTCAACCCGCCATCGGACGAACTGACCGTGCTGAGCGTACCGTTAGCCACGCTCAGATCGGCATTGGTGAAGCCGGTGACGGCTTCCGAGAAGGTAATCGTGACCAGCGAGGTTTCGCCGATGGCCAGCGCGTTGTCGGCGATGACGATCGATGCTGTGGGCCGCACGCCATCGATTACGTAATTGTTCGAGTCAGTGCTGCCGGAACCGGCATTGCCGGCGGCATTGGTGACGCCGCTGTTATTGAGCGTGATCAGGTTGCTGGCGTCGGTGATGCCGGTCGTCGGCGTGAAGGTGGCGGTCCATGTCGTGCCGCCATCGGATGAGCCGACGGTTGACAGCGTGCCGTGAGCGATGCTCAGATCGCCATTGGTGAGACCGGTAACAGCTTCCGAAAACGTGATCGTCACCAGCGAAGTTTCGTCGATGGCTAGCGCATTGTCGGCGACGACAATGGTCGCGCCGGGCCGCGCCGTATCGATCGCATAGTTATTCGAATCGGTTGTGCCGGTGCCGGTATTGCCGGCCGCATTCGTGATACCGGTGTTGCTGAGCGTGATCAGGTTGGCCGCATCGATGGTGCTGGCGGTCGGCGTGAGGGTCGCGGTATAGGTCATGCCACCGTCCATCGAGCCGACGGCGCTTAGCGTGCCGTTGGCGATGGTCAGGTCAGCATTGGTGAAGCCGGTGACGGCTTCCGAAAACGTGATCGTGACCAGCGCCGTTTCGCCGGCCTTCAGGGCATTGTCGGAGACCACGATAGTCGTCGTTGGTCGCACGGTATTGACCACGTAGTTGTTCGAGCCGGTGCTGCCGGAACCGGCATTGCCGGCAGCATCAGCCACGCCGGTGTTATCGAGCGTGATCAGATTGCTGGCATCGGTAGTGCTGGTCGTTGGCGTCAGCGTGGCGGTCCATGTGATGCCGCCATCCATCGAGCTGACTGAAGTCAGCGTGCCGTTGGCAATGGTGAGGTCAGCATTGCTGAAGCCGGTGACGGCTTCCGAAAACGTAATCGTCACCAGTGAGGTTTCACCGGCCAGCAGTGCGTTATCGGCAACGATGATGCCCGCTGTTGGTCGCACACTATCGATCGCGTAGTTGTTCGAATCAGTCGTGCCGGAACCGGCATTGCCGGCCGCATCAGTCACGCCGGTGTTATCGAGCATGATCAGGTTGGAGGCATCGGTGACGCTGGCCGTCGGCGTCAGTGTAGCGGTCCAGGTGAGACCGCCGTCCATTGAACTGACCGCTGACAGGGAGCCGTTGGCGACGGTCAGATCAGCATTGGTAAAGCCGGTGACGAGTTCCGAAAACGCGATCGTCACCAGCGAGGTTTCGCCGATGGCCAGTGCATTGTCGGCGACGACGAGGGTGGCGGTGGGGCGCGCCGTATCGATCGCGTAGTTGTTCGAATTGGTCGTGCCGGTGCCGTTGTTACCCGCTGCATTACTCACGCCGGAGTTGACCAGCGTGATGAGGTTTGTCGCATCGGTGGTGCTGGCGGTCGGCGTGAGCGTGGCGGTCCAGGTGACGCCGCCATCCATCGAACTGACCGCAGTCAGCGTGCCGTTGGCGATGCTCAGATCAGCATTACTGAAACCGGTAACGGCTTCCGAAAACGTGATCGTCACCAGCGAGGCTTCACCAACGGCCAGCGCATTATCGGCGACCACTATGCTCGCCGTGGGCCGCACGGTACTGACTGCGTAGTTGTTCGAATCGGTGCTGCCGGAACCGGCATTGCCGGCGGCATCAGCCACGCCGGTGTTATCGAGCGTGATCAGATTGCTGGCATCGGTAGTGCTGGTCGTCGGTGTCAGCGTGGCGGTCCATGTGATGCCGCCATCCATCGAGCTGACCGCAGTCAGCGTGCCGTTGGCAATGGTGAGATCAGCATTGTTGAAGCCGGTGACTGTTTCCGAAAACGTGATCGTGACCAGTGAGGTTTCACCGGCCAGCAGTGCGTTATCGGCGACGATGATGCTCGCTGTGGGTCGCGCGCTATCGATGGCGTAGTTGTTCGAATCCGTGGTGCCGGAACCGGTATTTCCGGTCGCATCAGTCACACCGGTGTTATCGAGCGTGATCAGGTTGGCGGCATCGGTGACGCTGGCTGTGGGCGTCAGTGTAGCGGTCCACGTAAGGCCGCCGTCCATCGAACTGACTGCTGACAGGGAGCCGTTAGCGATGGTCAGGTCGGCATTGGTGAAGCCGGTGACGAGTTCCGAAAACGTGATCGTGACCAGCGAGGTTTCACCGATGGCCAAGGCATTGTCGGCTACGACAATGGTTGCGGTGGGGCGCGCCGTATCGATGACCAGACTCTTTTGTCCGGCGATCGAATTTGCGCCGCCGGCCGTGGGCAGGGTCAGCGTCGCATCGTTGGTGCCGGCGTCGCGAATGGTGCTGCCATTGAGCGAGAGCACGGCAGTGTCGTGGTAGTCAAGATCGCTGCTGGTGTCGCCGGTCTGTACCGTGTACGAGAAGGTGAGGGTGCCGGTTCCCGAACCCGAGACATAGGTCGCGCTGCGGTCGGTGCTGCCGGTTTCCAGTAGCAGCGTCGGTGTGCCGCCACTGGTGTCGACCGTGACGGCCGCACTGAATGTGACGTTGAGCGAGAGCGTGTCGCCGGCTTTGTAGCTGCCATTGGCGCTGCCGGCACTGGCGCTGCTGATGGTGGTGGTGGTCGTGGCAATGCCGAAAGTGCCCATTTTTTGCGCATTAAAGGCGCCGCTTGCTCCCGTGTTGCCGGCCGGAGAACTACCGCCCGCTCCCCCTCCTACGGTATTTCCTGACGCCAGTGTCGCGGAGGTAGCCGTGTCCAGCGCTGCAATACCGCCGTCATTCCAGATGCCGCCAACGGCAACGCCGCCGGCGCCGCCGTTGTAGCCCGAACTGATGGTCGATCCGCCTCCACCACCACCGCCGGCGGCAATATTGTTGGTAATGCTGCTGGTCGTAATAGTCAGCGTGCCGGTGTTGTAGATCGCGCCGGTGGCGTTGCCGCCGCGGCCACCGGTGCGATCGTAGCCAGTTCCTCCGCCACCGCCCCCGATGGCGAGCGCGTCGTTATCGGCAGTGCCTCCGGCTCCACCACTGGCATAGCCGCCGTAAGAACCGCCGCCGCCGCCGCTAGTACTGCCGCCGCGACCGCCGCCAAGACCGTTGTTCTTGTTACTTCCGCCACTTCCGCCAGATATTCCCGACGGTGCCGTTGGTGCAGCGGCATTGATCGAACCGTGACTGGTACCGCCGGCACCGCCAACGCCGCTGCCGTAACCGCCACCGCCGCCGCCGCCGTCGCCATATCCCGACGAACTGCCACCGGAGCCACCGCCACCGGCAGCCTTGTTGGCGGTGATCGTACTGCCCGAAATGACCAGCGTGCCGCTGTTATAAATCCCGGCACCGGGTGCGTCGCCACCGGCCTTGCCGATCCCGCCATTGCTGGCATCGCCATTGCCGCCGATACCACTGAGCAGGCCGTTGGTAATCGTCAGATTCTGGATTTCTATCGACGAGCCGACCCCGCTTGACGCGACATTCAAGACGCCTGCCTTGTTATTTGCATTAATCGTAAAACCGCTACCGACAATGGTCATCCTGTGGCCATCGGTGACGTTGATCGCGATGGTATCGGCCGCCGTCGCAAAGGTGATATTGCCGGTCAGCGTGATGACATCGTCGACGTTATCGCTGTTACCTGTGGCGATTGCGGCCTTCAGTTGCGCGACGCTATTGACGCTGCTGGTGACCAGCAAGTGATCGTAGTTATCCAGTTGTGCGGTATCGAAGGCGGCCGTGCTGTGCAACGTGCCGGTGGCAATGTCGAGATCCCAGTTACCGCCGACTGCGGTGCCGCCGGTGGCATCGGTCGAGGCGGCCACGACTGCGCCGGTGCGTGCCGACAGGCTGTCGATGAAGGCCAGTCCGGAACTACCCTGACCGACATCGCAGCCGTACAGCAGGATGTCGCCACCCGGTTTCAGGGCGGCACCGATCTCCTGCAACTGGGTCTGGTAACGGTCAAGGTCGGCGCTGAACAGCGCTGCATTACCGAGCAGGAGCAAGCCGTTGTCACCATGCGAGATGATGCTGATCGATTCGATATCGTGCATGCCATTGAGCGCAGCAGCGATCTGCGTCATGCCGTCCTGATTCACGTCCAGCACCACTACCTTGACGCCGGCTCCGGCGCTGTCGACGATGCGCTGGTAGTCGGGTACGCGGCCATCCACAATCAGTACCTTCTGTTCTGCCGGCGCGCTGTCGCTAGCGCGCATGGCCAGCTTCTGCATCTCGGCGACGGGCGCAGCTTCGACCACGTGTTGCACGGCTGGCGCTTCGACGTGATGCACGGCATCGACCACCGAATGCACGGCCGCGCCATCAAACATGATGCGTGCTTCCAGCGCCAGCATGCCGGGACGCGCCTGCCGCAAGCGTTGCTTCGGACCGGCCACGACGACGGCATCACTGGCGCCGGTGCTGCTGCCACCGCTGCGTTTTCCGCGTCCCCGGACATGTTCGCCAACCGCCACGAAGGTGAGTGTGAAGTCATTCCAGACGGTATTGAAGATGCGGTTCATGTGGCTTCCTACGACGGTGAAGGGGATTTTTTTGCAGTGATGACGCTGGCCGTGCTGTTGGCCACGTCGTGCCAGAAACTCATGTCCTGATATTGCGCGAACAGGTCGGGTGGCAAGATGGTGCGGCGCGGTTCTAGCGCCACGCGCGGACGCACTTTGTGCAGGCCGGACAGGCCAAGCGCACTGTCAAATTCAGGGGCATCAAATTCCAGCTGGCCGAAATCATGACCGTCAAACCACGCCTCGCCGATGAACTGATAGACCAGCGGTAGGACTTTTTCCGGTGCCTGAGCGAGCAGGTCGTAATCGACCAATAGCAGCGAAGCGGCCTGTTCGCTGTAGAACGCTTCCTTGATCGCCGTCCATGAAAATCCGACCAGCCGGTTGCGCTGGCCGAGCGTGTCGACGCGGCTGTAGACCGTATTGCGTTCGACGGTATCGTTGAACAGGCGGGTGTTTTCAAACGGATTGGCACGATACAGACGTTCGAGGCTGTCCATCACCCAGGCTACATTGCGCACACACGCAATCACCTTCGATTGCGGGAACAGGTCCAGTAGCGCCGGTAGTTTGGACGACCACACGCGGTTGGTATCGAAGATCACGCTGTTGGCCGGTTGGTCCGCGTAAAAGCTGTCGAACAGGCCGCGTAACAAGCGGCGGCGCTGGGCCTGGCGGATTACCGGACCGAACTCGGAACCGGCGCTGACCTGTTCGAGCAAGCAGTTGAACAGCGCGCCGACCGGGCTGGTCATGCCGGCCCGAAAACGTGGATTCTGGCGCAGGATGGCCGATAGCAGCGTCGAGCCGGAGCGCGGCAGACCGGAAATGAAATGGAATTGCTGGCCGTTATTCATCGCCGCCTCACTTGTTGGCCGGCGGCGCTAGCGCAACCCGTCCGCTCATACCGGCGATTAATTCGGAGAACTGGCCGTCGATGGCTGCCACCAGCTTGACCGACTGGCTGACCGGATCAACCCGCGCGCCGATGCGCAGTACCTTGGCCGGATAGCTCTTGCGGGTTTCGTCGATACTGACCTGAAACGCGGTGCCGGGCTTGACCCATGCGAGCCATTTGCTCGGCACCAGAAATTCGATCTCCAGCACGCTGTCATCGATGATGTCCATGATGGCCTGGCCGGGCTGCACGTATTGCTGCTCTTGCACTTTGCGCTCTGCCACGCGACCGGAAAACGGCGCACTGATGCTGCACTTGCCGAGCATGGTCTGCATGTACGCGACATCGGCGCGGCTCTTCAGAACTTCGGCTTCCGACAGGTTCAGCTCGATCTTGCCGATCGAATTGAGTTCGGCCAGTCGCTTGTTCGCACTCCAGCTTTGATCGGCGGCAGTGAGTGCCGCTTCGGCCTTGTTCAATTGCGCCTGTTGCAGCGAGCAATCGAAGGCGATCAGAAGCTGACCGGCCTTGAAACGGCCGCCGTCCTGCACCGGCAGGCGATTGATCTTGGCGCCGATTTCTGCAGCCAGCGAAGTGTAGCGGTGAGGTGTCAGCTGGGCGCGGATTTCCAGTTGCTCCGGCGCTGGCTGGCCGGCGACCGCCAACGGCGCTGCACTGACCGGCGCGGCTTGCGCCATTACGGCTGCCGGACTGCGCGGTGCATCGGCGGCTTGCGCCATCGTCGTTGCGAGTGCCGCCAGCGCCACCATGATGTGGCGCGCGCTCATGGCTTTGCGATTCCGGCCAGTTCGCCGTCGGACCACTGCTTGAGCGCGGCACCGACTTCGCCGGTGAGTTGCGCCAGCGGCGTGGTCTGTACATCACCGATGGCCGGTTCCATGCCAAGCGTGGCCTGTAGCCGGCTGGCAGCGGCGTTGAGTTGCGCCAGCGTTTGATAGCGACGCAGCTGGCTGAGGATGGCGGCGGTGTCGTTCGAGACCGCGTCGAGCTTGCTCTGGGTTTGTACGCTGGCGCGGTTGGCGACATGCTGCCTGATGCGGTCATCGACACTCCAGATCGTATCGGCACGCTGGTACTGGCGCACCGCGCTGGCGTAGTGCAAACGCGCTACATGCATCTGCGTGAGCACCGCCATTTGCGTGGTCACGCGGCGCTGGTCTGCCAATGCGATACCCGCCTCGGCCAGACGCTGTTGAGACGGCGCGCTGAGCAAGTTGAACAGGTTGAACGACAACTGCAGGCCGGCTTCATTCCAGCGGTTGTTGATCATGTACTTGTCGGAGTCGTAGCGCAGCGAGTCATTGAAGCTCAGGTTCGGGAACAGTCGGACCAGTGTCTTGCGGGTTTCGATACTGGCGATGCGCACGTTGTAGTGCTGCTCGCGCAGGTCGGCGTTCTGGGCCAGTGCGGTGTCTTCCATCGCCGTGACCGGCCAGTCCAGCATTTTCTGGTTCATCAGGTCGGTCGGTTCGATGACGCGGAGGTCGCTGTCGAGCGGGGCATTGATCAGGCCGGCCAGATCAATCCGGGCGGTCGATAATTCCTGGTCGATCGCTTCGAGCTGACGCAGGTTGTCGAGCAACTGGCGCTGGAAGCGCAGCGCATCGATCGGCGAGCGCAGGCGTTCGGTTTCGGCCTGGCGTGAATCGACCAGTGCCGATTCGGCCAGCGTGCTGGTGGCGCGGATGCCGGCGCGCAGTTTCTGGGCGCTGGCAGTGCGCCAGAACGCGGTGCGCACATCCTGAATCAGAATGTGCATGGCCTTGCGGCGGCGCTCGGTGGCGATCAGGATACGGTCGGCATTTTGTTGCGCGCCGTAATAACTCAGACCGAAATCGAGCAGATTCCAGGTCAGGCCAAGGTCGGCATTGCTGTGATTGCGTTCGCTCGAAATCGCCGGATTGGCCAGCGACGGCGCGCCGGTCACCGAGTCGATCGAGCGGGTGACGAGGTCTTCATTGCGGCTGCGGTAACCGGCCGAGGCCACCAGTTTGGGTAGCATGTCGAATTTGCCGGCTTCGAAGGTGTTGAGGGCCAGCGCTTCTTCCATCATCCGCGCACGGCGCTCGAGGTTGTACTTGAGGGCGCGGGCAATCGCTTCTTCGAGGCTCAGTGCCGCAGTGATCGGTGGTACGTCGCGTCGTGCGGTGGCGCGGTCGGCGTCGGCTTGCTGTTTCAGGTCAGCGTTGGTGAGTGCAACCGGCGTCATGCTGGCGCAGCCTGTCAGCACCATCGCACCGAGCAGAACCGTCAATCGGAGAGTGACAAGGGACGCAAAACGGACAGGGGAGGCAACCATGGCGTTTCCTGAAGTGGGTGTCGCTATGCACTCTACCTTCAGGAAATGAATTCAACAAATAAATTAGTGGATAATTGAATATACCATTTAAGTTGGTTTTTACTTGTTATCGTAAGTACTTTTGTCTTGCCGGTTAATGTTGAAAATACGTTTTCCAGAAAAAATAGGCTGTCATCCCGACCGCCACCACGATCACGATCAAGCGGATCAGTCGCGGTGAGGCCTTGCGCGCCAGTCGTGCGCCGATATAACCGCCGATGACCGCGCCGCCGCACATGACCAGCGCCCAGTGCCAGACGATGGCGCCGGCAATCGCAAACGGAATTACCGCGATGCCGTTCATGCACGAGGTCAGCAAGGTCTTCAGGCCATTCATCTGGTGGATGCGGGTGAAGCCGATTTGCCCGAGCAAGGCCAGCGTGGCAATCCCGACTCCGGCCCCAAAATACCCGCCATATATTCCCAGGAAAAATTGTGCCGGCATGGCCCAGCGCGGCAGGATCATCACGTCCGGTTGCGCGCCGTGGCGGCGTGACAGCATGGGTCCGAGGATGAACAGCAGGGTCGCCGCCAGCAACAGGAACGGCACGGCCTTGTTGAAGGCGACTTCGGGTGTCCACAGCACGAGCAGCGCGCCGATGATGCTGCCCAGTCCGCTCGACACCACCAGGCGCACATTGACGGTACTGGTCTGGCGCAATTCTTCACGATAGCCATGCGCACTGGCCGCCGTGCCCAGCCACATCGCCGTGTTGTTGGTGGCATTGGCCGCAATCCCGGGCATGCCGGTCAGCAGTAAGGCCGGGAAAGTCAGGAACGAGCCGCCGCCGGCGACGGCATTGATGCCGCCGGCCAGCATCGCCACGCTGAACAAGGTCAGGCCTGTAGTGAGCGTTGTCATGGTTGTGGTTGTGCGGGGTGAGCGGGACAGCGCAGACAGTTGCCTGGCAAATGGTAGGTGTTGATAGGGGCTCCAAAACACTGTTTAACTACTGGCGAGTATGCGTTACTTTTTTCTTGACATTGCATACGAGGAATATATCCTTGCATACGATACGAAGAATATAAATCGCCATCATAGGCATAAACTATCCCGTTGAGGAGACATCATGTTTTCAATTACCCGCAGAACGTTGCTGGGCGCGATCGCGGCCAGCCCATTATTGTCGATTCCTGCTGCGTGGGCCCAAACTACCGTATTCAAGATTTCACACCAGTTTCCCGGTGGTACCGCCACCGAAGGGGATTTCCGTGATCGTCTGTGCCGCCAGTTCGCCACCGAAGTCGAGAAGCGCACCAAAGGCAGCCTGAAATTCGAGATTTATCCAGGCTCATCGTTGATGAAGACCAACGCGCAGTTTTCGTCAATGCGCAAGGGCGCACTTGATATGTCGCTGGTGCCGTTGTCGTATGCCGGCGGTGAAATGCCGGAAGTCAACATCGGCCTGATGCCGGGTCTGGTGACGTCGTATGAGCAGGGTTACGGCTGGAAAAATGCCGAAGTCGGGCGCGAACTCAATCGCCTGTTGCTGGATAAAGGCATTGTCGTCGTCAGCTGGATCTGGCAAGCCGGTGGTGTTGCGTCACGCACGATCCCGATCATCGAACCGGAAGATGCGAAGGGCCTGAAAATCCGCGGTGGTTCGCGCGAGATGGACCTGATCCTGAAAGCCGCCGGTGCTGCCGTGGTGTCGCTGCCGTCGAATGAAATTTATGCCGCGATGCAGACCGGCGCAATGGACGCCGCACTGACGTCATCGACCTCGCTGATTTCGTTTCGTCTCGAAGAAGTGTCGAAGAGCCTGACCACCGGTCGCGGCAAGGCCTACTGGTTCATGTTCGAACCGCTGATGATGTCGAAAGTCGTGTTCGATAAATTGAGCAAGGACCAGCAAGCCATCATCATGGCCGTCGGTGGCGAGCTCGAAACGATGGCGCGCAAGTCGGCACAAGCCGATGATCAGCTGGTTGCTGCGGTGTATCAAAAGGCGGGCGCAAAAGTGGCTGACCTGAGTGAAGCCACAGTCAAAAAATGGCAAACCATCGCCCGCGCGACCGCCTGGAAAGACTACGCCGAGCGCAACGCCAATTGCGCCAATCTGCTCAAGCTGGCGGAGAAAACTCTGTGAGTCACGGTTTTGAACTGGAGCCGGCGAAAGGGCCGGCGGTTCCCGATCATCCGTTGGTGGCCCGTTTGTCGAAGGCGCTCGATGCTTTCAATCACGGCTTGTTGATGTTGTCGATGGGAGCTTTGATTCTCACTGCGCTGGTGTTGACGTACTCGGTCGTGTCGCGCTACTTTTTCAAGCTGCCGACCGACTGGCAGGATGAAGCATCGGTCTTCATGCTGGTTGGCGTCACCTTTTTTTGCTGCGCCTACGTGCAGTCGCTGCGTGGTCACATCGGCATCGAAGCCTTGGCGTCCATTTTGCCGCCACGCGTCAATGCGGCGCGGATGATGTTTGTCGATGTGCTGTCGTTGCTGTTCTGCCTGTTTTTTTCGTGGAAGTCGTGGTCACTGTTCCATGAAGCCTATTCAGAGGGTTTCACGACCAGTTCGACTTTTGCGCCACCGCTGTGGATTCCGTACGGCATGATGGCGTTTGGCATGAGCTTGCTGTCGCTACAAATTGCGATGCAGGTGCTGGTCCGCATGACCAATAAATCAGCCGGGCGGAGCGCGACATGAGCGAACTGACCCTGGGGTTGATGTACGGTATAACGACGCTGGTGGTGATGTTTTCCGGGATGCCGATTGCGTATGCACTGGGCGTGGTGGCGGTGACCTTCATGTATTTTTTTATGCCGGCATCGTCGCTTGATACGGTCACGCAAAACGTCTATGAAGAGATGGCGTCGATCACGTTGTTGGCGATTCCGCTGTTCATTCTGAAAGGCGCGGCAATCGGCAAATCGCCGGCCGGAAAAGACCTGTATTCGGCGATTCACACCTGGCTGCACAAGGTGCCGGGCGGGCTGGGCATTGCCAACGTGTTTGCCTGCGCGCTGTTTGCCGCGATGGCCGGTTCGTCGCCGGCGACGTGTTCGGCAATCGGCTCGGCCGGGATTCCGGAAATGCGCCGGCGCGGTTATTCGCCCGGCTTTGCTGCCGGCATCATCGCCGCCGGTGGCACGCTGGGTATTCTGTTGCCACCGTCGATCACGATGATCTTGTACGCGGTCGCGGCCGAGCAATCGCTGGGTCGCCTGTTCCTTGCCGGGATCGGGCCGGGCGTGTTGCTGGTCGGGTTGTTCTCGGGCTACGCGGTCTATCGCGCACGCAAGGAATACCGGCTGGCCCATGCAGCTTTTCTGGCCAACGGCACGGCTTCGGCTTACCTCGAAGTCGAACACTTTACCCTCGCGCAAAAAGTCGAAATGCTGCCGCGCGTATTGCCGTTCATCGTGCTGTTGCTCGGCGTGATGGTGGCGTTGTACGGTGGTTATGCGACGCCGTCAGAGACTGCCGGCCTCGGAGCAATGCTGGCACTGGTGCTGATCGCCATTGTCTACGGCATCTGGAAGCCGCGTGATCTTGCGCCCATCCTCAGTTCGACGATCAAGGAATCCTCGATGCTGCTGCTCATCATCGGCATGTCGTTGCTGTACTCGTACGTGATGAGCTATTTGCACATCAGTCAGTCGGCGGCGCAAGCGGTGGTTGCGATGGCCTTGTCGAAGTGGGTGCTGCTCGCGGTGATCTTGCTGATGGTGATTGTGTTCGGCTTTTTCCTGCCGCCGGTATCGATCATTCTGATGACCGCGCCGATCATTTTGCCGCCATTGAAAGCGGCTGGTTTTGACTTGATCTGGTTTGGTGTCGTGATGACCATCGTGATGGAAATGGGGCTGATCCATCCACCGGTTGGTCTGAATATTTTCGTCATCAAAAATATTGCGCCGGACATCCCGCTCAAGGATGTGATCGTTGGTGTGATGCCGTTTGTTGGTTTGATGTTTGTTGCGGTTATCCTGCTCTGCGTGTTCCCGGGAATTGCCTCCGGATTACCAGAGATGCTGATGGGCGCGAAGTAGACGCAGGATGCGATGTGCTGCCGATCTTTCGCGCGTGTGCCGCTGGCATACGGGTGATTGACCGGTGTTGTCGCGGGATGTTTCGACATACCCCCGGCTATGTCCTTATCCCGTTCTTAGATGGTTGCCCTAAAAATTGGACTTGTCGTTTCCGGCCTCCAAGACTGTCAGCGAAATCCGGACCGAACAGTGCTACGATTCGGCTCCTGAATCGATGTACCACGTCCCCGAATAACGTTACCGGCTTCCAATGACGACCTCGACCTCTTCCAAAAATATCGCCGGCCTGACCCTGGGCGCCATTGGCGTCGTCTATGGCGACATTGGCACCAGCCCTTTGTATGCACTGAAAGAAGTATTTTCCGGCAGCCATGGCGTTCCGCTTAATCATGCCAATCTGTTTGGCATTGTGTCGCTGATTGTCTGGGGCCTGACCATCATCGTTTCACTCAAGTACGTCACGCTGATCCTGCGCGCCGATAACCGTGGCGAGGGTGGCATCATGGCGTTGATGGCGCTGGCGCTGTCGTCGGTGACCAAAAAATCAGCCTGGTACCGACCACTGACGATTGTCGGGTTGCTGGGCGCGGCACTGTTTTATGGCGACAGCGTGATCACCCCGGCGATTTCGGTATTGTCGGCGTTCGAGGGACTGGAGCTGGCGACACCGGCCTTCAAAGCTTACGTGGTGCCATTGACCGTGATGGTGCTGGTGGCCCTGTATCTGGTTCAGTACAAGGGCTCGGCTGGTATCGGCAAGTGGTTCGGCATCGTCATGCTGGTCTGGTTTGCCGCGCTGGCGACCATGGGTGTCATCAATATCGCCCGCGTACCGGAAATTCTGCTGGCACTTAATCCGGTCTATGCGCTGGCTTTTCTGGTCGGTAATCCCTGGATGGCATTCATTGCGCTGGGTGCGATCGTGCTGGCGTTCACCGGTGCCGAAGCGCTGTATGCCGACATGGGCCACTTTGGCCGGCGGCCGATCCGGCTGGCCTGGTCGCTCATCGTGTTTCCGGCGCTGGCGCTGAATTATCTTGGGCAGGGTGGCTTGTTACTGGCCGATCCGTCCATGATCACCAATCCGTTTTTTAACCAGCTGGGTGCCTGGAGTATTTATCCATTGGTCATCCTGTCGACGATGGCCACCGTGATCGCCTCGCAAGCCACCATTTCCGGTACGTTCTCGATGACCCAGCAAGCGATCTCGCTGGGGTTTTTGCCGCGCATGCGGGTCGACCACACGTCCGAGCGCGAGATTGGCCAGATTTATATCCCGACCGCTAACTGGGTTCAGTTGGTGGTGGTGATTCTGGCGGTGGTTGGTTTCGGTTCATCGACCAATCTGGCTGCAGCGTACGGTATCGCGGTCACGGCGACGATGACGACAACGACCATCCTGACCTTTTTTGTGGTGCGCTACGCGTGGCGCTACAATTTTTGGATTTGCATTCTGGCGACCGGATTTTTCTTTGTGATCGACAGTGCCTTTTTTTCGGCCAACCTGCTCAAGGTCGCACACGGCGGTTGGTTTCCACTGGTGCTGGGCGCGGTCATGTTCACGATCATGATGACCTGGAAACGTGGTCGCCAGCTGGTGTTCGATAACCTGCAGAAGCACGCGATTCCGCTCGAGCAGTTCCTGACCTCCCTGTTCATGAGTCCGCCGACGCGGGTCCCCGGCACCGCCATTTTTCTGCGCGGTGAAGGCGATGGCGTGCCGCATGCGATGTTGCACAACCTGGCCCATAACAAGGTGCTGCACGAACAGGTATTGTTCCTGACGATCCGCAATCGTCATATTCCGCGTGTGCCGGAATCGGAGCGCGTCACGGTGCAGCCGCTGGGGCATGATTGTTACCAGGTTGATGTCAATTACGGTTTCAAGGACGATCGCGACATTCCTGCGGCGCTACAGGCTTGCCAGGATATCGGCATCGAACTCGCGATGATGGAAACCTCATTCTTCATTTCTCGTCAGACCGTCATTCCGACGGTCGGCAACGGCGGCATGGCGCTGTGGCGCGAACGGCTGTACGCGACGATGTCGCGTAATGCGCGTGATGCGGCGGACTATTACCGTATCCCCAGTAATCGTGTGATTGAATTGGGGACACAGGTCGAGATTTAACGGGTGATCTTGTTTCAAATTTCGTGGGGGGGTATCCGGTTTTGCCCGACCAGGAACGTCCCCTTCGATGCAATGCCCTGCGGTTATCGTACCGAACGGGCTAATCCTTCTTCCGCATCCAAAAAAGCCGCTCGCCCTAGCAGGGACGCGCGGCTTTTCAATTGGCAACGCAGGTTAATCTGCCTTGCCAAATCCGCCGCCACCCGGCGTTTCAATGACGAACACATCCCCCGGTTCCATCTCGGTACTGGCAACAAAGCCCAGTTCTTCGATGCTGCCATCGTGCCGCAATACGGTGTTCCTGCCGCATTCGCCATCGCCACCACCGGCCGCGCCAAAGGGCGCGACAAGGCGATTGTTCGAGAGGATCGACGCGCTCATTTTTTCCAGGAAGCGGATCTTGCGTGTCCCTCCATTGCCGCCGTGCCATTTTCCGATGCCGCCTGAATGGGGTCGGATTTCGTAGCTGTCGAGCCGCACCGGATATCGCCATTCGAGGATTTCCGGATCGGTCAGGCGCGAGTTGGTCATGTGGGTCTGGACCACATCGGTACCGTCGAAACCTTTACCCGCACCCGAGCCACCTGCGATGGTTTCGTAATACTGGTACTCGTTATTGCCGAACGTGAAGTTGTTCATCGTTCCCGGTGACGAGGCCAGCACCCCGAGTGCACCATAGAGCGCATTGGTGATGCAACTGGAGGTTTCGACGTTACCTGACACCACGGCAGCCGGGTAATGCGGATTGAGCATGGAGCCAGCCGGGATGATGACGTTGAGCGGTTTCAGGCAACCGGCATTGAGCGGGATTTCATCGTCGGTCAGCGTGCGGAACACATACAACACGGCCGCCATGCAGATCGCACTGGGCGCATTGAAGTTGTTGTCAAGTTGCGGCGAGGTGCCGGTGAAATCAATGTCGGCGCTGCGGGTGGACTGATTAACCCGGATCGCGACCTTGATCAACGCACCATTGTCGAGCCGGTAGGTAGTGCTCGAATCCTTCAGTGACGTGATGACCCGCCGCACTGCCTCCTCGGCATTGTCCTGCACATGCTGCATGTAGGCCTGCACGACGCCGAGTCCGAAGTGTTCGACCATCTTCAGCAATTCGTCCACGCCTTTCTGGTTGGCTGCGATCTGAGCCTGCAGATCAGCGATGTTTTGCGGAATGTTGCGCGCCGGATAGCGACCCGATCCGAGCAGAGCGACGGTCTCGACTTCGCGGAACTGACCGTTGCGTACCAGCTGGAAGTTATTAATCAGTACGCCTTCTTCCTCGACCACCTTGCTGTTGGCCGGCATCGATCCCGGCGTAATACCGCCGATATCGGCATGGTGGCCGCGTGATCCGACATAAAACAGGATGCGCTCTCCGGCGGCATCGAAGGCAGGCGTGATGACGGTGATGTCCGGTAAATGGGTGCCGCCGTGATACGGATCATTGAGCATGAAGACATCGCCCTGATGCATCCTGCCGGCGTTCTCGCGAATGATGACCTTGATGCTTTCACCCATGGAGCCGAGGTGTACCGGAATGTGCGGTGCATTCGCAATGAGGTTGCCATCAGCATCGAACAGGGCGCATGAAAAGTCGAGGCGCTCCTTGATGTTGACCGAGAAAGCGGTATTTTGCAGTCGTAATCCCATCTGTTCGGCAATGCTCATGAACAGGTTATTGAATACTTCCAGCATGACCGGATCGGCACTCGTGCCGATCGCCTTACGCTGAATCCGTTCCTGCACGCGGTTCATGACAAGGTGATTCAAGGCCGTGACTTCGGCCTCCCAGCCAGGCTCGACGATGTTGGTGGCATTTTTTTCTGCGATGATGGCGGGCCCGCGGATGACGTCGCCGGGACGCATGTCTTCACGCAAGTACAAGCCGGTTTGATGCCACTCTCCTGCTGAAAAAACCCGTACGGTGTCGCGTTCCAGCAACTTGCCGGCACGTGGCGGCAACGGCTCGATCAGTTCAATGCCCTCTTGCGATTTGCCGATCGCTTCGACCGAAATGGCTTCGATGACCAGCTGCTTGTCGGGCATCAAAAACGAGTAACGCTTTTTATAGGCGCTTTCAAATTGCGCCACCATCTGGTCAATGCCGGCGTACGGCACGATGATGACCGAATCGGTCCCGTCATAGCGCAAGTGTATGCGTTCAATGACTTGTAGACGTTCGGCTGCGACGCCTTGTGCCAGCAGGTCATCGCGACCCGATTGCGCCAGCAGATGCAGTTTTGCTTCGACGGTGTCGACGATAGAGGCCGAGAGCGGCAACTCCATCGCTTGCTCGCGCATGGCCGTCTGGTCGGCCAGTCCCATCCCGTAGGCCGACAGTACACCGGCAAACGGATGGGCAAAGACACGCGTCATGCCAAGCGCATCAGCGACCAGACAGGCATGCTGGCCACCGGCACCGCCGAACGTACTCAGCGTATAGCCGGTGACGTCATGGCCGCGCTGCACGGAGATAAATTTGATGGCATTGGCCATGTTGCTCACTGCAATGTCGATGAATCCTTCGGCCACTTCTTCGGGAGTACGGCGATTACCTGTCTGGCTATAAATGAGGTCAGCCATCTCGGTAAATTTTTGTACTACGGCGGCGCGGTCCAGCGCGGCATTGGCTTGCGGCCCGAAGACTGCCGGAAAATACTCCGGCTGGATCTTGCCGACCATGACATTACAGTCGGTTACCGCCAGTGGCCCACCGCGCCGGTAGCTGGTCGGCCCCGGATTGGCCCCGGCGCTGTCGGGGCCAACCCGGTAACGTGAACCATCGAAATGCAGGATGGATCCGCCACCCGCGGCGACCGTGTGGATGCTCATCATCGGCGCCCGCATGCGCACGCCGGCCACCTGGGTTTCGAATTCGCGTTCGAACTCGCCGGCATAATGCGACACGTCGGTTGAGGTGCCACCCATGTCAAAACCGATAATCTTGTCGAACCCCGCTGTCTTTGCCGTACCGGCCATGCCGACGATGCCACCTGCCGGTCCCGACAAAATCGAATCCTTGCCCTGAAACCGGTGTGCATCGGTCAGTCCGCCATTACTTTGCATGAACAGCAGCCGTACCCCGTTCATCTGTCCTGCAACCTGGTCGACGTAGCGCCGCAGGATCGGCGACAGATAGGCATCAACCACTGTCGTGTCGCCGCGTGAGACCAGCTTCATCAGCGGACTGACCAGGTGCGATACCGAAATTTGTGTAAAGCCGATTTTTTCGGCAAGGCTGGCGAGTGTGGCTTCATGTTGTGTATAGCGGTAACCATGCATCAGCACGATGGCGACCGAACGGATCCCGACGGCAAATAGTTGTTGCAGATCGTGTTCTGCCTGCGCGATATCGAGCGGCGTGATGACGTCACCATGGGCACTGATGCGCTCGTCGATTTCGATGACTTGCCGGTACAGCAGTTCCGGCAAAACAATGTGCCGGTCAAACAGGCGAGGGCGATTCTGGTAGGCAATGCGTAGTGCATCGCGGAACCCCCGTGTGATCAGTAAGGCGGTTGGATCGCCTTTGCGTTCCAGTAGGGCGTTGGTCGCCACCGTAGTTCCCATTTTTACTGCATCGACAACTTGTGGCGAAATGACCGCGTCCGCAGCAATTCCCAGTAGCAGTTTGATGCCTGCAACGGCAGCATCAGGATATTGCTCCGGGTTTTCAGATAGAAGTTTGTGGGTAAGCAGTGTGCCGTCCGGCCGTCTTGCGACGATATCGGTGAAAGTGCCGCCACGGTCTATCCAGAATTGCCATCGTTGATCTCGCGTGCCGGTGGTGCCGGTGTCGGTTGTACATAGGGTGCTGTCGGTCTGGTCCATCACGTATTTTTCCTTCCTGAAAAATGAAGAGTAAGTCAGTGTGTTGTTCGTGAATAATTTTTAATATTGTAGTTTTCTTGTAATCGAATAGTAATATAATTTACACACAAAACATCGATAAATTGTTTTTGAAATAAAAATAGATGTATTTTTTTACGCTCCATTTGCAGGTGTCTTTGACAAAAAATTGTTGTCGACGCCGGAGACACAGTCACAAATTGCAAGACCAGAATGGATGAAATTGACGGTTTGCTTTCGC
>JBLHMB010000013.1:0-68184 GCA_047621665.1 Bradyrhizobium sp. | reverse complement strand
TGCCCTGGCACCACTGGTGGCCGGTACCGACCTGCAGCCGACAGTCGTGCTCGAGCGTCCGCGCGATCCTGCCCATGGCGATGTGTCCTGCAATATTGCGATGCAGCTGGCCAAGCCCCTGAAAAAAAATCCGCGCGAACTGGCGCAGCAACTGGTGGCCGCCTTGCTGGCCGACCCGGCTCGCGCCGGTCTGGTCGATGCCGTCGAGATCGCCGGTCCGGGTTTCATCAACCTGCGTCTGGCGCTGGCGGCGCGGCAGGAAGTGGTGCACACCGTACTGCAGGAAGCCGCCGACTACGGTCGTGGCACGCTTGGTGCCGGCCGCAAGGTCTTGCTTGAATTTGTTTCCGCCAATCCGACCGGTCCGCTGCATGTCGGTCATGGCCGTCAGGCCGCCCTCGGTGATGCGCTGTCGGCGCTGTACGAAGTACAAGGCTACGATGTCATGCGCGAGTTCTATTACAACGATGCCGGCGTGCAGATTGCCACGCTGGCCAGCTCGGTGCAGGCACGGGCGCGCGGCTTCAAGCCGGGCGACGCCGACTGGCCGGAGCCGGCTTATAACGGCGACTACATTGGTGAAATCGCACGTGATTTTCTGGCTGGCAAAACCGTCTCGGCGGCCGATTGTGCGCCGGTGGTAGCCAGCGGCCAGGTCGATGACCTCGAGTCGATTCGCCAGTTCGGTGTAGCCTACTTGCGGCGCGAACAAGACCTCGATCTGCAAGCCTTCGGCGTGAAATTCGATAACTATTATCTCGAATCGTCGCTGTACGGCGACGGCAAAGTGCATGCCGCCGTCGATGCGCTGATCAAGGCCGGCAAGACCTACGAACTCGATGGCGCGCTATGGTTGCGCACCACCGACTATGGCGACGACAAGGATCGCGTCATGAAAAAAACCGACGGCACCTATACCTACTTCGTGCCGGACGTGGCCTATCACATCGTCAAATGGCAGCGCGGTTTCGGTAACGCCATCAACATCCAGGGCAGCGATCACCACGGCACCATCGCCCGTGTGCGCGCCGGTCTGCAAGCGGTCGATCTGGGTATCCCGCAGGGCTATCCCGACTACGTGCTGCACAAGATGGTCACCGTCATGAAAAATGGCGAAGAGGTTAAGATTTCCAAGCGGGCCGGCTCGTACGTGACCTTGCGTGACCTGATCGAATGGTCCAATGGTGAGGTTGAATCCGACGCGGCAGGCGAGTCGCCCGGCGATGTCGTCAATGACATCCCGCGCGACCTGACGCGCGGCCGCGACGCGGTGCGGTTTTTCCTGATTTCGCGCAAGGCTGATACCGAATTCATTTTCGATGTTGATCTGGCGCGGGCGCAGTCCGACGAAAATCCGGTCTATTACGTGCAGTACGCGCATGCCCGGATCTGCTCGGTGCTGGCTCAATGGGGCGGCGATGAAAGCTTGCTCGATGGCGTCGACCTGACGCCGCTGACGGCACCGCGCGAAGCCTCGCTGCTGGCGCGCCTGGCGGATTATCCGGACGCGCTCGAACATGCGCTGGAAGAACTTGGACCGCATCAGGTCGCGTTCTACCTGCGCGATCTGGCCGGTGAGCTGCACAGTTACTACAATGCCGAACGCGTACTGGTGGACGACCTGCCGACCCGCATGGCGCGACTGGCCTTGTTGCTGGCTACGCGTCAGGTATTGCGTAACGGTCTGTCATTGATTGGCGTTTCTGCACCTTCGAGGATGTAACCTGACAAGCATGCATACACATTCCCCTCATCCACGCATCCGGCAAGCCGGCGGCACCTTGCTCGGCCTGATCGTCGGCCTGCTTGTCGGTCTCGGCATTGCCGTTGCTGTAGCCCTGACCATCAACAAGACCACGCTGCCTTTTCTGAACAAGGGCGCCAAACCGGATCGGGCTGAGCTGACCCCGGCACAAGTCAGTGACCCGAACAAGCCGCTCTACGGCAACAAGGCGGCCGCCAAGGAAGCTGCCCGCGAACTGGCGAATCCGCCTGTCGTCGAGCCGGTGCCACCAAACAGCGCCGATCCGCAAGCTGAAAAAAATGCCGCCGCAAAAGAAGCCAGCCCGGCCTCTGCAGAGGAAAAAAACCGCAAGGCCGACCTGGCAAAAGCCGCGAGTGCCAAGACCGAAGGCGACGACAAGTGGACTTACTACTTGCAGGCTGGTGCCTTTCGCGCCCAGCCTGACGCTGAAAGTGCCCGCGCCAAATTAGCTCTACTTGGTTTCGAAGCAGGCATTACTGAAAGGCTGAGCGACAATGGCACTTTCTATCGGGTACGTATCGGCCCGTTCAGCCAGCTCGATGCCATGAACCGGGCCCGTAGCAAACTGACTGATAACGGCGTCGATGTCGCAGTCGTCCGTACCCCTAAAACCCCTTGAGGAGCGTTATGCGTTTAACCAAATTTATTCCCCGCCTGCTGGCCACCGTGGGCCTTGGCCTGGCCATGGCCGGTGCAATCGCCAGTCCGGCAGCGCCACAAAACGGTGCCGAATACCGCACGCTGGAGCGGGCGCAACCTACTGACGCCGGTAACAAAATCGAAGTCACGGAATTTTTCTGGTACTCGTGCCCGCATTGCTATGTACTGGAGCCGACGTTGGCCGAGTGGGTCAAGAAACAGGGCGACAAGATTGACTTCAAGCGTGTACCGATTAACTTTCGCGACACCTTCATTCCGCAACAAAAACTGTATTACGCCCTCGAAGCGATGGGCAAGTCCGAAGAGATGCAGCGCAAGATATTCAATGCGATCCATGTCGAGCGCCAGGCGCTCGACACCGATGCCACCATCCTCGACTTCGTCGGCAAGCAGGGTATCGACAAGCAGAAATTTACCGCCACCTACAATTCGTTCGGTACCTCGAGCAAGGTCAAGCGCGCACTAGTCCTGCAGGAAGCCTACAAGATCGACGGCGTGCCGACGCTCGCGATTGATGGCAAGTACATCACGTCGCCTTCCATCGTCGGTACGGCAATGGGCGGACGCCAGCCAGAGCAGGTGCTGGCCACCGCGACCATGCAAGTCATGGATGCGTTGGTCGCCAAGGCGACTGCCGAGCACGCGGCAAAAAAATAACCGGTCCCGAACGTGTCAGGTCAGGCCCGTTGCCCGGTAGGGCGCGGGCTTTTTTTTTGAGAGTCGGGCAGACCACACAATGCAAGCAGGAGGCAGCATGACACATCAACAAAGACGCACTGACGCTGTCGGGGTCATTCATCCGCTGGTCGACGGTGCACAAGCGCCGCGCATCGTGTCACTGGTGCCATCGATTACCGAATTGCTCTGTGACCTCGGACTCGCTCCGTGGATAGTCGGTCGTACCGGCTTCTGCATCCACCCGGCCGCACTGGTGACATCGATAGCCAAAGTCGGTGGCACCAAGGATGTCAACATCGGCAAACTTCGCGCATTGGCACCGACCCATCTGATCGTCAACATCGACGAAAACGAAAAACCTACCGTCGAGGCATTGGCCAGTTTCGTACCGCATGTGATCGTCACGCATCCGCGGTCGCCCGATGACAACCTGGATTTATTTCGATTATTGGGAAGTATTTTTGGTCGCGAAGAGGCTGCAGAATTACTTTGCACGCAATTTAATCGCGCCAAAGCGACATTGCGCACAGGGCGACCACAGCGGGTGTTGTACTGCATCTGGAAAGATCCGTGGATGACGGTTACACGCGACACGTACATTGCACGCATGCTGGAACAGATAGGCTGGCAGCAGTGGATTGCGTTGCCGGAAAACACGGACGCACGCTATCCGGTTTTTTCCTGGTCAGACCAGTTGGCCCACGAGATCGACTTGGTACTGCTGTCGAGTGAACCGTACCGCTTCACCGAAGCGCATGTCGATAGTCTGGAGCAACAGCTTGGCAAGCCGGTCTTGCTGGTCGATGGCGAAATGCTGTCATGGTATGGCAGCCGCGCCATCGCCGGCATGCAGTACCTGGATCAGCTTCGACAGCAAGCCTGATCAGGTACCACAAGGTCAGGTAGGTCGGTTGATCCGCACCAGCAAGCGAACGATTTCACGGGCAATGCCACGATGGGTTTCGTCGAGGCGCTGCAAGTCTGCGATCAGCTTGACATCGGCTGATTCAAATCGCGCGCTTGGATCGGCGGTTTCGCCGTTGACCGTTTCGCCGCCACCGAAGCGCAGCCACTCGGCGGGGACGCCCAGCCACTGCGCCAGCGTACGCAGTTTTTCCTGCGTCGGTATGGCTTCGCCGCCCAACCACTTGCGTGCCGCATGCACGGTGATCGGACCGCCGGTAAACCGGACATTGAATTCGCGGGCAAGTTGCGTTGGGCTATCCGGTGAGTAATCGGCATTGCGCAAGGCAAGCTGCAAGCGCTCGCTAAAGTCTTCTCGTTCTATAGATGCTTTCATTGACGCGAGCTATTCCATGTCAGTCGTATCGGCCAGTCTATGCGCAGCAGGAACCTGATGTGGCGGATACGTGAGTTACGGGCCCGAACGGCAACTGCCGAACGGGTTGTTTTGTCTTGTACAGAGACAAATTAAAAATGGTTTTCTGGGTTTAGCGTACCAAGTCTATGCGGCCGGGCGCAGCAGCGCAAGCGAATGCAATACTTCTATGTTCGGTAGCGAACATATAGTAAATCATTAGGACACTTTTTTAAAAGTAATATATTTAAAAAAAATGATTTCAGAAATTGGTTAGTTGTACGCAAATGTGTGTGTCCGGAAAATATCTGGTGATATTTCTTGGAGCAATGATTTATCAATTGGTTCGCGAAAAGGTTTACTTCAAAAGTGAACTGGAAGTAATGCGATAATCGTCGTCGATTTAAAATATTTGTCGAAAGTTTGTTTTAACTAGCGTTAGACTGGAGAATAAGACGACAAAGACCAGCCATTTCCGATGAGATTACGCAGCCTACGGACACCATTTTGGTCAGTTTAGAAAAAGTAAAAAACAGCACGAACGTCAACCGCTTGCTTGCAGGCCTGTCTCGCCGTGATCGTGAGCAAATCCTTTCCGGTTGCACCCGTGTCAAGCTGACCAGCGGTATGGTGCTGGTGGAAGCGGGACATCCGATGGCCCAGGTCTATTTTCCGATTGGCTGCACAATTTGTCTGACGACGCCCACCGAAAGCGGCACCCAGTTGGGTGTCAGCCTGATTGGCAATGAAGGCATGCTGGGAAGCACGCTCACCACCGGCGTCGCATCGTTGCTGGTGCAAGCCTCGGTGCAGGAAAGCGGCGAAGCCTGGCGCATCAGCCGGAATAAATTTTTGTTGCTACTGGTGGCCATGCCGACATTACGGCGGCGTATCTCAAGCTACTTGCACCTGACGCTGGATTACCTGATCCGCAAACCAACCTGCTGCCAGTTTCATTTGCTCGAAGCGCGCCTCGCGTTCTGGCTGCTGATGATGCATGACCGGGTCGACGACGATTTTTTCGAAATGACACACCAGATGCTGGCCGACTTGCTTGGCGTACGCCGGGTCGGCATCACGCTGGCCGCCCGTGCGCTGCAATCGCGCGGACTGATCAGTTACCGGCGCGGCGACATCACGATACTGGACCGGGAGGCGCTGATCGCTGCCGCATGCAGCTGTTACGGCGTCACCGAGACCGCCTACGAACGCTTGCTGGGCTAGTCGGTCCCTACTCGCACAAAACGCAGCACGCCATCCGCACCGGCGATCCGCTGCACGCTTCCCTCGAACCAAAGCAGATGCAAATGCGCCAGCGCCTCGCCGAGTGCAAAGGTCAACTGGTGCGCGTCCAGCGCCCGTGGAAACATCAGCGGCACGATGCTGGCAGCCGACTGCGGTATGACGCAGGCTTCCTGCACTTCGGCCAGGCGCGCGGCGTGATGATCGTTGAGCTGGCCAATGCGCACATGCAATCCGCGAAACGGTTTTCCATGCGACGGTAGCACCAGCACACTGGCCGGTAGATCAGCATACTTCGCCAGCGAATCCAGAAACTGCCGGACCGGATTGGCTTGCGGCTCGATGGCAAAGACCGAAACGTTGGTCGATATGCGCGGCAGCACCATATCACCGGCGATCAGCACGCCCAGCGTTGCGCAGTACAGCGACGCATGTTCCGGCGAGTGGCCGAAGCCGGTGATGACGCGCCATGCATTCCCGCCTATCGTCACATCATGGCCCTCCTGCAACCGCACGTAGGACGTCGGCATGCCCGGTACCAGCGTCGGGTAATAGCTTTTCCGTTCGGCCAGTGTGGCCAGCAGGGCGGCATCGGTCAGCCCGTGGCGCTGGAAATGCGGCAGCGCGGCGGTGCCGTCGACACCCGGCAGACCGGCCGCCATCATGCGGGCAAAACCATACTCGCCGGCCGTCATCCAGAGCGGTGCCTGCCAGCGCGTACAGAGCCAGTCAGCCAGGCCGACATGGTCCGGATGGCAGTGCGTGGCGATGACACGCCGGATCGGTAGTCCGCGCAAGCCATGTAAAAAAATCGTTTCCCAGGCTGCGCGCGTGGCATCGTTGGCAACCCCGCAATCGATCGCCGTCCAGCCGGCAATCGGGCCATGTTCGCTATCAAACATATCCTCCAAAAGCCACAAGTTGATGTGGTTCAGTGCAAACGGCAAACCCATGCGCAACCACAGCACACCGGGGGCCACCTCAAGCAGGCTGGCGTCAGCAGGCAAGGTGTCGCCGAACGGATAATCAAGCTGGGCTTCGAGCAGATTCATGGTGAACTTTTCGGTAAAGGTGATGCGCAGGCAGGACGTCTGCGCCTACAATGATTGACGTTAACGTAAAGCTGATTCTAAACGAATGTCTACCTACACCATCACCGAACTGTCCCGCGAATTTGACATCACGCCGCGCGCGATCCGTTTCTACGAAGACCAGGGCTTGCTCAGTCCGAGCCGCGAAGGGTCCAGCGGGCGCGTGCGGGTCTACGGCGCGCGCGAGCGCACCCGCCTCAAACTGACGCTGCGCGGCAAACGGCTCGGGCTGACGCTGTCCGAAATCAAGAATCTGGTCGACATGTACGAATCGCCACGTGACACCATCGCCCAGATGAAGCACTTCATGGAAGTATTGGGCCAGCACCGGCTGACACTTGAAATGCAGCGCGAAGACATCGACATCACGCTGGCCGAAATTAGCGCGCACGAAGCGCAATGCCGCAAATTGCTGGACGGACGTGCAACTAAAAAAGCCGCGGTCAAAGCCGCCGCGCAGACCAAGTCCGTTCAACATGATTGACGTTTACGTTAACGTCAATTAAAGATATGATTCCGTAGCTGATTTTTAATCGATTCCGATAACCCGAGGATGCCATGCTCCACCTGCCCGGCTTGACGTTTGACCACGGCGACGACATCGCGGCGCTGCGCGACACGATCTCCCAGTTTGCTGCCGCCGAAATTGCACCGCGCGCCGGCGAGATCGACCGCACTGACCAGTTCCCGATGGACCTGTGGCGCAAGATGGGCGACCTTGGCGTACTCGGCATCACGGTCGGAGAAGAATACGGCGGTACCGGCATGGGCTACCTCGCCCACATCATCGCGATGGAAGAAATCTCGCGCGCCTCGGCCTCGGTAGGTTTGTCGTACGGTGCCCATTCGAACCTGTGCGTGAACCAGATCAAGCGCAACGGCAGCGACGAACAGAAGGCCAAATATTTACCGAAACTGGTCAGCGGCGAATACATCGGCGCGCTGGCCATGTCGGAGCCGAACGCCGGTTCCGACGTTGTCAGCATGAAGTTGCGCGCCGACTGGAAGGGCGATCGCTGGATCCTCAACGGCACCAAGATGTGGATCACCAACGGTCCCGATGCCGACGTGCTGGTGGTCTATGCAAAGAGCGATCCGGAAGCCGGTGCACGCGGCATGACCGCCTTCTTGATCGAAAAAGATTTCAAGGGATTTAGCGTCGCGCAAAAACTCGACAAGCTCGGCATGCGCGGATCGCACACCGGTGAACTGGTATTCCGTGACTGCGAAGTACCGGCCGGGAACGTGTTCGGCGGGTTGGGCAAGGGCGTCAATGTGCTGATGTCGGGTCTCGATTACGAGCGCGCCGTGCTGTCGGGCGGGCCGCTCGGGATCATGCAGGCCTGTATGGATGTGGTGGTGCCGTACGTGCACGAGCGCCAGCAGTTCGGTCAGGCTATCGGCGAATTCCAGCTAATGCAGGGCAAGCTGGCCGATATGTATTCGACAATGATGGCGTGCAAGGCGTACGTGTACGCGGTCGGTCAGGCGTGTGACCGGGCCGGTTCTCCGGAGGCGGTGCGGGCCTTGCGCAAGGATGCGGCGGGGGCGATTTTGTATTCGGCCGAGAAGGCGACCTGGATGGCGGGGGAGACGATTCAGGCGCTGGGAGGTAACGGGTATATCAATGATTACCCTGCCGGGCGGTTGTGGCGGGATGCGAAGTTGTATGAGATCGGGGCGGGGACTAGCGAGATCCGGCGGATGCTGATCGGGCGTGAGTTGTTTAACGAGACGCGGTAGGGGTTGGGTTGATGATGCTGTCGTTCGGGATGCCTCGAGTCGCTTTTTCCGGCGGTTGCGTCGGTCCGCTTTTACCTGCGGCTGCAAACTACCCATCGGTAGCAACCAGGGCCAGAGTTTTTTTTCGCAGGCTTCATCGCGAAAATTACTCTGACCCTGCTTGCGGATTGCGGAGTACTTGCGATCGAATTATCGGGCTGAGGTTGCTTGTATGGTTGCCGCTCCGCCACGACCAAGCCGGGAGCGGCCCGGCAGCCGGTCACTTCTTTTTGCTTCGCCAAAAAGTAAGTAACCAAGAAAAAGGCGACCGCGAGGCGGCTGCCCTTCGGGTTCCCAAAAACGGTAGTCAGGCAAGGGGAGGGTCGCAAACTCGCTTCGCTCAGACATGCGCCCCTCTTATCCCTTGCCTGACTACCGTTTTTGGCAGCTGCCTCAATGCGGGGCAGGTCAACGGCCAATTCAACAGCAACAGCAACAGCAACAACAACTTCAACAGCAACAACAACTTCAACAGCAACAACAACTTCAACAGCAACATCAACCGCATCACCAATCAACCACCCTCGTGGTTTGCCTTTTCAGGCCGTCGCCAATCCCCACCGCCAGCAACCAGGGTCAGAGTTTTTTTTCGCAGGCCTTATCGCGAAAATTACTCTGACCCTGCTTGCGGATTGCGGAGCGTTTGCCATTCAATTTACGTGCTGGGGTTGCTAATTCTTGATGCGCTCCGCCACGACCTAGCCGGGGGCGGCCCGGCAGCCGGACCGGCATGCGGTCCCTTCTTTTTGCTTCGCCAAAAAGAAGTAACCAAGAAAAAGGCGACCGCGAGGCGGCTGCCCTGCGGGTTCCCAAAAGCCGGAGCCAGTCGGGGGGAAGCCCGCAAACTCGCTGCGCTCAGACAGTGCGGGCTTCTTATCCCCCGCCTGACTCCGACTTTTGGCAGCTGCCTCAATGCGGAACAGGTCAACGGCCAAGTCAACAGCAACTTCAACAGCAACAGCAACAGCAACAGCATCACTACCCAACCACCCTCGTGGTTTGCCTTTTCAGGCCGTCGCCAATCCCCACCGCCAGCAACCAGGGTCAGAGTTTTTTTTCGCAGGCCTTATCGCGAAAATTACTCTGACCCTGCTTGCGGGTTGCGGAGTACTTGCCATCCAGTTTCCGTGCTGGAGCTGCTGATTCGGCTGCTGCTTCGTCATGATCAAGCCGGGAGCGGCCTGGCCGTCTCCGGCTTGATCGTGGCGGAGTACAACCCGTTTCAGCTGCCGCGGACAGTACATTCGGTGCAATGCCCTTCGGTTATTGCACCCTACGGCTTGGTCCCTCGAAGCCGTCCCCGTCTCAGCAGCGCGCGCACCCATCAAACCCAACGAACCCACTCCCCACAGCGCTACACTAGCGTCCCGCCCTGTGCACCCCGGAGTCTGACATGACCGTCGCTTTCCCCAAGCTGCTGTCGTCGCAAATCGCGTTCGATATTGCCCGCACCATCCTCGATGGGTTCGACAAGCATTACCGCTTGTTTCGCGCCACCAGCCATGATGCGAAGCGTCATTTCGAACAGAGCGCCTGGCAGTTGCAGCAATCCTGCCTGCGCGAGCGCATCGCGTTTTATGACAAGCGGGTAGGCGAGTGCGTCACCGTGCTCGAGGACGAATACGAAACCGAGGAACTGACCGACGCAGTCTGGCGCGAGGTGAAGCTGCATTACATCGGTTTGCTGACCGATCACAAGCAACCCGAACTGGCCGAAACATTTTTTAATACGGTCTGCTGCAAGATCCTGCACCGCGCTTATTTTCACAACGATTTCATTTTTGTGCGCCCCGTCATTTCGACCGAGTACATCGAAACCAATGATCCGGCACCAACCTACCGGGTCTACTACCCGACCACGGATGGCCTTCATCAGACCGTCCGGCGTATCGCCGAGGATTTCCAGCTCGACTGCCGGTTTGCCGATCTGGACCGCGATGTCAGGCAAGTCGAAGCGCGCTTTAAGGCCGTGTTCGGCGAAGAAAAAACAGAGCCGAACCGGCAGATTCAAGTGCTGGCAAGCCTGTTCTTTCGTAACAAGGGTGCCTACATCGTCGGTCGCGGTATCAATGGCAATCGCGAAACGCCATTCGTCGTCCCGATCCTGCATAACCGCAAGGGCGAGCTGGTGCTCGATACGGTACTGTTCGATACCGGCTTGATCACCGTGCTGTTTTCATTTACGCGGGCGTATTTCATGGTCGACATGGAAGTACCGTCCGGCTACGTCCAGTTCATCCGGGCCATGCTGCCAAAAAAACCGCGCAGCGAAATTTACACGATGCTGGGTCTGCAAAAACACGGCAAGTCGCTGTTCTATCGCGACTACCTGCACCACTTGCGGCACTCGTCGGACCGTATCGAAATCGCGCCCGGTATCAAGGGACTGGTGATGGTGGTGTTTGCGCTGCCGTCTTTTCCGTACGTGTTCAAGGTCATCAAGGATGCGTTCCCTCCGCCAAAGGAAACCACGCCGGCACTGGTGCGTGAAAAATACGTGCTGGTGAAAAACCATGACCGCGTCGGCCGCATGGCCGATACGCTCGAATACTCGAACGTGGCTTTTCCGCGTGCACGCTTCGATGACGAATTACTGGCCGAACTGAAACTGGTGGCGCCGTCGCTGGTCGAGGAAGAAGCCGGCCAGGTCATCATCCGCCACCTGTACATCGAGCGCCGCATGATTCCGCTCAATATCTGGCTGTCGAATGCGGAAAAAGCGGGCGACGAAGCGGCGATCGAACACGGCGTGCTGGAGTACGGCAACGCGATCAAGGAACTGGTGCGGGCCAACATTTTTCCGGGTGACATGCTGTACAAAAATTTCGGTGTCACCAAGCATGGCCGCGTGGTGTTTTACGACTACGATGAAATTGAATACATCACCGATTGCGTCTTCCGCACCATCCCGCAACCACGCAACGAAGAAGACGAAATGTCGGCCGAACCCTGGTATCCGATCGGCCGCCACGACGTGTTCCCGGAACAGTTCGGCACCTTCTTGCTGGGCAATCCGACGGTGCGCAAATATTTTATGAAGCATCATGCCGACCTGCTCGACGCCGCCTACTGGCAAGGTTACAAGCAGCGCATCCTCGATGGTCATTTCGACGATGTGTTCCCCTACCCGCAGGAGTGTCGCTTCAGCTATAAAGCGCATCACGACCAATCGATTCACGGGCAATCGAATCTGGCGCAATCAAATCAAGCACGACCGAATCAAGAGCAACTAAATCAAGTGCAACTAAATCAAGAGCAACCGAATCACACCATCCCCGCAGCCAACGCTGCCTGAACAGGAGAATGCACATGTCCAACGTCCTACTCGATCCTATCGTCATCGTCGGCGCCGCCCGCACCCCGCTGGGTGCCTTTCAGGGTGATTTCTCGGCCCTGTCGGCGAGCGAACTGGGAGCTGTTGCGATCCGCGCCGCAGTCGAGCGCGCCGGTATCGATCCGGCCTTGGTCAACGATGTCCTGTTCGGCAATTGCCTGATGGCCGGCCAGGGCCAGGCGCCGGCGCGGCAAGCCGCGATTAAGGCTGGCATTCCGGTCTCGGCCGGTGCCGTCACGCTGTCAAAAATGTGCGGCTCGGCGATGCAGGCCACCATGTTCGGTATCGATTCGCTGCTGGTCGGGACCAATGATGTGGTCGTCAGCGGCGGTATGGAATCGATGACCAACGCACCGTATCTGATCCCGAAAGCCCGTGGCGGTTACCGCATCGGCCACGGCATGATGTACGACCACATGATGCTTGACGGCCTCGAAGACGCTTACGAAAAAGGCCGCTCGATGGGTACCTTCGCCGAAGAGTGCGTCGACAAATACCAGTTCAGCCGCGAAGAGCAGGATGCTTTCGCCATCACCTCGGTAACACGTGCCCAGGCCGCTGCCGCCGATGGCTCGTTCGATTGGGAAATCGCGCCGGTCACTGTGGCGGGGCGCAACGGCGATGTCGTCATCGACAAGGATGAAGGTCCGCAAAAAGCCAAGCTCGACAAGATCCCGAAACTTAAGGCGGCCTTCAAAAAAGACGGCACCATCACGGCGGCCTCGTCGTCATCGATTAACGATGGCGCAGCGGCGCTGGTCATGATGCGCGAATCAATGGCCAGGAAACTCGGTTGCACGCCGATTGCCCGCATCATTGGTCACAGTCGTCATTCGCAAGCGCCGAACTGGTTCACCACCGCGCCGGTCGGCGCGATTGAAAAACTGCTGGTCAAAACCGGCTGGGAGCTGGCTGATATCGATCTATTCGAAATCAACGAAGCCTTCGCCGTCGTGCCAATGGCCGCGATGCGCGAACTCGACATCCCGCACAGCAAGGTCAACATCCACGGCGGTGCCTGCGCGCTGGGACATCCGATCGGTGCCTCGGGCGCCCGCATCCTCGTCACGCTGATGGGCGCACTGAAAAAAACCGGTGGCAAGCGCGGCATTGCCACGTTGTGCATCGGTGGTGGCGAGGGTACCGCCGTCGCGATCGAGATGGTGTGAGCGTACAGACCGCACTGATTATCGGCGCCTCGCGCGGCATCGGATTCGAACTGGCACGCCAGTACCGTGCCGGGGGCTGGCGCGTGCTGGCCAGCGTGCGCCGTCCGGCCGACGCGGCGGCGCTGGAGATGCTCGGTTGCATCGTCCTGCAACTCGATCTCAATGACGCGGCGCATTGTGTCGCGCTAGGCGAACGTCTGGCGACGGAGCAACTCGATATCGCGCTACTCAATGCCGGTGTCTACGGCCCGCTCACCGGTGCGCCGGAAACCCCGAGCAGCCATGAGTTCGATGCCGTCATGCATGCCAATGTGCTGGGTGCGATGCGCGTGTTGCCGCTGCTCGGTCCGCTGGTGGCTAGTACCGGCGGACGACTGGCTGTGATCTCGTCGTCGATGGGATCGATCAGCCTGCGCACCAACACCCGCGGCTGGCTATACCGCGCCAGCAAGGCTGCACTCAACTCGCTGCTGGTCGATGCTTCCCTGAGTTACGCACCGGCGATTTGTGTAGCACTGCATCCGGGCTGGGTACGCACTGCGATGGGTGGCGATGGTGCCGACCTCGATGTGGCCGAAAGCGCTGCCGGTATGCGCGCCACGCTGGCCGGATTGCGGGCAGCTGATAACGGACATTTTTTCAACTACAACGGCGCACCACTGAGCTGGTAGCACCGCCCCGGAGACACGATGCAACTGAGCCCCGAACACGAGATGATCCGCGACGCCCTGCGTAGTTTTGCGCAGGAGCGCCTCGTTCCGCATGCCGCACGCTGGGACAAGGAACACCATTTTCCGCAAGAAGAATTGCGCGGCCTGGCCGCGCTGGGTGCGTATGGTGTCGCGGTACCCGAAGCGCTCGGTGGCGCGGGTCTGGATTACCTGGCGCTGGCGCTGGTGATCGAGGAAATCGCTGCCGGCGATGGTGGTACCTCGACCGTTATCTCGGTCAACAATTGTCCGGTCTGCAGTATCGCGATGATGTACGCGAATCCGGCGCAACAGGAGCAATGGCTGCGTCCGCTGGCACAGGGAACCATGCTCGGTGCGTTTTGCCTGACCGAGCCGCATGCCGGTAGCGACGCCTCCAGTTTGCTGACCACGGCGGTGCGCGAGGGTGACGAGTACGTGCTCAACGGCACCAAGCAATTCATCACCAGCGGCAAGCATGCCGATGTCGCCATCGTGCTGGCCGTCACCGACAAGGCCGCCGGCAAGCGCGGCATCAGCGCGTTCTGGGTGCCGACTGCCACGCCGGGTTACGTCGTTACCCGGCTCGAAGACAAGCTCGGCCAGCATTCGTCCGACACCGCTGCCATCCTGTTCGAACATTGCCGCATCCCCGCCGCCAATCTGATCGGCGACGAAGGGCAGGGCTACCGGATTGCGTTGTCGGGACTCGAAGGCGGACGCATCGGCATTGCCGCGCAAGCCGTCGGCATGGCGCGCGCAGCGTTCGATGCCGCGCTGGCCTATGCGAAGGACCGCAGCAGTTTTGGCAAGACGATTTACGAACATCAGGCCGTGCAGTTCAAACTGGCCGACATGGCCACCCAACTCGAAGCAGCGCGCCAATTGACCTGGCACGCCGCCAGCCTGAAAGATGCCGGCGTGCCGTGCCTGAAAGAAGCCGCGATGGCCAAACTGTTCGCCAGCGAAATGGCCGAGCGGGTCTGTTCGGACGCGATCCAGATTCATGGAGGCTATGGCTATGTCAGCGATTTTCCGGTCGAGCGGATTTACCGCGATGTGCGGGTCTGCCAGATTTACGAAGGCACCAGCGATATCCAGAAGATCCTGATTGGCCGGGCCCTCGCTTGAGCACACCACAAACAAAGATAGCGCCATGACAAAACCAGCACCCTGTCCCTGCGGTGGCTCCGGCTACGCAACCTGCTGCGGTCCGATTCTGGCCGGCACGCCAGCGGCCAGTGCCGAACAACTGATGCGCTCGCGCTATACCGCCTACACCCGCAACGACGAGGCCTACATCGCTGCAACGTGGGCAAAGAGCACGCGTCCTGCGCCGGTTGCCGTCTCCGATGACAGCACCAAATGGCTGGGACTCGAGATCCGCCACAGCAGTACCGACGGCGATGCCGCCATCGTCGAATTCATCGCCCGCTACAAGATCAACGGCCGCGCCCAACGCCTGCACGAAGTCAGTCGCTTCGTGCGCGAACAGGGTTGCTGGTTTTATGTGGATGGCAGTTTTCCGGAAAGTACCCGTACACCATGATCCTCGAATCCAAACTCAATCCCCGCGCCGATGAGTTCAAGGCCAACGCCGCCGCGATCCAGGCCGTGGTCGATGACCTCAAGCGCACCGTCGAAAAAATCGCGCTGGGTGGCAGCGATGATGCCCGTGCCAAACATGTCGGACGCGGCAAATTGCTGCCGCGCGACCGCGTGATGATGCTGCTCGATCCCGGCACACCGTTCCTCGAATTGTCGCAACTGGCCGCGCACAATGTCTACGATAACGTCGCGCCGTCGGCCGGTATCATCACCGGCATCGGCCGCGTTGCCGGACTCGAATGCGTGATCGTCTGCAACGATGCCACCGTCAAGGGCGGCACGTATTACCCGCTGACCGTGAAGAAGCATTTGCGCGCGCAAGAAGTGGCTGATCAGAACAACTTGCCCTGCATTTATCTGGTCGACAGCGGTGGTGCCAACCTGCCGAACCAGGACGATGTGTTTCCTGATCGCGACCATTTCGGCCGCATCTTTTTTAATCAGGCCACGCTATCGGCCAAAGGGATTCCACAAGTCGCGGTGGTCATGGGGTCGTGTACCGCCGGTGGTGCGTACGTGCCGGCGATGAGCGATGAATCGATCATCGTCAAAAATCAGGGCACGATTTTTCTGGGTGGCCCGCCGCTGGTGAAAGCCGCCACCGGCGAAGTCGTCAGTGCCGAAGATCTTGGCGGCGGCGACGTCCACACGCGCCTGTCCGGCGTGGTCGATCATCTCGCGCAAAACGACCTGCACGCGCTGTCGCTGGCACGCACCATCGTGTCCAACCTGAACCGCCGCAAGCCCGAGCAGCTGGCCCTGCGCGCTAGCGTCGCGCCGAACTATCCGGCCGAAGAACTGTATGGCGTCATTCCGCTCGACACCCGCAAGCCGTTCGATATCAACGAAGTCATTGCCCGCATCGTCGATGGCAGCGAGTTCGACGAATTCAAGGCGCGCTACGGCACCACGCTGGTGTGCGGTTTTGCGCACATCCACGGCATGCCGGTCGGGATCATCGCCAACAACGGCATCCTGTTTTCGGAGTCGGCGCTGAAGGGCGCGCACTTCATCGAACTGTGCTGCCAGCGCAAGATCCCGCTGGTCTTCTTGCAGAACATTACCGGCTTTATGGTCGGCCGCAAATACGAAAACGAAGGCATCGCCCGCAATGGCGCGAAGATGGTTACCGCCGTGGCGACAGCTGCGGTGCCGAAGTTCACCGTCATCATCGGTGGCAGTTTTGGTGCCGGCAATTACGGCATGTGCGGCCGTGCTTTCTCGCCGCGCTTTTTGTGGATGTGGCCGAATGCGCGCATCTCGGTGATGGGCGGCGATCAGGCTGCCAGCGTGCTGGCCACTGTCAAGCGCGATGGCATCGAAGGCAAGGGCGGCGCGTGGAGCGCGGTCGAAGAAGAGGCCTTCAAGCAACCGATTCGCGATCAATACGAACAGCAGGGCCATCCGTATTACGCCTCGGCACGCTTGTGGGATGACGGCGTCATCGACCCGGCTGATACCCGCAAGGTGCTGGCATTGGGCTTGAGCGCGGCGCTCAATGCGCCGATTGCCGAGACCAAATTCGGCGTGTTCCGGATGTGATGACGATGACCTATTCAAATCTCACTCTGCATCACGCCGCCGGCGTCGCCACGGTCACACTGAATCGTCCCGAGGTCCGCAATGCTTTCAACGAAACCAGCATCGCCGAGCTGACCAATGTGTTCGCCGCGCTCGGCACCGATGAGACGGTGCGTGCCATCGTGCTCGCGGCCGAAGGCGTGGCGTTCTGCGCCGGTGCCGACCTGAACTGGATGAAGCAGATGGCCGCTTACAGCGATGCCGAAAATCTCGCCGATGCAGGCCGGCTCGCGATCATGTTGCGCACAATTTACTTGTGTCCCAAGCCGGTCGTCGCCAGCGTGCAGGGCGATTGCTATGCCGGCGGCATGGGGCTGGTGGCGGTCTGTGACATCGCCGTGGCCGCCGATCACGCCCAATTTTGCTTGTCCGAAGTGAAGCTCGGCCTGATCCCGGCGACGATTTCTCCGTACGTGATCAAGGCGATGGGTGACAATGCGGCACGGCGTTATTTTCTGACGGCCGAACGGTTCGATGCGGCCGAGGCACTGCGCATCGGTTTTGTTGCACAATCGGTACCGGCCACAACGCTTGATGCCAGCGTCGCCGGCATCGTCAAGGCACTGGTGTCAGCCAGTCCGGATGCGGTACGCGAAGCCAAGCGACTGGTGCGCGACATCGCCGGTGCACCGATTACCGACGCGCTCATCGCCGATACGGCAGAGCGCATCGCCACGGTCCGCGCATCGACCCAGGGACGCGAAGGCGTCCGGTCCTTTCTCGAGAAACGCAAGCCAGCCTGGCTGACTTGAGTTCACCCATTTACTTATCAGGACAATTTTCATGACATCACAGACCATCGCTTTTCAAGCTGCCACCCCGGCCATTGTTGCCACTGCCTGGCCGGTCGAAGACGTACTCGCGCTGTTCAATTTACCGTTCAACGAATTGCTGTTCCGGGCCCAGCAAGTGCACCGCGAACATTTCGATCCGACCGAAGTTGAACTGGCCACGCTGCTGTCGATCAAGACCGGCGGTTGCCCGGAAGATTGCGGATACTGCCCGCAAGCAGCGCGTTACGACACCGGCGTGACCGCGCAAAAAATCCTGCCGCTGGCCACCGTGCTGGAAGCTGCCCGTCAGGCCAAGGCGCACGGCGCGACGCGCTTTTGCATGGGTGCCGCATGGCGCGAACCGAAAGACCGCGACCTCGAGCAGGTCGAAGAAATGGTTCGTGAAGTCAAGGCGCTGGGTCTGGAAACTTGCGCCACGCTGGGCATGCTGGGTGTCGGTCAGGCCGAAAAACTCAAGGAAGCCGGCCTCGATTACTACAACCACAATCTCGACACCGCACCCGAGTTTTACAGCAATGTGATCTCGACGCGTGATTACCAGCACCGTCTCGACACGCTCGGTCGCGTGCGCGGTGCCGGCATCAAGGTCTGCTGCGGCGGCATTGTCGGCATGGGCGAATCGCGCCTGCAACGCGCCGGACTGGTCGCGCAACTGGCCAACCTGACGCCGTATCCCGAATCGGTGCCGGTCAATCATCTGGTGCAGGTTGAAGGGACGCCGCTGTATGGTTCCGAGGCGCTCGATCCGCTCGAATTCGTCCGCACTATTGCTGTTGCCCGGATCACGATGCCGACCGCACGCGTGCGCTTGTCGGCCGGACGTCGGCAAATGGGCGAAGCGGTGCAGGCGATGTGTTTTCTGGCGGGTGCGAATTCGATTTTTTATGGCGACAAATTGCTCACGACCGGCAATCCGGAAGTCGAAGAGGACCAGGCTTTATTGGCCAAGCTCGGCATGCGTACGCGCGCGACCAAGATCGAAGCCGAAGGGTGTCATTGATGTGCAGGGTTAGGGCCTTGTAGTTCAGAGAGATAGCGCAAGAGAACAGGAGTTTTCGGGGTCAGAGTTTTTTTTCGCAGACTTCATCGCGAAAATTACTCTGACCCCGAAAACGGGCTACGGAGAATAGTCATCGCGCAACAGCAGCGACGGCCGCGACTAGCCCTGCTCCGGAATCCGCAAGCAGGGTCAGAGTAATTTTCGCGGAAAGGCATCGCGAAAAAAAACTCTGACCCTGGTTGCTGCCGGGGGTGTTTGCGGCGGTTGGTTAAAACGACACAGGAACAGGTAGCAGAAACACCAAACAACAACCACAACAACGAGACCACCATGTTCACCAAAATCCTGATCGCCAATCGTGGCGAAATCGCCTGCCGGGTTGCTGCCAGCGCCCGTCGGCTCGGCATCAAGACCGTTGCGGTCTATTCCGATGCCGATGCCACTGCGCGCCACGTCGCGCTGTGCGATGAAGCGGTCAGGATCGGTCCTGCCGAAGCCAGGGATAGCTACCTGCGTGCCGACAAGATCATCGAAGTCGCGCTTGCCACCGGTGCACAGGCCATCCATCCCGGCTACGGTTTCCTGTCCGAAAACGCCGGCTTCGCCGACGCCTGCGCCGCCGCCGGACTGGTCTTCATCGGCCCGCCGGCCTCAGCCATTCGCGCGATGGGTAGCAAGTCCGCCGCCAAGGAATTGATGAGCAAGGCCGGCGTGCCGCTGGTGCCCGGTTATCACGGCGAAAATCAGGACCCCGACTTCCTGCGTCACGAAGCCGATCAGATCGGTTACCCGGTGCTGCTCAAAGCCAGCGCCGGCGGCGGCGGCAAGGGCATGCGCATCGTCGAAGCCAGTGCCGAATTCATTGCTGCGCTGGCGTCGTGCAAACGCGAGGCGATCAACAGTTTCGGTGACGACAAGGTGCTGGTCGAAAAATACCTGAGCGCGCCGCGCCATATCGAAATTCAGGTCTTCGCTGATACGCAAGGCGATTGCGTCTATCTGTTCGAACGCGATTGCTCGGTCCAGCGTCGCCATCAGAAAGTACTCGAAGAAGCTCCCGCACCGGGCATGACGCCGGAGCGCCGTAGCGCGATGGGCGAGGCTGCCATCGCTGCGGCGAAAGCGGTCAGTTATGTCGGTGCCGGCACCGTCGAATTCATCGCCAATCAGGACGGCTCGTTCTATTTCATGGAAATGAATACGCGCCTGCAGGTCGAGCATCCGGTCACCGAAATGATCACCGGCCAGGATCTGGTCGAATGGCAATTGCGGGTCGCGGCAGGCCAGCCGCTGCCGCTGCGCCAGGACCAATTACAGATCAACGGCCATGCCCTCGAAGCGCGCATCTATGCCGAAAATCCGGAGAAGGGTTTTCTGCCGTCGATCGGCACATTGCGCCATCTCGGCACGCCGGTGGCGATCAGCTTCAGCACACCGATCGACCTGCACGAACACAGTGTCATCCGCATCGACAGCGGCGTGCGCGAAGGCGACGCGATCTCGCCGTTTTATGATCCGATGATTGCCAAGCTGATCGTCTGGGGCAAGGACCGCGCTGCCGCGCTGCGCCAGATGAGCGAGGCACTGTCGCAATACCGGATCGTTGGCCTGTCGTCGAATATCGGTTTTTTGAAACGGCTGGTCGATAGTGCGCCGTTTGCTGGTGCACAGCTCGATACCGGACTTATTGAACACAATTACGACGCGCTGTTTCCGGCGGCGGTACCGGCCAGTTTGCCGGTGCTGGCGCTGGCCGCCGCAGCGCTGCTGCAATCAGAACAATCCATTGAAGCCAGCCCGTGGGCCAGCACCGATGGCTGGCGCATGAATGTGCCGCTGCAACGCACGCTGGATTTTTCGGACGAGGCAGGGGCTTATCCATTGCGTGCAATTTACTTGCGTGATGGCTATCAGCTCGGCCTCGGTGATGCCCGCACGATGATGAAAATCATCGGCCACGACGGCAATGCGATCACGCTGCAGCTCGGCGCGCAGACTGTACGCGGCATCGTCGTGCGTGATAACGAACAGCTGCATGTGTATCTGGATGGTCAGCACACGGTGCTGACATGGACCGACCCGCTGGCGCATTCCGGTGCCGTCGAAGCCGAAGGCGGACGCCTGACCGCGCCGATGCCGGGCAAGATTGTCGCGGTGCTGGTCGCTGCCGGTGACAGCGTCGAAAAGGGCGCAGCGATGCTGATCATGGAAGCTATGAAAATGGAACACACGATCACTGCACCCGCGGCCGGTGTGGTCGAGCAAGTGCTGTACGCGGTTGGCGATCAGGTCACCGAAGGTGCGCCGCTGTTATCGTTCGCCACCGAATAGGGAGGCTTCATGCAAATACTTTTTTATGCCGATGGGGGTGCTGCCGAACAGTGGCTGGCCGAACTGCACACCACGCTGCCGCTGGCCGATGTGCGGGTCTGGCACGAGGGCGATAGCGCTCCGGCCGATTACGCCGTGGTCTGGAAACCACCGGCGGCGATGCTGCAGGGCCGCACCGATCTGAAGGCGATTTTCAATCTTGGTGCCGGCGTCGACGCCATCTTGCAACTTGGTGATGCGCTGCCGGCCGGCGTGCCGGTGGTGCGGCTCGATGATGCCGGCATGGCGATGCAGATGGCCGAGTATGTCAGCCATGCGGTACTGCGCTATTTTCGCCGTTTCGACGAGTTTGAGGCGCAGGCCCGCGACCACCAATGGCGCTTCCTGAAGCAGCGCCGCAAGGAAGATTTTTCGGTCGGCATTCTGGGTATGGGCGTGCTCGGCACGCGCATTGCCGAAGCGTTGCTGTCGCTGGAGTTTCCGGTGCGCGGCTGGAGTCGCAGTCGCAAGGAGATCGCCGGTGTGCAATCGCATGCCGGTGCAGATGAGCTTGATGATTTTCTGGCGCAATCGCAAGTGCTGGTCTGTGTGTTGCCGCTCACGCCGCAGACCACTGACCTGCTCGATCGTGCCACGCTGGCCAAACTACCCAAGGGCGCGTATCTGGTCAATGTGGCGCGTGGTGCGCATCTGGTCGAACAGGATTTGCTGGATTTGCTCGACGAAGGCCATCTGGGCGGCGCGACACTTGATGTGTTCCGGGAGGAACCGCTGCCGTCCGACCACCCGTTCTGGAACCAGCCGCGCATCACGATCACGCCACATATTTCCGCGCTGACCCTGCGCGGCGACAGCGTGCGGCAGATCGCCGCCAAGATCAAACAGATGGAGCGTGGCCAGCCGGTTGCCGGTCTGGTCGATCGCACGAAAGGATATTGAGATGAGTCTGCCCACCCACGTCAAACTTGTCGAAGTCGGCCCGCGCGACGGCCTGCAGAACGAAGCCCAGACTATCCCCGCCGCGATCAAGATCGCCTTGGTCGACCGGCTCACCCAAGCCGGGTTTCGCAACATCGAAGCCGCCTCGTTTGTCTCGCCGAAGTGGGTGCCGCAAATGGCCACCTCGGCCGACGTGATGGCGCAGATCGTGCGCGGCGACGGCGTGGTGTATTCGGCGCTGACACCGAACATGCAGGGGTTCGATGCCGCATTGCTGGCGCGGGCTGATGAAGTCGTGATCTTTGGCTCGGCCTCCGAAGCCTTCTCGCAAAAAAACATCAACTGCTCGATTGCCGAATCGATCGACCGGTTCCGTGCGGTCGCTGCGGCGGCCAAACATAACGGCATGCGCTTGCGCGGCAGCATCAGTTGCGCGATGGGTTGTCCGTATCAAGGCACGGTGTCGCTTGATAGCGTGGCCGACGTGGTGGCGCGGCTGCAGGCACTGGGCTGCGATGAGATCGATATTGCCGACACCATCGGCGTGGGCACCCCGCATCAGGTGCAGGCCGTCATGCAGCGCGCAGCACAGGAATTTCCGCTGGCGCAATTATCGGGACATTTCCATGACACGTACGGGCAGGCGCTGGCCAATATTTACGCCAGCCTGGAAGTGGGTGTGGCGATCTTCCACGCGTCGGTGGCTGGCTTGGGCGGCTGTCCGTATGCCAAGGGAGCGACCGGCAATGTCGCCACCGAGGACGTGCTGTACCTGATGCAAGGACTGGGTATCACTACCGGCATTGATCTCGATGCGGTCGTCGATGCCGGGCAGTTCATCTCGCAGTATCTCGGGCGCAAGGCCGTGAGCCGGGCCGGGAATGCCATCGTGGCGGCACGGGTTCGCTAAGCCGTGGCAACGCCCGCTGATAACTTGACGGTAGACGCCGGTTGCGGCGTCTCCGGCCGGGTAGAAAAAAGTACGGTTTGCTGGAACCGATGACGCCATCACGCCACTCAAATCCATACCCCACTTTTAAAGTTGCAATTTGGAATGTTCCTGCAAATTGCCGCTGACAACCATGCCTAAATACTTTGATTCCGTATCGAAACGTCCCTGGGTCCTATCGCCGGTCATCGTTCGAACCGAACCGGGGTCCGTCACCCAGGCAGTCCCGGACCGGATTAGCTCTCTCGCCTTCATCAGGAAGGACGGTGCAGCCATCCGCACTGAACAAGCGCTCAGGAAAAGTAGTCACGCTTTCAAAAAATTTCAGCAGGCAAGCCAGACTCGTCCGGTTGAGTCTGCCTTGAGCGAAGTCGCTACCGATGCCAGCATCACGCTGCGCGTGGCGATCGCCGCCACCCGGGAGTTGCTGACGCGTTATCGGACGCTCCCCGAGTCCATCAGTGCGGATTGCCCGGAGCAGACGCGGCAGCGCGCCGCATTGTCCGGCCAGATCCTGAGGAGTGTCGAGTTCGAGTTCGATTGTATGGATGCCGTGGCGGATGCGCTGGAGGGCTTGCAGCGGGTTGACGCAGCCAAGCTGGTGGTGGCGCGTGATATTGCCAGTCAGGCTGCCAGTCAGCAAGCCAAACTCGGACCGTTGCTGGTTCAGCGCGAGCAGCAATCGGCTGATTTTCAAACCGCCCGCAGCAAGGATGTCGACGTTGTCCGGCAGCTCATTGATTGCCGCACCAAGCAAATTATCGAAGACCTGCGTCAGACAGGTATTCTCGCGCCTGACTGAGGCAATAGCGCGGCCTGCCGGCTGCCACTTCTGCCTCCGGTCGTTGAACCAGGCAGGTCAGGTTAGCGCACGTCCGTTGTGCTGTTTCACTACCGCTTTTTCTTCCTCTCTCATTTCCTCTCTCATTTCCTCTCATTTCATCTCATTTCCCCGCCAATTTTTTCTCTTTTTCGCTGTTGCAGCTAGCCACGTGGTCGCTGCCGGCGGAACTATCCCGGAGCAGTCGGCACATAGGAACAACTCCAGATCGATGCCACGGGGCATTGACGGTTTTTTACAGAGGTTCATATGGATCGTATTAAACAGACTGCCAAAGCGCTATGTTGCTGGGGCACCGCGGCGCTTCCCCCTGCATCACCGGACTCGTCGTCAGGGCGCGGCAGCCCAGCGCCATCACTTTCATCGGCATTCATGCCGGCATCGATAGCGGGTGAACATGCCCGACGTCAGCAAATTGTAGAAAATCGGGGAGATGGCTTGTCGACTGCGACCACAGGCGAGGTTGGCGTTGCCGGAGGTGATATTGCGCTGTCGACCTCGCCGGAGAGTGAAGTTCGCATGGCACCTGTACCTGAGCCGGTGGCACAAAGTGCCGCACCCCACGACGTGTTCTCAGCTTTGTTTTCGCTCAGTCCGGAAGAAACGCCCCGGTCAACCGTGGTACCGCAACCGCAACCGCAACCAGGCACGCATGACTCGACCCCCTCAAGTCTGGCTTATTCAGAATTCTCTACTGCCAGCTCCAGTTCAAGTTCACATGGTATGTTGATGCGATTGCGTGGTTTGCGCCTCATTGAGCCGCCAACTTCGGCGGGAGCCTTTTTGTCTACCCGCTCTCTGACGGTAAGTCAGCGTTCCGCTTTTACGCCATTAAATCGAAGCGACGATCGTGTTGGGCTGTTGGAAGATGTTGCTGTCAATTCTTCCATCAGGGAATTGAGTCGATCCTCTGCACCTGTAACCGCAGTGAGGCCGGGCCAGCCTGAAAATGATCGAGATGACACGGACTCAGGTAGTCCCGGCGGGGCTTTGCCAGAGCCGAGGCCGCGTCAATATGTGCCGCCAGGTCATTCCGGTGTGGTGACTTGGCTGAATCTTTTCGAGGAGATTCCCGAACATACGGAATATGTCGGTAGCCATCCCGTTCACGGAGGGTTCAATCCGGTAGCGAACCTTCCTCCATCGAATTTGCCTCATGGCGGCATCGCTCCCACCATCCCGCAAGCCAACGCGTCGAGTGCCGCGGCGGGATCGGGTGCGACAGACCAGGAAAACGTGGTCACGTTGCCTTTAATGCCCCTACTCCGGGATATGGACCGTGCATCGCGTCCTCTTCTGATGCGACGGCAGCAACGCGCGCCGGATGAGGGCGAGGGACCGCATTTGCCCGGCCTCGATCAAGGATATTGGCCATCTGCCCCTGTTGCGCCGGCTTCTTTACCTCGTAACACCGAGAGTGACGGAGTCTCCAGTGCCAGTTCCAGTTCCAGTTCCGATTCAAGTAAATAACGGTTTGTTCCTTGCCCTTGCGTGAAGCACAGTCTTCTGGTGCGGCCACGTCAGCCTGCGTCGCCACCTCAGGTGTGAGGTTGTCAGTCGGTTATCCGTCAATCCTTGGTCCGCATCAGTGGAACTAGTTTGCAGTAACACTCACATAAGTGCATCGACGAATCAGCGTCATGGGACGCTGACGATTTTTATCGAGGTTCATATGGATCGTATCAGGCAGACTGCCAAAGTACTGTGTTGCCGCCGTACCCCGGAGCGGCCTCCGGCTTCCCCCGTCACTTCGCCGGCAACTTCACCCGCCAGACGCGGTTCAGCGCAAGGTGTGTTGCCTGCAGCAACATCGAGAGAAGATGCCCGGCGTCTGGAACTTGAAGACCAACTTAGCGGTGAGGTACCGCAGGCAGTGAGGTCGACAACGGGCAGAGCTGACGACGTACCGGCTGCCGGTGAATTGCTTGTCGACAGCCCGACGTTGAGTCGTGCGGGGAGCGATGACCGCGCGGCGCATTTACCGGGCGCAACGGGGCAAGGGGACGTGCCGCTAACCGTTCTTACCTTCCGGTCTCCCCATAACACCGGGGTGTCGCCGCTTTTTAGCGCGGCGGGGTCGTTACATCAAGACACGCATGACTCTACTTTGTTGAGTTCGACTTCCACCAGATTTTCTCTTTCCAGCTCAAGCTCCAATTCCAATGAGATGCCGTCGCCATTTCCAGGCTTGCCTCCAATTGGTGTCGCGGCTCAGGCTACAAGAAAGCTACCGCCAGTTGCGCCGGCCGGTGGCAGGATAGGCCGGCCGAAAAATGATCTCGGTGAGAACGATTCGGTCTCGCGCAGCAGCGGTTCGGTCGATGCTTCACCTCGTCATCAAAACGCGCCATCAAGTGAGTCGAGTGAGCTGGCATGGTGGAATTCTTCGGCGAACATGTCTGGAAGCACGGAAGAGGTTTCGAGTGATCGTCTCCCTGCTCAATCAAACAGATCGTTGGTCCCGCCGGCAATAAACAGGACGTATGGCGGCCTGCTTCCCCGGCTTGCAGTCGCGCCTGCAGCAACGACGCGGCAGCTGCCTTTTCTGCCGCTCATTGGTAGTGAGCCGGGTACCGCCTTCGTACTTCAACCGCGACGTGAGCGGTATGACCCGCCGCAAGTCAATCTGAACGCGGCCGCGACTGAGGCAGCCGCAGCCGCGGCTGTTGCCACCGCTGCAGCTTCGATACCGCCCGCCTCCTTACCCCGTCATCCAAGCGGCGAAGAGTTTTCCAGCACGAGTTCCAGTGAGTGATTGTGGTTGCTACCTGGAATGGCAAGATGGTGTCCTTGCAAGCAGTCCGGCCCGCTAGCGCATCGCTATGACTTCGACTTTTTGCCGGCACTTGCTGGCACAGAGATTCTTTCGATTTGTCGTGTGGCCGGTTTCATTTATCGAATCACTCGATCTGGCGTATCCACATCCTAACGATGTCATTAAAAGATGCGATTAGCGGAACTGCACCGGCTGAACGACCACATAAGTTCATCTCCAGATCGATGCATTGTGGCATTGGCGGAATTTCATTTAGGTTTATATGAAGAACATATTTAATAGAAGTTCGATGCGGACACTTGGTCCCACGCTGATCCGTCAAAATTCTGATGAAGTCTCTATTGCTGATGTGATTGGAGGATTTAAAAATTATCATGCAGACAGTTATGAGAAATTCTTAACAGATATCGATGCTTTAAAAAACCATAAGTCTTTAGAAATTAAAAATTTTTCTAATAATAGTTTAAATTTAAGGCGTGATTACAATAGCTATTGTGATAATCCTAATAATCATCAGAGTTTTGATATTAAAGCTTTTTACAGATTATTTGCGATGGTGAGCCAAAAACCGTTCATGACAACACGATCCGGTGGGAAATGGGACATTGGTGAACTTCTTGCCGCGTCAGAGACCAGTCAATTTGAGAGTTCGGCTACGGCAGCAACACAGAATTTAACCGATGCACAAATAGAAGAATTCTATACCTCAGAACCCGTAAAAAGAATGCGGGTGGTCGGCCAGGTATTAAGAGCTATTGGCAGAACTCGCACTCCCAGTCCTGTGGATGCCGCTGCCACTGCTGCTGCTGCCCCTGCCGCTGCTGCCCCTGCCGCTGCCACAGTTGCTGCTCCCGCTACTGTTATGGAAGGAAACAGCGATGAGAACAGTGTAGCAAGTGAGGCAAAAAGTGTTTATAGCGAATCGTCACTATCTTCTGCGCATAGCGCATTGAAGGGACTGCAAACGCCGAGTGCATTCAGATCTTTGGACATCGCTGCAGTTAATAGAGGTCCGGCTTCTAATAAATCAGGATCAGTTCCGGATTCCAGTGATGATGATTCATTTCATTCAGGCTGTTCAGAAGTTTCCTGGTCTAGCCATGTTTCATTCCCTGAAATTGACTTTACTCCGTCTCTCATAAAAAATAGAGCCGCGTCTCCTGAATCGTCACAAGCCTCAGTATTGTCGGCAGCATTTACAGTTGACTGGAAAGAGAATTTCGATACAGCACAATTCGAATCGGCATCTGTTGCATCAAGTGGTAGTGATGTTGAATTTCCCTATCAGGGAATCGCGAGTCCTTCAAACGATAGTCTTAGCCAAGCTTTTTCTTTGGATTTCAAGCAGGGATATCCTCATGGTTCACAGTCGTCCTCAGTCTCGGAGGCCCGTGAAATAATAAATAAAGATATTATTTATCCTTCTCCTGCTCCCGGACGGGGCAGTAAAATAATAGCTGGTAACGTTCAGCCTGATGCCGGAATTAAGGCATCCGGCAGTGGTGAAAAATATAGTATTTCAGGTAGTCAGGCGTTAAATTCACAAAAAAAACTGATTATCGAAGATTTTAATATCCTTCAAAATAAAATAAAATAAAATAAAAGAAAAAGAAAAAAATGAAAAGGCGGAACTTGTATCGAGAAATAATCTGAACTGGCTTAAAAATGAGTTGCGCGCGAGGATTAACGAAGTTAAAAAACTTGTGGATTTAGATGAGCATGCCACTGAAAGTGACCGTGCCGTACGTGGGCTACATTTAAATATGCTGAGGGCCTCTGCAGGTCTTGCTGGTGAACATTTTAGAAGAATTAACGATACAAATTACACGCCAACGGAGAATAAATTTCTCGGAGATAAGAATAAGAAGATTTTTCTTAATGTGAATCATTTGTTTAAAGAGAGCATGGCCCTGAAATCTTATGAAATAAATACAAATGATATCGGAGTCAGCATGGGGTTAGCGCTAGCCAGAGAAGAGAATAGTAAAGAGCGTGATTTTTTAGAGTCGATCGGAAAGCTTGAAGAAGATGAAAATAAAGTGAAAGAAATAGTTGTTCAGGAAAGAGAAAAATTGATTGAGAAAATGAATAATTTCCATCGGAAAATTACGACTTTTGAGTTGGATGTAAAGAATCAAATAAGTAGTGATCCTGCTGTACCATTTATTTTGATAGCTATAAACAATCATGAATATGCGAAAACTATGCTTAAGGAAAAAGTCTTGGAGATTATTGACGAAAAAATAAAATTCCAAAAACTGGCTCCCTTAAAAATTATGCAATTAAAGCAAGAGGAATTTTATTTGAATAAGATGGAAGAAAGTATTTTCGAGCTCCAGGAGCAAAATTCTGCTCTGAGAAATAAGCTCGCTGAGTCGGAGATTGAGTACGGGAAGCTTGAAGGCGACTTAAATAGACTTTATGGGTAAAAAATAAAAAATGAGATTAAACCAGGCTTCTGCTGATCATCATTACTCATTCATCGAAAGGACGCCCAATGGACATTAATGAAATGAAAAAAATTTATACTGACTCTGCGCAGCAGTTGAAAGCATTAAATGAAGCAATTGCATACTTGCATCAGAATATCGGTCAACTGGACGCCGATGGCGATGGTGACGATGCGTTCGCAGCGCATCGCGGTGGCAAAAGTGCGCTTGCTACCAGGCAGCAGTTGGCAAGAGCAAGCATGCAACGATTGCAGCGGGACCGGATTGACCTCGTTGCCAGCAGGAAGACGGTCGAGACCTTGATCCGGCAGCATGCTGCAACGGCAAGCTGTGCGGATGATGCGGCGGCCTGACCTTTGTCGTGCTAGAGCTGTTCCGGGGGGAGCATGGCGATACCTGTAACGACGTTGCGCGGTGGTTGACTGGTCCGGTAACGGTGTTATCAGGTTCCGGCTTTTTCAATGAATATAACGGGTGTGCATGCCGCCCGATGGTGCGGATAACACAGCGCACATGCCATGGCGTTCGGTAACCGGGAGGAGGCACAGCAATGCGGCATGAAAAACCCCCATTTCTTTTCCACTTCTGCAGTAACGTTCTGCGGTCACTTAAGCATGGGACTGGTAACGCGATCGGCAAAGCTACCGGGCAATAAGCCTTTTCGCGCGCCAGTACGATGGAACTGTCTCGAAATGATCACCACATAAGTCAGTGATGCGGGCGGTACTTCCTGGTGTTGATGGTCATTTATGGAGACGGATGTGTTTTCAAAAATACGAGGGCTTTTCAATCCTGCCAGGAATAATCCTGGTACTTCCAGCGCACCATCCCCCTCTGCACATTCAGGCGATGCACCGGGCGCAGGGCGCCAATCGACAGGGGCGGCTGCTTCTGACCGGGGCAGATGGGCCATGTTTCGCGGCAGTGCCAGCGCAAGAGTGATTAAAGAGACCGTCTTACCCTCTTCAAGCATAAACACGCACGTTGAGGTAGCGGCAGGCACTGACGCTTCGGCTTTTCCATCCGCTAGTGTGATGGGGAGTGACGACGCCATGTCATCTCCGGTCATTTTCCCGAAAATGGCACTTTTAGAGTCGATTAAGGAAGAAGATGAATCATCCTCTTTCTCCGAACAGGGGAGGGATACGGATCGCCTTGATACTCGAGCGCGTGATATTTATACCGAACTCGAAGATCTGGTAAAAAATATAAGCCGGAAAAACTCAACTGCAATGCCAGCGCCGCCTTTGCAAAGGAGATCGTATGCGTTAATTGCAGAGTTGGCTAACCGCTTAGTAGAAGTTGAGGCTGTCCGCTGCTTACCGCCACCAAATTCTTCCGTTGAACTTGCGGTACGTGATCTCCATTTGACGATGCTACAGGCGTCTACAGGAATGGCGCTGGAGCATCACCGGAGAATGAACGACGAAAGTTATTCGTCAATCCGTCAGAAATCCACTTTTTTCCGCTCGGAAAATCGTCGGGCAGGCTTAAATATTCCGCATTTATTGAATGAGCATAAGGCGTTATCTGAATATAAACTGAACACTGAAGATCCTCTTAATATTAAAAAATATCCGGAAAATTGGCATGAAAAAAATTCTTTCGAGCTTGATTCACTCAGTTCTTTACAGCCTCTCATTATCAAAGAAAAAGAATTAAAGAAGATTATTGCGTCTGAGCGGATTAATCTGATGAAGGAGGCACATGGTTATCTATCTTTGCTCGCAGAATCCAAACATCATATTGAAGATATCCGTAGCAGGCTGTCTATCAAAAAAATCTTAGATCCCGATAATGAGTTCAAGGATTATTTTAATCGGGATATGCTTGAGCATCTGGCTCAAATGAATCAGGGTTACACCAATATCGTAGGCAAAGAAATAGAATATAAAAATTTGATGGAATCCGGATCCGCATTAACAATGCTACCGGATAATAGTGTTTTTGAGATGGAGAAAGAAAATAAAAAGTTAAAAGATAAAATCACTAATTTGCAAATGGAGTGTCAAAGTGCAATAGATAGAGCGAACATAATTTATGAAGAAAGAATTGAAAAATTCAAGACAAAAATAGCTTGAGGTGGAAATAGATAGATTGCCATCCGCTGTGTATTAAAAGCTGCCATCACGACCAGTAGTAAAAAAAATCGAACTGATGCGTATTTTCCATCCGGTCGGGTGCATTTGGATAGGGGCGGTGTATGCCGATCTCATAAAAGGGAATTGTGCTCTGCCGTTACAACGGCGTCACAGCAGATGCAACACCGGGATGTGGTCTGTATGATGTACTTACAATCACAATGACAGGCATAAGTTCTCATGGAAACATTGCACGCATCACGTTCGCTTATCCACACCCGCCTTGCGGCAATGCGCTCCGCGCTGCAACAGCAGCAACTCGCTGCCTACGTGGTTCCTTCATCCGACCCGCATTTGTCTGAATATCTGCCCGCACGCTGGAAGGGCCGCGAGTGGCTGTCCGGCTTTACCGGTTCGGTCGGCACGCTCATCGTTACTGCCGATTTTGCCGGGTTGTGGGCCGATAGCCGCTACTGGTCACAAGCCGAGGCTGAGTTGGCCGGTACGGGTATCGTGCTGATGAAAATCCCAGCCGGCAATAGTCTGCAGCACATCGATTGGCTGGCACAATCGTTGCAGCCAGGGCAGGTGGCCGGTGTCGACGGCGCAGTGCTGGGTCTTGCCGCAGCGCGTTTGCTGGAACAGGCTATTCAAGCGCGAGGTGCGACGTTGCGCACCGATCTCGACCTGTTCGAGCCAGTCTGGACCGACCGTCCGACCCTGCCGGCACAAGCTATCTACGAACATTTGCCGCCGCATGCGACCATGGCGCGCGCCGACAAATTGGCACAATTGCGGGAGACAATGCAGGTCGCCGGTGCCGACTGGCATCTGCTGTCGACGCTCGACGACATCGCTTACCTGTTTAATCTGCGTGGTGCCGATGTCAATTACAACCCGATCTTTGTGGCGCATGCGCTGGTTGGCTTGCAGCAGGCGACGATCTTTGTTGCCGATGGCAAGGTGCCGGCTGAGGTGATCGCCGCGCTGGCTGCCGATGGCGTTCAACTTGCCGCTTACGCACAAGCCGCGACGGCACTTGGCACGCTGCCGGCCGACGCGGTCATGCTGCTCGACCCGCGTCGTATCACGCTCGGTTTGCGGCGTGCTGTGCCTGACGCTATTCGTGTCGTCGAAGCGATCAATCCGACCACCTTCGCCAAGTCGCGCAAGAGCGCGGCAGAAGCGGCGCATGTGCGTAGGGCGATGGAGCAGGATGGGGCGGCGCTGTGTGAATTCTTCAGCTGGCTGGATCAGGCGCTCGGAAAGGAGGTCGTCACCGAACTGACGATCGATGAGCAGATCACAGCAGCCCGCGCGCGCCGCCCCGGTTTTGTTTGTCCAAGCTTTGGCACCATCGCCGGCTTCAATGCCAATGGCGCAATGCCGCACTATCATGCGACGCCGGCGGCGCACGCGGTCATCGAAGGCGATGGCTTGTTGCTGATCGATTCCGGCGGCCAATACCTTGGCGGCACCACGGACATTACCCGCATCGTGCCGGTTGGCCAGCCTTCTGCTGCCCAGCGGCGGGATGTAACGCTGGTGCTTAAAGGAGTGATTGCACTGAGTAGCACGCAGTTCCCCCGTGGTACGCGCGCACCGATGCTGGACGCGATTGCCCGGGCGCCGATCTGGTCGGCCGGGATCGACTACGGCCACGGCACCGGTCACGGCGTCGGTTATTTCATGAATGTGCACGAAGGCCCGCAAGTCATCGCGGCATCGGCGATGCCGGAACCGCATACGGCAATGGAGCCGGGCATGATCACGTCGATCGAGCCGGGAATCTACCGGCCCGGCAAGTGGGGCGTACGGGTCGAAAACCTGGTACTCAACGTGCCGGCAACGAGCACGGAATTCGGCGAGTATCTGCGCTTCGAAACGCTGACGCTGTGCCCGATCGATAGCCGCTGTCTTGACCTGGCCTTGTTGCGTCCTGACGAGCTGGCCTGGCTCGATGGCTATCACGCGATGGTGCGTGAACGGCTTGCGCCACATGTCAGCGGCGCGGCTAAATTATGGCTGGAGCAACGCACCGCGGCGCTGTTGCCAGTCACCCATTGAGACGGCCTGCCCGCTTCCCAACCGGAGCCTAGTGCGATGGCCGACAAACAGGATCAGAACAGCTTTATTGGTGCCGAGCAGCTTTGCATCGGCTTGTATGTCTGTCTTGACCTGGGCTGGCTGAATCATGATTTTCCGCTGAGTAGTTTCAAGATTAAAAATACCGACCAGATCAAAGCTATCAGCAAGCTTGGACTGAAAAAAATCCGTATTGATCCGTTACGTTCGGACGTACCGCCGCTACCGCAGAAAGTGGTGCCGGTCTCCGTGGTGGCGCCCGTGCCGCCGCCGCCGAGTGCGGTACAGCTGCTGCAGGCGGCCGAGCGTGCGGCGCGGCACGACCGCATCCGCCAGCAGCGTGCTGAAATCGCTGCCTGCGAAACCCAGTTCGTGCGCGCCGCCGGTTCGCTCAAGGACATCGGCAGCAAGTTGTTTTCGCGACCGCTGGAAGCACGTGCCAGCGCCGAGTTGCTGGTCGGCCAGATGCTGTCGTCAATCCTTTCGCACAAGGACATCGCGATCCACCTGATGAACGACAAGACTGTCGGCGAAGACCTGTACTTCCATGCGCTCAATGTGTCGGTGCTGGCCATGCTGCTGGCGCGCGAAGTCGGCGTGCCGGCGGAGGATATCCGCCAGCTTGGCATCGGCTGCATTTTCCATGACGTCGGCAAGACCGACATCCCGGACCGGGTGCTGCAAAAGACCGAGCCTTACAGCCGCGCCGAGCGCAACCTGATCGAGCAGCACTGCGCTTATGGCGAACCGATCGGTCAGCGTCTGGGACTGTCGGTGAAGGCGATGGAGATCGTGCGCCAGCATCACGAACATATCGATGGCAGCGGTTATCCGGGGCATCTGAAGGGTGCGCAGATCGCGCCGCTGGCGCGGCTGGCGGCGATCGTCAATGAATACGACAACCTGTGCAACCAGCACAATCCGGCCGATTCGCTCAGCCCGCACGAAGCACTCTCGCAAATGTTCACGCAACAGCGCGGGCAGTTCGACATTGCGCCGCTGAACCTGTTTATCCGTTGCATGGGGATTTACCCCCCGGGTACGGTCGTACGGCTGTCCGACGGGACGCTGGGCATGGTGGTGTCAGTCAATTCGGCCCGGCCATTGCGGCCGTGGGTGTTGATCTACGATCCGGCGGTACCGAAAGACGAGGCGACTATCCTCGACCTGCAGCACGAGACCAAGCTCAATGTGGCGGCCAGCCTGAAACCGTCACAGCTATCGCGGGAAGTTTATGCTTACCTCAGTCCGCGCAAGCGCATGACGTATTACTTCGATGCGCAAGATCGCACTGCTCCCGGGGCGGGCGGCTAAGTAGCCATCAGGTTGCGATGTCAGCGCAGTCGTCAGACTGGTGCTCCTGTGTGCGCTGTCGAACAGACCTGGTGCGGGACATCTTTTACTATTGGCTATCGATTCATGGCTAACAAGAAGGTGCCCGATATGTAATCCCGGGTGCACAGCGATGATGCTCAATTCCTTCTGCAGGATTTTTTGCCGCTAGTAGTAGCCGCTTGAAGCCCGAATGCCTGTCCGGAAGCTATCCCTGCCAGATCCGGCGCAGAGGTAATGATCTCCGGCTGCCACTTTTCACCCCGTGCGTTGCTACCGCAGGCGGTAAGGGGCAGTGGTAGTCACCCGTTCCGCCGCAACACGATTCCCTGTCCGCACCTTCCGGGTGTGGATTTTAGCCCCCGGCAAATTGCCGGGGGCTTTTTTTTGCGCCCACTCCAGACGTGTCAGTCGAGTGCAATTTCGCCCGCAGCAGCAGAGCGTGAGCCCGTTAGCGGCAGGTTGTCCGCACCGCGATAGGCAAATGCGACAGAAAACTTGCGCTGGCCCGACAGATTAGCGCCGGCTGCATGAAACAAACTGCTATGGAACAGCAACACGTCTCCCTCGTCCAGCGACAGCGTGATGCCCTGCGCCATCAGTGCCTGATTACGCGGCAGATCGGGGCGCAGAAAGTCGCGCGCATCCAGCTGTTCCGGCGCGACCTGCCAGCGGTGCGAACCGGGCAGTACTTGCAAGCCGCCATTGCTGCCATCTTCGCGTCCCAGCGCCAGCCAGACGGTAATCAGGTCCGCATGGGCAAACGACCAGTAACGAATATCACGATGCCAGCCGGTAGCGGTGCCCCAATCGGGATGCTTGGTCATCACGCAATTGTGATGAGCCAGATTGAGTACCACCGGCTGATCGAACAACTGGCCGAGCGTGCTCACCAGCGCCGGATCAGCCGCCCATTGCTGCAACAGCGGATGACGCTGCCAGGCCCCGCGCAGTCGTCGCACCGTGCGCCCGCCCGGCGCATCGCGCGAGGCAGGGGCGCCGGCATAGCCGACATCAGCTTCGTATTCGACCGGTGCAGCAGCGTCGGTAGACGCGTTGCCGGATTGCTGTAATTGCCCATTAATAACTTCGCGCAGGGCGGCGCAACCTGCCGGCGCCACGCGCTGGCGCAAGACAAGATAGCCATCCTCGCGAAACCGGGTGATCTGTTCGGAACTCAGTCGGGTCATGCCGCAGTCCTCATTTGAGAAGGCTGGCCTTGCCGGCCGCCAGCGCGACCATCAGCGTGAGTACGCCGATGAAGCCGAATGCTATTTCCAATCCCAGCCCGTGGGCCAGGAAGCCGATGATTGGCGGCCCGATCAGCCCACCGCTGTAACCCATCGTGGCCACTGCCGCCAGCGCTGTCGGCCCTTCCTTGCCGGCGGCGCTGAAGATGAAGGGAAAGACGGCGGCAACACCAGCACCGATCAGTGCGAAGCCGACGAAGGCAATGCCGGACTGCGATGTGGGGATGACAACGACGACCCCGGCGCTGGCGATAAGGGCCCCTACCACCAGTACCGGGCGCGCGCTGTGGCGGTCCTTGAGGCGGTCACCGACCAGCCGCGCCAGCAGCATCATGCCGGCGAAGACCGCATAGCCGAGCGGCGCGACGCCGGGTGCGGCACCGAGGTGGTCGATCAGATAGATGCCGCTCCAGTCACCGATCGAGCCTTCGATCATGGCACCGCAAAAGGCGATCATGCCGAGCGCGACCAGCGCGCCATGCGGCAGCGCGAATTGCTGGCGGGGTGCGGCCGGATCGATCCGGTCGGCTGGCAGGGCCAGGTAACTCAACCACAACGGCAGCAAAAAGCCGGCCGAGAGCAGGCAGAAATGCCACAACGGCGTCACCTGCAAGCCGGCCATGGCGCTACCCAGCAAGGCTCCGCAGAAAGTACCGAGGCAAAACCACGCGTGCAGCATCGACATAATCGAGCGGCCTGCGACCCGTTCGACTTCCGCGCCGATGGCATTGATGGCGACATCGAAGCAGCTGGCCGCCGATCCCATGGCGAACATGGCCAGCATCAGCCAGCCCATTTGCGGTGCCAGTGCCAGGCAGGGCAACGCGATCAGCAAGGCCACGCCGGACCAGAGCGCGGCATGGCGTGCGCCGTGGCGTGCCAGCAGCCAGGCTGCCAGCGGAAACGACAGCACCGCACCGACTCCGCTGCACAACAGCACCAGTCCAAGTTCAGCGGCGCCCAGCTGCAGCGCATCGCGCAACGGCGGGATACGCGCCGCCCAGGTGGCAAAGACGCCACCGAGCAGGATGAACAGGATGGGCAGAGCGATGCGGGCAGGCAGCAATGAGCGTGGTAGCGGGAGTGATACGGAGGATTCCATGGCGTGACTAGAAACGATGACGACCTGCATTATGCAACATCGTCGTCATGCCTTTGTGCTGGGTTGCTCAATGAGTGCAGTGAGACCTGTTGCAATGCCTCAGCCGAACCGCATGTCAGTAGGACGACGGCGCGCTGCAATTGCCAGCAAGCCGAGGCCACCGATCATCATTGCCCAGGTTTGATTTTCCGGTACCGCCGAGACGGTTATACCGCCGAGGTAAAACTGGTCGCCGTTATAAGTACCGTTGTGTCGCAGCGAGTTATCGAAGGCGAAGGTAAATACGGTGCCGGTGGTTTGATGATCGCCGAGGTAAGGAGTGCCTGCCAGCTTTAGCGGGTTGCCATTAAGTAGAAAAGTCGAGCCGGTAGCAAAGTTGGTGGTGTTGTGACCGTCCGAGCGCAGTGAAATCGCACTCAGCGTCACAACTTTCGAAAAAGTCAGCTTCAGTGTCTCGCCGAAGGTGACGTTGTCATCGCTGGTGTCGCCAATCCTGTGATAAACGCCCAGGCCGGCACCGATCATGTTGTGTGCGCTGTAGTCGTCCTCGTGATCCTGCACGACCGAGGCGGCAGTGCTGAGTCCGCCGCTGGAGAAGCCGTCGTTATAAGAGCCGGTGGCGGTGGCGGTGATGCCGTTGACGGTGTATTTCAGGTCGCCGCCCAGCGTGTTGCTGTGATCGATATTTGAGCTGCACAGGTCCCCGCCCGTGCAGTGCCAGTAATCGACGTTGAGGACTCCGGACGGGAGGAAGCTGCTGCCACTACCGTTTGCCTTCAGGTTGGAAAAGTCATAAGTGGCAGTTGCAGCCGAGGCGAAGGCGGTGCTTGAGAAAAGTACCATAAAGACAATCAATCGATAGGTTTTCATGATGTTCGCTTTCGGTTCAGGCGCAGGGGGTGTTCGGGCGCGTGATCTGTAGCGGGCGATCATGCGGACAAACGAGATTGGCGATCCGACAAACATTGTCTTTTCGACCATTTTAAATAGTACAGCGTCAACAAGTAGTCGTCACGAAAAGGTGAATTATTTAACAATAGTTCATACATTGGAGGGAACTGTGCGGGTTATCGCTTCTTGCTCCGGTTTGAGGACCGTCGATCACGCATGCTGAGTAGTCCTATACCGGTCCGTCAAGCGCCTTCATTTCACTGCCTGCACATGTTGTTGACGAGGCCGGGAAGGGTAAGGAAACGCTTTCCGAAATGCAAAGCGGTCCGGGCCAGTACGAAGCACGTTGGTCCCGGACCTTGCTTTAGTTCAGCCGAATGACGATGCGTCAGCCCAGTTGCGTGTCTGTGCGACGACGACGCGCCGCAAAGCCAAGTAAGCCGAGGCCGCCGACCATCATTGCCCAAGTCTCATTTTCCGGTACAGCCGAGATGACGGTGACGCCGCCAAGATAGAACTGTTTGGCGGAATCACCGCCGTAGGCGAACGTGAATGTTGTGCCGGTGAATTGATCACGTCCAAATCCGAGTGTGCCTGCCAGCGGTAGCGGAGCGCCATTGAACAAAAAAGATGATTGGCCACTGAAGCTGACGTTGTGGCCCTCCGAGCGCAAGTTAATACCGGTGAGCGCGACCGCCTCCGAAAAGGTCAGCGTCAGTGTTTCGTTGTTGGTGATGTTGTCGTCCGAGGTGTCGTTGGTTGTGTGGTAAACCCCTAGTCCGGCTCCCATCTCTTTGAGCGGATCGTAGTTATTTTCGTGATCTTGCACCACCGTGGCCTGCCCCCCCTTGTAGGTTGCGGTGGCGGTAACGGTAATTCCGTTCATCGTGTATTTGAGGTCGCCGCCAAGTGGGGAAACAGCGAGGTCGGAGCTGCACAGGTCACCGCCGCTGCATTGCCAATAACCGGCGTTCAGGGTTTCGGATGGAATGAAACTGGTGCCGCCGCCATTGGCCGTGAGATTGGAAAAATCGAATACCGCCTGCGGGCGGTACCCTGCATAGGCGCTGGCGGTAAGTCCGCCGAACAGTAAGGCAACAACTAATTGAGTGATTTTCATGGATGGCCTCGGCTACCGTACTGGTGACGGCGTCATTTTCTGTGGAGTTCGCGCCTGACCCCTGCCGTAGCGATCACGCTGACAAACCGTTTAGTTGAAGTAGGAATTGTTTATTTATCAACTATGTTGTAAACAATACAACTATAATGGGCTGCCACCGTAAAAATAATGGCTTATTTAATAATATTTAATATATTTTGTGCATCTTTTAAGGTTCAAGATTGGCACCGCAATCCTTACAGAACCGCGCCTCGGTTTGATGACCTTTGCTGCCGCATTCGGGGCAATTACGCGGTAGCGGTCGGGTCGAAAAATGTTGAGCGGTTAGTTCCGAGCTGATGATGCCGGTCGGTACGGCCAGAATGCCCCAGCCCAGCAGCATCATCACCGAAGCCAGCGCGCGACCGGCATCGGTTTTGGGCGTGATATCGCCAAAGCCGACCGTGGTTACCGTCGAGATGGCCCAATAAACCGACGTCGGGATGCTGGTGAATCCGTTTTCGGCACCTTCTAGCACGTACATCGCAGTACCCATCAGTATCACGATCATCAGCACGCAGGACAGGAAGATCAGGATCTTACGTCGGCTGGACTTCAGGGCCTGACCGAGCAGCTGGTATTCCTTGATATAGGCGACCATTTTGAGGATGCGGAAAATCCGCAGCAACCGCAGGATGCGAATGTCGAGAAAGGCATGCGCGCCCGGAAAAAAAAGCGCCAGAAACGAGGGCACGATCGACAGCAGGTCGATGAGACCGAAAAAGCTGCGCGCGTAGCGTACCGGCCGTTTTACGCAGGACAGCCGGGCCAAGTATTCGGCCAGGAATACCAGCGTAAAAAACCATTCGAGCGTGTTGAGCACGGTGCCGTAGCGCTCGGTCATGACGGCGACGCTGTCGAGCGCCACCACGCCGATGCTCAGCACGATGGCACCCAGCAGCAGCAGGTCGAAGCGCTTGCCGGCGACTGTGTCGGATTCAAAAATGATGGTGTACAGACGACGGCGCCAGCCCGCTGCGGGGATGCCGAGATCAAGTGCCTGCGGCATCCGCGCGGGGTTTCTTTTTGCTGCTTTGGACATGGGAAAAGGGACTTTCAGGAAGCGAAGGAATGCCGGTGCCCGGCCCGGCGTTGCCGGGGCGGGCACGTAGCGGTATTACGTTGTCAGCGGCTTGTAGCGGATGCGCTTAGGTTTGGCACCTTCTTCGCCGAGGCGCTTGCGCTTGTCGGCTTCGTACTCTTGATAGTTGCCGTCGAAGAACGCGACCTGCGAATTGCCTTCGAAGGCCAGGATATGCGTGGCGATGCGGTCAAGGAACCAGCGATCATGCGAGATCACCATGACGCTGCCGGCGAATTCGAGGAGCGCGTCTTCGAGTGCGCGCAGGGTTTCGACGTCGAGGTCGTTGGACGGTTCATCGAGCAGCAATACGTTGCCGCCCTTGAGCAGCGTCTTGGCCAGATGCAGCCGGCCACGCTCGCCACCGGACAGGGTGCCGATCATTTTTTGCTGGTCGCCGCCCTTGAAGTTGAAGCGTCCCAGATAAGCCCGTGACGGCATTTCGAAGCGGCCGACAGTGAGGATATCAGCACCGCCGGTGACGTCTTCGAACACGGTCTTGCCGTCCGACAGCGAATCACGCGACTGGTCGACCATCGAGATCCGTGCGGTCTGGCCGATCGCCACTTCGCCGCTGTCGGGTTTTTCCAGACCCATGATCATCTTGAACAAGGTCGATTTACCAGCCCCGTTCGGACCGATGATGCCGACAATCGCACCGGCCGGAATGGTGAAGCTCAGGTCGTCGATCAGCAGACGGTCGCCGAAAGCTTTGGTGACGTTTTTGAACTCGATGACGTCGTTGCCGAGGCGCTCCGCGACCGGGATGAAGATCTCGCTGGTCTCGTTACGTTTCTGGTATTCGTGCTCGGACAATTCATTAAAGCGCGCCAGCCGGGCCTTGCTCTTGGCTTGCCGGCCTTTCGGATTCTGGCGCACCCACTCGAGTTCCTGATTCATCGTTTTCTGGCGCGATGATTCGGTGGCTTCTTCCTGTTTCAGGCGGTTGGTTTTCTGTTCCAGCCAGGAGCTGTAATTGCCTTTCCACGGAATGCCGTGGCCGCGATCGAGTTCGAGAATCCATTCAGCGGCATTGTCGAGGAAGTAGCGATCATGGGTAATGGCGACCACGGTGCCGGGGAAGCGTTGCAGGAATTGCTCGAGCCAGTCGACCGATTCGGCATCCAGATGGTTGGTTGGCTCGTCGAGCAGCAGCATGTCGGGCTTCGACAGCAGCAAGCGGCACAGCGCAACGCGGCGTTTTTCTCCGCCTGACAGCACGCCGATTTTGGCGTCCCACGGTGGCAGGCGCAATGCATCGGCAGCCATTTCCAGTTGCTGTTCCGGATTGTCGCCGGCCGAGGTCGAGATGATCGCTTCAAGCCGGCCCTGTTCAGCGGCGAGCGCATCGAAATCGGCGTCTTCGTCGGCATACGCGGCATACACCGCATCGAGCTTAGCCTTGGCTTCGAAGACTTCGCCGAGGCCGCTTTCGACGGCCTGGCGCACAGTCTGTTTAGGGTCGAGCAACGGCTCTTGCGGCAGGTAGCCGATGTTCAGTCCCGGCATCGGGACAGCATCACCGATGATGTCCTTGTCGATACCGGCCATGATTTTGAGCAGTGTCGATTTGCCCGAACCGTTCAGGCCGAGCACACCGATTTTGGCACCCGGAAAAAAGGACAGCGAAATATCTTTCAGGATCTGGCGCTTCGGCGGGACGATCTTGCCCACCTTGTTCATCGTGTAGACGTAATTGGCCATAGTTGGTCTCAGTTGGAATGAATCGGAAGGCCATCAGGATAACCGATGGGGCGAGGCCGGGCAGTTCTTTGTAACGCACTATGTCTCACCAGCGCCGCGCCACCGGGCGCTACAAATTCCGCTGTCCGATCCGTGCCGGGATGGTGATAATCAGCGGATGGAAAATCCGACACAAATTCTGGTCGTCGACGACGACCGCGACATCCGCACGCTGCTGGCCGATTACCTCGATGGCAATGGCTTTCGTACCTTCACGGCCAGCAACGGTACCGAGATGCGCAAGATGCTCGATACCGCCCGCATTGATCTGGTGGTACTTGATTTGACCTTGCCGGGTGAAGACGGGCTGACGCTGTGCCGCAACCTGCGCGCGCAATCGAGCCTGCCTGTGATCATGCTGACGGCGCGCGGTGAACCGCTGGACCGTATCCTCGGCCTCGAAATGGGAGCCGACGATTATCTCGCCAAGCCGTTCGAGCCGCGCGAACTGTTCGCCCGCATCCGTAGCGTGCTGCGCCGGACCAATGCGTTGCCACCCAACATGGCCTTGAGCGAAGCGCACAGCATGTTGTTCGACACCTGGCGACTCGACCTGATGGCGCGTCACCTGGTGATGGAAGACGGCACCGTGGTGGCGCTGTCGGGCGCCGAGTTCAGATTGCTCAAGGTGTTTCTGGAGCATCCTAACCGGGTGCTCAATCGCGACCAGTTGCTCGAACTGACCCGCGGCCGCGATGCTGATCCGTTTGATCGCTCGGTCGATATCCAGATTAGCCGCTTGCGCCAGAAACTTGGCGACGATGCCCGCACGCCACGCATCATCAAGACGGTACGCAACGAGGGCTACGTCCTGTCGGCCACGGTGTCGATCGAGAGCCGGCATTGAGAAATTTCCTGGGATCGATTGCCAACCGGGTGTTCGTGATCCTGTTGGCCGGGATTCTGGTGGCAACCGGCGTGACGGCCTTGCTGGCTCAGCGCGAGCGGGATGGCGCAATGAACCAGATGCGCCTCAATCACAGTGCCGAGCGGGTGGTCCAGCTCGTGGTCGCACTCGACCAGGCGGCACCGGAGGTGCGGCCGGTCATTCTGCAGACGGCGGCCAATTTCGGGGTCGCCGCGGGGATGGCCGATGATCTTGAGGCACTTGGCGGCAGCGATGGTGCGTTGGTTGATTTGCTCAAGTCGCGCCTCGGCACGCATCGCCAGATCATGCTCAAGCAGCAGACCGGTTGCCAGCCCCGGCCGGGGCGTCTGCCGCGTTTCCAGCGCGCCAATCCGGGTGACTGCCAGGTCGTGCTGATCGGACTGAGTGATGGTCACCTGCTGCGCGTGCAATTGCGTCAGGGTGGTGCGACCGGGGGCAGCAAAGACAAGCCGCCATTCGGTTTGCCGAGTGCTTATCTGGCGCTGTTCCTGACGCTGATCGGCTTGCTGGCGTGGCTGGTGGCGCGCATGACGGCACGTCCGATCCGCCAGCTTGCGCAGGCCGCCGGCGCGCTCGGCAGCGACCTCGACCGGGCCCCGCTGCCCGAAACCGGTCCGACTGAAATCCGCCAGGCCGCCAGTGCCTTCAATGCGATGCAGGCCCGCATCCGTCGTCAGGTTCAGCACCGTACCCACATGCTGGCGGCCATCACTCATGATTTGCAGACACCGCTGACACGCTTGCGCTTGCGCCTCGAAAAAGTCGGTGACGACGAGCTGCGTACCAAGCTCATTGATGATCTCAGCGTGATGCAGTTGATGGTGCGCGAAGGGCTGGAACTAGCCCGCAGCATGGATTCGCAGGAACCGCTGCAACGCCTCGACCTCGATTCGCTGATCGATAGCGTTTGTGCCGACGCCACCGATGCCGGTCAGGATGTCGAGTTGTCGGGGCCGTCCGGAGTGCGGTTGATGGCGCAGCCGAACGCGTTGCGGCGCTGCCTGACCAATCTGCTCGACAACGCCATCAAGTACGGACGATTGGCACGGGTTACGGTCGTGCGCGAGCCGGAGCGGGTCGTCATCCGTATTCGTGATGCCGGTCCGGGCTTGCCGCCGGATCAGCTTGAAGCGGTCTTCGATCCGTTCTTCCGGCTGGAAACCTCGCGCTCGCGCGACACCGGCGGCACCGGACTGGGATTGACGATCGCGCGCAATATCGCCGAAGCCCACGGTGGCACGCTGGTACTCAATAATCCGGCAGAGGGTGGGCTGGAGGCGGTGCTGGCCTTGCCGGCGCGGCAGGCCAATGGCGCACGCAATACCTGAAGCGCAAGCGCCGCGACTAATTATCGAAAAAGAATTCGACGTGGTCGTTGTTGACTTCGGAATGTAATTGGCCGCGCCGCACCAGTTCGTCATAAAAGCAGACCTGGTTGCGCCCGTGTGACTTGCCGTAATACAGCGCCTGATCCGCATGGCCGAGGATCACCACCGGTGTGGAGGCACTGATGCTGACAAAGCCGATGCTCACAGTGATGGTGCCGAGCTGCGGAAAATAATGCTCTTCGATGTTGGTGCGCAGGCGCTCGAATGCGCTGGTGGCGTCGGTCAGTGATACCGAGCGCAGCAGAACGACGAACTCTTCACCGCCGAAACGGAACACCAGATCCTGGGTGCGGAACGACGAGCGCAACAGGTTGGCAACCAGGATCAGGACTTCATCGCCGTACAGATGGCCGAACTGGTCGTTGACGCGCTTGAAGTGATCGATGTCAACCACGGCCAGCCACTGGCCTTCGACGTCATTCGGATGGCGCCGCTCGACGCCCGGTGCCAGATGGCTGTCGCGGACATTATGGAAGTTCGCCATGCGCGAAAATTTTTCGTCGAAAGTGCGGCGGTTGAGCAGGCCGGTCAATGAATCGCGCTCACTGTAATCGAGCAAGTTCTGATAATTGTGGTAGACGCTCAGGATGCCTTCCATCACGTTTAGCGTAGCAGGAGCGACCCGGGCGATGCCCGTGATCTGCAGACAGGCCGTGGCGACGTCGTTTTGCCAGATCGGTATCCACAGAACGGTTTCGCCATCGGGGCCGATTTCTTCGACCCGGCTACCTTTGCGATTAATGCAGTCGAGTAGTATCGGATAGTGCGTCAAAAGGGTATCCCCGCGACGCCTGATGGTGTTGTCATGGACGGCGTTCACGGTGTCGTTCGTGATCGAGGCACGAGGTCGCATCATTGCCTGGTTACTGACCCAGAAAATATCCATCATCCGCACCTGGCTGGCTCCAACCGTTTCCTGCAACGCTGAAATAACCGCGACATCCAGCAGGTTATGGTCGCGTTGCCCGGTCAGTTCAACCATGTGCCGCAACAGCGATTCCATCATCAGTGGATGTTCGGGTGTCACGTCAGAGCAATCGACGCGGATGCGGACACGGCGTCATGGCAAGGCAGTTGATTCATGATGTGCGGCAAATAGTGGTGTGGGCCAACAATGGCAGGGTCATTCTAGCTGAATCCTTGCATCAGTGACTCTGGAATGCTTGTGACTTTTAGTTGAGTTAATGACTCCTGCTCCAAAGTGGCAGACAGACCGGGCATTCGACATGCACCATCAACAGAACGACCGGAAAATAGGCATAATCCGGCGGGCGTTACATCAAAGCAATATTAGGACAGAAAGTATGAAAATTCACGAAAAAGGGCGACTCAGCCGGTGGTGCCATGGGCTGGTGGCCGGCACACTGTTGGGCATCATGGGAAGCGTAACAGCCGGCTCGCTGCTACCGGACCAGGCCAAGTTGCTGGCGCTTGGCGGGGCCAGCCCGATCGAGGGTGCCGGCGGCGGTGGTCTGACGCCCTGGGCGCTTATTACCGGCTACGGGTCGCGCGACAGTTATGGCGGCAATGTGCATTACACCGGTGTGCGTACGCAGGATTATGCGATTGATTCGACCGGGGTGGCGTTCGGTTTTGCCGACCGCTTTGAAATTTCGCTGGCCACGCAAAAGCTGCAGGGTAGTCGGGCGCCCTTGGCGCGACTGGCGATCACGCAGGATATTGTCGGCCTCAAGCTCAAGCTCAGTGGCGACGCGCTGGTTGACCAGGACCGGCTGATGCCGCAAATTGCGCTGGGCATCCAGTACAAGCGCAACCGTGGTGTGCACGGCCTCGATGCCCTTGGTGTGACCAGCGTGACGCAGCTCGGCGCGCGTAGTGATCACGGCATCGACTTCACGCTGTCGGCAACCAAGCTCCTGCTCGATCAGAGCCTGGTGCTCAACGCCACCGTGCGCGCCACCAAGGCCAACCAGTTCGGCCTGCTCGGGTTCGGCGGCGATCTGCATGACCGCTACCAGCCGATGCTCGAAACCTCAGTGGTCTACCTGATCAATCGGCAGCTGGTGGCCGGTGCCGAATACCGGATGAAGCCGCGTAACTTGTCGGTGGATCACGAAAAAGATGCGGCCGATGTGTTTGTCGGCTATTTCCTGAACCGGAATTTTTCTGTAGCGCTGGGCTGGGTGACGCTCGGTGATGTGACGATCTTCAATCCGCGCCGTCAGAATGGCGTTTATCTGTCTTTGCAAGGAGGTTTCTAATGAAACGGTTTGCCATGTTGTGTCTATTGCTGGCACTTAATACGCCGGTGCTGGCTGCCGATGAGGTCTATCAGGGACTCGGTCAGCAACCGGGAATTGTCAAAATAGTCGACACGTTCGTGACGCTGTTGCAAGCCGATTCCCGGGTCGGACACAGTTTCGATGAAGCCGACATCCCGCATCTCAAGGAAAAGCTGGCCGAACAATTTTGCGTGCTCGCCGGTGGTCCTTGCCGCTACACCGGCAAGGAAATGGCGACCATCCATGACGGTCTCAACATCACGACCGCACAGTTTTATGCGCTGGTTGAAGACTTGCAGATCGCGATGGAACGGCACGGCATTGCCTCCCGCGTCCAGAATAAATTGCTGGCGGATCTGGCGCCGATGCAGCGCGACGTGGTGACCCGATGAGCGCCGGTATTGTCTCCATCACCGTGGCCGATTATGCCGACCCGACTGATGCACATGACGTTCTTGAGGTGCTCGATGCGTATGCCCGCGATCCGTTCGGCGGCGCCGAAGCGCTGGCTGCGCACGTCCGGCGGGATCTGATCGCGGCGCTGGCCGTGCGTGCCGGCGCTTTCAGCGTGCTGGCGCGGGTCGACGGTGTCGCGGTCGGTCTGGCCAATTGTTTCGAGGGATTTTCGACCTTCAGTTGTGCGCCGTTGATCAACATCCACGACATGATGGTGCTGGCACCGTTTCGCGGACAGCGGCTGGCGCAGCAATTGATGCAGCGGGTTGAGCAAGTCGCGCTCGAGCGTGGTTGCTGCAAGATCACGCTGGAAGTCTTGCAGGGCAACCAGCATGCTCAGTTGGTCTATCGGAAGATGGGCTATGCCGGTTATCAGCTCGACGCCGAATTTGGGGATGCGCTGATGTGGCAGAAAAAGCTCTAGCAGTCTGCCGGACGGCGCATATCGACATGCCAGATATCGTCTTCCAGATAGGGTGCCGAACAGGTGACGAAGCCGAAGCTGGCATAAAACTGTTCCAGCCGTTGCTGCGCCGCCAGCCGGATCGCCTGGCCAGGGCAGACCTGTAACGTGTGCTTCAGTCCCTGTGCGAGCAACTCCCGGCCCAGCCCGATGCCACGCGCGGAGGCGGCACTGACGACGCGGCCGATCGAGGCTTCCGGATACTTGCTCCCCGGCGGCACGCAGCGCAGATAAGCCACCAGCGCCGGCTTGCCATCGTGCACCTGCCATCCCGACAAATGCCATGACGCCTGGTCGGCACCATCGATGTCCTGGAACAGACACGCTTGCTCGACGACAAAGACTTCCTGGCGCAACGCCAGCAGCGCGTACAGCTGGTGAACGCCGAGCTGGTCGAATGTCGCCCATTGCCATGTGGTGTGCGCCGTTACCGGCAACGTCATGACTTGCCCTTCAACCGTAACGCATTCGTGATCACCGAGACCGAACTGAGCGCCATCGCTCCGCTGGCCACCATCGGACTGAGCAGCAACCCGAACCACGGGTACAGCACGCCGGCGGCCAGCGGAATACCGAGCAGGTTGTAGCCGAACGCAAACACCAGGTTCTGGCGGATGTTGCGCATGGTGGCGCGACTGAGCAAGCGCGCCTCGACGATGCCGGACAGGTCGCCCTTGACCAGCACGATGCGCGCACTTTGCATCGCCACTTCGGTACCGGTACCCATCGCGATACCGACATCGGCTTGCGCCAGTGCCGGGGCGTCATTGATGCCGTCGCCGGCCATGGCGACAATCGCGCCTTCGCCTTGCAGTCTCTGGACATGGCGGTATTTATCTTCGGGCATGACCTCGGCATGGACCTCGGTAATTCCGAGGCTGGCGGCGACCGCCTTGGCGGTAGCGGGATTATCGCCGGTCAGCAGCACGATGCGCACACCGGCGGCCTGCAGTGCGGCGATCGCCGGTGCTGCGGTTGGCTTGACCGGATCCGTCACGCTGACCAGCCCGGCAAACTGGCCGTCAACCGCCAGCAGCATCACCGTATGTGCCTGCTCTTGCAGTTCCGCGATGCGGGCTTTCAGTGGCGCGGTATCGGCCTGTTCCTGTGCCATCAGTGCGGCATTGCCGATGGCGACGCGCTGGCCATCGACTTGCCCGCGGATACCCAGACCGGTCAGCGATTCGAAGTCGGTGGCGCTGCCAACGCTCACCTTGCGTTGCGCGGCTTCGTCGACAATGGCTTGGGCCAGCGGATGCTCGCTGTGTGCTTCGAGTGCGGCAGCCAGCGCCAGTACCTGCTCGTCACTGAAACCTTCGGCGGCGGCGACGACTTGCGCCCGTGGCTGGCCTTCGGTCAGCGTGCCGGTCTTGTCGACCACCAGCGTGGTGACTTTTTCCATCAATTCCAGTGCTTCGGCATCCTTGATCAGCACGCCTTGCTGCGCCCCGCGTCCGATACCGACCATGATCGAGATCGGGGTAGCCAGCCCGAGCGCGCACGGGCAGGCAATGATCAGTACCGAGACCGCCGCCACCAGCGCATTGGCCAGCGAGGGCGCCGGTCCAAGCCAGCTCCACAGCACAAACGTGAGCAGCGATGTCAGCATCACGCCGGGCACGAACCAGCCGGCTACGGTATCAGCCAGTTTCTGGATCGGTGCGCGCGAGCGGCTGGCCGTATTGACCAACGTGATGATGTGCGCCAGCAGCGTGTCGGCACCGACTTTTTTCGCCTTGAAGACGAACGAACCCGTCTGGTTGACGGTACCGGCGACGACCTGATCGCCGACCGTTTTTCCGACCGCCACCGGTTCGCCGCTGATCATCGATTCATCGACATTCGAGCGGCCTTCGGTCACTTCGCCATCGACCGGAATGCGCGCACCCGGCTTGACGCGCAAGCGGTCGCCCGGCACCACCTGATCGAGCGCGACTTCTTCTTCGCTGCCATCGTCACGCAACCGAACTGCCGTGTCGGGTGCCAGTGCCAGCAGCGCCTTGATGGCGCTGTTGGTGCGGGCGCGGGCGCGCAATTCCAGTACTTGTCCGACCAGCACCAGCGTCGTGATGCCGGCAGCGGCTTCAAAATACAGCGGCGCCATGCCATCCATCAAAAACGCCGCCGGCAGCAAGCCCGGGAACAGCAAGGCCACCATGCTGAACGCAAAGGCCGCGCCGGTGCCCAGCCCGATCAGGCTGAACATGTTGAGGTTCCAGGTCCGGAACGAGGCGACCGCACGCGTGAAAAACGGCCAGCCGGCCCACAGCACCACCGGTGTGGCCAGCGCTGCCTGCAACCAGTTGAACAGCAGCATGCCGAAACGCTCATGCAACGGCGTACCGAACAGGTTGTCGCCCATCGTCAGCAGCATCAACGGCACGGTCAACGCAGCGCTGATCCAGAGCCGGCGCGTCATGTCGTCGAGTTCGGTGGTGTCGTCTTCGGCGCTGGCTTCCAGCGGTTCGAGCGCCATCCCGCACAGCGGACAGGTGCCGGGGCCGACCTGGCGGATTTCCAGATGCATCGGGCAGGTGAAAATGGTGCCGGCGGCGACTTCTACGGGCGCTTGCGGGGTCAGGTATTTTTGTGGGTCCGCCTTGAATTTGGTAACGCAACCCTGGCTGCAAAAATGGTAATCGGTACCATCATGAACCACGGTTTTTTCCGGGTTGGCGGTGACCTTCATGCCGCACACCGGATCGGTGTAGGGCTTGTCGCTAGCCCCTTCCGCGGGCACTTGCGGGGTCAGATATTTTGGCGGGTCCGCCTCGAATTTGGTGACGCAACCCTGGCTGCAAAAATGGTAATCAGTTCCGTCATGGACGACGGTTTTTTCCGGGTTGGCGGCGACTTTCATGCCGCACACCGGATCGGTAAACGGCTTGTCGGCAGGTGCTTGCGGACTGGCATGGCCGGCGCAGCAGGTGTTGGTTGGATTCTTATTCATATTGTCTTTCCAAAAAAATCTGACTAGTTAATCACCTGGTGGTGAATCGGCACTGAGCAAGGCTGCAGCGACCAGGGTCAACATCAGCACGACGCCTTCGATACGCAGGTTAAGGGCAAATCGTCGACAGGCCCGATCGCTGTCCGGGTCTGTCATCAAGGCCGGTACCAGCCACCAGCGGTTGATCGCACCGAGCGCAATCGCGCTGCCGACCAGTACCAGCTTGGCGGTCAAGGTCAGGCCCCAGTCCGTGGTGACCAGTTGCGTGATGTCGCCCATTGCACGCCAGGCATTGAAGGCCCCGGTCAGCACGATGCCGATCACCGCCAGCATGGCAGCGCGCGACAGCGTATCGGCATAGCGCCGGCAATTGGCCAGGTCGTCCGATCGCGTTCCGGGTGGTCGTGCCAGTACCATCCATCCCGCCACCAGCACCATGCCGACCCAGCCGCTGATGAGCAACAGATGGACGGCTTCAATAGCGACCGACCAGCTCAGGTCACCGTCCATCACGGCATGGCTGACCAGGCTGCGACTGATGGCGAACACGGCCAGTGCGCAGACTATAGCCACATTGATAGCGATACCGCGCCAGCCCGACACGAGCAGCGCGATGAGTGCAATCAGTGCGGCGCATCCGGCGAGCCAGCTCATCCCGTAGTGCGAGCCGGTCAGGACGGCCACCACCGCTGGCGCCGCCGCCAGCAGCGGCAGTTCCGTCATCACGGCGACCTGAAACCACAGTACCAGCACGCTAGCCAGCAGCGTCAGTATTGCGGCAATGCGTGCCGTTGCACGCAGCTGGCGGGCGGCAGTGCCGGCCCATCCTGACGACGGTCCTGCAAGCCATGAACCAGCCAGCGTCGCGCCGACCAGCAGCGCCAGCGCGAGGTTCAGCAGCGCCACCAGTGCAATCACTATTTCACCCGGAAAGAATAGTCACCCTTGCGCCGATGACCATCGCGCGTCAGCGTCGACCAGTTGACTTGCCAGGCACCGGAAGCCAGTGCGGGGGGCGTCAGCACCATGACGTCGGGATGGCCCGGTTCGACTTGGGAAGCAGGTGTCGCCAGCACGGTGCCAGCGGCATCGGTCAACGTGATCTTGCTGAAGTTGGCCTCGAGGGCCTCGTTAAATTGCAGGCGAATCTGCGCCGGCGTGGTGTCGAGCACCGCACCGGCGAGCGGACTGGCGTTTTCGAGGACGCCATGGGCCAGCGCCGCGGGGGCCAGTGCGAACCCGCACAAGGCAACAAGGAAAGTAAAGACAGAATGCTTGAACATGGAAAACTCCGATCGATTAGTGGTTGTGCATGCCGGACATGCCTGGCATACCGGACATGCCACCGCGTTTGACATCGAGCGTGGTGGCATCGGCAGGCGGTGCATTGGCGGCGCTGGCGGCGGGCATCGGGCCAGTCCATTCGTACGCCATCGTACCCGCTGGTTGCTGGTACCAGCCGGGGTCCTTGTAATCATTGCGCGCCTGGCCGGTGCGTACCTTGAGCATCGTAAACATCCCGCCCATCTCGATGCTGCCGTACGGACCATCACCGCTCATCATCGGCAGGGTATTGTCCGGCAAGGGCATCATCATGCCGCCCATCGCGCCGCCCTTGTCGCCCATCACCATGTAGTCCGGTACCAGCGCATTGATTTTTTTCGCGATGCCAGTGTGGTCGACACCGATCATGGTCGGCACATTGTGGCCCATCGCGTTCATCGTGTGATGCGATTTGTGGCAATGCAGGGCCCAGTCGCCGGGATGCTCGGCAATGAATTCGACGGCACGCATCTGGCCCACCGCGATATCGGTCGTGACTTCCGGCCAGCGCGCCGATTTCGGCACCCAGCCGCCATCGGTACCGGTGACTTCGAACGAGTGGCCGTGCAGATGGATAGGATGGTTGGTCATCGTCAGGTTGCCGGCGCGGATACGGACCCGGTCGCCCTGGCGCACCACCAGCGGATCGATACCCGGAAACGCGCGGCTGTTGAAGGTCCACAGATTGAAGTCGAGCATCGTGTTGACCTTCGGAACGCGCGCGCCGGCCTCGATATCGTACGAATTCAGCAGAAACACGAAATCGCGGTCGACCTGATGTTGCCTCGGATCTTTCGGATGGGTGATCCACGCACCCATCATGCCCATCGCCATCTGTACCATTTCATCGGCATGCGGGTGGTACATGAAGGTACCGGGGCGGCGTGCGACGAATTCGTAGACGAAGGTCTTGCCGGAGGGAATGCCGGGCTGGGTCAGGCCGGTGACGCCGTCCATACCGTTGGGCAGCTCCTGTCCATGCCAGTGGATGCTGGTATGTTCGGGCAATTTGTTGGTGACGAATATGCGTACCCGGTCGCCTTCGACGACTTCGATGGTCGGGCCGGGACTCTGGCCGTTGTAACCCCACAGGTTGGCGGTCATGCCGGGGGCGATTTCACGCACGACCGGCTCGGCCACCAGATGGAATTCCTTGACGTTGTCTTTCATGCGCCATGGCAGCGTCCAGCCATTGAGCGTGACGACCGGGTTATAGGGCCGGCCATTGGGCGGCATCAGTGGCGGCATCGTGGCAGCGCTGGCTTGAAGCGGTGCTTCCGGCAAACTGGCGGCGCCCGCTTTGGTAACGAGGGCGGCACCGAGCATGGTGGCGACACTGCCTGAGAGGAAGTTGCGACGTGAATTCATTATTTTGCTCCTTGAGTGGTTAGCGGCGTGGCTATCGGCGTGGCAAGCGGCGTGTTCGCCGGCAAGCGTCCGCCCAGCGCGGCTTGCAGATCGCTGTCAGCGATCCAGAAATGTTTCAGTGCACCGATGTAGTCATGCGCGGCGCTGGCCTGCTCGCGGGAATCCGCCAGCAGCTCGAAGACGCTAACGAGCATGCCGTTGTAGCGCACCATGGTTTCGTCGGAAATACGTTTGCGTAGCGGCATCACCTCGTCACGATAATGGCGCGCCAGCTGATACGAAACGCGGTAATTGCCATAGCTTTCACGCGCCTGGCTGCCTGCCATGATGGCCGTTTCAGCCAATTGGTGGACGCCTTGCATGTAGGTTGATTCGGCCCGGGCCACGCGTGCGGTGCCCCAGTCGAACAGCGGAATTTCCAGGCTGAGCTCGTAACCGGTTTCCGGCGTCTGGCCGCTGGCGGTTTTGCGGTTACCACCGATTTCAAGCGCATTGACGAAGCGCGTGCTGCGCGTCAGGTTCAACGAGGCAGCGGTGGCTTGCAATTGCAGTTTGCCGGCCTGGATATCGAGTCGCTCGCGCAAGGCGATCTGATCAACCTGCTTGAGATCGATGGCGGTCGCTGGCAAATCCGGCAACCGGTCGGGCAGTGTGAACGCATCGGCACGATCGAGGCCGAGCAGGCGCACCAGCTTTTCGCGGCTGGCCAGCACTTCCCGGTCAGCCAGGGCCAGCTGGGTCACCGCGTCAACATGGAAGCTGCGTTCGCGTGCCATATCGAGGGTGCTCCAGTTGCCGACTTTGGCCATCCGCACACCGAGTTCGGCACCGGCTTCGGCGGCATCACTGACCTGCTGCGCATAGGTACGCTGCTGGACGGCGCCGAGCGCGTCGTAATACGCACGGCGTGTCTCGGCTGCGACGGATAACGCGGCATCGGCCACCTGCAAGCGGGTCTGTTCGAAGCGCCGGCTTTCGATACGGGTGGCCAGCGGTGCAGTCAGCAAATTGACCAGATTGATGGTCAGGCTGCGATCAATCAGGACGTCGCTGCCTTGGTGGGTGCGCTTGAAACCGAAGCGCGGATTTTGCAGACGGCCAGCCTGAACCAGGTCGGCTTCGGCCAGACCCAGGCGCTGGTAGGTGGCTTGCAAGCCGCGGTTATTGAGCAGCGCAACCTGGACCGCGCGGTCGACCGAGAGTGCCGGTTTCAGCAGCGGTGCGATGGTCTCGGCCAGCGCAGCGATATCGGTTTCGTTACGGGCGATGCGGGTCTCGGTACCGAGCCGTTCGCGGGTGACGTTGGTGACGGTATCGAAACCACCATCCGGCGAAAAGCTGGCGCAGCCGCCCAGTAACAGGGTCGCGACGGCGCACGCAATAGGGTATTTCATGGAAAACCTCAGAGAACAGAAGGAAAAGGCCTGCCGCAGGGCGGGCAGGGATCAACCGGAATCAGGCGAGGAGGGCTTGCGGGGGGCGTTCGGGATGGTCGGGAATGACCGAGATCAGGCGGGCCGTCGAAGCGGCATTGTGTTGCGCAGGGAAATCAAGTGCCGGCAGGCTGGGCTGCGTCGATGTCATCATCACCAGGCCCAGGCAAAAAGCTGCACAGCTACTGCATTTGCCAGAAGTGTGATGGCTTGAGGAGGCCGGTTGATCCGGCTGCTCCGATGCGCGCGCTTCCAGCATGGCAGCATGATCGTGCGCTGCCGCACTGGCATGCAGACTGACGACAACCGGTTCACACAACAGCATGGTGGCCGCAGCAAATCCCTGGACGGGAACTGCCAGCAGCATCAGCCAAATCAGCATGGTGTGAAAAATTGCTCTCATGCGGCGGAGTGTACAGCAGGTTTTTGTCAGCCGGTTATTTAGGTTGATGCTGCCAAAGCAGTGCTGTGACCGCGTCGGTTGCCAGCGGCCGGCTGAACAGGTAACCCTGCATGTGGTCGCAGCCGAGCTGTTCCAGCACGCCGAGCTGGGCCTGGGTTTCGACTCCTTCAGCAATCACCTTCAGGTTCAAGTGGTGACCCAACGTGATTACAGTGGCCGCGATGACCGCATCGTCACCCTGGCCGATGCCGCTGATGAATGAGCGATCGATCTTGATCGTGTCAAGCGGAAAGCGCTTCAGATAAGCGAGGTTCGAATAGCCGGTGCCAAAATCATCGAGCGACAGGCGCACGCCGAGTTCCTTGAGAGAGACCATTGTGGCGATCAGCGCTTCCGTGTTTTCCATGGCAATACCCTCGGTCACTTCGAGCTCGAGATAGCGGCCGTCCAGCCCGGTTTTCTGCAGCACCTCGCTCACCAGGGTTCGGACGTCGCTGTGCTTGAACTGGCGTGCTGACAGGTTGACGGCCATCACGATGGGGGCGAGGCCGGCACGTTGCCATGCCTTGTTCTGGGCACAGGCGACCTGCAACATCCACGCACCGACCGGGACGATCAGGCCGGTTTCCTCGGCAACCGGGATGAATCGTGCCGGCGAGATGACGCCCATTTCGGGATGGTGCCAGCGCAGTAATGCCTCGACACCGATGAGGCGACCACTCGCAATGTCGACTTGCGGCTGATACTGCAGCGACAGTTCCTGGCGTTCCAGCGCTTTGCGCAAGGCGTTTTCAAGACGCACATGGGCGCTCAGCAGCGCGCTCATGTGCGGCGTAAAAAACTGATGTCCGTTGCGACCGAGTTCTTTAGCCCGGTACATCGCGGTATCGGCGCTGGAGATCAAGCCGTCGGCGTTGTTGCCATCCAGCGGGTAGAGCGTGATGCCGATGCTGGGCGTGACAAAGATCTCGGTAGCACCGAGCACGAACGGTGCGGACAAGGCGTGTGTGATTTTTTCGGCCAGCATTGCCGCGTCCTGTTGCGTACTCAGGTTCGGCAGGAAGACGCCAAATTCGTCGCCACCGAGCCGGCCGACCGTATCATTGGCGCGCAGGCTGTCGACGATGCGCCGGCTGGCTTGTTGCAGCAAATTATCGCCGGCGGCATGGCCGAGCGTATCGTTGACGGTCTTGAAATGATCGAGGTCGATGAACATCACGCCTACGATCCAGTTGTTGCGTCCGGCTTGCAGCAAGGCCTGTTTCAGACGGTCATAAAACAGGACCCGGTTGGGCAATCCGGTCAGGCTGTCGTAATGGGCCAGGTAGGTCAGGTGCTTTTGGACGTGCTTGCCCTCGGTAATGTTTTCGTGAGCGACCACGACCCGGGTCGGCCCGTCCTGAGGAAAGCGCGTCAGCCTGGCGACGAACCAGCTGGGCTGGCCAGGCGGACCACAGCGGTATTCGTGATGAAATTCCTCGATTGTGCCCGCCAGTACCGCGCGCATGCCTTGGGCTAGCAGGCGCGCATCCTCGATGCCGTGCGTCGCGGCGGCATCGCATACAGTCAGATAGTTGTAGCCGGTCCAGTCGATCGGGGTCGGGCCAGCCTGGTCGTTGGCATAGTTGCGCCACGCCGTATTGACCGCCAGCAGCTGACCTGCTTCGTCGACGACACAGATGTGTTCGGACAAGGCATTCAGCGTCGCTTTGCCGAAACGTTCCGATTCGCGTAGCGCCTGTTCCATTTTTTTGCGCTGGCTGATGTCTTCGATCAACGCCAGCACGTGACCCGGCTGGCCGCGTATGCCGCGTGCCAGCGAGAGCGTGACACTGGTCCACAACAAGCTTGCTTCATGGCGCCCGAAGCGCAGGTCGAAAGAAGGCATGCTTGGGATATTGCCAGCGAGTAAGGCCGCGATGGCCCGATGCATCTGGAGGCGGTCTTCGCCGGCCACCAGACTGGTGAGTTGCTGTCCCGGCAGAGGTGCTTCGGCGGTCCGCTGTAACATTGCGCCGAAACAGGGATTGATCAGCGTGATGGTGCCATCGAGCGTGGTGTGGACGATGCCTACCGGTGCCAGGTCAAAGGTACTGCGATAGCGCAGGTCGCTCTCGATTTGCAAATCTTCGGAATGCTGGCGCAGCCGCAGGAAAGCTTCGAGTCGCGCCAGCAAATCATCTTTTTTGAGCGGTAGACGCAGCACGTCGTCAAAGCCGGTTCGCAGCCAGCCGGTGGCGGACTGATTGCCGCTCAACGTCATCAGGACAGGAAAATACAGCGGCTGCAGTCGTTGCTTGAGATCGAGCAAGGCGCGACCATGCCGGCGCGCAGCCTGCTCGTCAGTGACGCACAGCGCGGCGTTGACGCCGGTGGCGTTGAGGTCGGCCGCTTGCAGGATCTGCACCTGATACCCGGTCTGCTGCAGGAATTCCGCCAGCAGGCGGCGATCGACCGGATCAGCGATGAGCAGGCTGATCGTTGCCAATGCAGGTGAGCGGTTCATCGCTTAGTCCGCTAGCTTGAAAGCAGGTACGCCGGTCAGGATGCCTTGCAGATGCTGCAGCTTTTCGCTGATTTCGATACCGGAGGCGCTGACTTTCATCTGGCGCAGTTCGGGCTGAAAATTGCCGACGCGCTTTTTCAGGCAACCGACAATCTTGATGACCTGACCGGCGTATTCGGCATAGCGCAGCAGCACGATGTTGTCGGCCAGGTGACTCACACCGAGGTCGGTGGCTTTCAGGCTGGTGCTGGTGATGTGTTCGACTTCATTGATCAGCAGCGTCGACACCCCGTTGCGTGACAGGTAGCTGACCATGTTGTGGATGTGCGCTTGCGGCTTGCCGAATTCTTCCATCGCAAACTGGTAGCCGCGCAAGCTGTCGATCATCACCATCGTGCAGCCATCGATTTCGACGGCGTCGCGGATGGCGGCCAGAAATTCATCAGGATAGAGCTCGATCGGATTGATGCGCACGATTTTCAGCGCGCCGGAGGCGACCACATCGTCGATCGGTGCACCGATGCCGCGGCTGCGCGCCATGATGAAGCTGGCCGGTTCCTCGAAGGTGAACAAAACCGCGCGGTGGCTGCGTGCATGGTGCGCCAGAAACTGCGTGCCGAGCGTACTTTTGCCGGTGCCGGTCGGGCCGGTCAGCAGCGTGGTGGTGCCGGATTCGAGACCGCCACCGAGTAACTGGTCCAGTTCGGCAATGCCTGATGACAACATCTGGTCGCCCGGATTGAGCGTGCCGGTGTGCTCGATCCGGTGCGGAAAGACGTGCATGCCATTGCCGGTAATGCGCATCGGATGGCGTCCCGACATGAAGCCCGAGCCGCGCAGTTTTTCGACTTCAAGGCTGCGCAGACCGATCCCCAGTCCGGCTGAAATATCCTTGCTCAGGCGGATCACGCCATCAACAGCCAGCGCAACCGAGGTATCGCGCATCATCTCGGTCGGATCAAAGGCTAGCAGCGAGGTTGTACCGGTGCCATTGAGGAAGTTCACCAGCGCCAGGATATTCTTACGAAACTGGACTTCATCGGTCGCCAGATAGCGCAGTTGAGTCACCGAATCAATGACCAGACGGTCAGGCCGGGTGCTGCACACGGCCTGATAAATCGACTTCCAGATCGGTGTGCTTTCGACTTCGCTGGGTGGAAATATGTGGTATTCGCCCGGGTCTTGGCGCGGTTCGGTGCCGTCTGGTGAGAGATCCACGATCTCGATGTGGTCGAGCTGCCAGCCAAAACCGGCGACATTGCGGAAGATTTCAGGACCGGGTTCGCACAGTGTGATGTACAGGCATTTTTCATGGCGCTGCAAACCGGCACGCAGCCATTGCAGTGAAAAGATCGTTTTGCCGGCACCGGCCGAACCGCCAATCAGGTAACAGCGCCCGGCGATCAATCCGCCATCCAGAATTTCGTCGCATCCCGGGACGCCGGTGGACATGCGCAGGGAACAGGATTGCTCGGTCATGATGCGAGGCTTTCACGGTGGATATCTGCTCTACTTCCGGAGCATCGAGTTTAGTCACTAATGGTTGCTATTGCCAGAATTTAATATTTTTGAGGAAAGATATTCGGATGGATCTCCCTCGCTCCGGACGAAGCAAAATTTTTCCCGCAACGTGACTCGTACTTTTAGGTATGACAACTAATCTATTGGTAATTTTTACTGACTATGTTGTACGACCTCCGTAACACTGAATGCTGCCTGTGGCTTTGTTAGCGTGGTGACAGGCGCAACCAGCTGCCCTTTGTTGGAGTACGCGTATGACCTTGCCCACCGGAATGCCTTTCCCCTATAGCGTCAAGCACCACGGCGTGTCGATTACCAATTGTGATGTCGAACCAGTCAATACACCGGGTTGCATCCAGAGCCACGGCATGTTGCTAGTCCTGCACCCGGATGACTTAATCGTGACTCAGGTCAGCGAAAATTGCGCCCGGTGGACTGGATGCGGAGCCGTGGATGTGCTGGGGCAAGCGCTGGCACAGGTCGTTGGTGCGACAGCGGCACAACGCATCGTTGCACTGGTCGCAGGCGGGGGGCTGGACAACAATCCGACCTATGCGCTGGCCGCGCGGTTGCCGGGCATGCCGGCCGATGCCGAGCCGCTCGACATCAGCGTACACCTGGCAGATAGCGCGCTGATCGTCGAACTGGAACCGACCGGACGTGAGCCGCTCGGCGCGCTCTCCGAGCGCGATTATTATGCCCGCGTCAAAACCACGATGGCACGGTTGCGCGCCAGTCCGTCGCTGGCGACGTTCTGCCAGGCCGTCGCCGACGAAGTGCGCAGCACTACCGGGCTCGATCGCGTGATGGTGTACCGCTTTCAGGCCGACGGCTCCGGTGAGATCGTGGCCGATGCCCGCGGGCCCGACATGCATTCGTGGTTTGGCCTGCGCTTTCCGGCCAGCGATATTCCGAAGCCGGCACGTGACATCTTCATGCGCATCGGCGTACGACCGTTGCCCGATGCGCGTGGCGCGTTATGCGAATTGGTACCGTTACTTGATCCGGCTTCCGGTGCGCCGCTCGACATGACCTATTGCGCCTTGCGCGGCGCGTCGGTGATGTACACCGAATATCTGGCCAACATGGGCGTAGCTGCGACGCTGGCGATGCCCATCCTGCGCGATGGCATGTTGTGGGGGCTGATCATCTGCCATCACTACACGCCGACATTGATGCCGTATCACCAGCGCGTCGCTGCCGAGTTTATCGGCCAGATAGCCTCGCTGGAAATTGACGGTGCCGAAGCCCGCGAGCACGCGTATTACCAACGCCGCATCGACGAGGCACACCATGCTGTCATTGCGTATGCCGCTCATCGCGGCGACGTGGCGGCGCTAATGTCGGCCCCTGGCGTGTCCGGCCGGGCCGGCCTGCTCGATGGTATTCAGGCCGGCGGTGTTGCTTTGCTCACTGGCGATCAATGGGTCACGCTCGGGCAGACTCCGGCCTTACCGCACCTGCAGTTGCTGGCTGCCTGGGTGCGCGGGCAACTTGCTTGCGACGGCAGCCGCCGGCAGTTGTTCGCTACCAGTGCGCTGGGCAGTTTGTATCCTGCGGCGACGCAGTATGCCGATCCGGCCAGCGGACTGTTGGCCATTGCGCTGCCACGCTCGCCACAAGGTGACCTGCTGCTCTGGTTCCGGCCGGAGCAAAAACAAGTGTTTAACTGGAGTGGCAATCCGTACGAGAAGTCGGCGGTAACGGGACCGCACGGCACCCGCCTGACACCGCGGCGTAGCTTCGAACTCTGGCAGGAAGAAGTGCGTGGACACGCCTTGCCATGGAAGCAGGTCGAGATCGATGCGGCACTGAAGTTACGGCAATGGATCGCCGATATGGTCACCAGTCGTGCCGATCAACCCGACCAGATCCACGTCAGTGAGTTGCGCAGCAATGACGAACGTGATGCCTTTACGTACGTGGCCAGGCAGGATCCGAACGCGCTGCCACACGGCGTTGAACAGCGCGCTTGTTATTCGACGCAAGAGCGCGATGACGGTTGTGCACTGAGTGATCCTACGGGCGAGCGTCTGGGTCTGGTGATGCGCCTGACGCTGCGCATGGATAATCTGCTCGATACGTTGCTCGATTTGGCGCGCATCGGCCGGGTTGAGCGGTGCTATCAGGAAGTCAACCTCGGTACGGTGGTGGCCGAGGCGCTGGGGCTGTGTGACGCGGGGCTGACCAGTGACCTGGAAGTGTCCATCCCGCGCCCGATGCCAAGTCTGCCGTGTGACCGGGTGCAGGTACGTGATGTGTTTGCCAGCCTGATTGCGAACGCGCTCAGGTACAACGACAAGCCGCGTATCGAGATCGGTTATCTGGACCCGGATGGCGCACTGCCGCTGGTTTTTTTTGTGCGTGATAACGGCACCGGTATCGGGAACTGGCAGCGCGAAGGCGTGCTTCAGCTATTCGGGCGACTGCAGTCAGGTAGCGTGTCCGGCGCCGGCACCGCTCTGTCGCTCGTGCGCAAGCTGGTTGAACAGCACCACGGTCGTCTCTGGCTTGATGCCGGACCATCCGTCGGATCGACGGTTTATTTCACGCTGGAAGCGCCGGTTGTTGCCGCGGCCGCGCACAAAGAGGGGCCGTAACAGGTATCGAGATGGCCTCTGATTGCGTCGAACAGTGCCACCGCCGTGGCCGTCGCGCGGCCGTATTCTGCAGGCGGACAGCGCTGTTCTGCATACTCCAGAAACGCTAGCCAGCGTGACCGGGTCTGGTCGCCGTACACCGTGTAAAACTGCAGTGGAAAATCGCCGGCCCCCTGCTGACGCAGTCTGGCAGAAATAAATTGTCCTCCCAGCGTTGCGCCTTCCAGCGTATACAGCGTGCCAAATAGCGCGCCGTGACACGCGATAGCCGGCAGGGCGACTGCCGTGCCGGCAGGATGGCGGCCCAGCACTGCCAGGTCAGCCTCAAGTGCCGCCAGCTTGCGCCGCGGCGCGTAATCGAATAACGCGGGATGGTGCGACAGATACGCCAGCAGTGCCGCCTCGGCACTGGCAACCACGCCATGCATGGCAACCAGCGCGTCGCCGTATTCGCGCCGGCTGATGTCCGGCGCCAGCAAACGCGCCATCAGTGGATGGTGATCAAGGGCATGATGGGGCTCTTTGGTGGCGAGCCGCAGTTGCTGATGCAGCGTTGACGGTGTCGGATTAGGCATCGTGATCTGGTGGTAAAGACATTTACCGGCATCGTACAGCACGGCAGGCTGCGTTTTACATTCCGCTCTTTTTATTCCCTGTTTCCGAGTCACGCTGTCCGGTCGCGCAATGCAATGATGACCAGCTTGACGGGGAGCGCCTCGCACCGGGATCAGCAAGCGGTACAATTTTTACTTATGAGAAAAACTAATTATTGAGCAGTAATTATTACTTACTATGCGGTATAAATTGCTCCAAACTCTTTGTTGTTTGCAACTTGTCTAGCACCATCGCCGCCACAGGTGCTGCCAGTCCCCTTACCTTGGAATATCCGCCTACCTATGAGCACCGGACTGCCTTTCCCTTACAGCATGAAACGCCACGGCTTATCGGTTGCCAATTGTGATGACGAGCCGGTGAGCACACCCGGTTGCATCCAGGACCATGGGATGTTGCTGGTGGCCGATCCAGTAGCGTTGGTCGTCACGCAGGTGAGCGATAACTGCGCACAGTGGACCGCGTGCGCGGTCGACGAGGTACTAGGCCGGTCGCTGGCAACGATCCTCGGCGCGGTGGCGGCGCAGCGTATTGGCGAGCTGGTCGCCGGCTGCGGGCTGGAAGGCAATCCCACGTATGCGCTGACGGCCTGTATTCCGGGCATGTCTGCCGCTGCCGAGCCACTCGATATCAGCGTGCACATGTCAGGTGGTGCGCTCATTGTCGAGCTGGAGCCGACCGGGCGCGAACGGGTCGGTTCGTTCTCCGAGCGCGACTATTACGTGCGCGTCAAGACCACCATGGCGCGACTGCGTGCCAGCCCTTCATTAGCGATGTTCTGTCAGACCATTGCCGAAGAATTGCGCGCCACGACCGGACTGGATCGCGCGATGGTGTACCGCTTCCATGCCGATGATTCCGGCGAGGTCGTGGCCGACTCACACGGACCGGACCTGCATTCGTGGTTCGGCCTGCGCTTTCCCGCTGCCGATATTCCGCAGCCGGCGCGCGATATTTTCCTGCGCATCGGCATACGGCCATTGCCGGACGCCCGCGCCGCCTTGTGCGAACTGGTGCCGTTGCTTGATCCTGCTACCGGCGCAGCGCTCGACATGACCTATTGCGCCTTGCGCGGTGCCTCCGTGATGTACACCGACTACCTGGCCAACATGGGGGTGGCGGCGACGCTGACGATGCCACTGCTGCGCGATGGCGCGCTGTGGGGACTGATTATCTGTCACCACTACACGCCGACGGTGATGCCGTATCACCAGCGTGCCGCCGCCGAGTTCATCGCGCAAGTGGCGTCGCTCGAAATCGATGGCGCCGAAGCGCGCGAAAATGCGCAGTACCAGCGCCGCATCGATGAAGTACACCATGCGGTGATGGCGCATGCGGCCGTTCGCAGCGAACTGGTGGCACTGATGACGGCGTCCGATACGCCCGGGCGGCCTGATCTGCTTGACGGCATCGATGCCGATGGTGTCGCGCTGCTCAGCCGTAACCAATGGCTGACACTCGGGCAGACCCCGTCGCTGCCGCAATTGCAATTGCTGGCAGGCTGGGTGCGCGGGCAGCTCAACGATGACGGCCGTGACCGGCCGCTGGTTGTCACGGATGCGCTGGGCCACCTGTTTGCTCCGGCGACATCCTATGCCGGCACGGCCAGCGGATTGCTGGCCATTGCGATTTCGCGCTCGACGCAGGGCGACTTGCTGCTCTGGTTCCGGGCGGAGCAAAAGCAGGTGTTCAACTGGAGTGGTAATCCGCACGAGAAGCCGCAGGTGGCAGGACCGCACGGCATGCGGCTGACACCACGGCGCAGCTTCGAACTCTGGCAGGAAGAGGTGCGCGGACGCGCCCAGCCCTGGAAGCAGGTCGAGATCGATGCCGCGCTGAAGCTGCGCCAGTGGATTGCCGATATGGTCATCAGTCGCGCCGACCGGCTCGACCAGATCAATACCGATCTGGTGCGCAGCAATAATGAACTCGATGCCTTTGCTTACGTGGCAGGGCACGATCTGAAAGAGCCGTTGCGCGGCATTTACAAGAATGCCTACCATCTCAAGGAAGAACTCGACGCCGGTCGCGAGATAGGGGAAGTGGGGCGCGACCGTCTCGATCTGGTCATGCGCCTGACGCTGCGCATGGACAATTTGCTGGATGCCTTGCTCAACGTGGCGCGCATCGGCCGGGTCGGGCTGGAGGTTGAAGAAGTTGATCTCGCTGCAGTGGTGGTCGAGGCGCTGGAAATGCTTGGTTCGCGCTTGACCGATGGTGGTCTCGAGGTGCGTGTCCCGCGCCAGATGCCGCACTTGCAGTGCGACCGGGTCCGGGTGCGTGAAGTGTTTGCCAACCTGATCTCGAACGCGCTCAAGTACAACGACAAGCCGCAGCCCTGGATCGAGATCGGTTATCTGGAGCGCGATGGCACGCTGCCGCAGGTTTTCTTTGTGCGCGACAACGGCATCGGTATCGAAAGCCGGCATCGTGAACGGATCTTTCAGATCTTCAAGCGGCTGCATCCGCGCGATGCGTTTGGCGGTGGTGCCGGTGCCGGTCTGGCGATCGTGCGCAAGCTCGTTGAGCAGCACCATGGCCGCGTCTGGTTCGATGCACAACCGGGTGTGGGTTCGACCTTTTATTTCACGCTGGAAGAAGATGTTCCGGCTAGCCCGGGCTATCGACATGCGTGAGCCGGTGGTTCTGGTGGTGGATGATTCTGCCGATGATTTTCAGACGGTGTGTATGGCGGCAACACATGCCTGCGTAACGATGCCCATCACCAACGCCATCAACGCCGATATCGCATTAGCGATGCTCGACCAGGCCGCGGATGGCGCGTTTGCCTTCATGCTGCTGGACTTTAATTTGCCCGGAGTCGACGGACTGACGTTTTTGCGGCAGGTGCGCCAGCATCCGGTGCATGCGCGTTTGCCGGTAGTGGTGCTGACGGCCAGCGTCAATCCGCGTGACCGTGATGCGTTTCTAGCCGCCGGTGCGGATGCCTTCCATGTCAAGACAGTCCGGCTGGAAGATTGCCTGATCACGCTGGCGGCCATTTTTGCGCGCTGGCCCGGCATGGCGACCGTTTCATGACACCAGCCTGGCGCATCCTGCTTGTTGACGACAACCCGGACGATCGTGCCGAAGCCAAGGCAGCATTACTCAATGGCTCCAGCCGGCGCTACGAGTTCATCGAAGCGGCGCTGGCGCAGGAGGCGCTGTACCACTGCGCGCAACAGCCCGCGCCGGACTGTCTCCTGCTTGACTTCGATTTGCCGGATGCCGACGCGTTCGAGCTGCTGGCGCGCCTGCCGCGCGATAGTCATGACATCACGTTAGTGCCGGTGGTGATCCTGACCGGATCTTCGCGCCAGTCACTGAGCCAGGAGTTGCTGCGCGCCGGTGCCGATGACTACGTCGGCAAGGCATGGCTGGGGCCGGAAAGTCTGACGCGTGGCGTCGAGAATGCCATCGAGCGCCATCGGATGAAGCGTGAATTATGGCGTGAACGGGCCCGCCAGCAAGTCATTGCCGATATTGAACAAGCCGCCGCGGGCGGTCCGGGCAACCCGATGAAGTCGATGTTCGAGCGCGTGCGCGTGCTGGTGCAAGCCGATATTTTTTTTAGTCACGTGCTCGATCTGCACGCGCAGCCACCGATGCTGCGCCTGACTGCCGATGCGGGTCTCGACGCGCAGACCCGTCTGCAATTCATGCTGCTCGATCCCGCAACGACTTTGTGCGGCGGCGTGGTGGCACAAGGCAAGCCGGCTTTCCGTCAGCAAATACAGGGCAGCGACGAGGCGGCAACCACCTTGCTGAAAAAAATCGGCGTGCAGGCCTATGCGTCGTATCCGTTGCAAGTTAATGGCCGGGTGATCGGGACGCTGAGCTTTGGTTCGATGACGCGTCAGCAGTTTGGCGACGAGGAGTGTGACTTCATGGCGACCGTGGTCGGCCAGGTCGGTGCGGCATGGGAGCGCTTTGATCTGCTGCGCAGCAAGGACAACGAATTGCGCAGCCTGACTGATAATGTGCCCGATATCCTGACCCGCTTTGATCGCCAGTTGCGGTATGTCTTCGTCAATGCGGCGATCAGCCGTGTGACCGGTCATCCGTCCGGCCATTTTCTCGGCAGGAGCCATCGCGAACTCGGTCTGCCGGAAGACTTGTGCCTGCGCTGGGAACGGGCAATGCACCATGTTTTTGCCACCGGTGAAGCGCAGCAGGTGTCGTACGATGAATTCACTGGCGCCGGCCTGCGTCATTTTGATTGCCAGTTGGTGGCCGAACAGTGCACCGATGGACCGATCCTGCACCTGCTCGGTGTCACCCATGACGTGACGGTACGTCGGCAGCTCGATGCACGGCGCGAGCAATTACTGGAAGCCGAGCGCGCGGCACGCATCGAGAGTGAACGGATCGCCTTGATCAAGGATGAATTTCTGGCGACGCTGAGTCACGAGTTGCGCACGCCGCTGTCGGCCATCATGGGCTGGGCCAGCCTGCTCAAGCGCGTACCGTCTACCCTGGAGCTGTATCGCAAGGGGATAGACGTGATCGCGCGCAATGCCACCGAGCAGGCCGCGCTGATCGGTGACTTGCTGGATATGAACCGAATCTTGTCGGGCAAGCTGCGCATGGACAGCGCGCTGGTCGATCTCGATACCGTCGCTGCTGCCGCGATCGACGCGCTGGCACCGGCGGCGTTGGTCAAGGGTATTGCCCTCGATCTGGTGCTGGCGCCGAACGGACCGGCCAGCGTGTTGGGTGACAGCGCGCGCTTGCAGCAGGTGCTGTGGAACCTGCTTGCCAATGCGGTGAAATTTACCGCCAGCGGTGGTCGCGTCACGTTGGCACTTAGTCATCATGACGGCTGGGTCGTGGCTACGGTGACCGACAACGGCAACGGAATCGCGGCCGAATTTTTACCATTTTTGTTCGATCGCTTCAGCCAGGGCGATGGCAGTGCGGCGCGGGTGCACGGCGGTCTCGGGCTGGGTTTGTCAATTGTCAAGAATTTGCTCGAGTTGCACGGCGGCTCGGTCAGCGCCAGCAGCGGCGGTGCCGGTCAGGGTGCCTGCTTTACGGTGCAGCTGCCGCAGGCATTCGAGGCGCCGGCAGCGCTGGCGTCGGTGCCGGAACCTCTGTTATTGCCTGAGGGCCCGTTGAGCGGGTTGTTTGTCGGGGCGGTGACGACTGACAATGACCACGCACTAGGTGGCCTGTCGATACTGCTGGTCGATGACAATCCCGACGTGCTCGAGCTCGGCCGTCGACTGCTGACCGATTACGGTGCCATTGTCATTACGGCACAGAGCGCCGACGAAGCGCTATTACAGATTCGCCGCAAGGTGCCCGATATCCTGTTGAGTGATATCGGCATGCCGGGCACCGATGGCTATCAACTGATCGAACTGGTACGAACCGGAATGGGCTTGGGAGCGGCGCAGTTGCCCGCCGTGGCAGTCACCGCCTATGCCCGCGCGCAAGATCATGCGCGCGCACTGCAAGCCGGTTATCAGGCCTGTATCGACAAGCCAATCCGGCCGCTGTTACTGATCCGCACGCTGCTTGACTTGTCTGGCGTCAAGCAAAAATAACAGGCATCCGGATACCACCTGATGCCATCGCGCCGTGCCACTGTCGTGGCTGCTGCGCAAGCTTGCCCGGCGGACGGACAGCGTTGACCGGCGAGCACCAGAAATGCTAGCCGCGTCGTCCCGGCACGGGCAACCGCGCCCGACATGGCGCTTAGCGTGTCGCTGTATTCGCGCGTCCCTGTTTTCCAGACAAACCACTTGATTCTGCACTGTAATAAAAAAACCATTACCAATAGTTAACTTATGGTTTATGGTTGCGTTCGTTGACGATGTTTCGAACAGTAATTCCTGCGCCGCAGGGGTAGACCACGGACCGCTGATCCTGTTCGACAAAGGGTCATGGACGTTACAGATACAGGAACGCATGACCGCCAACCCCGCTGACTTAGCCACTGACCTGGACGCTACAGTTGTTATGGAAACGACCGTTTTGCCACCGGCAGCGGCGTTGCCGTCCTTGCGGAAGTTACTGCCCTTGCTCGTACTCGGTTGTTTGTTGCCTGGAATGATAGGTGCGGTGGTTATGTTCCGGTATTTATTCATGGAAAATAATGCGCAGTTGCAGCGATCGGCGATGGAGATGACCCGTTCGCTGATGCGGGGTGTCGATGACGAGTTCGGCCAACTCACCCTGCTTGCTGTGTCGCTGTCACACAGCGGCGCCCTGGCCGGCAACGATCTGACTGCATTCGCTCAGGAGGCACGCACATTGCTGGCAGCAACGCAGCGCTCGAACAGTATTGTGCTCAGCGATGTACA
>JBLHMB010000012.1:0-81401 GCA_047621665.1 Bradyrhizobium sp. | reverse complement strand
CGGAACTGACCATACCGATATGGAGTCAGGTCATTTCCGAAAAACGCGCCACGTTCAGCTGCACGCCGGGGCTGCTGCGTCCGGATAGCCGGCCCCCCTTGTCAGGCCTGATGCTGGCCGGCGACTACACCGTCAATGTGTATCCCGCCACGATAGAATCCGCTGTACGCAGCGGAGTAACCGCAGCGCGGGCGTTGCTGGCTAGCGACTGCTAACCGCCGACCGGCGCGCACTTCCTCCTCCGGGCAGCACTATCCGGGCCGCCCCGTCCTGCTGTTCCAGCCTTTCGAGTTCATTTGTTGATTGTCAAGGAATGCGGCCAAGCGCCGCATACACTTTTCAAACGTTTTGGCCTTGCACCAAGTAGTCCGTCATGCAACGCGGACAGGAGCCGAAACCCGTTACATCAAAAAATGCTCAGGGAAAATCAACTATGCTCCACCACTCCGATGTCGGCCGGATCCAATCCGCGCGCGTGCTCATTATGCTGTTCGCGCTAGTGATCGCTTTGCCACTACAAGCACAAATATCCTCACCGGCAAGCGCAACACGGCCACCGACCAGGGAAGAAATCCCCAGCACGGCGCAACAGGCAACTGTCAGCGACATTCAGGCGCCGTTAGTAAGGGATACTGAACAAGATACAAATAGTCTCATCAACCTCGACAATATCGACGGCCTGAGAGTCCGGTCGATGGGCATCGGCGACGCGATACCCCCCATCGGTGACCGGCCGCTCATCGCGCTGATGGCCGCACTGCTGTTCATCATCGTGCTGATCATGGCACTCTACGGTGTGCGGCACTTCCTTTTTACGATCAGCAGATTGTTTGGCAAGCAACGTCACCCTTACATCGATATTGATCAGGCGAACTGGCCGGCAATCACCGTCTTCATTGCTGCGCACAATGAAGAAAAAGTCATTGCGGGCTGTATCGAAGCACTCCTTGACACCAACTACCCGGCCGACCGGCTAAAAATCGTGCCGGTCAACGACCGCTCGCTTGATCGCACCCGCGACATCATCGATAGTTACGTAGCCCGCTACCCCGGACGTATCACGCCCTTCCACCGGCTCACCGGCAAGGCCGGCAAAGCCGCTGCACTAAAGGACGCACTCGCCTTTGTCGAGGGCGATATCGTGATCATCTTCGACGCCGATTACGTACCCGGTCGTGGCTTGCTCAAGCAACTGGTCGCACCTTTTTTCGACCCCGAGGTCGGTGCGGTAATGGGTCGGGTAGTACCGATGAACGCGGGCACCAACCTGCTCACCCGCATGCTTGATCTGGAACGTTCCGGCGGCTATCAGGTAGACCAGCAAGCCCGCATGAACCTGCGTCTGCTGCCGCAATATGGTGGCACCGTTGGCGGCGTGCGCTGCTCGGCAGTGCACGCGGTTGGCGGCTGGCATGACGACGTCCTCGCCGAAGATACCGACATCACCTACCGTCTGATGCTCAATGGCTGGAAGACCGTCTACACCAATCGCTCCGAATGTTATGAAGAAGTCCCCGAAGACTGGGCTGTCCGCATCAAGCAAGTCAAACGCTGGTCCAAGGGACATAACCAGGTCATGGTGCGTTACTGGTATAGCTTCCTGACCAGTCCCTTTCTCAGTCTGCGCGAGCGCATTGACGGCATGCTGTTACTGCTGGTGTTTATCGTCCCGCTTCTTCTACTGACCGGCTGGTTCATCGTCCTGGCCTTGTACTTCGCCAATGCCGGATCGCTACTGAACCGGCTCATCCCCGCTTTTGCGTTGATGGCATTCAGCACATTGGGTAATTTCGCGGCTTTTTTTGAGATCGCTATTGCGGTAATGCTTGATGGCAATCGCAAGCGACTACGTTTGCTGCCATTCAACCTGCTCTGTTTTTTCATCAGCCTGCTTGCAATATCCCACGCTTCCTGGAGTCTGCTGGTCGACTGGCTCTTCAAACGCGAAATGGTGTGGGACAAGACCGTTCGCTATCGCCAACCGCCGGTACCCTGATCATGAACTCAACCCTCGCGCTGTATCTGTTCTGCTTTCTATGCCTGGTCATGCTATCGCTACCGTTTGTCCCGGCAGTCAACGAATGGCGGGCACCCAAGGACTGTCTGCCTCTACCGATCTCACGCCAGTACGCCAACGAAGTCGATTATTTCACGCGTCAATTTCGCAACGAAGCCCTCGCTGATATTGCCGGCGACCGTTTTCACAGCAAGTTCGACTATCTGGATACATCGCTGGGGCAGATCAACTGGATGGAAGGTACCCGGCCGCTAATCGGACTTGATTCAGTCAACTCTACCGCACCGATCCGCTGCAACCGGCCGCTCTACCTGCACGCTGACCTCGACTGTGGCGGCAACAGTAGTCTGACCAGTGTCCTGTCGCACGGCATGCTACGACTTGGCAGCAACGGAGAAATCCTTGAATGGGGCCACGCCGATGGACCAATCAGGCTGGATACCGGCTGTGTCACCTTGCGGCGTCTGTCCTCCAACATCAGCATAGAACTGGCAGGCCGCTGCTGTTTCGAAAGACTCAGTGCTCCCACGATTGCGCTAGGAAAAAAGGCGACGACAACACCGCAAAAATTGGATCTCTATTTACCGGCCAGCCTCAATGACTTGCCAGGGGCACTCCGTCGTACCGCGGCGCTGACGCTGGTCAAGGGTGACTGCCGGTTAACTGACGGCTGCATCTACACAGGGTCACTCATCGTCACGGGAAACCTGACGATCGGCCATCACACAATTGTCGACGGCCATGTCAAAGCACGCAATGCGATACAAGTCGGCCGCTCGGCCCGGATCACCGGTTCGCTGATCTGCGAAGACCGCATCGAGCTACACGACCATGCCTGCGTCGCTGGACCGCTCATCTCCGAAACCGAAATTGTGCTCGGCAGCGGCACAGTAATCGGCCGCGCCGACGCACCGACCACGATCAGTACCGACAATCTTATCGCTATCTCCGGTGCAGTCGCGCACGGAACCATCTGGGCAAGAAAAGTCGGGGTTGTATGGGAGCCTTGATGCGCCGATGGCGGGATACTGCACTCACGCTGCTTTTGCTGGCGTTTCCAGTTGTATTAACCGCAGCGCCGGTACTGGATTTGAGGGCATTTGCGGACGATTCCGGAGCCATCATGATCCTCGAAACCGGCAACGTTATCGATCCGTACTTCACATTACAAGCATTACTGCTGGCTCAGGAAAATGGCCTCGACATTTCTGCCTACGCGTCGAAATGGATCGACTGGCTAACTGCCCGCCAACGTCTTGACGGCAGCTTTTCCCGCTTCTGCCGCACAGGACCGGTCTGGCTCGATTGCCGGGAAGCCGATGCAGATGACGCATTGCTCGCGATCTGGCTCAAATTCCTCGACACGATGCCTGAGCAACTCGACATCCACCCGGCCTGGCGCAAGAGTCACGACGCTGCCAGCAAAACGCTGGAAACCCTGCTCGACAAGCAACGCGGCGTCTATCTGGTGTCGCCAACCTTCCAGCATGGGCTCTTCATGGATAACCTCGAAGTATGGTCCTACCAGACAGCGCGGGTCGGGCCGGCAGCGAACCAGGCTGCGCGAAAATTCTCCCAAGCAATTCGTAACACCTTCTGGGATGCGCAATCCCGACGTTTTCTGGTGTCGACTCAACCCGAACAGAAAACCGTCACAGCCGCGTTTTATCCGGATCATGTCGCGCAGATTTTTCCGTTACTAGTCAATTTCCCGCTGCTACCCAACGACTCCGGCAACTATTACCGCGCATGGATGAGACAGCACCGCGCGCTCTGGCTCAAGCAAGTCAGCAATGACTACGCATGGGGGTTGATCGCCTACATCGCCATGAAACAGAACGACAAGGCATCGGCGCAATGCTGGCTGCGGGAAGCCCTGCCGTACCAACGAACCGGTCACTGGACCGTGACGGATGAAGTCGTTGCGCAGATTCTTCAAAGCAAAGGACTCAAGCCTGCTGCCGCGAATGCTGCTTGTAATTAGCGATAGGTCCTTGGATTAAAGAGATAACTCAAACTTTATGTGCCTATTTTCAATGGACAGAGAGTCAACATGATTTTTGTCAAATAGAGCCAAAAACGCCAATGCTATAAAAGCACAGTTCCAAAAAATTGACCCGCTTCCCGCAAGTCACTCTCCGGAATAACCAGTGCAACGTTGCCGCGTCCGTTACGACATAACGCCTGCGGCGCGTCAGGTCCGGGTATTCGGGTATCGACTTTCCATTACAACCAAAACAAAAGCATTACTTTTACTCATGCAAAAAAAGACTTTTCTGACGTGCCTGGGGACCCGGCCGGAAATCATCAAAATGGCCCCGGTCTACAAGGCACTCAAGGCGTGCGGACAGCACTTACAGATCATCCATACGGGCCAACATGAGGCCGTTGCTCACGAACTATATCGATTCTTTGATATGCCTCCGGACATCGTCATCAACCTGCAGCGCAAGTCGCCGGCGCTGGCACACCTGACATCCGCACTGACGGATGGCGTCGCGGAAGCGATTCGCGCACTACAACCCGATGTCATTCTGGTTCAGGGCGACACCAGTTCCGCGTTCGTCGGTGCGCTGGCTGGCTATTACGACGATATTCCGGTTGCCCATGTTGAAGCAGGACTGCGCACGCATCAACGCGATCCCTTCCCTGAAGAAAAAAATCGCGAGCTGATCGGTCGACTCGCCCATTGGCATTTCCCGCCAACCGAACAGGCACGTGAGAATCTGCGCGCAGAAAATATCTCTACCGATAGTATTTTCATGGTCGGCAATACCGTGATCGATGCCGCATTGTGGACCCGTGACTACCTGCAAACGGCTTCCGGTGAAAACAATCCGGCCATACCGGAAAACGCCCGTCACTTCCTGCAACGGCATCGCGGCGACCGCATGATCCTGATCACCGCACACCGTCGTGAAAACTGGGGAGCACCAATACGCCAGATCGCCCGGGCAGCCGGTGCCATCGTCGCGCAACACGATGGCGTCGTTGTAGTCTGGCCGATCCATCCAAACCCGGCCGTGCGCAGCGATGTCGAACGCGAAATCTCTGCGCTTCCAACCTGCGTCAGAGATCGCATCTGCCTGACCGATCCGCTCGATTATCCAGCGCTAATCGATTTGCTGGTGCGCTGTCACTTCACGCTAACCGACTCCGGTGGCATTCAGGAAGAGGCCTCGGCATTTGCAAAACCCGTATTGATCGCACGCACTAGCACCGAGCGGCAGGAACTTGTCAACGCCGGTGGTGCCTTGCTTGTGGGTACCGATGTAGACGAAATATGCCGGCATGCGCGGCTTCTGCTTGAGAACAGTGCTGCCTATCAACGCATGCAGGTCCATCAAAGCCCATTTGGTGATGGCTACGCAGCACAACGGATAGCGGCAATCCTTGCACCGGCAACATCTCATGGAGCCGAAAGTGTCTGCTAATTATCCATTCGGTTGCGTTGCGCTCGCCTTGACCGGAATCACTGCAATGACAGGACATGCAGAAACGAGCAGGACCGCCCCGCCGGATATGCTGTTGCGTCCCGCTCTGCGTTCTTTCGAGGTCACGACAGGGACCCAACAACTGACGGGCCCGTATTCATCCTGGCACCACCTGACTGTCCACGGCGTGCTGGAACAGGACAACCATGTGCTGCAAGCCGAGCTATCGAACAAAAACGAATATCGCACCAACGGTACATTTCTCGGATTAACCGATACCGTAACCCTCGATGACAGCAGGTTTGCGAGCCTCTCCGTTGGAGTGGGGGATGGCGCTTTTTATTTGCCGCGCTATCGTCTTGATGGCTTCTTTTACAAAAAGTGGTTGCCCGAGAAAAACTTCATCAGTTCGCTCGGGGTTGGCTATTACGACGCCCCTGACGGTCATGTCGATCTCAGCATCAGTCTCGGCGGTGCCTGGTACTTTGAGCTTCCGCTCGTTCTTGAAGGCGGCGTCCGATTCAACCGCAGCAATCCCGGTGGTGTGATGACGCACCAACAATTTGTCGCCACTAACTACAACCCTGATCCACGCAACACCTTGTCAGCCCGTGTTGCTTGGGGTAGTGAAGGATATTTGCCACTGGCCCTCGGTACCAGTCTGGTGAACTTCAACAGCCAGGAGGCCAGCCTCGCGTGGCGTTACCGGATCAACCAGAACTGGGGTGCCAGCATCAGCATCAACCACTATCGCAATCCGACTTATGAACGTAGCGGCGTTGATATCGGCTTGTCACGACATTTCGATTGAGTACCATGCAAACCCAAAAAGAAAATCGTTCCGCCCACAGACAACTGCGTAACGCCGCCATCGAGTCCGCCGCACAAGTCATACAGAGTGCAAGACAGCACCATATGGCCGCTGGCCAGCACCGGGCAATGCGCCGGCTGACTGCTGGTCCGTTTGTTATTGTGCAAGCGCTCTTGTTACCGGCTATGTTTTTTTGCCTGCTGCTGATCGGGGAGCCATTTATCCTGAATTTCTGGCAAGACTGCATCCAATTCTGGCTGACACGCCTGGACATCCCATTGCAAGCACAACATCAAGCGACCCTAACAAGCGCCTTGCATTTTGAATGGATAGGTGCCGCCAATGCGTCTTACATGCCGAGTTTCACTACGAAACTGATCTCTGCATTAGCCACGTTCGTTGTTTTTGCACTAACCTCAAACATGAGCCGTGACAGGATACCGTTGCAATACTTGTTGCGTATCCTCTGCGTCGTACAAGCACTCGCCCTGTTATTTTTCTGGTACGCGCCATCGCAATTTCCTTATTCGATCCCGGATCACATGCGCGCGCTCGTCAGCATGGGCAGCATGCTGATGCTGGCGATTCCAGTAATGCTAGCGATCGGCTATTACCTGCTGGAACTAAGCCTGACCGTCAAAATCGTGCACACAATTTTCATCCTCGTCTATTTCATTCTGATGATTCCACACAAGGTCGTCCTGCACACACTGATTCTCTACAAGATGTCACTGCTTTATATGCCGGTGTTGTACCTCTGCCTTGGCGCAGTCTTCGATATGTTGCTATTCGTTGCGCTGTACTCCTGGACGGTCAGCCTGGTTCCCGAAAGGATCACGCGGTAGTGCAAGACCACTTTCCACTACGTCACGACGAGACGAGACGAGACGTAGTGGAAAATTTATTGCAATGACCCACGCGTCTTGAGAACCCGCAAATTACGCTCAAGCCCGGATGTTTATAGTCGGGACAGTGGCAAATATCGTCCCCAAGTAGCGATCCCGCGTCAACCAAACCACGCACCTTTCCCAACGAATTACTTGATCACCTAGCAGTGCCGAGTGACAACGCGGAGCTTGACAGCGTTTCTCACTCAGTGAATTCACTCTTAAATGTAAGGAATTGCGCTTGAAAATCATTAAAAACAGCTGGATATTACTAGCGATCGCAGTGGTAGCCACCTGCGCACTGGCTTATGCCATCTGGCCGGCATTTGATCAAAAACGCACATTGGCTTTACTTGTAGCCGACGGAACAGATACCGATAGCGAACAGATCTGGCAGCAGGCGGCACGGGAAGAAGGCATCAAGCTCGAAGTCGTCAGTGCCAGCCAATTTCTGCGTGCCAGACCATCCGATCAGAAAACCTATGCGGGTATCATCGTGCCCGACAAACTCCATAGGCGCGCCTCGACGTACCTGACCGACACGCTCAGAGACTATGTACGGCAAGGCGGCAAACTCATGCTGGTCTTCGATGCGCTGACCTATGACCTCAATGGCGCGTATGCCCCCGGGAGTGCACGTCTGTCCGACGTCGCAGGCGTTGAATATGCGATGTACGAAAAATTCGGGAAAGCCGTCGTGCGGGCCAGTCCGGTAATCGGCACAAAAGAATCGGTCTCGCGTATCGGCATCCCGCCCGGGCGAACCGATGTAGAAAAAGCTGTCTCGTTTAACAACCAAACCTTTGATCAATGGATGACGACCTATCGCTATAGCGAACTGAAATATCCTTTGTTCCAGACCGGCGCCATCGCACCGGACACCGAGGTGATGATGCTGACGCCTGAAACACAAGTGGTCGCGGCCAGGCACCGGCTAGGCAAGGGTGAGACTTTGTTTATCAACCTGCCATTGGGTTTGCTCAAGAACCGTACGGATGGCTTGCTGATGCATTCCTTCCTGCACTATTTTTCAGACGAATTTGTCGGTCTTCCTCGTTTATTGTCCGCACCGGACGGCATTGGCGGGCTGATTTTGAATATCCACGTCGATAACGGCTCAGCCATCAAGAGTCTGGCCACGCTACAAAAAATGGGGATTTTTGATCAGGGTCCGTATTCGATCCATTTCACGGCCGGTCCTGACGTCAATCAGTTTGGCGACGGTTTAGGCATGGATGTTGTTCACAACACCACAACCCAGCAATGGATACGTTATTTGCAAGCACGCGGCAACGCCATCGGCGATCACGGTGGCTGGATCCATAACTATTTCGGCTCGCGCGTCAACGAAACTAATAGCAACGAATATGAAAAATATCTGGTCTACAACAACGATGCAATGCGAAAGATCACCGGTCGGCCAATTACCGAATACTCGGCACCAAACGGCAACCATCCGCGCTGGGTCATCGATTGGATCGGAAGACATGGTATCGAAACCTACTACACCACATCCAATCTGGGCATGGGCCCGACACGCATGTTCCAGAATAATGCTCTGATCGATAAACGCACCTGGTCCATTCCCATCACGCCATTTGGCCGTATCGCGTCGTTCGAAGAAGCGATGTTCGCCAAACAGCCAGCCGGACCGATGACCGACTGGCTGGTTGCGCTTACTAAATTTGTCGCTACCAACCAGACTATTCGCCAAATTTACTGCCACCCGATCGGCGTACCTTATTACGCGGACTCAATGCGCGCCCTACTCGACACCGCTAAATCATTACAGGAACAACACTTATTTAATTGGCGCACGATGACCGACGTGGCGCGTTTCATGAGCCGACGGGAAGAAGTGCAGTGGAAACTGAGTGATCAAGCTGGCAAACTGGAACTCCACGCGAATCACGAAACCTCGCTGGCGCAAATGGCTTGGCGCATCCCGACCGCGCTCTGTCACAAACCTCAGATTACCCGGGGAAAAGGAGTGGTCAGCAGACAAGCTGACCATAACTGGCAGGTAACCGCCGGCGAAGTTCGTGAACTCACCGTGACCTGCACCGCGGAAAGCGAGCTTCAATAAACCGAGCCCGGACGATCACAAAAACGCGGGTAAGAGGAGGTGTTTTCGGTGGTCCATCCCCGATCAAAAAATGATTACAGCGCCGCGTCGCGGATTTTCTCGAGTGCCTCATCAATGCGCTCGACCGCGATAATGGTCAGGCCTTCGACCTTGCCTTTAGGCGCGTTCGCCTTGGGTATCATCGCAATCGAAAATCCAAGTTTAGCCGCTTCCCGCAGGCGCTCCTGTCCGCGCGGCGCGGGTCGAATTTCGCCCGCCAATCCGACCTCGCCGAACACGACCAAGCCGCGCGGCAACGGCTTGTTGCGTAGCGAGGACTGAATTGCCAGCATCACCGCCAGATCTGCCGCCGGCTCGGTGATCTTGACGCCCCCAACGGCGTTAATGAATACATCCTGGTCAAATGCCGCAACACCGGCATGCCGGTGCAGCACGGCAAGCAGCATCGCCAGACGGTTCTGGTCGAGGCCGACCGACAAGCGCCGTGCATTTGGCGCATGTGACGTGTCGACTAAGGCCTGAATCTCGACCAGCAACGGCCGGGTTCCTTCCTGCGTCACCATGACACAGGAACCTGGCACCTGGTTATCGTGCTGCGACAAGAACAGTGCAGACGGATTGGACACTCCTTTTAAGCCCTTCTCCGTCATCGCGAACACGCCGAGCTCATTGACTGCGCCAAAACGGTTTTTGACCGCACGCACCAGCCGGAAACTGGAATGGGTATCGCCTTCAAAATACAGCACCGTATCGACGATGTGCTCAAGTACACGTGGTCCGGCCAACGCGCCTTCCTTAGTCACATGGCCGACCATAATGATGGTCACGCCGGTCTGCTTGGCAGTACGCGTGAGTTGCGCCGCACACTCGCGCACCTGCGCCACCGACCCGGGCGCCGAACTGAGCGCGTCCGAGTATACGGTCTGAATCGAATCGATCACGGCCACATCCGGTTTGTGTTCAGCTAGCGTGTACAGGATTTTTTCGAGCTGAATTTCTGCTTGCAATTGCAAATCCTTGGCATCCACCGCCAAGCGCTTGGCGCGGAGTGCAATCTGTGCACCCGATTCTTCGCCGCTGACGTAGAGCACTTTTTTACTGCGAGACAGATTAGCGAGTGCCTGCAATAACAGCGTCGATTTGCCGATGCCGGGATCACCGCCGATCAGCACCACCCCGCCCGGTACCAGTCCGCCGCCAAGCACCCGGTCAAATTCTTCTATGCCGGTACCAAAGCGTGGCACCTCGACTGCTTCGATATCGGCCAGCGAGAGTACTGGCGCGGTTTGCGCCAGACTCACCGGTGCCGCCTGTTGCGACAACCGGTTGATACCTCCCCCTTCGATCTGGGTTTCAACCAGCGTATTCCATTGCCCGCAGGACGGACACTGGCCCGTCCACTTGTTGCTAACACCACCGCAGTCGCTGCAGGTGAAGTTGGTTTTTAGTTTTGCCATGGGACCTGTATCAAAAATCTATCGCTCGGTAACGCGTACGCGCGGAGCGATGGCGCACATCAATTCATAGCCGATGGTACCGGCAGACTCCGCCACTTCGTCGATCGGCAAACCGTCGCCCCACAACGTGACGCAACTACCATGATGCGCCGTGGGGATCGCCGTCAGATCGACGGTCATCATATCCATCGAAATATTGCCCACCAGCCGGGTGCGCACCCCGTCAACCAGCACCGGAGTACCGCTCGGTGCGTGGCGCGGATAGCCGTCCGCATATCCGCAGGCGACCACACCGATGGTCATCGGTACTTCAGCGATGAAACGGCTCCCATAGCCAATGGCATCGCCGGGATGGATTTGCTGGATACCAATCAATTCACTCTGCAATGTCATTGCCGAGCGTAAGCCGAATGCACCAGCCGGTGACGTCTTGTGCGCGCCGGGGCTACCCCCGTAGAGCATGATGCCGGGACGGACCTGATGACTACGCATGTCGGCATGCAGCAGTGTGGCGGCGGAATTGGAAATATTCCAGGGCGCTTCCAGCCCGGCGCTACCGGACTCAAACCGGCGTACTTGCTCAGCCAATGGCAGACTTGGATTATGCGCCGCATCGGCATTGGCAAAGTGTGTCATCAACGCAATGTTTCCCACTTGAGCATTGCCACGCAGGCGCTGATAAGCCGCAGCGAAATCCTGTGGCATGAAACCGAGCCGATTCATGCCGCTATTCATTTTCAGATGGATATTGACCGGTGCGTTGAAACGGGTTTTCTCAAGCCAACCTATTTGCTGCGGGCAATGGATCGTCACTTCAAGTTTGTGCTGCGCGGCAAGCATGAAATCGCTCTGATCAAAACAGCCTTCCAGCAGAAGAATAGGCTTTTTCCAGCCAAGCTCGCGCAAGGCAACTGCCGCCTCGGGCTCAATCAGCGCCAACCCGTCGGCGGCACCGAATGCCCGCATGCCACGTTCCAGACCGTGACCATAAGCATTCGCCTTAACCACCGCCCAAGTGGTCGCCGCCGGCATGCGTCGCCGTGCTTCGGCGAGATTATGCTGCAGCGCAGAAATATCAATAATGACGACAAGTGGTCTAGGCATAGATCCGATGAAAAGTGATAAAGAGAGTCGAATAAAAGAGTGTTTGATGGTGCTCGAATAAACACAACGCATTTTACCGGAACGCACCTCTCGAACACTGCCGCAAATTCAGAGTTGCCATATATTTTCATGGTATAAAGCAAGCCGACATCACCACCATAGCAACCCCAGCATGCGTATGAATCGCGGTTTTTACACCATCATGGCAGCGCAATTTTTCTCCTCGCTGGCCGATAACGCCTTGCTGATTGCCGCAATCGCACTTCTTGCGGAGATGCACTCTCCGCAATGGATGACGCCATTGCTGAAATTGTTTTTTGCACTCTCCTATATTTTGCTGGCGGCCTTTGTCGGCGCATTTGCCGATGCGATGCCGAAGGGACGTGTGATGTTCATCACCAATCTTGTCAAGGTCTTGGGCTGCAGCCTGATGTTTTTACACGTCCATCCGCTGATATCGTATGCCGTCGTCGGCATCGGCGCGGCGGCGTACTCACCAGCCAAGTACGGCATCATGACTGAACTGCTACCAGCAGAACGACTGGTGGCCGCCAACGGCTGGATCGAAGGACTGACGATTGCCTCCATCATTTTTGGCACGGTGCTCGGCGGATCGCTGGTCAATCCCACGATCGCGGCCACACTGCTGCAGTTCGACATGCCGCTCATCGATACAGGTGTTGATACACCGATGGAAGCAGCCTTGTCGGTCATTGCCCTGTCGTACCTTCTGGCAGCCGCATTTAATCTTAAAATTCCTGACACAGGGGCACGTTACGCGCATCAACAGCGCAACCCGCTACGCCTGATCGTCGATTTTACACACTGCTATAAGACGCTCTGGAAAGACAAGCTGGGCCAGATTTCGCTCGGGGTGACCACCTTGTTCTGGGGCGCCGGCGCGACGCTGCAATTCATCGTCCTGAAATGGGCCGAAAAATCACTGCATATTCCGCTCGATCGGGCAGCAATCCTGCAAGGTGTGGTCGCTGTTGGCGTGGCGATCGGCGCCGTCGCTGCGGCGCGCTTCGTGCCGCTGAAAAAATCCCTGTCGGTGATGCCGCTGGGAGTGGCAATGGGACTGGTCGTGATCTCCATGACATTGGTAACGACTGTGTGGGTCGCCTACCCGCTGCTGATCCTGATCGGTGCGATGTCGGGATATTTCGTCGTGCCAATGAATGCCCTGCTGCAGCATCGCGGTCATGTACTGATGAGCGCCGGTCACTCGATCGCTGTCCAGAACTTCAATGAAAATCTGTCGGTACTGGGCATGCTGGTGCTCTACGCGATCATGATAAAGATGAACCTGAATGTGAATATTGTCATCTTCATGTTTGGCTTTTTCGTCTCTTCCATGATGCTGGTCGTCATGCGCAAGCACAAACGCAACCAATTGGAATTTGACTCACTGTCGCTGATCGGCGAACACAAGCATTAAACAGTTAGGGCCGGCTGTGACTGGCGATGAAGGCACGCTGCGCGCGCTGGCCGGCACGTTCGCGCCAGTCGTCCGGCACGACAAAACCACGCCTGATTTCCTGCGCGATGCCATCGACGGAACGAAACAGCGAGACTAATACCGGCATCGAAGTCTGCGCGAAATGCGCATCCAGCGCGGCGGTCATCGCAGCCTTGCCTACGGTCTGGTCGCTCTCAATCTGTAGCGGCGCCAACCACGACAATCTCGGCAACAACACAAAACACTCTGCATCCAACTGACTGGCATCCGCCTGAGCGCACCAGAAGCCGCGACAGTGGTCCGGGCGCACGCCGAGCGCTAGCGAAGCCTGGTCGTTACCGTGATAAAACAGCCATCCCTTGATCAATGCGCAAGCCCGTTCAATCGGTGCCGGCAAATGCATTTGGGCATCCGGATGCTGGCCGAGTGCAAGCTGACGCTCGAGGATCTTGCGCATTTTAGTTCCTAGCGTATCGGCCAGGTTGGGTCCGACAAAATAGTCGCCATCGGCACTGCCTTCGAGCAGGTATAGCTTGGTCGCGAATTCCCAGTGTTGAAATTGTCCGGCATTCTGCAACAAGTAATCGAATTCACCGATCGTCTGACTTTTTCCAGAATGTACTTGCACGCCATGCGCTACCAGCATGCCTTGCCGCAAAAAATAAAATGCCAGCAGCTTTTCGGCATATCGCCCGAGCCGCTCATACGGACGCAGCATCAGAAACACATGCAAATTTTCCGGAGCGCGATCGAGCACGGCCAACCACGCAGCGAGATCGGAGGCTGGCGTCAACGTGGCAATCTTGCCTTGCCATTGCGCAGCGGCAGGCTCGAGTAAATCAGGCGCATCCAGCAGCCAGGCTAGCGCACGCACGTGGGGGTCGCGCAAGCCTGCCCAGCGCGCATGAAAAGCTGCCTGAAATGCGTCAGATTGCAAGTTTTCCTTCGCTGGCATAAGCCTGCGCAGCCAGACACAGGTCGCGCCATGACTTGGCCTTATCCAGCGGCTTGCGCAGCAGGTAGGCTGGATGATAAGTGACCACGACAGGGATGCTGCCATAGCAGTGCGTGTGTTCCCGCAAGGCCGCGACAGCGATTTTCGGATCGCCACCGAGCAGCGACAAGGCGGCAACTTTCCCAAGTGCAACGATAACAGCGGGCTTGAGCAAAGTGATCTGGCGTTCCAGGTAGGGGCGGCAGGCCGCGCTTTCGACGGCGGTCGGCGCCCGGTCCTTACCATCGGCACCTATCGGGCGACACTTGACCGCATTCGCCAGGTAACTATTTTCGCCGCGACGCAAGTCAAGTGCCAACAACATGCTGTCAAGCAGTTTTCCCGCAGGACCGACGAACGGCTCGCCCTGCTGATCCTCGACGTAACCCGGACCCTCGCCGACAAACAGCCAGCCGGCCTTTTGGTCGCCGGTGCCGGGCACTGCCTGCTTGCGGTTTTTGCAAAGCGGGCAGCGGGTGCAATTGGCGACGGCGATGTCGAGTTCTTGCCACGACATGCTGGCGATGGCGGCAACACCGTCATCACCGGTGGTAGCAAGGACCGGTGGAGCGGACGCGGCGGTAATGCTGACACGGACGGGTACTGGCGCAGGTACATCATCCCAGGCCGAAGCGACTTTTTCCTGTTTGGCAATGACTGGTACCGCAACCATCAAGACAGATGACTGCGGCTCCGCCGGTACCCCCGGTACCACCGGCACCGCCGCAGCGGCGTGCGACGGCGAACCCGATGGCACCTCAACAGGTAATTTCTGCCCATTTCCATGTCGTTGCACCCAGACAGGGCCGATATCCAGTTCATGCAAGAATCTGGCACGGCGCTCCATGCCGGCGTCTGCTGACGTCATGGCGTCAACCGCATCACGATCGCATCCTCGCGACCACCAATACCGGCCGGGTAGTAATTTTTACGTAATCCGATCCGCGTAAAACCATAACGTTCGTAGACCTCCAGAGCACGCACATTCGACGGTCGTACTTCCAGCAGTACCGACCGCATCCCTTCCTGCTGTCCCAGCGCGACAATTTTCTGCAACTGGTAACGACCGAGGCCGCGACCATGCAAATCACCTCGCACCGAAATATTAAGCAAATGCACTTCGTCGAGCACAAACATCAACAGGAAGTAACCGAGCAAACTGCCCCGTCCGTCTTGCAGCAACCAAGCCTGATAATCGCTACGGATCGAATCGACAAAATTCCCGCGCGACCACGGATGCGGATAGATCTTTTCTTCGATCGCGACGACTTCATCGAGGTCCTGTTCGGTCATCCGCCGGAACTGTAATGACGGATGCTGGTCCGGCGTTCGCATCGGATGAATTACCAGGTTCATACCGCAGCCTGCTGGCTTTTCACTAATCGCTCTGCAGTCGTCAGAGCAATTTTATTACGCAAATAAATAGGTTGGGCATCCCGGGGCGCCACCTGTGATCCGGCGGCCAGCGCCAACCGCGCCAGGGAAGCTACTTGGGCTGCGTGCGGCATCAGATCTGCACGGGCGTCCTGCATAAAAAGGCGACTGACGAATTGCTCAGAATAAGCAGACACACCGTTCCCGCAAGCCGTGACGGCACCGACAGGAAGGACACCGTCGGGTGCTGACAGGCAAGGGGCAATAACGATCTCGAGCGACGGCGTAAAGCGATATTGCGCCCAATACACTTCTCCCATCCGGGCATCGAGCATGGCTAATACTGCGCTGGCGCCGGTCTGTTCATGGCAAGCGAGCGCCATTGCTTCAAGCGTACTGATCGCGACAACCGGACGATCGGCACCGTAGGCCAGGCCTTGCGCAACGCCGCACGCAGTGCGTACGCCGGTGAAAGAACCTGGACCGGCGCCAAAGGCAATGGCTGTGCAATCGGCAATACCAAGCCCGGCTTCGTGCAATACGTGCTGCACCATTGGAAGCAAAGTTTGCGAGTGCGTTTGCACGCCACCGGCCAGACGGCTCAGGATGGTAGAGCCGTGCAACAGGGCGACGGAGGCGGACTCGGAAGAGGTATCGATGGCGAGAATAGTAGGCATAACCGATATTTTACCGCGCGCGGTGTCGAGATCCGTTGAATCGCTTAAATGCCCGGTCCTGCCCTGCACGCTGGTGAAAAAGCAGCGAGATGCATTACGATGGTGCTTTTCGTTATTCGCCCTTTGCTCCATGACCATCCTGACATTAAACGCCGACACCCTCCCCCAGTTGCAGGAATGGCTGCGCAGCGACGACCTGCTGGTCGCCTGTCTGTGCGCGGCCTGGTGCGATGTCTGCCGCGACTATCGCCCGCAATTCGATGAGCTGGCTGTGCGCCATCCCGACAAACGCTTCTTGTGGATCGACATCGAAGATCAGGCCGACTTGCTGGGCGATATCGAAGTGGAGAATTTTCCGACACTACTAGTCCAGCGCAACGCACATGTTGCCTTTTTTGGCAGTGTCCAACCTGGCCTGCAGCTGGCCGACCGGCTGGTGCAGGCACAAGCCGCGCTGTCGACCAATGAACTGGTTAATCTCGAGGTCAGCCACATACATGAGCAGCGCTTCCATTTGCAACGTCTGCTCGATGACGCCGCCGGCTGAGCCACTCAGCTCAGTCGTAATGGCAGAGTGCGCAAACGGGTACCGGTCAGTTTGAAGATGGCATTCGCAACAGCTGGTGCTATCGGTGGTACCCCCGGCTCGCCAATCCCCTCCGGTGGCTCGTTACTGGCTATGATGATCGTTTCCACCAGCGGCGCCTGATGCATCCGTACGACCGGATAGTTACTAAAGTTGTCTTCCTGCACCTGACCGTTCTCCAGCGTTATTTCACCGAACAGTGCGGCGCTCAGTCCAAAAATTACCGCTGACTCCATTTGCTGTGCAATCAGATTCGGATTGACGGCAATACCGCAATCGACCGCACAGACCACGCGGTGCACATGGATCGTACGCGCCTTGATCGACACATCCGCCACCTCCGCAACGATGCTGCCAAACGATTGGTGCAAGGCCACGCCGTGGGCATGACCGGCTGGCGCGGGGCCTGCTTTGGCAAGCGCTGCGTCGAGTACAGCCAGATGCCGCGGATGATTTTTCAGTAGCTCGCGCCGGAAGTCGACTTCGTCCTTGCCCACTGCGAGCGCGATTTCATCGATGAAGCTCTCGGTAAAAAAAGCATTGTGCGAATGTCCGACCGAGCGCCAGTAGCCGAGCGGCACCGGCGTCGGGGCGATGACGTGGGCAATACGCTGATTCGGAAACGCATAGGGCAAATCGAATTCACCCTCGACCGTGGTCTTGTCGGGGCCACCGGAAGGCAGCCCGAAAGTACGTTTGAGTACCTGCTGCGTAATCGAACCCGACGCTGACTTGCAATCGAAACCGATGACCTGACCGGCACCGTCGAACGCCGCGGAGAAGCGCGCCAATGCCGCCGGCCGGTACATATCGTGCGTGGTGTCTTCTTCGCGCGACCAGATCACCTGGACCGGTGCGCCCGCCGCCGACATGGCAATTGCCACTGCCTGCGCCACCATATCAATTTCGAGCCGGCGACCGAAGCCACCGCCCAGATAAGTGACATGCACTTTAACCTGCTCCTTGTCGACGCCGGCAACCCGGGCAGCCGCTGCCAGGGCGACACTCGGCACCTGGGTCGAGGCCCATAACGTTACCTTGCCATCGCGAACCTGGGCCGTGCAATTGATCGGCTCTAATGCTGCATGCGCCAGAAACGGCGCCCGGTATTCGACCTGCAAGGTCTTGACCGCGTTGCCGGCCAGCGCCATGTCGCCGGCGGAGTAATACACGTAGCCCGGTTCGCTATCGAGCTTGGCCACGAGATCGGCAAATACGTCGTCCGTCTTGAGTGCTGCATTCGGACCGGCAACCCATTCAAGCGGCAAAGCCTTGACCGCCAGCTGAGCCTGCCAGAACGATTTAGCAATCACGGCAACGCCGGCCACACCACCTGCCGCAGCCGAAAAATCTACTACTTGCAATACCCCCGGCATTGCCCTGACCGCACCTTCGACGAACTGGCCGACACTGCCGCCAAGGGTCGGCGACATCCGGACTGCGGCGTAGACCATGGCGGGTACTCGTACGTCGAGCCCGAAGATGGCACTGCCATCGACCTTGACGGCAGAGTCGCGCCTGGGTTGCGGCGTACCGATCAGCTTGAATTGAGCTGGCTGTCGCAACGAAATCGTTCCGGGTTTGCTGTGGACAGCTGCCTCGACCAGCTCGCCATAGGACGCACGCCTGCCATCCGGATGGCTCACCACGCCGGCGTCGGTCCGGCATTCCGCATCCGGTACCTTCCATTGCTGCGCGGCGGCGGCAACCAGCATCGCGCGTGCCGTCGCGCCGGCTTCACGCATCGGCCCCCATGCATCCTTGACGCTGGATGAACCGCCGGTAACCATCAAACCGAGCTCGCGTGCCACCTTCGCCGTCAACCACTGCGCACTGCGCTTAATGAGTCCGTTGTCATCCGGATGAAAAGGCAGCCCATCAGCCAGCATCGTGACATTGCCATAAATCTTATCAATCGGCGCCTGCATGATGCGTACCATCGACAGTGGCACATCGAGTTCTTCTGCCACCAGCATCGGCAGCGCCGTATGAACACCCTGCCCCATTTCGCTACGATGCATGGCGACCGTGACAATGCCGTCCCGACCGATCTTAATCCAGCCGTTGAGCGCGACCTCTCCATCGACGACCGGTAGCGGCTTACTGCCTTCCTGACGCTGGCGCGGTGGCATCAGACCCCAGCCAACCGTCAGCGCGCCGGTTACACCGAGGGCAGCGAGCAGGAAGTAGCGACGGGATTTTTTTTTCGGCGGGATGTTTGGCATAAGCTCTCTGGAGTCACTTTTTGGTCACACATCGTACCGCAGAAGACCGGTAAGCACGCCGCACAGGCTCCAGCAGTACGCTATCATCCGGGGACTTTTTCAGGAGATCACGATGACTATTTCAATGTATGCCGCGTCTGTTCCCGTATTTACTCAGATGCTCAACAGCCTGACCGACTTGCTCGATAAAGCCGAAACGTATGCCAATGACAAAAAGATCGATCCGAATGCGCTATTGCAATCGAGGCTGTTCCCGGACATGTTTGCGCTAACACGCCAAGTCCTGATCGCTGCAGATTTTGCCAAGGGTAGCTGCGCTCGGTTGGCAGGTGTCGACGTGCCGAAATACGAGGACACCGAACAGACTTTTGCCGAACTCAAAGCTCGTATTGCCAAAACACTGGCCTTCATCGGCTCGTTGTCCGCAACGCAGATCGATGGCAGCGAAGAACGCGACATTACGACCAGCTCTGGTCCCAACAGCAAGTCATTCAAAGGCCAGACCTACTTGCTACATTACTCGTTACCACAATTTTTCTTTCACGTAACGACCGCCTACGCGATCCTGCGTCACAACGGCGTCGAGGTCGGCAAGCGGGATTTTATTGGCAAATACTGAATAAGACGAGAACCAGACCTGATACAAGTGATCGAATGAGGTGAAATCAAATAGCGAACCGCACGACACGTGGTTAGGTATTCGATGATCGTCGCTAACAACTAGATTCTTAGCGCTCTGTTTAATATATATTTTTTGCAGAAATTTGTTTGCGGTCTGACGTTTTCCAATTATGGATAAATTTTACGAAGTTTTCCGTCTTCCGGCAAACGTAGGTAGCTCTGGATGGCGACCTGACATCGGCTATGCAAATGCAACTTTAAACTCTGCGACAGCTCAGGCCGCAACACCGGGTGCGTGCCACGAAAACCTTGAGATCATTAAACAGCCGGTAAATAATTGAAGGAGACCGTTGCAGCGAGTGCAATAGATTTATTTTTAACAACTTTTTCCGTGTCACAAAGCGATAACCTATTGGATAATCGAAGCAGTGATATCAGACGGAGACGAACATATGAACAATGACAGCCAGCGTAATACCGTTTTCCCGGTCATCACCTTGCTGATGGTTCTCGTCGGAGTCGGCTACGTTGTAGCCCGATTCAAGCTGACGTCGCTGCTACCTGCGCTGGCACCGGAGCAAGAGACATGGATCGTACAGTCGTTGCTAATAATCTGGCTGATATCTCTAGGATTGTGGCTCATCCTGCTCGTAGAGCGCCTTCGCAGAAACCGGCCAACACGACGCTCTGCAAGGCAGGGCCAAACAAGTACCACACGGCAGACGCGCGAGTCGACGATGCAGGGCCAGTGGCGACAAGCGGATACCAATAGCAGGTGGGCAGGCAACAACCGTGACACGCGCGAGCGGATTCCCAGCACAGAACGCCATCCGAGCTTGGTCATGCCGGTGCCGGCAATTGAAGTCCCACCTCACCACATTCTATCCAGAGCAGTCATCCCATTGACGGACTGGAGTTTGGAGTTACTGCAGGAACTCGAATGGCGACGTTTCGAAGATGTTTGCCGCAGTTTTTTCGATGCGATCAAGCTCAATGCACGCCCGCTTGAGAGTGCTCCTGACAGTGTTTCGAGCCTGCAAATATGGCAAGAGGGATCGACCTCCATGAACGCGATTGCCTGCACCGTAAGCGGCGAAGTCATCATTCAGGTCGACCGGGTACGCGCGCTTCATACGGCACAGCAGCGCCACGCCGTCCAACAGTCTTTCTTTCTGACAGCAGGCCATTTCAGCGTGGAAGCTATTTCAACAGCACGAAACCTCAACATAACGCCAATAGATGGACCTACCCTCCTTGAGCGCATCCTGAAATTACCGCAAAAACGACAAGAGATGCTTTTGCAACTTGCTGTGAAGGGTGACTTCCGCAGTCCAACCTGCCCTGTATGTTCACGCAAGATGGACTTGCGCAGCGGGGACTTTAAATCATTCTGGCGCTGCACCGGCTATCCGGAATGTCGATGCCGCCTGATACAGGATGGTGACGGTATGCTGCGCTCTTGACGTATTACCGCTTCCCGCGCAATTCACTGCGCATCCAACCATTCTCAAACATATTTAATGTCCAATACTTTTTTCCAGGCTTTTATCCTGCTATTGCTCGTCACCGATCCGTTTGGAAATGTCCCGCTATTCGTCAGCGCGTTGAGAGTAGTACCACGCGAACGTCGCTGGCGTGTTGTCGTGCGCGAATGCCTGATCGCTTTCCTGTTGTTACTACTATTTATGTTTTTCGGGCGGCACTTTCTCAATGCGTTGCAATTATCTGAAATTGCACTCCGCATTGGTGGTGGAGTAATCCTGTTCCTGATCGCATTGAGAATGGTGTTCCCTCAACCCGGAGGTGTACTTGGCGACACGGACAGCAACAGCGAACCATTCATCGTACCGCTTGCGATCCCGGCACTGGCCGGACCGTCTGCACTAGCGACGGTACTACTGTTTTCTTCCGACACCACGGCTGATGTGCTCCTGCATGTCGCAGCGCTATCAGCTGTTGCCCTGGTTTGGCTGGCAGTGTTGCTGGGTGCCGAACGCATGCAGCAAGTACTCGGGGTGCGAGCCATGCTGGCGTTCGAGCGATTGATGGGCTTAATATTGACCGCAATGGCGGTAGAAATGCTGCTAGCCGGAATCCGATCTTACGTAAGTTCTTTGTGACCGCCGGCAAGATCTTCGCCATGAATCGCTGAGAGGATGGCCTCGACCGCCGGATGCTTAATCTTGCGCTCGTTAGAAATCGCATAGAACTGCTCCTTGACGCCCTGCAGGGGACCAACCGGAATCGCACCGAATTGCGCAGCGACATCGTCAGCCAACGTCGAAGGTGCAGGGAAAAGTCCCAATCCGCTTCGTCCGAAGGTATTCAGCAACGCATTGTCATCGAACTCGCCGACTACGTCGGCACGAAGGTCCTGTGCTTCAAGCCAATGATCGATACGGCCACGAATCGCATTATTACGTGTAGGTAGCAACAGTGGCGCGCCTTGTAAGCTCGCAGGAAAACCCGGCTCGTATTTTTCAGCCAATGCGGGCAGACCAAAGAGCATGAGTTCGCTTTCTCCTAGCAAATGACTGAATACGCGCAACACTGTGCCCGCATGCACCGGACGATCAGTCAACACCACGTCAAGCTTATGGACCTTGAGTTCGCCGAGCAAAGCTTCAAAGCGATCTTCATAACATACCAGCCTGACACGTTCCGGTAGGGCAAGTGCGGCAGCCAGCAGGCGTGAGGCAATCAACTTTGGCAGTGAATCGGAAATCCCGACTGTCAAGCGCATTGTCCGACCAACATCAAGATCGGATAACGCATCTTCCATCTGCTCGCCCAGTGCAAAAATCTGTTCGGCATAGCGCATTGCGATACGCCCGGCTTCAGTCAACACGAGACGCCGGCCCTGGGGGGCAAAAAGCGACTTTCCAATTGATTTTTCCAACAGACCGAGCTGGGTACTGATCGTCTGGATCGCCACACCGAGCCGCTCGGCCGCCCGCGTAATGCTGTCTTCCTTGGCAACAACCCAAAAGTAGTAAAGATGTCGAAAATTCAGACCGGTATTTTTCATAATTCTGCTTTATCGAAGTAAGTCTTCTATTATGTGCGCTTTTTAAACTAAGAAAATAAGCTACCCTCAACCTATCGGTTATTTTTTACCGGAATCAATTTTTTTCATCGGAAGGAATCCTCTATGAACGATCGTAATTCACTCTTCGGTCGCAGCGCGACGAACACCGAATCTGCCAGCAACGTCATCGACGACAATGCCCGGAAAGTACTACGCAATACCTACATGCTGCTATCAGCATGCCTGGCCTTCAGCGCGGTAGCTGCAGGCACCACAGCCGCGCTCGGCTTGCCGGGACCAGGCATCATCATTACGCTGGTTGGTTACTTCGGCTTGCTGTTTGCTATTACAAAGTACCGCGACCAGGCACTGGGAGTCGGTTTGTTATTCGCGCTTACCGGCTTCATGGGATATACGCTGGGTCCGATCATTAGTCGTTACCTCAGCATGCCCAATGGTACAGAGACAGTCATGTTGGCATTCGGTGGAACGGCCTCAATTTTTGTTGCACTCTCCGCCTATGCGAGAGTGACAAAGCGAGATCTGTCCATGATGGGCGGGTTTTTGACCGTTGGCATACTGGTTGCTTTTCTGGCGTCGCTGGCAGGGATTTTTCTACAAATTCCAGCATTGTCGTTAACCGTTTCTGCTGCTTTTGTGGTGTTAATGTCAGGCATGATTTTGTACGAAACGAATAACATCGTGCGAGGTGGTGAGACCAATTACGTCATGGCAACGCTGACGTTGTTCATTTCAATCTTTAATCTTTTTACCAGCCTGTTGCACATACTAGGGTTCATAAATCGCGACGATTAAACTTTCTCGGATCGGGACCAAGAAATTTTTAGTGGGATGAATTCTTACATAACTGGAAATCTGGACAGTTACCACTAGCGACCAGATTTGATCTGGTGCTCGCCATCGGTGACACGGTCTTGCGGAGAGATCCAACCACAGCGCAAATAATTCTCTCCACCCTTACGAAACGGTATGTCGACTAATCGGCGTACCGTTTTTTTTGGTTCTAGCGATGAAACAAATTACCATCGGGCTGTGACAGGTTTGAATACACTCACTCTACGGACTCCATGGATCAATTCAAGCAACTTTCCACTTTTGTCGAAATTATCGCAAAAGGAAGCTTCTCTGCTGCAGCTCGCGCTGAAGGTATCGCACCGGCAATGATAGGACGTCGCCTTGATGCGCTGGAAGAACGACTGGGTATCAAGTTATTACAGCGAACTACACGCAAAATCGTATTAACACCGGAAGGCAGCAGTTTTCTGGAGGATTGTCAGCGCATCCTGGCAGAACTGGAACAGGCCGAATTAGCCGTGTCTGCAGGAGCACGTGCCGCAAGCGGTCACTTGACAATCTCCGCTCCTGCCGGCTTAAGCCGTCAACATGTGGCTCCGTTACTGCCTTCATTTCTGGCCGAACATCGTGACGTAAGTCTCACGCTAAGTCTGAATGACCGCATTGCCGACTTGCTGAACGAGGGGATTGACGTCGCCATCCGGATTGCAACGTTGACCGACTCCAGCATGGTCGGTGTCAAGCTGGCCGAAAATAAACGCGTGGTTGTTGCGGCACCGACCTATCTGAAACGCCATGGCATACCGCAGACGCTGGATCAACTCACTGGCTATAACTGCCTGGCAATCAGTAACGATGGCAGCCAGCGAGGCTGGACCTTCCGTCAACACGGTAAGAACATCACGATCAAGGTCACCGGCAACATGGCTTGCAATGACGGTGAGGTACTCCACGACTGGTCTCTGGCAGGCAAGGGTTTGTCCTGGCGGTTGATGTGGGAAGTCGGGAGTGAAATCGAGTCTGGACTACTGGTGACGGTACTCGATGAGTTTGCGGCGCCAGGCAACGACATCTATGCGGTATTTACACAGCGCCGTCATCTGCCGCTGCGCATCCGTGTGTTTGTTGATTTTCTGAGGCAAGCTTACTTGCGGCCAGATTACTGGCGCCATTCCGGCGGTCGGCCATAAAAAAACTCGCACCGCCCAGGCAAGATGCCAAGGTGATGCGAGCCTATTTTTCGCTACTGGTCCGTCAGTGCTGGTGACCACCACCACCGAGATAGGCGGCTTGGACAGCTGGATCGTTCTTGAGCTTGTCAGCCGGACCGTGCACAGAAATATGTCCATTTTCCATCACGTAGCCATAATCAGCCACATTGAGCGCTGCCGCGGCAAACTGCTCGACCAATAACATCGTCACACCACGTTTTTTCAAACTCAAAATAATACGGAAAACTTCCTCAACGAGAATTGGTGCCAGTCCCATCGAAGGTTCATCAAGCAAGATGACCTCGGGGTTCAGCATCACCGCGCGTGCCATCGCCAGCATTTGCTGCTCACCACCAGAGAGCGTGCCAGCCAGTTGATGCTGACGCTCTTTCAGCCGGGGAAACAGCTCCAGCGATTTTTCGAGGTCTTCCTTGATATCGCCGCGTGGACGCGATCCCGTGTAGCGTGGAAATGCGCCCAGCAACAGATTATCCGTAACGCTCATCGTAGAAAAAACGCGACGACCTTCCGGAGAATGCGCTAACCCTGCACGTGCAATCTTGTGCGATTCCAGACCAGTCACATCTTTCCCTGAAAGCGTGACACTACCGGATTTGGGCTTAATCATGCCGGAAATGGCGCGCATTGTCGTCGTCTTTCCCGCGCCGTTAGAACCGATCAGAGTAACAACCTTACCCTTTGGTACTTCAAGCGAAATACCATGCAAGACCTCGACTTTGCCGTAGGCCGCGTGCAGATTGGAGATAGTAAGCATGTCAATTCCCTGCAAGAGTAGGTGTGGCCGGAGCATCGTCGCTGACACTACCTCCCAGATAGGCTTCGATCACTTTCGGATCGGACTGAACCGCGGCGGGCTTGCCTTCAGCAATTTTTTGACCAAAATCAAGTACCGTAACCGTATCCGAAATGGACATCACAACATCCATGTGATGTTCGATCAAAATGATCGTAATACCGTGTTGCGTAATTTTTCGAATAATCGCGACGAGTTCCTTGATGTCGGGTGCCGTCAAGCCAGCGGCTGGCTCATCGAGCAGCAGCAATTGAGGATTCAGCCCCAGTGCACGACCAATTTCGAGGACACGCTGCTTGCCATACGGCAGGTTACGCGCTTCTTCGTCTGCCAGCGATGCCAATCCGGCAAACTGCAGGATTCCAGCAGCACGCTCACGCGCCTGCTTGTTTTCTCTCCGATACCTTGGTGAGTTAAACATCACGTCGACGATGTTGCTTCGGAAAGTATTGTGCAAACCAACCAACACGTTTTCCGTCGAGGTCATTTCTCCGAACAATTGCACGTTTTGGAACGTACGGGCTACGCCACCCAATGCAATTGAGGAGGGTGTTTGCCCGGAGATGACTTCACCATTAAATTCAACAGCACCCGCGGTCGGTTTGTAGATACCAGTAAGAACGTTCATCATCGTGCTCTTACCCGAACCGTTAGGTCCAATCAAGCCGTGGACCGTTCCTTTGGCAATCACTAAATCAACTTGATTCAGTGCCTTCAAACCACCAAATTGCATCAAGATACCCTTGGCGGTAAGCAAAGTTGAGCCAATACCTGCGGTACTTGGAGCAACCGCCCATGCTTTCGATTCATCACCCTGTGTACCGGCATGCTTTGCGTCACGAACCGAGCCCTTGACGAAAAGACTGCGCAAAAACCCGATGATGCCATCTTGCAAGTAATACACGACAAACAATGTCATCACTCCGAATATCGTCAACCGCCAGTCAGTAATATTTTGAAGTTTGTACGAAAACACGGCCAAACCAACGGTGGCCAGCACAGGTATGGCGCTTTCCCGCAACGTCTTGCGACCCTTGGCCAACATGAAACCGGCACCAAGCACGCCAAGTACAGCAGCCACGGTAGCAATCTTGCGGAACAGTTCAATATCAGCCAACAAACTAGGCAGCATCACCACAATCAGCGCGCCCAGCAGTGCGCCACTGCGCGTCTTGCGTCCACCCATAATAACTGCGAGCAGAAATAGAATAGTCAATTCGAAGTTATAGGTATTTGGAGAAATATACTCTTCCGAATACGCATACAAGCTACCCGCCAGACCCGCCAGACCGGCACTAATGACGAACGCATAAACCTTGTAACGGTAGACTGAGACCCCCATACAGTCGGAAGCAATCGGACTATCACGTAACGCTTGGAAAGCGCGCCCCAAATGTGACTTGAGGATTCGGTCAACAACGATCAGCGACAGCACCATCAATGCGGCGACGAGATAAAAGAATTCAACTTCATTTACCTGGTATCCGAAGAAGTCTGGCTTGGCTAGCTTCAAGCCAAGCGGACCCTCGGTAAGAAATGTCATCTCGTTAATCAAAATTTGGACAATTGTGCCAAATGCCAGCGTGACCATCGCAAGGTAAGGACCTGTCACGCGTAATGCCGGTAGTGCCAGCAACGCGCCAAACATGGCGGTTACAGCAATACTAGCCGGCGCAGCCACTAGAATCGGCAAACCGAATTTTAGATACAGCACGCCTGTCGTGTAAGACCCAATGCCAAACAATGCCGCGTGACCAAGCGATACCTGACCGGTGTAACCCACGACGATATCGAGACCGAATAGCAGAATTGCGTAGATCAGGATGGTTTCAGCAAGGTGAATGTAATAGGGGTTGTGAAATACGAGCGGGAATGCCGCCAGTACGATAATTCCAATAACGGAAGCAACGATTGTTTTCTTGTCCATGTTCATACTTTCTTGATCGTAGCTTTACCGAATAGACCGGCTGGTTTAATTGCCAGCACGAGCAACAGCAGTACAAGCCCAGGTACTTCCTTGTAGCCCGTTGAAATATAGAATCCGGTGGTGGTTTCCGCGATACCCAGAATCAATCCACCTACAATCACCCCAAGTCCCGAAGTCAAGCCACCGATAATTGCCACCGCAAATGCCTTCAAACCCAAGGCAGTTCCCATCGTTGCGCCGGTAAGCGTCAGCGGCGCCACCAGAACACCTGCCAAAGCGGCCGTCGCTGATGACAGAGCATAGGAAAATGTAATTACCATGCTGGTATTAATACCCATCAGACCGGCAGCATCGCGGTCATTCGACGTCGCTACTACCGCTTTGCCATAAATGGATTTTCTGTTGAATACCTCAACTGCCAGCATCATTGCCAGGGCCCCCAACACCACGACTACTTGCATTGGCTGCACGTTGGCACCCAGTACCTGGAAAGGTGCCGCAGGCAACGGAGAAGGAAAGGGAAGATCGTCCTTACCCCAAATATTTTCAGCAACGTTCTTGAAAATGATGGCTAGTGCAATCGTTGACATAATCCAGCCAAATTCCGACTTGATCTTGATTGCCGGTCGCACGCCTATCCATTCAACAAATACGCCTTGCATCGCACCAAACACGATGACCACCGGAATCATCAACCAGTAGTTCAAGTAAGGTCCACCATGAATATTACCGACTAGGCTAAGCCCGACCAATGCACCGAGCATTAGCGCTTCACCTTGACCAAAGTTCAAGGTCCCAGATGTCGCAAATGTCAGCTGGTAGCCGAAAGCAATCACCGCGTAAATCATGCCCAGCGCGATGCCACTGAAAACGAGTTGTAAGAAAATTTCCATTATTTCCACCTGTATTACAGCCGCCGCAGCAGCAGGGTTCAATTATGCCAAGAGCCTATCCCGATCAATTTTGCATGCGCTCGAAGAACGTAAAACAAAAGCGTCCTGCAGCACTCATGTAACTTGCAAAAATATATCGGGATAGACTCTCGATGCCGGAGCCAGAACTGGCAACCGGCAATCACGACCAACATGACCATGAGCGCCGAAGCGCGCAGGCCCTACCTAGTTATTTCGCCAGAACGATGCGACCATCTTTGACTTCACCAAAAACAGGTACGTCAATTTTGATGGCTTCGTGGTCATCCTTGGTAAATGGCTTGGCGTACGAAGTGACAACACCGTCGACTTTTTCTTTCATGTTCTCGAGTGCTTCGCGTACTTTTGAACCATCGGTCGAACCAGCTTGCTTGATTGCTGCAGCAAGCAAAAATATGGAGTCATATCCCTGTGCGGCCGATACCGGCGATGGAATACGGCCACCCGGCGGGCTGTAGGTTTTGACATAGGCATCAATAAACGCCTTACGCTTTGACGTCGTTGGGTCCTGGATGAAGGTTTGTGGCATCAATGAACCGTCACCATTTTTACCTGCATTGTCGATAAAGTTTGCCATCGACAACGTCCAGCTACCGATCATTGGCACTTTCCAGCTGAGCTTTTCCATACCATTGGCGATCTGCGCCAGTTCCGGCCCGATACCGTAAGTCAGGACGGCCTGTGCACCGGCCTGTTTGGATTTCAACAATTGGGCTGTCATGTCGACATCCTTGATGTTGTATTTCTCAATCGCAACCGCCTTGATACCTTTTTTTGCTAGTGCTTTTTCAAGATCTTCACGACCTAACTGGCCGTAGTTGGTCGAGTCGGCCAGAATCGCCACCTTTGTGAATTTGCGCTTGACGATCGCTTCCTCGACAATCATTGCTGACTGGATTGCATCATTAGCGGAATTACGGAAGATGTAGTTTTCAGGCTGGTCAGCGAACTGCTTGGTAACGATGGAGCCGGTTGCCACGTTGTTCATCACAGGGATTTTGGCTTCCTGATAAAACCGTTGCGAAGCCAGCGCCACGCCGGTATTGATGAACCCGACCGTTGCTACGACTTTCTCTTTGTTGATTAACTCCTGAGCGACCTGAACGCCGCGCTCGTTTTTGGCTTCATCGTCGCGCTCGATCAGCGTGATCTGACGACCTAGCAATCCGCCCTTGGCGTTAATTTCACTTACAGCAAGCTTTACGCCATCACGCATTGACACGCCCATCGGTGCGGAGCCACCAGTAAACGGTCCCGAGACTCCAATCACGATCGGCTCTGCCGCAATACCTGATGCCGACCAGACCAATACTACTGACGCAACCAGTGCTTTGATTTTGTATGACATGTCATCCTCTATGTTTTTAAATGCGAAACATTATTAACAAGCTAATCGAAACTTATTTGTCCGCGGGCTAGATTGTAAGAGCCACATCCTGTGGCAGCAACAGAAACATCATGCGGCAACGCAACATACAATACGTAAGTAAAACTACTCAGATCCAACTTTCCAATGGCAATCATCTAGAAATTCAATTCAATATTCAATGCATTTCGGCTGTGCTACCCGCCCGAAACTTTCGCGATGAACAAGGAATATTCATGCATATCAAGGCGATGGGTTGCGTGAGAACTTTCACAATTTAAGCAAAAAACTCTTATTCGGCGAGAATCAATTGGCATTCCTCAATGGCCGTATTGTGAGCTTAAGCAATCGATGGATGTGTGCGCAAAATCAATATTTATGCGCATTGATTTTTTGCAGAAGCTGACGAAGTCAAATTCATGCATTACACATGACTATTCGAAAAGCAAGACGAAAAAAAACCTCGGCAAGCCGAGGTTTCCTGAAACGCTTAACTTAATTCAGCTTAGATAGGCTGAATGTTCGAAGCTTGCTTGCCCTTAGGACCAGCAGTAACTTCAAAAGAAACGCGTTGATTTTCTTGCAGCGATTTGAAACCACTCGACTGGATAGCCGAGAAGTGAGCGAACAAATCTTCGCCGCCTTCGTCAGGTGTGATAAAGCCAAAACCCTTCGAATCATTGAACCATTTTACGATGCCAGTTGCCATTACAATTCCTATTTCAGTTAATTTGGGCTGTTGCCCTTTGGATCGCTTCAACCAAGACAGGAAGAACAGACTGATACTGCGCTGCTAGCTCGAATCTCAACGATGTGCCGAGTATAACCTAATAAAATAAAAAAACTACCGCTCGTTTAATCTAAATATTTTGATGCTCATGCCAAACAGGTAGTTTTCACCGCACATGAGCCGAAAAGTCTACTTCCCGAACCTAAAATCATCTTTTGTTGAGAAATTACCCGGTTAAGAGAGGCAACACGCAGACAAAACAAACATTTCTCAAAGGAAACAGCCTATAAAAGGCTATCAAGACTAATTTTTTAACTTACAGGTAGGCAAAATTACCTGAAAATTTAACATCCGCCACCGATCGCCACGTCAGTCCCGAATAATGCAAAGCGCATTCGAATGACCGTTTTATTGTTGAGGACCGTAGTATTCGGATGTAGTGACCCCATCACAAATCTTTACCCCCGGCACGTTTAACTGCACTGCATATTAATGCCACTGAAACAACAGGCCGCTCAAAGCCATATCTTCATCACCCTCCTTTCGCACAACACGCAATGAAGACAATCGGTAACCATTGATTCACGGCATAAGGTGCGCAACACTAGAAATATGCGTTAAATTCCCATTTTCAATCACGCAATAACACCATGCGCAATAAAAAAACTCTTGATCTGGTCGATCACGCTTCTTACCTCCTTGCCGCTGCCGCATTGCTGCTTGTCTTGCAACTAGGTTTGCTCGCCGCTCTTTTTTCGGGGTTACTGGTGTACTCGCTTGTCCACATGACGACACCTTTACTAGGCAAAAATATCAGCAGTACGCGCGCGCGACTGGTCTCGGTTGCCGGTATTGGTGTGCTGACCATCACCGTGCTGTCCCTTGTCATCTGGGGCGCGATGACATTTTTCAACAGCGAGGCCGGCAGCTTGCCGGTATTACTGCAAAAGATGGCCGATATCATCGAGAAATCACGGGATCAGATTCCACTCTGGCTCAGCAATAATTTACCGAAAAGTAGCGATGGGTTACGCCTGATGATCACCGACTGGCTGCGTTTACATGCGCTGGAAGCTAAGGTTATCGGCCAGGAAACCGGCCGCATTCTTGCCCATGTACTGATTGGCATGATCATCGGTGCAATGGTGGCTCTGTACGACAGCGCACCACAAGTCTATCTACCCTTGGCCGCCGCGCTGCGCGAACGCGTGTGTCATCTCAGCGAGGCATTTCAACGTATCGTCTTTGCTCAGGTCCGTATAGCTGCCATCAACACCGTGCTCATCAGTATTTACCTTCTGATCATCCTGCCACTGATGGACATCCAACTGCCACTGACTAAAACACTCATTGTGCTGACTTTTTTTGTTGGTCTGCTTCCTGTGGTCGGCAACCTGATCTCTAACTCGCTGTTAGTCGTCATCGGCCTGGCGCACTCGCTGCATACGGCCATTGGCTCCCTGGTATTCATGATACTGGTGCACAAATTTGAGTATTTTCTCAATGCAAGAATCATCGGCAGCCATATTAATGCGCGCTCCTGGGAATTACTGGTCGCCATACTGGTCATGGAATCCGCCTTTGGCATGCGCGGCATCATCGCTGCGCCAGTGCTATACGCCTATCTGAAACGGGAATTACACGAACGCCACCTGCTATAAAAAAACCGGCACAAAGGCCGGCTTACGAAGAGCGGGCGGGAGTTACCGCATTAGCTGCGGTAGGTACCCGCCCGGCAACATCCCGAACGCTGACAGCACGATCAGGATCAGCATGATGATGAACAGCACGCGCACAATCTGTGCCACCGGGGATGGCAGCGGCAACATGCCAACCAGCCACCAGATCAGTCCAAAAATTACCAGGGTAATAATAAGATTAACGATCATGAACATTCCTTCGGATTGAATGGACTATCAAAAAAAGAAATCTCCGAACCGGAGATTTCCTTGTCATGTCGCTCTGCCTTTACGCGACACCTCGGTGCGGAGGCAACGCAATTAATGCAGCAAGTTACTTTGGCGCAGGTACAACGATGACGGTGTCGCCTGTCTTACCGGTATCGCCGGTAGCACCCGTTGCTCCGGAGTCGCCGGTTGCACCCTTGGCGCCGTCCATGCCAGACGTGGTGGCACCTGCTGCCCCGGTAGCGCCGGTTGATCCCGTGGCTCCGGTTGCGCCGGCGGGACCGGGCACTGCGACTGGCACAGCAACCGTTGTGGAAGGACGCTCACATGCCGTCAGTGCCAGCGAACCAACCAGGGCAAGCAAAAGAATTGAATACTTCATGGTGAACCTCTCTAAGTGAACTAATTCCTGCAACAGTAGGGAAAATTATGCAACTCATGTCGCCACCGACTTCTAAAAAACAAGTTGTCTGGATGGCCCGGACCCTTTCGATCCGGCGTGAGAAGACGATGCGCTGGAAGTTCCCGCGGTTCTGTTCGGAAGCGAACATAACCATGAAACTCAAGTAGCGAAATCATGACTAAGTGGTAACGAGTCGTTACCAGGATGAACTGAATTTACCGCCGCATAGCGCTATGTTCGCTTAGGTACAAACGCATACCTTCCGGTTGTGCCACCATCCAGTCTGAAAAACCAGGAGGTCAACAGCATGAGTAACAATATCGAAGGCAAGGTCGTCGTCATTACCGGAGCCAGTAGTGGTCTGGGCGAGAGCACCGCGCGCCATCTGTCAAAGCTTGGTGCCATCGTCGTGCTGGGCGCGCGACGCATCGATCGCATTACTGCCTTGGCCGGCGAACTGGCCGGCAGTAGCGAAAAGGCACTCGCGGTCCAAACCGACGTCACCGACAGCAAGCAAGTCCAGAATCTGGTCGATGCGGCAGTCAAGGCCTACGGCCGTATCGACGTGATGATCAACAATGCCGGCCTGATGCCGCATTCACCACTGGAACGATTGAAAATCGCCGACTGGGACCAGATGATCGACGTCAATCTGAAAGGCGTGTTGTACGGCATCGCCGCGGCTCTGCCCTATATGCAAGCGCAAAAATCCGGCCACATCATCAACGTATCATCCGTGGCCGGTCACAAGGTTCGTCCCGGCGCGGCGGTCTACGCTGCAACCAAGCATGCAGTCCGGGCGCTGTCCGAAGGCCTGCGTCTTGAAGTCAAGCCATACAATATCCGTACTACCGTGATCTCGCCCGGTGCCGTTGCGACCGAACTGCCTGACAGCATCACTGAGCCGGACGTCGCCGCCAACGTCAAGAAAATTTATGAAGTGGCGATTCCACCGGATGCCTTCGCCCGCGCCGTCATTTATGCAATGAGCCAGCCGGACGATGTCGACATCAATGAAATCCTGTTCCGTCCGACCCTGCAGGAAGTCTAGGAAACCGCGACAGTATCGATGGCCAGCGTGCGAAGTTGACGCTGGCCGCTGGAGATTTCACGCTTCTGCAATATCGGCACCTGATGTTTGGCCGCAGTAATTTCAGCCAGTATCGAGATCGCCATTTCGGCCGGCGTATTCGCTCCCAGATACAAGCCGACCGGGCCATGCAGGCGATCGATCTGCCTGGCAGTCAGGTCGAATTCAAGCAGGCGCTCCCTGCGCCGCGCCGTGTTGGCGCGACTACCCAGTGCGCCGACATAAAACGCGGCCGACTTCAAACCCTCCATCAGCGCCAGATCATCGAGCTTCGGATCATGCGTCAGCGCGACAATGGCGGTATGGTTATCGACCGCAAGTTCGATGAGAACATCGTCCGGCATCCCACGCGAAAAAGTCACGTCCGACAGCGCCAGCACCGAGCCGAATTCTTCGCGCGGATCAATCACGATCACTTCGTAATCCGCCCCCAGCGCAATTTGCGCGACATAATGCGATAGCTCACCCGCGCCGATCAGCACCATGCGCCAGCGCGGGCCATGGATCGCGCGCAAACACTGTTCATCGAACTGCAAGATGTCACTGCGCTGCGCCGCGCTCAGGGTAGCGAGTCCGCTGTGCAGATCAAGCACCCGCGTTGTCAACAGCTTCGCACTGACCCGCGCTAACAGCGCCTTGAGCACCACCAGCTCAGGACGCGGCTCCAGCACCAGCCGCAAGGTGCCGCCACAGGGCAGGCCAAAGCGGGTAGCTTCATCGCGCGAGACGCCATACCGCACAATGTGCGGCAAGGTCGCCGAGGGCAATTCGGCGCGCACACGGTCGATCAGATCATCTTCGACGCAGCCACCGGAGACTGACCCGATCAGCTGTCCGTCATCCCGGATGACCAGCCACGAACCAACCGGGCGCGGTGCCGATCCCCAGGTCTGCACGACGGTGGCCAGCATCACGTGATGGCCGGATTCGAGCCAGCCTATGCAGGTTTTCAAAACGGCGAGATCAGTACTATCCATGCACAAGCTCCGGTTTATTTCGTAACAATCGACTAAAAATCCCCAGACGCTGCAGCGCTCCTGCCACCAGCATCCCGCACGCCATACCGGCACACATCATGACCAGCATGCCGACCGGCGTCGCCGGCCAGCCCGCCAGCATCCCGGCCACCATCGCCGCGCCCGTCATCCCGGCCATCATCGAGGCCGAACAGACCAGCTGCCGCAGCAGCGGCGCAGCCCGGCAATGACGGGCCGACCAGGCCAGCGGCAGCAGGATCATCCCGACATGCATGGCCGGCAGCCACATCCAGTGCAGCTGCAGCGTCACCAGCACATCGGGAGCGGCATCGACCCGGCACAGCGACGACAGAATGGCCAGTCCCGGCCCCTGCAAGTCCAGCAGCAAGCCGAGCACCATGCCAATCAGGCCGAGCAGCAGCAAAGCGAAAGTCTCAGGAAAAATCATAGGGCTTGGACGCGCTACTGCCGCCGGCTTCAACCGTGGCATTAAATGAAATCGCGACCCGGTCGCGCGTGCCGGCATACGGAAATGCCTGATGCTTGAGCGATGACGGGAACAGCACCAGCAAGCCCGGCTCCGGCGCGATATCGCGGTGCGCATCCATCAGGTAAGTATTGCCGGCATCGATATGGGCACCGGCCAACTGATCCCACCACGGTCCGTAAAATCGCAGCATGCCATTGCGTTCGCCGTAAACCGGGTGTGTCTGCCGTTGCGCGAGCGGATCAATATCGACGTAATACACGCCCGACCACGAACAGTTGCCGTGCGTATGCACGTCATGAAAAGCGCCATCGTTCTGCACCTGAAACCAGCTGCCGGCGATCGCAATGCGGGCGCCACTGACGCCGTGATCCTGCCACGCTTGCCGGTTCAGCGACGACACCACTGCACCGAGGCGTGCGCCGATAAAGCTGAACAGCGTCTGCATTTCGGCGATATCGCAGCGCGACAGCAAATCGTCGGCGCTGGCATAAAAAGAGGCCGACGTCGCGCTCGCAGGACGCGGATCATGCTGACGCATCATCGCAAACGCGCGCAGCAATTCGGCATTGACCGGCCCCGCATCCGGCAACAACGCGCTCGCCAGCGGGATACCCCACAGCGATTCGAGCGCCGGCATGTTTGGATCAGTGACGCTCATGCCGGCACCCCGCGCGCGATCGCCAGATACTTGTCCGGAGCATCGTCGAAACGCACCTTGCAACCGTCACAGCAAAAATAATGCGACATCCCGCCGAATGCAATCACATGCTTTGCCGTAGCCGGATCGACCACCATGCCGCAGACCGGATTGACATACACAGGCGCAGCCAGCACCGGCACCACGGTCTCGGTAGTCCTGCGCACCGCCACCACTGCCGCGATCGCACCGAGCGCCACCTCGGCTGGTGTGCGCGCATGCAGATACGGACCGGCTGGTGCCTGCAACACCGCCAGCCGCGCAGCGGGGATGCCTTGCAATTGCATGCGCTCGCGCAGCTGCGCGGACTTGCGCGGACTGGCGATGAGCAGCACCGCCGGACAACGGCTGCGCAGCGCCGCCTCGAGTGCGGCCTCATCGCCCTCGCCTTGCGTAACGATCAGCACGAACGCCGGTTGCAGCAGTTCGAGTGTCGCCAGGTCTGACTGGCTATCAGCCAGCGCACTGACCCGCAAACCCATCCGCTGACCCAGCACGCGCGCTTCGGCGGCTGCCGGCGTCGCGCCCAGCACCACCAGCAACGGTGCCGGCACTACCGGTTGGATAAACAATTCGAGCGTGCCGTTGCTGGCACACGGCATCGCATGTTGTTCGACATCGGCTTCGGACAGCGCACCATCGTTACTGATGCGTACCCGGCGCGGCAAACCGCAAGCGATCGACTGCTGCGCGGCTTGCACCACCACCGCTTTCGCGCAACCGCCACCAACCCAGCCATGCAGCGTGCCATCGGCTTCGATGATGGCTTGCGCGCCGACCACAGTCGAACTCGGCGCGCTGACCCGAATCACGGTGGCAAGAGCAAACGGACGCTGCTCGGCCATCAGTTGCGGCGCCAGCGTCAGCATGGCGAATTCAGTGGTGAAGTTGGACATGGTCAATGGAGAGCCTGCAAAAGTTGAGGCAACACCCGCGCAATACTGGCGAGGTCGCTGCCGGGAGCAAACAGATCGAGATACGGCATCGCCGCTTGCATGCCCGCACTCGATGGCGTGTAACCAGGCCGACTGGCCAGCGGATTGAGCCAGACCACGCGTCGTGCGCGTCGCCGCAAGCTCACTAATGCGCTGACCAGCCGCTCCGGCGCACCGGTGTCATAGCCGTCGCTGACAATGATGACCCCGGTGCGTGCGTGCAGCAGCCCACCCGCATGGCACTCATTGAATTCGGCCAGACAGTCACCGATACGGGTCCCGCCAGCCCAGCCAGCCGACAGCAATTGCAGCCGCTCCTGCGCGCGCCACGCATCGGGATCGCGCAGCGCCTCGGCCACGCCGACCAACCGCGTGTGATACAGAAAGCAATGCACATCGGTCAGCATTAGCGACAGCGCACGCGCCAGTCGCAAATAAAAAAAACTGTACAAGCTCATCGAGCGGCTGACATCAAGCAGCAGCACCAAGCGCGGACGCTGTGTGCGCGGCTTACGCCAGGCCAGCTCGAGCGGCACGCCCCCGTGCGCAATGCTGCGCCGGATCGTGCGAGCCAGATCAATGCGACGACCGGCGCTGGCGCTCTGCTCGCGACGCAGCGCCAGCAAGCGCAGCCGCCGCGCAAATTGCCGCATCAGCGCATCGAGCGCCTGCAGCTCTTCGGGCTGATGCAGATGACGGAAATCCGCCTGTCCCAGCGCCTCGTCGAGACTGGCACCGTGCTGCGCCGTCGCGCCGTCAGTATCGTCGCCATCAGTGCCACCCGCAGAAGCCAGCGGTGTGCCGTCGCTGCTATCGCGCAAGCCGCCGGCTTCGCCAGCGAGGTCAACTTGTCCCGCACCGCCCGCATGGGTCTCGACGGTTTTTTGCCGGTTCGGCGGCAAAAAATACGCATCGAACAATCCATCAAACCGCCGCCAGTCCTCGGCCCGTGAACACAGCAGCGCACGCAAATTCCAGCGCAACAGAGGCGCATCAAATTGCCCGGATTGTTCGGCCACCCGCAGCGCATCAGCCCCATCTGCACTGGCGACCTGCATGCCATTCTCGCGCAGGAAGCCGACAAAGCCGACGTATCGCGCAGCCAGCATCCGTGGCAACTCAGGTGCCAACTCAGGGACCAACTCAGGTGCCAAACCCGTCAGCATGACGCCGCCATTTTTTGTACCACGATACGACTCAGGCTAGCGCCGTCAGCCTGCGTTTTCACCAGCGCCGACAGCGACGCCATGATGCCGTCAATGCCCGCGTCATCGAAACTGCTGACACCCAGTTGCAGCAGCGCCGCCGCCCAGTCCAGTGTTTCGGCGATGCCGGGTTTTTTCTGCAAATCCATCTGCCGCAGCGCCTGAACAAACTCGACCACCTGTCGTGCGAGTTGCAGCGGCATCTGCGGCAAGCGCGTCTCGACGATCAGCAATTCCTTTTCGAAACCCGGATAGTCAACGTACTGATACAGACAACGCCGCCGCAACGCATCCGATAATTCGCGCGTGCCATTCGAGGTCAGAATCACGAGCGGCCGCGACACGGCCTTGATCGTGCCGAGCTCCGGAATCGAGACCTGAAAATCCGACAGCAGCTCCATCAGATAGGCTTCGAAAGCTTCGTCGGCACGGTCGATTTCATCGATCAGCAAGACCACCGGCGTCGGACTACTGATCGCTTCAAGCAAAGGCCGGCGCAGCAAATACCGCTCCGAAAAAATATCCTGCTCCTTCTCGGCGACCGGGCGCGGATCGTCATCAAGCAGCTTGATGGCCAGCAGCTGGCGCTGGTAATTCCATTCGTACAGCGTCGAATGGGCATCCAGTCCTTCGTAACATTGCAACCGGATCAGCCGGGTCTGGTGTACTTGCGCGAGTACCTTGGCGATCTCAGTTTTGCCGACGCCGGCCTCGCCTTCGAGCAGCAGCGGCCGTCCCATCGCGGTCATCAGCAACAACGTCGCAGCCAGCCCCGGCTCGGCCACGTAGCCGAGCTGCTGCAGTTGCCGCTGCAGCGTCACGACCGGTTGCATGCGCTCGGTCATCATGTTTGCCTCAAGCCGACTTGCGGGCAAACAGCCCGTGCCACCAGTCACGCACCACCGCCCAGGCCAGCGCCAGTCCGTTCATCTCGGATTGCACCAGCACCGGAGCGACCTGCTGCGATTGCAGCGCCTCCACCTGCACCGCAAAGTTGGCCGCGAACTGCTTGAGAATCTGTTCGGCCACCGAATTCATCACGCGCCCGCCGAAGGCAGCGGCCTTGCCGGTCATCCCGACCTCGCTCTTGCCGACCAGTTCGCAGGTGGTGCCGCCGGTATCCTTCACGGTCGCCACCAGATCCATCGACGCACCCGAGGTACCGGTCACGTCGGAACCGGTACCGATCAGATGCAGCGTGCGCGTGGCGGCATCGACTTCGCGCACTTCGATATTGCCGCGAAACGACATCGAGGCCGGCCCGACCTTGACGCTCACCGTGCCCTTGTGATTTTTTTCATCGACACGCTCGGTGATCTTTGCGCCCGGCATGCAATTGCCGACCCCTTCGATATTTTGCAAAAACTGCCACGCGGTGTCAGCGCTGCAGGGCATCGGGAAAACTTTTTCTATGACGACGTTCATGCGTGATTCCTTGTTCTGAATGGAAGCTGGCCGGCGAGGCCGACCACTGATTTAGCGCTGGTCCAGATTCAGTGCATGGCTTTGCTGCCAGACCCGGAAACTGTTGTGCGGCATGTTCATGTGGGTCACGCCGAGATGGGCAAACGCATCGACCATCGCCGCCGTGAAGCACGGAATCGACCCGACGTGCGGCGACTCAGCGACACCCTTGGCGCCGATCGGATGATGTGGCGACGGCGTGACGGTGAAGTCGGTTTCCCAGTGCGGCGTTTCCATGCTGGTCGGCAGGAAGTAATCCATCAGCGTGCCGCCCAATACATTGCCGGCATCGTCGTAGGTCAGCTGCTGGCCCATCGCCACCGCAAAGCCTTCGGTCAGGCCGCCATGAATCTGGCCTTCGATAATCATCGGGTTGATGCGGGTACCGCAATCATCGAGTGCGTAAAAACGCCGGATCTTGGTCTCGCCGGAAAAACGATCGACATCGACCACGCAGATGTAGGTGCCAAACGGGAAAGTGAAATTCGGTGGATCGTAATAGTCGACCGCTTCGAGTCCCATTTCCATCCCTTCGGGGACATTGTTGTAGGCTGCCCAGGCGACTTCCTTGATGCTCTTGGCCTGGTCCGGCGCGCCCTTGACGACAAAGCGGTCGAGGTCGAACTCGACATCGTCCGGACTGACTTCAAGCAGATGCGCTGCGATCTTGCGGGCCTTCTCGCGGATCTTGTGCGAGGCGCGCGCAATCGCGGCACCGGCCACCGGGGTCGAACGCGAACCGTAGGTGCCGAGTCCGTATGGCGCAGTGGCGGTATCGCCCTCCTCGACCGTGATCAGCGAGGCCGGGATGCCGGCCACCGACGCGATGATTTGCGCATACGTGGTCTGATGGCCCTGCCCCTGGCTGATCGTGCCCATGCGGGCAATCGCCGAGCCGTCCGGATGGACCCGGATTTCGCAGGAGTCGAACATGCCGATACCGAGGATGTCGCACATCTTCGACGGACCGGCACCAACGATTTCGGTGAAGGTACAGATGCCGATACCCATCAGCGTGGCGGCATCCGGATCAGCCCGGCGCGCGGCCTGTTCGGCCCGCAAGGCCGGGTAATCGAGCGCCGCCAGTCCCTTGCGCAACGCCGGTTCGTAATCGCCCGAATCGTATTCGAGACCGAGCGCGGTCTGGTACGGGAACTGGTCCTTGCGCAGGAAATTGCGGAAGCGGATTTCGGCCTTGTCGATGCCCAGCTTTTGCGCCAGCACGTCGACCATGCGCTCGATCAGATACACCGCTTCGGTGACCCGGAACGAACAGCGGTACGACACGCCGCCCGGACATTTGTTGGTGTAGATGCCGTCGACAGAAACGAAGGCATTCGGAATATCGTACGACCCGGTGACGACATGGAACATGCCGGCCGGCCATTTGCTCGGATCGGCACAGGCATCGAACGCGCCATGATCGGCGGTCACATGAACCCGCAACGCCTTAATCTTGCCGTCCTTGTCAGCGGCCAGTTCGCCGGTCATGTGATAGTCGCGGGCGAATGCGGTGGTGGTCAGGTTTTCGGTGCGCGACTCGATCCATTTGACCGGCCGGCCGAGCACGATCGACGCGACGATAGCGCACACATAGCCGGGATAAATACCGACCTTGTTGCCGAAGCCGCCGCCGATATCGGGCGAGACAATGCGGATCTTCGACTCGGGAATCGACGACAGCATGCCGACTACGGTGCGTACCACATGCGGTGCCTGCGACGTGATGTAGACCAGCAAATCACCGCGGATCTTGTCGAACGAGGCCACGCAACCGCAGGTTTCCAATGGACACGGATGGACGCGCTGATAAATCATGTCCTGCTTGACGGTCACTTCGGCATTGTCGAAAGCGCGGTCGGTCTTGTCCTTGTCGCCGATGTCCCAGGTAAAAATATGGTTCGGGTGCTTGCGTGCGCCATGCGCGCCGACGTCCTTGTCCTTGATATCGTCACGTACTGTCGGTGCATCCGGTGCCATCGCCTTGAGCGGATCAACCAGCACCGCCAGCGGCTCGTACTCGACCTCGACCAGCTCGGCTGCATCGGCCGCGATATAGCGGTCTTCGGCCACCACGAACGCGACTTCCTGATTCTGGAACACGACCTTGCCATCGGCCAGCACGGCCTGCACATCGCCGGCCAGTGTCGGCATCCAGTGCAGCTTGAGCGGCTTGAGGTCTTCGGCCGTCAGCACCGCATACACGCCGGGATGGGCCAGCGCCTTGCTGGTATCGATGCTCTTGATGCGGGCGTGCGCATACGGACTGCGCACCATCACGCCAACGAGCATGTTGGGCATCTTGACGTCGTCGACGTAATTGCCCTTGCCCTGGATAAAGCGCGGATCTTCGTAGCGCTTGCGCGAACAGCCCATGCCTTCAAGCTTGGCCAGGCGCTCTTCATTGTTCGGTACGGTCTTGCTGTCTATTGTTGCGTCCATGATTGTCTCCGTGAGTCTTCAGATGCTCATTGCGTCATGTTCAATGCGTCGTCGTTTCCATCAGCGGATACGAGGTCTGTACCGGCTCGCCACGCAACTTGCGGGCGGCGTACTGAACCGCCTTGACGATGTTCTGGTAACCGGTGCAGCGGCACAGGTTGCCCGCCATCCAATAGCGGATTTCGGCTTCGGTCGGATCCGGATTTTCTTTTAGCAGCCGATAGGCGCGGGTGATCATGCCGGGCGTGCAGTAGCCGCATTGCAGACCGTGTTCCTGCATGAAGCCTTCCTGCAGCGCATGCAGTTCGCCGCCTTGCGCAAAGCCCTCGATGGTCAGCATTTCTGATCCGTCGGCCTGCACTGTCAGCATCGTGCAGGACTTGACCGACATACCGTCGATATCGACCGTGCAGGCACCGCAATGCGACGAATCGCAACCGATGTGCGGCCCGGTGTGCAGGCATTTTTCACGCAAGGTGTGGATCAAGAGTTCACGCGGCTCGACCACCACATCGGTGGATTTGCCGTTGAGTTTAAAGGTCACCATCATTTTTTTAATCATCGCAATTCTCCGGGGTTCAGGTGCTGCAGCGCGACAGCGCGGTACGCAAGGCGCGTTGGGTCATCTCGCCAGCCATCGCGGTTTTGTACTCGACGTCGCCGCGCAGGTCGGCGGCCGGGTCGCAAATCGCCATCGCAAGGCGGGCGGCTTCGCGGATGGTGTCGTCATCAAGCGGTTTGCCAAGCAGATAGTTTTCGGCATCGTTGGCCTTGAGCGCGGTTTCACCGAGATTGGTCAGCGTGATGGCGACCTCCGCGACCACGCCACCTTGCATGCGCAGCAGCACTGCCGCTGCGGCCGTGGCGTAATCACCGGTCTTGCGCTTGAGCTTGGCGTAGCAGGAGCCGCTACCTGGAGCCGGTGTCGGGATGCGGATCTCGGTCATGATTTCACCGGGTTCGAGCAAGGTGTAATACAGTCCGAGGAAGTAGCCATCGGCACTGACGACGCGCTCACCGGCAGCGCTGGTGAGGACGAACGAGGCACCCAGCGCGATCATCAGCGCAGGATGATCGTTGGCCGGATCGGCATGCGAAATGTCGCCACCGAGCGTGCCCATGTAGCGCACTTGCGGGTCCGAGATCAGGCCTGCGCCTTCGACCAGCAGCGGACATTTTTGCTGCAGCAGCGGCGACCAGATCAATTCGTTTTCGGTCGTCATGGCACCGATGCGGATTTCATTGCCGACCTCGCGGATGCCCTTGAGTGCGGCGATCTTGCGTAGGTCAATCAGGTGGGCCGGTTCGGCAAAACGCAGTTTCATCATCGGCAGCATGCTGTGGCCGCCGGCCAGTAATTTAGCTTCATCGCCGTACTGATCGAGCAACGCGATCGCAGCAGGCAAGGTGGTTGGGGCGTGGTATTCGAATGGGCGCGGGATCACGCTGGTCTCCTCGTTGTTATGCGGTTGCCAGCACAGTGCCGGTGTCTGGTGAAACGATAATTGCACGCAAGCCGACAGCAACGGGCAAGCAATTCCCGAATAGCAGAAAGTACTTCCCGAGTTGCCGGAAAACTTGCACGAACTGCGGAAAACAGCGATTATAAAAATACAAAAAATCAACAACCAGCCAGAACAAACTGGCAACCGGAGACAAGCATGGCCCCTGTAACCCATCCATCGGCAGCACGCCGATGAAGCATTCCGAACCCGCCATCCAGGAAACCTTCCTGCACAAACTCGAACAATTCAATCCCGGCATGGTCTGGCTCGATACCGGCAACCATGTCACGGCGATGAACGATGTCGCGGCCCAATTGCTCGGCCCGGCAGCCCAATATTCGATGGGTGTCGACCCCGACAAATTGCTCGGCATCGACGTGCTGCAAATGCATCCGGAGAAAAGCCGCGACAAATTGCGCCTGCTGCTGCAGACCAGCCAGGACACCAGTTGCCCGATGAAGTCGCCGGCACCGGTGGCGATGATGATCAACATTCCGGATCGGGTGCTGGTGGTAAAAGTCTCGAAGATGGTTGGTGCAGCCGGCGTGACCGGTACCTGCATGATTTTTTATGACCTGACCGATATCACGACGGCGCCAGCCAGAGTGGCGAACACCGCACAATCCGACCCGCCGCCGCGCCGCTTGCTGAAAATTCCGGTGTATCGCAAAAATCGGGTCATGCTGATCGACATGAAAGATGTGGTGCGCTTTCAGGCCGATGGCCACTACACCTCCATCGTGACTGCCGACGACCAATACATGTCGAACCTGTCGCTGACCGATCTGGAAGCGCGGCTCGATCCTGGCATTTATTTCCGTACGCATCGCAGCCATATCGTGAGCCTGCCGCATGCGCTCGAACTGGTCATGAAAGACGAGTCGGTCAGCCTGATGATGGCCGATCATCAGCAGACCGTGGTACCGGTCAGCCGGCCCAACACCGCACAATTGAAAGAATTGCTGGGGATTGCGCAGGGTAGTCCGAAAAGCGGGACCGAAAAACAAAACAGCCCGGCACGCGCTTGAGGCGCGGACCGGGCTGTCGAGGTACTTCTTAAAGATTACTGCTAGCTGATTACCTCAGCGCAAACGGTCAGGCGACCGGTTTTTTTGCCAGTGCCGCAAGCAAGGTCGCTGGCCGCATCGGCAAGTCGCGCAAGCGCACGCCAACCGCCGCATGGATCGCATTGGCAATGGCCGGACCAACCACCGTGGTTGGCGGCTCGCCCATGCCGGTCGAGGTCGCGGTACTGGCGACAAACTCGATGTCCATCTCCGGCACATCGGCCATACGCAGCGGTGTGTAAGTACCGAGGTTGGTATCGCGCACCTGGCCATCGACAAACTCGGTACCTTCGTGCAGCGCCATGCTGACGCCCCACAATGCACCGCCCTCAGCTTGTGCCAGCGCACCATCCGGATGGACGATGGTACCGGCATCAATCACCATGACCAGCTTGACGACCTTGACGACGCCGGTCTTGGCATCGACCTGCACGCGTGCCACGCAGGCAGTCCAGGTCGGCATGTCGCGTTCCTGGCCAAATGTCGTGGCGATCCCGAGTCCGGTACCGGCTGGCATGGTCTTGCCCCAACCGGCTTTTTCGGCCGCACGGCGCAATACATGCGCCATCCGGGCAGCACCGCCCACCGAATTCGGCGCCGAGCCGGCATTCTTGCCACTGGCATCGAGCATCGCCAGACGGAATGCCAGCGGATCCGCTTTGGCATTGAGCGCGGCTTCGTCGATGAAACTTTCAACAGCCCAGTTGGTCCAGCCCGGTCCGACCGAACGCAACCAGCCCGGACGGAAAGTACTGTTGGCAAGGTCGTTCGAAATCGCCCGCACGCGATGCGCGCCGACGTTGTACCAGTGATCGGCACCGGAAATGGCGAACGGATCATACGGCTCGTCGTTCTTGCCCTTCGGCATGAAGGCCGGAATCATTACTTGCGTTGGCCAACCGGCACTGGCGTGGTGTTCCATTGCCGTGACTTTGCCCTTGTCGTCGAAAGCCATGCGCAAGCGCTGCAGCGAGGCCGAACGGGGCGAGTCGAAACGCGCATCATCAGGACGGGTACAGATCATCTTGACCGGACGGCCCATTTCCTTGGCGGCCAGTGCGGCCGGAATCGCGTAATCGCCATTGAGCCGGCGACCGAAACCGCCACCGAGCAGATAGGTGTGCATGATCACGTTGGCTTCCGGTACGCCGAGTGCTTTTGCCAGGGTTGGCAGTGCCAGCGATTGCCACTGATTGCCGGTGTGGATATGCCAGATGCCGTCTTTTTCAAGCGCCAGCGCATTGACCGGCTCAAGCTGGAAATGCAGCACGGTGCTGGTTGTGTAGTCGTGCTCGATGCGCGAACTGGCTTTCGAAAATGCCGCTTCGACGCCGTCGTCGGCGACTACCAATGAACCTTTCGAGGTCTCCGTGATCAGCTTTTTGGCATGCGCGAGGATATCGGCTTCCGATACCTTGGCGGCAGCACCGGCTTGCCATTTGATGTCGACCAGATCAGCCGCACGCATCGCTGCCGAGTACGAATCGGCATACACCATGACCCAGCCCGGCACCGTGCCGGACGGATCGGTGAGGGCGACTGACTTGAGGTAACCCTTGACCTTGCGGGCGGCGCTGTCGTCGATCGACAGCACGGTGGATCCATAGCGCGTAGGCGGGACACGCGGACGGGCATAGACCATCCCTTCGACAACCGCGTCGATACCGTAAATCGCCGCGCCATTAGTTTTGGCCGGCACATCAATGGCTTGCACGTCGCGACCGATCAGACGGCGCTGGTCCGGTGTTTTCAGGGTGATGGCTTTGAGTGCTTCAGGCGTGAAAGTACGGCCGAGCTTGCCGCTACGGACGATTTCGGCGTACGTGATCGACTTGCTGCCGGCGGTAATGACACCGTCGCGGGCCTGGCAATCGGCGGCCTTGACATTGAGCAGACGGGCAGCTTCGTCGATCAGCGCGATGCGACCGGCAGCGCCGGCGCGGCTCATCGGATCAAAGCTCTGCCAGATGGACCAGCTACCGCCGGTGATCATCATGCCCCACTTCGGATCGGTGTTGACATAGTTCAGGCGTACTGATGACCATTTCACTTCGAGTTCGTCGGCGACGATGCGTGCCAGTGCGGTACCGATATGCTGGCCCATTTCGGCCTTGGCAATATTGACGGTGACGATACCGTCGCGGTCGATCTGGAACCAGATGGTCGGATCAAATACCGGTGCGTCAGCACTACCTGACTGGCCGGCAGCCAGCGCCAGTGACGGGCTCAGGAAGGCCATCGTGAAACCGGTGCCGGCAGCGGCAATCATGAAGCTGCGGCGGGTCACTGTGCCTGCTGCCTGCTGTTGTTTGATGAGTTTATCAAGCATTGGGAGCTCCCTTCATTTCGGCGGCGGCCAGCTTGATGGCCTTGCGGATACGCACATAAGCCATGCAGCGGCACAGATTGCCGCTCATGACTGAATCGATGTTGGCGTCGGTCGGCTCCGGAAAATCCTTGAGCAGCGTGGCTGCCTGCATGATCTGACCCGACTGGCAGTAACCGCATTGCGGTGCCTGGGTAGCGATCCAGGCTTTTTGCAGCGGATGCTGACCATCGGCCGACAAGCCTTCGATCGTCGTGATCGCGGCATCGGCAACGACGCTGACCGGGGTGATGCAGGAACGGATCGCGCGACCATTGAGGTGGACGGTACAGGCGCCACACATGCCGATGCCGCAACCAAACTTCGTACCTTTCATGCCGATTTCATCGCGGATCACCCACAGCAGCGGGGTGACGGGATCAACCCCGGTGACAATGGCTTTGCCATTGACGGTAAATGTAGTCATGTTGGTTTCACTTTAAATAATGGAAAGAGGCCCGTTCAGAGAGGGGAATTTTTTTCTTGCGTGGACGATCCGGCGTCACAGAATGTTAGCGGTGCCACGGCAATCCGCCGGCACAGGCAAGTGCATGAAACGGCTACCCGGTGTCGTCCCGCGTGGCGACAAAGCCTGGCATCGTTCCGCCGGAAATACTTTCGTCCCATCGAGAGGCGCGCAGGATAACCTGAATCAAATTAGTTGGCTCGGCGTCGTCCCGGGCACTGTCGGGCTTGAGTCCTAAAAACGATAACCTCAGCACAACGGTGCCTGACAAATAGCAGGCCAATGTGCTAGCGAGCATAGTGAGCAGTAACCCGCCTGTCTGTTAGCCCGCGCACTTAGCGCGACGGACAGATCCGCGTCGCCAAACCGCCGCGCCGGATCACACCGGAGCGCGCCTAATCGGCCAGGAACAATTGCTGCAAGTCGTTCAGGAAGCGCTGGCCAAGCAAGGTTGGCCGGATAGTTTTGTGATCCCGGAACAGCAGGCCTTTGGCTTCGGCTGCCTGCAAGGCGGACTCCACCGCATTGAGCCCGAGACCGGTGCGCTCGGCGAACAGGTTGACCTCGAAGCCGCTGGTCAGGCGCAAGGTATTGAGCATGAATTCGAAACCGAGTTCGCCGCGCGGGATCTCGTTTTCTTCCTGAATCGCACTGCCGCGCGCCATGTTTTCCATGTACGACTTGGGCTGCTTGAAGCGGGCCTGACGGATGATCCGGTGCGGGAACGACAGCTTCGAATGGGCACCGGCACCCACGCCGAGATAATCGCCAAACTGCCAGTAATTGAGGTTGTGGCGCGACTGCCGGCCGGGCTGCGCATAGGCCGAGACTTCGTAATGCTGGTAACCGCCCGCGCCGGTTTCGGCGGCAATCATGTCCTGCATGTCGGCACTCAGATCATCGTCGGGCAAGGCCGGCGGGAACTTCGCAAACACCGTATTCGGTTCCATCGTCAAGTGGTATAGCGACAGATGCGGCGGCGCAAAAGCCAGCGCGGTGCGGATGTCGCGGGTGGCCTGCTCCAGGGTTTGCGATGGCAGCGCGTACATCAGATCGAGGTTGAAATTGTCGAAGGTTGATTGCGCGATCTCGACCGCACGGTGCGCTTCGTCGTGATCGTGGATGCGACCCAACGCGCGCAGGTGCTCGCCATGAAAACTCTGGATACCGATCGATAAGCGGTTGATGCCGCTGGCCCGGAAGCTGCGGAATTTTTCGACTTCGAAAGTACCCGGATTGGCTTCCATCGTGATCTCGGCAGCACCATCGAGCGGCAGCAGCGTGCGCACGTCCGACATCAGCCGGTCGAGTCCGGCTGCCGACATCAAACTGGGTGTGCCGCCACCGATGAAAATCGTATAAATCTTGCGGCCCCAGATCAGCGGCAACGCGCTTTCGAGATCGGCACGTACCGCATCGAGATAGGCTTCTTCCGGAAAACCGGTGTGCGACTGACCGGCCGCTTCATGCGAATTGAAATCGCAATACGGACATTTTTTGACGCACCACGGGAAATGGATGTAGAGCGCCAATGGTGGCAGTGCCGACAGGTTCAGGATGCCGGGGCGCAGGTAGGCATTGGCCGCTGTGGCAGCATCGGCGACCGGTACGGCGGTAGTGCGCGCCTGGCTGAGTGGAATGATAGGGATCATCGTAATTTGTCCAGCAATACGCGCAGCGCCTGAGCCCGATGCGACAGCTGGTTCTTTTCTGCGGAACCGAGTTCGGCGGCGGTCTTGCCCAGGCCATCGACCTCGAAATGGGCGTCGTAACCGAAGCCGTTGCTGCCGCGCGGCCGGGCCACGATGGTGCCGTTCCAGCGACCGTCGGCAATCACCGGTTGCGGATCATCGGCATGGCGCACGTAGACCAGTACGCAATAGTAGTAAGCCGATTTGTCGGCATGGGCTTGCAGATCGGCGATCAGTTTTTCGCTGTTGCGGGCATCCGATTTGGGGGTACCGGCATAGCGCGCCGATTGCACGCCGGGCTGACCACCGAGTGCATTGACGCACACGCCGGAGTCGTCCGCCAGCGCCGGCAAGCCGGTCAGACGCGCCGCATGACGGGCTTTTTCGAGGGCGTTTTCGACAAACGTGTGGAACGGTTCGTCGGCTTCCGGCACCGCAAATTCACCTTGCGGGCGCACGTCAAATCCTATCGTCGCCAGCAGTGCACCGAACTCAGCCAGCTTGCCGGGATTGTTCGAGGCGAGGACCAGTTTGCTTTTAGAGCTGTCGGTCATGCGGGCAAACCCAATGTGCGACGTTGCAAGGCAATCAGGTCGCGGATGCCGCCATCGGCGAGGTCGAGCAACTGGTTCATCGTTGCGCGATCGAACGCGGCCCCTTCGGCAGTGCCCTGCACTTCAATGAAGTGACCGGCATCGGTCATGACGACATTCATGTCGGTATCGCAGGTCGAGTCTTCGTCATAGTCAAGGTCCAGCACCGGCATGCCCTGAAACACGCCAACCGAGATCGCTGCGACAAAATGCTTGAGCGGGATCGCTTCCAGCACACCGGCATCGACCAGCTTCTTGAACGCATCATGTGCGGCCACCATGGCGCCAGTGATCGACGCGGTGCGGGTGCCGCCATCGGCTTGAATCACGTCGCAGTCAAGATGCAACGTGCGCTCGCCAAACGCCGACAGGTCGAACGCGGCACGCAATGAGCGGCCGATCAGACGCTGGATTTCCTGGGTCCGGCCGGACTGCTTGCCCTTGGCCGCTTCGCGCGCCATGCGGGTGTGAGTCGAGCGCGGCAACATGCCGTATTCGGCCGTCATCCAGCCCTGCCCCTTGCCCTTCAAAAAACCGGGGACTTTATCTTCAATGCTGGCCGTACAGATGACCTTGGTGTCGCCGAATTCGATCAGGACCGACCCTTCGGCATGTTTGGTGTAGTGGCGCGTAATGCGTACCGGACGCAATGCATCAACGGTACGGGCGCTGGGACGGGCTATAAACGGTGCTGAAGACGGGGTTGGGGAAGACATAGGGATTCAATTCCTGGGAGTGATACGTGCAGATTTTTCAATCGAGCACCGAATTTCTTCGATGGCTTTTTCTATTGCGCTGTCGTCATAACCATCGACCGACTCCACATTGGCGTCCAATGTGGACTGGATCGTCGTGGTCACGGTGCCTGGCGGCAGGATGTTGGTGGTGATGCTGTTCGGGTCGGCCAGGCTGGAACCGCTTTCCCACATCATTGCCAACGCAGTGACATTATCGCTGTTCTTGCCGGCAATGCTGGTGGCGCTATGAATCAGCTCGGGTACGGCCCGCACGATGGTATTGTTTTGCAGGCTGTGCGTGAGCACGTTATCAGGCAACACCCCCCACAAGCCGTCGGAGCACAGCAAGATGACGTCGCCCGCCTGCAGGCTGGCGCGCCGTGAAATTTCGACGATGGGCAGGTTGGGCGCGCCCAGGCAATTGAACAATTTGTTGCGATCAGGATGGGTGGCCCGTTCAGACGGATCGGCCCGGCCTTGCGCGATCAATGTTTCGATGCGCGAATGGTCACGCGTGCGCGCCAGAATCTGGCCGTCACGCATCCAGTACAACCGCGAGTCACCGCAGTGCGCCCAGAACGCGGTGTTGTGCTGGATCAGACACGCAACGATGGTGGTACGCGGCGTCTCAGGCATGCCATGGGCGACACGGTAGCGATGGATTTCGCGGTGGGCAGCGAAGAAACTGTCTTCCAGAAAGCGTTCTGGCTTCTTGATGTAGGCATCAGCAAGCTGCTGAAAAAGCGCACCGATTGTCTCCATCGCAATCGTCGCGGCAATTTCGCCATGCAGGTGCCCACCCATACCGTCGGCCAGCAACAAGAGCAAGGCATCGCGCGTATAGCTGTAGCCCATCCGGTCCTGGTTGACCTTGCGGCCGCCAATCTTGCTTTCCTGGTACACAGAGAATCGCATTGTTAGCTCACTAAAAAAAAGCCGGTTGCCAGCTGTCAGTATTAATTCGAGGGGCCGTGTCCGCCGAACAAACCTTTGAGTCGATCAAGCGTCGAACTAAATTTGCCGGTGGCTGATTTTTCCGGCACGGGTTCCTGCAACGCTTTTTGTAGCGCGAAGACACTTTGCGGCCGTTCCAGCGGATCGATCATCAGGCTCCAGCGGATCACCTGAATAAGTTCGGATGAATAAATACCCTCGAGCTTTTGCAGGTGGCCATCCATCTTGTCATTGAGCTTGCGCTGGTCGGCTGGCTGCGGTGGTGCACCGACCATGCATGCAAACATCGATGCCCCGATGCTGTAGATATCGGTCCACGGACCGAGGTTGCCGTTCTTCGAATACAGTTCGAGCGGCGCAAAACCGGGCGTGTACATCGGATACAGTTTGGGCAGGTCGACTTTCAAGGTCTGGCGCGCCGCGCCGAAGTCGAGCAGGATCGGCGTGCCATCGACGCGCAAGTAAATGTTGGCCGGCTTGAGGTCAAGATGCAGCAGTTTGTTGGTATGGACTTCACGCAGCCCGTTCATGACCTGGCTGAACATCTTGCGGATGAAGCGTTCCGAGACCAATGGTTTCTCGCCCTTGTCGCGCCGGCGCAGGATGTGGTCCTGCAACGAACGTCCGGACTCGTACGCCATGACCATGTAGACCGTGTCATTGGCGCGAAAAAAATTGGTCACGCTGACCACATTCGGGTGGGAGATGCGCGCCAGAGCGCGTCCCTCTTCAAAAAAGCATTTGAGTCCGATGCGAAAGATCGGCAAGTTTTCGGGCGAGATCAGTGGCGCCAGTTCACCGGCTTCGCGAAGCGCCAGCGATGACGGCAGATACTCCTTGATAGCGACGGCGTTACCGTCCTCGTCATAGGCAAGGTAGACAATACTGAACCCGCCGGAGGCGATTTTCTTTACAATGCGGTATCCGGAAATCTCCAGTCCATCGGGCAAAGGTGCGTTGTTTTGTGCTGCCATGTTTTCCTAAAACCGTGTTGGCCGCACAGCAGCAAAAACCGCAGCCAGCATACCGCCGGACCGCCGCTTGGTTCGTAGGATTGTGTGGACTTATCCCTGATTTGTAAAGACCAACCGAGGACTCAATTTGGCTATCAGCAGCATGACCGGCTATGCCGTCGTCACCCGTGAGACGTCCGGCGGTACCCTGACCATCGAAATCAAGAGCGTCAACTCGCGCTTTCTCGACCTGCAATTCCGCATCAACGATGACTTGCGCGCATTCGAACCAATGTTGCGCGAAGCAATCATGGGCCGCCTGACGCGCGGCAAAGTCGAATGCCGTGTCAGCTTCGGCCGCAAGGCGGCCACCGGCGCAGAGCAACGCATCAACACCGACCTGCTCAAATCGCTGGCGCTGTTGCAATCGCAAGTGCGCTCACAGGTTTCGTCGGCCACACCGCTATCGGTCGGGGAACTGTTGCGCTGGCCCGGCATGATTGAAGACGCCGAACTTGGCCAGGACACCTTGCAGGCCGATGCCGCCCTCGCGATTGCCGATGCGCTCTGCGCTTTCATCGAATCGCGCGAACGCGAAGGTGCCGCGCTGGCTGGCACGCTCATCACCCGCATCAGCGCAATGGACGACATCGTCCGTCGCATCACGCCGCTGATCCCGCAAGTTATTGCACAGTTCCAGCAGAAGTCCGTCGAGCGTCTCGAAGAAGCACTTGGACTGGCTCTGCAGCAACCGGGGACCACCGCCAACCTGTCACGCGATGAAGTGATCGAACGGATTCGTCAGGAAGTGACCTTATATGGCATCCGCATTGATGTCGCCGAAGAACTGTCGCGCCTTGCTGCACACCTCGACGAAACCCGGCATATCCTGAAAAAAGGCGGCCAGGTCGGCAAACGTCTCGACTTCATGATGCAGGAACTCAATCGCGAAGCCAATACGGTAGGCTCGAAAGCAGCACTCAAAGAACTGGCCGATGCAGCCATGGAACTCAAACTACTGATCGACCAGATGCGCGAGCAGGTACAGAATCTCGAATAAGTGTTGCTACGGGATGGCATTAAGAATTATCTGGAAGCGGGAATGACTTTCTTTCGATCCCACATCGTGTAGCCTGAAGTGAGCATTTTCCTTCACGATGTTGCGCCCGCCATCGCAACAACCGTTTTACTTTTTGGAACTCATCCTATGCACGACGACAATACTTCCGCCGGCAGCCTGTTTATGGTGGTCGCACCTTCCGGCGCCGGTAAATCAACGCTGGTCAATGCGTTGCTAGCGCAAGAGCCGGATTTGAAACTATCGATTTCGTACACAACACGGCCACCCCGCCCCGGCGAGCAGCACGGGCGCGAGTACTATTTCACGACAGCAGAGGACTTCCTGACACGACGCGATGCCGGCGAATTCCTTGAGTCAGCCGAAGTCCATGGCAATTATTACGGTACCTCGCGCGTCATGATCGCCGACCAGATCCGGTCCGGCACCGACGTGTTGCTGGAAATCGATTGGCAAGGCGCGCAACAGGTCAAGAAGCAATTTCCGTATGGTGTCGGCATCTTCATTTTGCCGCCTTCGATCGATGCGCTGGAAGAGCGCCTGAAAAAACGCGGCCAGGACGAACCGCACATTATTACCCGCCGCCTGCTGGCAGCGGGGGGCGAGATCGCGCATGCCGGCGAGTTTGAGTATGTTATTATCAATCAAGACTTTGCTTGTGCCTTGTCAGATCTTGCCGCGATAGTTCAAGCGACTCGCTGCAGATTTTCGCAACAAGCAGCACGCAACACATCTCTATTTGCCCAACTGGGCATCCACGCCGTATCACGATAACACTGCATAACACTGCAATTTCAGGAGCGCCTTATGGCCCGTATCACCATCGAAGACTGCACCAGACACATACCGAATCGTTTCCAGTTAACGCTCGCCGCAACGTATCGTGCACGTCAGCTTTTGCAAGGTCACACACCTAAAGTCGACGCCAAGGATAAGCCAACCGTCGTTGCCTTGCGCGAGATCGCAGCAGGCAAGGTAGGGATTGAAATGCTCAAGAAAGTCCCAAGCTGACTGTTATCTTCCCTAACTCCAATGACACTGGCGCAGCGAACCAACCGGCATGAACCTGACTCCTGCAGATTCCCTGATTTCGGCTTTAACTAGTCGCTCTGCGCCTGAGCGTCCCGCGTCCAAAACGCCGGGCGCATTTTTCTCTCCCGACCCCGGTACCCCGGTCACACCCGGCGTTGCCTCGGTCAGCCAGCTCAACGCCAAACTCTCCGAATACCTGTCTCCTTCCGATCTGAAAAAGGTCAAGGAAGCCTATCGCTTTTCAGACGAAATGCATCTGGGTCAAATGCGGGTATCCGGTGAACCGTACATTTCGCACCCGATTGCCGTCGCCGAAATCTGTGCTGACTGGAAGCTGGATGCGCAAGCCATCATGGCGGCGCTGTTGCATGATGTGATGGAAGACCAGGACGTCAAAAAAGAAGAACTGATCGAGCGCTTCGGTGCGCCGGTCGCCGCGCTGGTCGACGGCTTGTCCAAACTGGAAAAAATCGAATTCCAGAGCCAGGTCGAAGCGCAGGCAGAAAATTTCCGCAAGATGCTGCTGGCGATGGCACGTGATGTGCGCGTCATCCTGATCAAGCTGGCCGATCGCTTGCACAACATGCGCACGCTAGGCTCGATGAAGGCCGAGAAAAAGCGCCGCATCGCCGGCGAGACGATGGAAGTGTATGTGCCGATCGCACACCGGCTTGGTCTGAACAACATTTACCGCGAGTTACAGGATCTGTCGTTTTCACACTTGCACCCGCTGCGCTACAAGACCCTGGCCAAAGCCGTCAAGGCAGCGCGCGGTAACCGGCGCGAAGTGGTCAGCAAGATCATGGAGTCGGTCACGAATACCTTGCTGTCAGCCGACATGCAAGCGCAAGTCTATGGCCGCGAAAAAACGCTGTATGGAATTTATCGCAAGATGCGCAGCAAGCATCTGTCCTTTTCGCAAGTGCTTGACGTCTACGGCTTTCGTATCGTCGTCGATAATTTCGCCCACTGCTACGTCGCGCTCGGAACACTGCATGCGCTGTACAAGCCGATGCCGGGCAAGTTCAAGGACTATATCGCCATCCCCAAGCTCAATGGCTATCAGTCGCTGCATACGACGCTGATCGGCCCGTACGGCACACCGGTAGAGTTTCAGATCCGCACACAGGAAATGCACCGTGTCGCCGAATCCGGTGTCGCTGCGCACTGGCTCTACAAGGATGACGAAAATAGTCTGACCGATCTGCAGCAACGCACCCATGCATGGCTGCAATCGTTACTCGACATCCAGAAACAGACCGGCGATTCGGCTGAATTCCTTGAACACGTGAAGGTGGATCTGTTCCCGGACTCGGTCTACGTTTTCACGCCTAAATCAAAGATCATTGCCCTGCCGCGCGGCGCCACAGCACTGGATTTCGCCTACTCGATTCATACCGACGTTGGCGACCAGACGGTTGCCACGCGCATCAACCACGAACACGCGCCGCTCCGTACCGAACTGCGCAATGGCGACATTGTCGAGATCATCACGTCAGCGAGCTCACGCCCCAGCCCGACCTGGCTGACCTTTGTGCGAACCGGCAAGGCCCGATCGGCGATCCGGCATCACCTGCGGACCATCAATCTGTCAGAGTCGATCGAGCTCGGCGCGCTGTTGCTGGGTCAGGCTCTGGCAGCACTCAATCTCGACCCGGTTATCCCCGAGCCAACGATGGAGCGACTGCTCAACGAATCGAGTGCCCGCTCGCTCGAAGAACTGCATGCCGACATCGGTATCGGCAAACGGATGGCGGCACTGGTGGCGCGCCACATCATGGGCCTCAATGACACGATGGGACACCCCCTGCAGGCGCGCATCGCCGGCACCAGCAATGCCGTTGCCACCAAACTTGATCCGGTCATCATTTACGGTAGCGACGGCGTAGCGGTGCAATTGGGACAGTGCTGCCTGCCGATTCCTGGCGACAAGATCACCGGTCAGCTCAAACGCGATCAAGGTCTGCTCGTACACAGCCAGGAATGCGACGTGGCCCGACGCAGTCGCGATAAGGAACCGGAGCGCTGGATCGACGTGGTCTGGGGCAGCGACCTCAATCGCCGTTTTGATTGCAGGGTCATCGTTCTGGTCACCAATGAACGCGGCGTGCTCGCGCGGGTGGCAGCGGAAATCGGCGAGTCGGATGCCAACATTACCTTCGTCGGGATGGATGAAGACCACGACTCGATCATGACCCAATTGCGCTTCACGGTGCAGGTCGAGGATCGCGTCCACCTTGCGCGCATGATGCGCAACGTGCGCAGTATCACGGGAGTGACGCGCATTCTGCGCGAGCGCGGTCAATGGAGCAATCCAACCAACTGACTTCCGGCGTGCCAGTCACACCGGAGCCGGGTAGGTCACTTCCAGTATCTGCAATTCTTCGGCGCCGGACGGCGTCTTCAAAGTGATCGTGTCGCCTTCGCGCGATTTGGTCATCGCCCTTGCCACCGGCGAAATCCAGCTGATCCTGCCATGCAACGGATCGAGCTCGTCAATCCCGACGATGGTGACCGTGTGCTGTTCCCCGGCGCTGTTCTCGTAACGTACCGTGGCCCCGAAAAACACTTGATCGTTGCCGTGATGAACGGTTGGATCGACCACTTCGGCCAGATCGAGACGCTTGGTCAGGAAACGAATCCGGCGATCGATTTCACGCAAGCGCCGCTTGCCGTAAATGTAGTCGCCATTTTCCGAACGGTCGCCGTTCGACGCCGCCCAGTGGACAATATGCACGACCTCCGGACGATCGACATCGATCAGGTGCAGCAACTCCGAACGCATGGTCTGAAAACCGGCAGGCGTCATGTAGTTACGGGTACCGGCCGGAATTTCCGACAACGGTAACTCGTCATCCTCATCGTCCCCGGACTCCTTGACAAAGGCCTTGTTCATCGCGCCCCGCTTCAGACCCGGCGTGTGCCGGTGTGTGCAACGGCCGTCGTGCCGGACTCGACGGTGAATTTGGCGCCGCTGTCACGACCCAATGTCTTGACCAGAAACGGCATCAATTCATTGAGCATCGCTTCCAGCCCGAACGGTGGATTGATCACGAACATGCCACTGCTGTGCAAGCCGAAACCGTCCGGTGAAGCCTCGGCGATCGACAACGTGACATTGAGCCAGCCGTTGGCCTGCAGGCGCTTGAGCTTGTCGGGTAACTGGCGCGATTCCATCCGGTGCAATACCGGATACCAGACCGCGTACGTACCGGTAGCAAAACGCACCAGCGCATCTTGCAGCGTGTCCTTGACGCGCTTGTAATCGGACTTGTCTTCGTAAGGCGGATCGATCAGCACCAGTCCGCGCCGTGACGGTGGCGGCAACAGCGCCTTGAGACCGAGAAAGCCATCACCCTTCTGGATCATGATGCGCTTGCCGCGCACCGTGGCACGGATACCCTGCTCGGCCGCATGGGCTTCGACCTTACGGAAGTTGTCCTGCAAAATGCGGGCATCGGAGGGGTGCAGCTCGAACAGGCGCAAGCGGTCGGCTTCACGCATGACCTTGTCGGCCACATACGGCGAACCCGGGTAGTAGCGCAACTTGCCGCTCGGGTTCATTTTCTTGATCATCTGGACATATTCATGCAAGACCGGCGGCAAATCCTTGCGGCTCCACAGCGGTGCAACACCGCTTTCGAATTCGGCATTTTTGGCCGCATAGCCGCCATCGAGCGCATACACGCCGGCACCGGCATGGGTGTCGATGTACATGTAGGGCGTGTCTTTTTGATTCAGGTAGCGCAGCAACTGCATCATCACGACGTGCTTGAGGACGTCGGCATGATTGCCCGCATGGAAGGCGTGGCGGTAACTCAACATAACAATGATCGATCTTGGTAAGGAAATGAAAGGAGGCGCGGACCTCTGCGCCGACCCTGCGAATGGCGCATTTTAACAAGTCCCGACTGCTTCAAGTAATTGCTACTGCAATCAGCGCAAGGAAAAGTGACCGAGCCGACGCCAGCGCTCCTGACGCTTTTGCAATGCGGTCGTGGCACACAGCAAAACAAAGGAAAGTGCCAGCAGCAGCAACGCAAATCCATGGGCATCCGGGTAGTTCAATTTTTGCGCCTCGTCGTACAAAGCGATCGACGCCACCCGCGTCACGCCGGGAATCCCCCCGCCCAGCATCAGCACGACACCGAACTCGCCGATGGTATGAGCAAACGCCAGGATGGCTCCCGAGTAGACACCGGCTTTCGACAGCGGCAGCAGCACATGCAGGAAAGCCTGACGCGGCGTCATGCCCAGCGAATACGCGGCGTGGGCGATTTCCGGTCGCAACATGCGAAATGCCGCCATCACCGGTTGCAACGCAAACGGCAGACTGTAGACACAGGAACCGATAACCAGTCCGGCAAATGAAAACGGCAAGGTCTGGCCGAACAATTGTTGCCACCATTGTCCGAGCGCATGTTGTGGCGACAGCAGCGTTAGCAGGTAAAAACCAATCACGGTGGGCGGCAAGACCAGTGGCAGCGACATCAGAATTTCCAGCAGCAGTGCCGCACGATGGCGCGTCGTGGCCAGCCACCAGCCCAACGGCAACACGATCAGCATCAGGATCACCGTCGAGACGGCCGCCAGCTGAATGGTCAGCCCGAGTGCCACCCACAATTCATGCGGCAGCGACCAGAACGGGGTGATCACCGCGCCAACTCTGGCACTACAAATCCGTACTTGCGCAGAATGGTCCGGCCGGCCTCGCTACTCAAGAACGCCACGTATTGTTTTGCCAGTGGATTGCTGCGCCCTCTGGCCGTCACGATGACACCCTGTTCGATACGCGGATACCAGGCTTGCGGCACCGGCCAGCTGCGACCGGGTCGAGCCGCACCAGGCTTGAAATGGGCTGCACTGACCAATCCGGCCTGGGCATTGCCGGTTGCGATGAATTGGCCGGTCTGGGCCACGTTATCGCCAAATACCAGGCGCGACTGGATCTGATCCCACACGCCGGCGTGCTGCAGGGCGTCGCGGGCAGCGCGACCGTAAGGTGCGAGATCCGGATTGGCAATCGCAATGCGCTTGACCCGTGCATCCTCGAACAACTTGAATCCAGTCGACGGATCGAGTGCCGCGTCAGCGGTCCACAACACCAGCTGACCGTACGCATAAGTAATCAGTGAAGAGAGATCGGCGTGACCCGCCTTGGCCAGCGCGACCGGATAAGCCAGATCCGCAGACAGGAACACGTCGAACGGTGCGCCGTTGGAGATTTGTGCGTAAAAATTCCCCGATGAACCGATGCTGGCACTGACGGCGGCACCGTCGTGCATCGCACCGAATTGTGCGTTCAATTCATCGATGCATTGCGCCAGATCCGCAGCGGCCGCGACCTGCAGGACCGGCTTTGCCTGCACCTGGCCATTACAAAGCAGCAAGCCGATCAGCAAGGTGCAGGTCAAACGACGAAGCAAAAGCAGAAAAGTCATGGCAGCAAATTAAAATGAGATAGCGGATTGTAGCAAGTGCGGACGCGAACCCGGGTATGAACCGATGACAGGATCGCGCGCGTCAATGATCAGCGGCATCGCTATCGGGCATTCCCGCGCAAGGCCTGCACATGTTCGCGCAACGACTCGGGCGTGACCTCCGCCGACCGCAATGGTGCACCGATGACCAGTTGCAGTGTCGAGCGCAAGCCGCGCTGGAAAACACGGTCAAACGGGTTGCCCTGCGCATGCGAAAACAAACTGCCCCACAACCCGCACAGTGCCATCGGGATTACCGGCACCGGCGAGCGCTGCAGGATTTTCATGATGCCACCACGGAAGACATTGATCTCGCCGGTGACCGTCAGTTTGCCTTCAGGAAAAATACAGACCAGCTCGTCATGCGCCAATGCGGCCTCGATGGCGGCGTAGGCTTTTTCCGTCACGACTGTGTCTTCGCTGGCCGGCGCAATTGGTATCGCACCGGCGCTCCTGAACAGCCAGGACAATAACGGGAACTTGAAAATCCGGTGGTCCATGACGAACCGGATCGGACGCGGACTTGCGGCCAGGATCACGATCGCATCGACATAGCTGACATGATTACAGACAAGCATTGCCGCACCCTGCAAGGGGATATGCGCCACGTCAACAGAGCGCACCCGATGGATGGTGTGGATCAGTAACCAGGCGAGGAAGCGAATCAGGAACTCAGGCACCAGCCAGTAAATGTAGAGCGCCACCAGCGCATTGAGCAACGCAGTCACCAGAAATAATTGGGGCACAGTGACACCATTTTTCAGCAGCAGCATCGCCAGCAACGCTGCTGCCACCATGAACAGCGCATTGAGGATATTCATGCCGGCAATCGTGCGCGACAAGTGGCGTGGATCGCAGCGGGTCTGGATCAGTGCAAACAGCGGCACGATATACAGCCCGCCGGAAACGCCGATCATCAGACAGGCAAACAGGATGCGCAGGCTGCCCGTTTGTGCCAGAAAACCGGCCACATCAACCGGCAGCGTATTGGTGTACGCCAGGCTGGCAAAAAATAGTTCGACACCGGACACCGACAAGCCGATCGAGCCGAATGGCACCAACCCGATCTCGATACGATGGTCGGAGAGCTTTTCGCACAAGAGCGAGCCGGCACCAATTCCAAACGAAAAAACCGTCAGCAGCAGGACGAACACGCCGTGGTCGCCGTGCAGGTAATTTTTTGCATATAGCGGAAATTGCGCGAGGATGATCGCGCCGTAAAACCAGAACCAGGAATTGCCCAGCAAGGATAAAAACACCGTCCGGTTGTGACGCGAATAGTTCAGATTGCGCACGGTTTCCGTGAACGGATTCCAGTTCACTTTCAACTCCGGAACCGGCGCCGGCGACGGCGGGATGGCACGGCTGAACCACCAGCCCAGTACCGCCAGTGCCAGCGTGCCGCCGGCAACCACTTCGACACCCCATGGCTTGCTGACGATCAGCAGCGCACCCAGCACTTCGCCCAGCAAAATGCCGACGAAGGTACCGCTTTCGACCAGTCCGTTGCCGCCAACCAGTTCGGAGCGTTTGAGATGCTGCGGCAGATACGCGTATTTCACTGGTCCGAATAAAGTCGAGTGCAAGCCCATGCCAACGAGTGCCAGCACCAGCAGCGGCAGGTTATGCATGATCCAGCCTACGCCGGCGAGCGCCATGATCGCAATCTCCAGCAACTTCACCAGCCGTGCCACCCTGCCCTTGTCAAATTTATCCGCCAGTTGCCCGGCGGTGGCCGAGAACAGCACGAAGGGCAAAATAAACAGACCTGGAATCAGGTTGGTCAGCAGGACCGGATCGAGCGCGGTCCAGCTCAGTGCGTCGTAAGTCAGGATCGTCAGCAGCGCCGTCTTGAAAACATTGTCATTGAGCGCACCAAGAAATTGCGTCCAGAAAAACGGCGCAAAGCGGCGCTCGGCCAGCAGCGCAAACTGGCTTGGTGCAGGCGCCGCCGGCCGTGCGGAACTCAGGCGATCAGCGCAGCCAGCGCGGCTCCGCTCAGGTAGGCATTTTCAATCTTGCCGGCGCCGTCGAGTCCGGCAGAAAACCAGTCACCGCAGGCACCGATACGCAATTTTTTGTTCCACAAGCAATCGTCTTTCAACGGAGTGGCGGCCTTCGAATAGCGCCAGCGATGTACCGTCGCAAACACCGGCTGGACCTGACTGCCGGTGGCTTCATGAAAGGCCTTCAGCAATTTTTCACGGACCCGGTCCGGTTCGTCTTCCAGATGCTCGATGCTCCATGCCGCCGAGGCCTGACCGATCCAGTGTTCGCCCGGACGACGTCCCGGCTTGGAGGCATCATGCGCCAGCCAGGCCAGTCGCGAATTGCTGACCCAGGCACCGTCGTAGCCCAGCTCCAACGGATCCTGAAACGCCGCCATCAGGGTCCAGCACGGCGCCAGCAACGCCTTGCCGGCCGCCTTGGCAAAAGCCGGCACGACGGACAGCAAGGTCGTCGCCTGATCGGCCGGCACTGCCACAATGACCGCATCGAACGGTCCTGCGCTGGCAGCGATGGGTACCGTATCGCAATGCACGGCCAGCAGCCATTGCTCGCCCTTGCCGGTTTCGATGCGTTCAATCTGTCCGACCTGCTGGCCGGTACGCACGTCCAGTCCTTGAGCCAGATGCACCCCCACCGAGCGCATACCCGGCACGCCAACATGGCGATTTCCTGACTTGCCTGCCGGTGTGGACTTGCCGTGATCAAGCGCCACGAACTTGCCTTTCCATGGCGCGACCCAGCCGGCTTTGGTCCAGGCCGCCACATCGTTCTTGAACGCAGCGCTACTGGCCGTAAAGTATTGGGCGCCATGATCGAACCCACCGAAGTCGGTCTGGCGCGTACTCATCCGGCCGCTGACCGCATGACTTTTTTCATACACGGTGACGCAATGTCCCTGGTCCTGCAAGCGACGGGCACAAGTCAGACCGGACAGTCCGGCCCCGATGATAGCGATATGCATGGTGCTAGCTCCTTGAGCGGACGATCAGCATCGAACGTCCTGGTACAAATGAAAATGCCGTTATCGACCGCCTTGTTCAGCGTGCCAATAACGGCGCTGCAATAATGCTGTGAACAACTATCCGGTAGAAAATTATTCGTCACCTTCGACAGGCCAGTCGCGGATATAGGCTTTCAGCATTTTATTTTCAAAACTCTGGGCTTCGACCACGGCACGGGCGACATCGTAAAACGAGATCACACCCAGCAGCGTCTTGGCTTCGAGTACCGGCACATAGCGCGCATGACGCTCCAGCATCAAGCGGCGTACTTCATTAATTTCGGTTTCCGGCGTGACCGTGATCGGATGGTCGTCCATGTGCTTGCGTACCAGACTTTTACCGATTTCACCGCCGTTTTCATGCAGCGTTTTCATGACCTCACGAAAACTCAGCATGCCGACGAGCTCACCGAACTCCATGACCACCAGCGAGCCAATATCTTTTTCGGCCATCGTAATGACGGCTTCATGCATCGCTGTTTCGGGAGTAACGGTGTAGAGGATGTTGCCCTTGACCTGCAGGATTTCAGATACTTTCATTTTTCGTGTCCCGAGTCGTTGTTGTTCTGTTGTTTGCAATGTAGCGTAAGCAGGTCCAAAAATCTAGCGCACTACCACGCACTTTCGGCAGAGCCGGATGCAAGTGCTAGGATTCAGGCATTCCAGACAGGAGAGTCAGTCCAATGAGTATTCCACCTTACCTTGGTTTCGATACGCTTGCCTTGCATGCCGGCGCCGCCCCTGATCCCGCCACCGGCGCGCGTGCCACGCCGATCTACCTGACCAGCTCGTTTGTCTTCAAGGACTCCGATCATGCGGCGTCGCTGTTCAACATGGAGCGTTCCGGTCATGTGTATTCGCGTATTTCGAACCCGACCAATGCTGTGTTGGAAGAACGTATCGCGGCGCTGGAAGGCGGCGTCGCCGGAATTGCCACGGCCAGTGGTCAGGCCGCAATGCATCTCGGACTGGTGACGATTGCCGGTGCCGGTTCGCATATCGTCGCTTCGCGCGCGCTGTACGGCGGCTCGCACAATCTGCTTGGCTATACGCTCAAGCGCTTCGGTATCGAGACCACCTTCGTCGACCCGCGCGACCTCGACGCCTGGCGCGCGGCGATCCGGCCGAACACCAAGGTGCTGTTTGCCGAAACCCTCGGCAATCCGGGACTGGACGTACTCGACATCGACCGCGTCGCAGCGCTGGCGCATGAACACTATTTGCCGCTGATGGTCGATGCAACGTTTACGACGCCGTATCTGTTGCGTCCGTTCGATCACGGTGCTGACCTGATTTTCCATTCCGCCACCAAATTCCTGTGCGGCCACGGCACCGCCATCGGTGGCCTGCTGGTCGATGGCGGCACCTTCGACTGGCAACTGGCGTATGAAAAAACCGGTCGCTTCGGCGAGCTGTGCGAACCGTATGACGGGTTCCACGGCATGGTGTTTTCGGAAGAGTCGACGGTAGCGCCCTTCGCGCTGCGGGCCCGACGCGAAGGCTTGCGCGACTTCGGCGCCGTGATGAGTCCGCACAATGCGTTTGCGATTTTGCAGGGCATCGAAACCCTTGGCCTGCGCATGGACCGGCACGTCACCAATACCCGCAAGGTGGTCGAGTTCCTGCTCGCGCAAGCCGCCGTAGAATCGGTTTCGTATCCCGAGCTGCCATCGCATCCTGACTACGAGTTGGCCAAAACATTGCTGCCCAAAGGCTGCGGTGCGGTCTTCACATTCAATATCAAGGGGGACCGTGCAGCCGGCCAGCGCTTCGTTGAGGCACTGAAAATTTTCTCGCACCTGGCCAATGTCGGCGATGCGAAATCGCTGGTCATCCATCCGGCCTCGACCACGCATTTCCGCGTACCGGCAGACCAACTGCGGGCCTCCGGGATTACCGAAGGCACGATGCGCCTGTCGATCGGACTCGAAGATGTCGACGACCTGATCGAAGACCTGGCCATCGGCCTGAAGGCCTCGCAACGTAGTCCGAAAGGAGCCTGACATGCTGCTCAACGTTGCTGGTCACGCGGCCTATTGCTATACCGGCGGCAAGCCGTTCGATGCCGCCTTGCCGACGGCGGTGTTCATCCACGGTGCACAACACGACCATTCGGTATGGATTCTGCAGACGCGGTACTTTGCCCATCACGGTTTCGGCGTACTGGCGATCGACTTGCCGGGCCACGGCCGCAGCAAGGGTGCGCCACTGGCTTCAGTCGAGGCAATGGCCGGCTGGCTGCTGGCGGTGCTCGATGCGGCCGGCGTCACGCACGCAATGCTGATCGGTCACAGCATGGGCTCGCTGATCGCGCTGGAAACCGCACACCGCGCGCCGCACCGGGTTACCCGGCTGGCGTTGCTGGCTTGCGCTTATCCGATGAAAGTCTCGGAAGCACTGCTCGACGCGGCGCTGCATGACGAGCCGAGCGCCATCGACATGGTCAATGTCTGGTCGCATTCCGGCATAGCACAAAAACCCTCGTCACCGGGGCCGGGATTTTCGGTCACCGGCGGCAATCAGCGATTAATGCAGCGACTGGCCGCCGGCAATGCGGCAGCACTTTTTCATACGGATTTCGTGGCCTGCAACAGCTATGCGCAAGGGATGCAGGCGGCCGCTGCCGTGACTTGTCCGACGCTGTTCCTGCTGGCGCAACAGGACCAGATGACGCCTGCGCGCGCCAGTGCCGCATTGATCGCGGCAATCCCGACGGCGCGGGTCGAGCGGCTGGCTAGTTGCGGTCACGCGTTGATGGCCGAGCAACCGGATGCGGTATTGGCCAGCCTGTTCGGATTTGCCGTGTCATAGACCGGAGGTCGCCCTGCTAACTGGTTGGCGATTCGATGACCGGAAACACGCTAGCGTGGCAACCTCTCAGGACGTCGTCTTACTGAGCTTGAACGGCCGCACCGGTTCATGGTCGAAATATGCTGCGAGGCTCTGGTCGAGACCACGTTCGATCGCGCTTTCGACATGGGTTGCCAGCGGTGACGCACTGAATGCATCGAACACAAACACCTGATAGACATCCCCCAGCTTGAGCTGCTGCGGGTTGGCCAGCAAAGTCCAGCGGTCGAGGCTGCCGTTGTCGGATTTTTTCCAGCGCAACCGGCGCTTGGGCTCCTCGTTACGGATGCGTCCGACCCAACCGGCATCGAGCATCTGCTGCAGCAATTGCTCGGACTCATCAAAGCCAAGATGGGTACCGTTGCGAATCATCGTCGCATTGACTTCGGCGGAACTGGCAACGCTGCGCGCCCGGTACAGCATGCGCAAGATATCGATCGCATCGACAAACGCGCTGCCGGGCCGTGCGACATGCCACCAGCGTTCGTATTTAACGACCGGCAAGGCCGCTGCCAGCAACGCGCCGCCTAGCGTAATCATCCAGAACATGTAGATCCACAACAGGAAAATCGGCACCGCCGCAACCGATCCGTACACCATCGTGTAAGTCGGAAACCGCACCACGTAGGTGGCGAACAGGCGCTTGGCAATTTCAAAGGCGACGCCCGCCAGCAAACCACCCCAGAGCGCATCGGGCCAGGCGACAGTGCGGTTTGGTACTGAGACGTACAACAGCGCAAAGGCACCTGTTGTCAGCGCCACCGAAATGACCGTGTAAGCCACCGCGCCTATCATCGGGATGGTCAGCACCACGCCGTTGGTGGCCTTGAACAAGTAGGACGTCAGCGAAATCGAGACCCCGATCAGCAGCGGTCCGAGCGTGACAATGGCCCAGTACACCAGCACCCGCTGCAAAAAAGGCCGGCTCACGCGCACGCCCCAGATGCGGTTGAAGACCCGGTCGATGGTCGACATCATCGCCACCGCCGTCACCACCAGCACACCGCCGCCGATGGCCGACAGGCCGGTCGACTTGGCGGCAAACTGGGTCAGGTATTCGAGGACGGTATTGGCGATCGCCTTCGGCATCAGGTTCTGGGTGAAATACGCTTCGAGCGAGGTGCGAAAGGTATTAAACAACGGGAATGCGGTAAAAATCGCCAGCGCGATGGTCAGCAATGGCACCAATGCGAGCACCGTGGTGAAGGTCAGGCTGCCGGCCACTTGCGGTAAATGCTCTTCGTCAAGCCGGCGCGCTGCGAAGCGGAACAGGTCACGCAACCGGGCCCAGGTCAGGCCGCGCAGCGGGGAAAAACGGATGGCTCGTGTCATGCAAAAGAACTCGGTCTAGGTGGCTGGCAGCAACACGTGCGTGATGCAAAACGGGATGCAAGGCGAAATGCAAAGCGCCCTATAATATCGCGGATGAACTCACCTAACTTGTCCATTCTGGTTTTGTATTACTCCCGTCACGGCTCAACCCGCAAGATGGCCGAATTGCTGGCGCAGGGCATCGAAAGTGTCCCCGGTTGCGACGCGCTGCTGCGTACCGTGCCGGCGATTTCTACCGTGACCGAAGCCACCGAACCCGAGATCCCCGCACAGGGTGCACCGTATGTCGAATTGCAGGACCTGACCGATTGTGCCGGCCTGGCTTTCGGTTCACCGACCCGCTTCGGCAATATGGCCTCGCCGCTCAAATATTTTTGGGATGGCACCAGCGCGCAGTGGCTGGGTGGCGCGCTGGCAGGCAAGCCGGCCTGCGTGTTTACCTCGACCGGCAGCCTGCATGGCGGTCAGGAAAGTACGCTACTGACGATGATGATGCCGCTACTGCACCACGGCATGATGATCCTCGGCCTGCCCTACACACACCCGGAACTGATGACCACTACCACCGGTGGTACGCCGTACGGAGCGAGCCACTGGTCCGGCCTTGACGGTAGCCATCCGATCTCTGACGACAGCCGGACCTTGACCATCGCGCTCGGCCGGCGACTGGCCGAAACCGCGCAAAAACTGCGCTCTCAATAATGCAAACTACTTTCCAAAAATATTGCTATCAAGCCGCTGTCGCCAGCCTGGTAGGCCTGATCGTGCTCGGCATCCTCTGGGAATTGTGGCTGGCTCCGTTGCGTCCGGGCGGTTCATGGATGGTGCTGAAGGTCATCCCGTTGCTGTTGCCTTTGCGCGGCGTGATCAAGCGTGACGTATATACGCTGCAATGGTCATCAATGTTGATCCTGATCTATTTAACCGAAGGTCTGGTACGCGCAGCCAGCGACAGCGTGCCGCTTTCTGCGACACTCGGATGGGTCGAAGTCGCCCTGGTCTGCATTTACTTTTTTTCGGTCATTTATTATCTGAAACCGTTGAAAAAAGCAGCTAAAAAAATTGCCCGCGAAACGATTGCCAAAGCCACTGAAAAAGCCGCCAAATGAATGAATTTCTAGAACAATGCCGCAGCGCCATCGGCGCGCAATACGTCATCGCCGACCCAACCGACATGGCCGCTTACCTGACTGACTGGCGCCGCCGTTTTACCGGCAAGGCACTGGCCGTCATGAAACCTGGTAACACCGAGGAAGTCGCTGCACTGGTCCGTCTGTGCAATACGTTCCGGGTGCCACTGGTACCGCAGGGCGGCAATACCGGCCTGGTGCTGGGCAGCGTGCCCGACGAAAGCGGCAAGGCCGTCGTCCTGTCGCTGACACGACTTAACGCCATCCGCGCAACCGACCTGATCAATAACACCATGACCGTCGAAGCCGGCTGCATCCTGCAAACCGTGCAGGAAGCGGCCAGCGCCGCCGACCGCCTGTTTCCGCTGTCGCTGGCGGCCGAAGGCAGTTGCACGATCGGTGGCAATCTCGCCACCAATGCAGGCGGCACGGCGGTTCTGCGTTACGGCAACATGCGTGACCTGTGCCTGGGACTCGAAGTCGTCACGGCGCAGGGCGAAGTCTGGAGCGGCTTGCGCGGCTTGCGCAAGGACAATACCGGCTTTGACTTGCGCGATCTGTTCATCGGCGCCGAAGGGACGCTGGGCATCATCACCGCTGCCGTTCTGATGCTGTATCCGCAACCCAAAGCACGCCTGACCGCCCTGGCAGCAATGAACTCGCCTGAAGACGCGCTGCGTCTGCTGACACTGGCGCAAGGACATTGCGGTGCGACGCTGACCGGTTTCGAGCTGATGTCGGACTTCTGCCTGCAACTGGTGGCCACGCATTATCCGCAAATGAAACTGCCTTTCGCGCAATCGTCACCGCAGTATGTGCTGCTCGAGTTGTCCGACAACGAATCGGCCGAACACGCCGAAGCATTGCTGGAGCGCCTGATGGCCGATGCGCTGGAGCAGGAAGTGATCCACGACGCCGTGGTTGCCTCGTCGATTGCGCAATCGAAAGCCCTGTGGCAATTGCGCGAACACATTCCGCTCGCCCAAGCCGACGAAGGCAAGAACATCAAGCATGACGTCTCGGTGCCGATTTCCGATATCGGCGCGTTCATTACCCGCACCGACGCGCTGCTGGCCGCCGAATTTCCGGGCTGCCGGCTGGTCACCTTCGGCCACCTCGGCGACGGCAACCTGCATTACAACGTCTCGCCACCGGCCGGTGAAGCAGGCGATGCGCTCATTGCCAGCCAGAGCGATATCAACCGCGTCGTGCATGACAGCGTCGACCATTTCGGTGGCTCGATTTCCGCTGAACACGGCCTCGGAGCCATGAAGCGTGATGAAATCCGACGCTACAAATCACCGGTCGAAATGCGCCTGATGGAAAGCATCAAGAACGCGCTCGATCCGCTAAACCTGATGAACCCGGGAAAAGTGGTCTGATCGTGGCGCGTATGCTCCCGCTCCGACGCCGCTTGCTGGCTTTAGTAATGCTCGCTGCGGGGGTATCTGCCCACGCTGCGTTCCGGTGTGACACGCAAGGCACGGTGACGTACAGCGATGTGGCCTGCGACGGTTCACCGGCACTGCCGGCCACCGATCTGCGCACACCCGCCACGATCAAGGCCGCCCAGGCTCACGCGCTGCGTCAGACTGCCGCAGACAAGATCCAATTGCAACGCCTCGAAGCCGCACGCAACAAGCTCGAACACGCAGAACGCAAGGAACGCCTGCATGCCAGTGCCGTCGCCGGTGCCCACCGCCGCAAGTGCGAGACGCTGGCGCAGCGCCGCAAATGGGCCGACGAAGATGCCGCTACCGCATCGGGTAGACACGTAGAAAAAGCGAGTCGCAAGGCGCGCCGGGTCACCGAACAATACGTGCTCGAATGCCAGTCCTGACGACGGCAGTCCCGTTGTCAGAATAACCGACTAACGATTCGCTGCTGCCTGGCGAAACGTCCTTTCCCCTCTGCCTGACTCCAGGATGACCATGCCAAAATTTGCTGCCAACCTCACGATGATGTTCAACGAAGTTCCTTTTCCACAGCGTTTTGCGGCGGCCGCGGCAGCAGGTTTCAGCGCGGTCGAATTTCTGTCACCGTATGAATATCCGCCGGCAGACGTCGCGGCATGGTTACAGGAAAACAAACTCGAGTGTGTCTTGTTCAATTTGCCGACTGGCGACTGGGCAGGCGGCGAGCGCGGCCTTGCCGCCTTACCCGGTCGGGAAGAAGAGTGCCGTGCCGGCGTTGCCCGTGCGATCGAGTACGCACTGGCACTTGGCACAAAGCGTCTGCACATGATGGCCGGCGTGATGCCTGCCGGCACCGATCCGGCCGCACACCACGCGACCTATCTGGCTAATCTGCGCGATGCCGCGCACGCCGTCGATCAACACGGCCTGGTGCTGCTCATTGAGCCGATCAACCGGCGCGACATTCCCGGCTATTTCCTGCATACGCAAGCACAGGCGCACGCACTGCGGGAAGAGTCCGGCGCGGCTAACGTCAAGGTGCAGATGGATTTTTATCATGCGCAAATTGTCGAAGGCGACCTTGCTACTACGTTTAAGCAGCAGCTCGCCCACATCGGCCATGTGCAGATTGCCAGCGTCCCCGGACGCAACGAACCCGATGAGGGTGAAATCAATTATCCGTATCTGTTCCGGTTGCTCGACGAACTGGGCTACGACGGCTGGATTGGCTGCGAATATCGTCCGCGTGGACGCACCGGAGACGGTTTGGGCTGGCTGGCAAGTGCCCGTTCGGCTCGGTGATAACGCGCTGACAACGCAGCAACGATCTGCTGCGCGGCGTTGTGATCGCCGGACAGACTGGATCAACGACCGACAAAGTGCGGTCGTCGCTTGCTAAAAAAAGCATCCAGCGCTTCAGCAAAATCGACCGTTACGGTGCTGTCGCGAAAATTATCACGTTCAAGATCGAGCTGAGCAGGCAAGTCATTGTCGAGCGATTGACGCAGCAGGCGCTTCATGCATCCGATCGCCTGCGTCGGACCGTCGGCCAATCGCTGCGCCAGCGCCGCCGTCGCCGACTCCAGTTCCGTTACCGGCACTATCCGGTTGAGCAACCCCAATCGCAAGGCCTCGGGTGCATCAAATGTGTCACCCAGCAAAGCGATAGCCATCGCATTGCGCAATCCGACCAGACGCGGCAAATGCCACGAACCGGACAGGTCGCAGTTGGCCGCGACATTGACGTAAGCCAGATTGAAACGCGTGTTATCCGCAGCAATCGCCAAATCGCACGCCATGGCCAGACTCAGACTGCCCCCGGCCACCGTGCCGTGTAGACATGCAATGACCGGCGCGTTCATCGATGTGAGCAGCAACACCGACGCATGCAGTGGCGCGATCAGTGCCATCGCCGTGGCCGTGGAATCGGTTCGTAATGCCGCAAGGTCACCACCGACGCCGAAGGCTTTGCCGGCGCCTTTGAGTACGACCGCCCGCACGCTGTCATCAGCAGCCAGTTCGGTACAGCAAGTGAGCAATGCCTGAGCGGTAGGAATGTCGAGTGCATTCAGGCTGCCGGGACGATTGAGGAGCAGCGTGGCGATCGCGCCGTCGCGCTGCAGGATAACCGGTGGTTCGGAAGAGGCCATAGAAGTCCCTGATTCAATGAAACATGGTGACGTGTGCAGCGTCGGATAGCGCGGGAGGTTGAACCGGGGAGGCAACGCCGAAGGCGCATGGTCTCGTCCTGTGTTCCGCCATTTTTAATGAAAGCAGGTAGTTGTGCTGCGTCCCTTTACCACCTCGAAATTTCCTTTGCGCCAATACTTAAAATCAAAATAAGTGTATTCGAAATAAGTCGCAAGGGGTTTATTTCCGGATCAGCAAACGATAGATAACCGGACTTTAACGTACAGAATAATTGCAAGCTCTCCCTGTCAAGGTACCAGCATTGCCCGGCATCGAGCGCATCAAACAAGAAGAGAATTGGTCGAACGGTGGATGCAGTAAGAAATCAGGAGGTGATGCAAGTGACTGGTCTGCCCTACTGGAATCGAACCAGTAACCTATGCCTTAGAAGGGCATTGCTCTATCCAGTTGAGCTAAGGGCAGATGAAAATAGACGGTATGGATGTGTTTCGCAATTGTTGAATAACGATCGCTGCACTGACCGAAACTTGCTTGCGCATCTGAGCTTAACGTAAACGAAAAAAAGCGGGTTGTCGTTAAACAACCCGCTTTATATTTCTGGTCGGAGTACAAGGATTCGAACCTTGGACCCCCTGGTCCCAAACCAGGTGCGCTACCGGGCTGCGCTACACTCCGATAAACAGAATCATAGCGGGCGAGCCTCTTCTGGTCAATGGTTTGAAGGCTTAAATTTGCATCCGGGATGACTACTGCTTCTTATTTAACCAACTCAGTCCGGACTGGCATCGAGCATGTAACCGACACTGCGCACGGTTTTGATATAGCTGGCGGCCACGCCGAGTGATTTTCTCAAACGCATGATGTGCACATCAACAGTCCGCTCTTCCAGGAAGGCCTCATCACCCCATACTTTGTCGAGCAGTTGGGCGCGTGAAAACACGCGCTCAGGATGCACAACCAGGAATTTAAGCAACCGGAATTCAGACTGATCCAGCTTCACGGCCGTGTCCGCAACCGTTACTAGATGTCGACCTGAATCGATCGCGATCAGTCCACATACACTGACCAACCCCGCTGCATCAGGGCGATTACTGCGCAACAGGGAATGAATGCGCGCAATCAACTCACGCGGGGAGAAAGGCTTTGTAACGTAGTCATCGGCTCCGGCATTCAGACCACGGATCTTGTCTTCGTCCATTCCGTTAGCCGTCAGCATGATGACTGGAAGTGTCGATGTTAACGCAGTTTTGCGCCACTCCTTGAGTAACTCCAAACCTGAGCCATCCGGCAACATCCAGTCCAGCAAAACCAATTCCGGCAGTTGGACGGCAATGGCAGCACGGGCATCCTGCACAGTGGCAACATTATGTGATGAAAAACCGGCATCGGCGAGTGTGAATTGCAGTAGCTCGGCAATACCGGGTTCATCTTCGACGAGCAGGATTTGATAACGGGAATTGTCCATTCTTTCCTGGCGTGTACGGCCGGAGCCGAATGTGATTGCAGTGTAGTTCAGGATCGTCAATGTCGATCCTGAATAAGGTCGATTACGATAGAAGACAAGCTCGCAAACATAACTCGCCCATCAAACATCGCGACTGGCGTCAGGCTGGCATCACCTTGTCGGCAATTCGGCGTGCCATCATCTCCGCCAGTGCGGCAGTCTTCGCTTCGACCATCACCCGGATGAGTGGTTCGGTTCCCGACGCGCGAATCAACACCCGACCGGCATCACCCAACTCGATCTCAACGGCGTCTTTTTCAGCCACCATTGCTACATTGTTGAGCCAGTTAAAACCCGCTACAACACGCACGTTGATCAATGACTGCGGATACATCGCAATATCTTCGGTGTACTGCGCCAGCGTTTTGTTACTGCGCTTGAGGGCCGACAATACCTGCAATGCGGAGACGATCCCGTCGCCCGTCGTGTGCTTGTCGAGAAACAGCAGATGGCCCGATCCTTCACCACCCAATGTCCAGCCGCGCTCCTGCAAGACTTCCAGCACGTAGCGGTCGCCCACCTTGGCACGGACAAATTCAATCCCGAGCTTGCGGAAAGCGACCTCGAGTGCCATGTTGGTCATGAGCGTTCCGACCACACCAGGTACGTCCTGTGTCAGCATGCGGTCCCTGGCCATCACATACAACAGTTCGTCACCGTTATAGATCCGCCCATTAACATCAACCATCACCAGACGGTCGGCGTCACCATCGAGTGCAATTCCGAGGTCGGCACGATTGGCACGCACTGCCCGCGACAACGCTTCGGGGGCGGTTGCACCAACCTGATCGTTGATATTCAGACCGTTCGGCTGATTGCCGATGGCAATGACTTCCGCACCCAGTTCATGCAACACGTGCGGGGCAATGTGGTACGCCGCGCCATGGGCGCAGTCGACGACGATTGTCATGCCCCGTAAATCCAGGGCATTCGGAAATGTGCTTTTGCAAAATTCGATGTAACGCCCTTGGGCATCATCCAGTCGCTGTGCCTTGCCGAGCTTATCGGAAAAGACGCAGCCAAGCGGCAACTCCAACTGCGCTTCGATTGCCTCCTCGACTGCATCAGGTAACTTATTGCCTTGGGATGAAAAAAACTTGATACCGTTGTCATCGTAGGGATTGTGCGATGCCGAGATAACCACACCGGCAGAGAGGCGCAAGGCGCGTGTCAGGTAAGCCACTGCCGGTGTCGGCATGGGCCCCGCAAGCATCACGTCGACACCCGCTGCTGCAAAACCGGCTTGCAGCGCAGCTTCCAGCATGTAACCGGAAATCCGGGTGTCCTTGCCGATAAGTACTGTCGGTTTGCCGCTATCTGATGCCGTCAACACTTTGCCGGCGGCATAGCCAAGCCGCATGACAAACTCTGGTGTGATCGGTGCCTGGCCAACCTTGCCGCGTACACCGTCGGTACCAAAATATTTACGTCCCATTGTTATCCTTTATTTTCATTTTTATAGTGTCGCTGCGCGCCATACTTTCACGGCATCGATGGTTTCTGCCACATCATGTACCCGCAAGATTGCCGCGCCATTAGCCGCAGCAACGAGCGCAGCAGCCAGGCTGCCAGCCAGACGCTGCTTGACTGGCCGGCCGGTAATGCTGCCCAGCATAGATTTACGGGACAGTCCTGCCAACAGCGGCAGACCCAGGCTCGTGGTGATCAGCCGGATATTTTTCAACAGGGCGAGATTATGCTCCAGCGTTTTGCCGAAACCAAATCCCGGATCAATACTCAGCCGTTCGCGCTTAATTCCACAGGCCTCCATGTCAGCGATCCGCTCTTGCAAAAACTCACTGACCTGTTGCACAACATCCTGATAGGTCGGATCCTGTTGCATGCGTAGCGGATCACTCACCATGTGCATGATACAAAGCGCACAGTCACTTTCCTTGACTGCAGTCAATGCTGCAGGATGCCGGAACCCAGAAATATCATTAATCATGTCTGCTCCCGCTGCGATGGCCTCGACCATCACCGCTGGCTTGTACGTATCGATCGACAGAGGCTTGCCACAATCCCGTAAAGCAAAAACGACCGGCAAAATACGGCGCAACTCCTCGTCCAGTGGTAGGGGTGCGGCACCCGGGCGGGTCGACTCACCGCCAATATCGATGATGTCGACGCCTGCCTCGATCATTTGCTCGGCGCGCGAAATGGCCGCTTCGAGCGAGTCGAAACGGCCTCCATCGGAAAAAGAATCAGGAGTGACATTCAGGACGCCCATAATCAGCGGCATGCCATCGTCCTTGAGTGAAAAGCGATATCTGCCGCAGTGGAACATCGTTGTATTCATAATTTCAGACAAAATAAAAGGGTGAGGATTACTCCTCACCCTTTGTAGCTATAAAAAAAAGATTTAGGCTGGCGCAGTCGCTGTCGGCGTCACGTCACCACCGTTGGGACCATCCGAAGTCTGGCGTCGTGGTGGCACACCGGCTTTTGGCAGACGTGGCTCACGGCCATCCATGATGTCGTTGATCTGGTCTGCATCAATGGTTTCCCATTCAAGCAGCGTCTTTGCCATCAGTTCGACTTTTTCACGATTCTCTTCAAGCAAACGGCGTGACAAAGCGTACTGACCATCAAGAATGCTACGAATTTCCAGATCGACTTTTTGCTGCGTGGCTTCTGACACGGTCTTTGCAGACATCCGGCCGAAATATGCATCCTGCTCGGTATCTTCGTAGACCATCGTTCCCAAACTTTCTGACATCCCGTAGCGCGTCACCATCGCACGAGCCAATTTGGTTGCACGCTCGAAGTCGTTCGAAGCGCCTGTCGACATCTGGTGCATGAAAATCTCTTCTGAGATGCGACCGCCAAACAGAATCGCAATTTCTTCCAGCATCTTGTCTTTATACAAGTTGACGCGGTCGTGTTCCGGCAACTGCCAAGTTAGACCCAAGGCAAATCCGCGCGGCATGATAGTGACTTTATGAACTGGATCAGCTTTTGGCAACAGCTTCGCTACCACAGCGTGACCTGATTCATGGAACGCTGTGTTGCGACGCTCCTCTTCACGCATCACGGCGGACTTGCGTTCCGGACCCATGACAATCTTGTCTTTCGCATCTTCAAAGTCCTGCATTTCAACCAGTCGCTTGTTACGGCGTGCGGCAAACAGCGCCGCCTCATTGACGAGATTGGCCAAATCTGCACCCGAAAAACCAGGTGTACCACGGGCAAGGATGTCGGCTTTGACGTCTGGTCCGATTGGTACTTTGCGCATGTGCACGTACAAGATTTGTTCACGACCGCGAATGTCTGGCAAGCCAACGACGACCTGACGGTCAAAACGACCCGGACGTAGCAGCGCTTTATCAAGGACATCAGCACGGTTAGTTGCTGCAATAACGATCACGCCGGCATTTGCTTCGAAACCGTCCATCTCGACCAGTAACTGGTTCAATGTCTGTTCGCGCTCATCGTTACCGCCACCCATTCCAGCACCACGGTGTCGGCCAACCGCGTCAATCTCATCGATAAAGATGATACATGGCGATTGTTTTTTAGCATTTTCGAACATGTCACGAACACGTGACGCACCGACACCGACGAACATTTCGACGAAATCGGAACCCGAAATCGTAAAGAATGGCACCTTAGCTTCGCCGGCGATTGCCCTGGCCAGCAACGTTTTACCGGTACCAGGAGGACCAACCATCAGCACACCGCGGGGAATCCGGCCGCCGAGTTTTTGAAATTTAGTCGGATCACGGAGGAAATCAACAATCTCCTGGACCTCTTCCTTCGCCTCATCGCAACCGGCAACATCAGCAAAAGTGACTGCGTTGGTTGTCTCATCGAGTTGACGTGCTTTCGACTTGCCAAACGAGAACGCACCGCCCTTACCTCCGCCCTGCATCTGGCGCATGAAGAATACCCAGACCCCGATAAGTAACAACATCGGGAACCAAGAGATGAAAATCTGAGACAAGAACGACTGCTCTTCAGGCTGCTTGACATCAAACTTGACGCCGTTGTTCACCAGGTCACCGATCAAACCACGATCGAGATAGGTAATTGCAGTCCTGATTTTTTTGCCATCCGTCGTCGTCGCCGTTAGCGTGCGATCTTCGATAGTAGCGTCTTTAATTCGCTTGGATTTAACCTCATCCAGAAAATCGGAATAAGGCACGACTGTTGCACCGCCCGAAGCCGTGCGACTGTCAAACTGCTTGAACACCATGAAAAGCACCATGGCGATGACGACCCAAATGGCGGCCTTGGAAAACATATTATTCACTAGAACTCCTTGGACGCGCGTAGCGCCATATGCCTGAGATGCAGATTTTATTCTACCCGTAATAAAGAGTACCCACTACGCACGACATTGGGATAAAGCCCTTAAAAATCAAGGGTCCAATGGCAACTTTTGCAATGAAACTGGATTTTTTACACCTTTGCCTAGTAAAAAAATCTCCGAAGATTTGTCTTTACTCGCTTTTGGCTTCTTGGGAGAAACCGTTTTAAATTCACTACGGAATTTCTCAACAATCTGACTATACCCTGATCCGTTAAAACATTTTACGAGCAGGGCTCCGGAAGGTTTCAAGTGCGCTTGCGAAAACTCGATGGCCAAGTCGATGATGTGCTCCATTCGCGCTGCGTCGGCACTCGCGATGCCGGACAAGTTTGGTGCCATGTCGGACAGCACGACATCAACCTTGCGACCGGCCAGGATGACTTCAAGCTGCCGCAGTACTTTGTGATCGCGGAAGTCGCCCAGAATGAAGTGAACATCAGCAATAGGATCCATCGGCAGCATATCAAGCCCGATGATAATGCCGTCGATACCACCACCCGCTTTGCCCGATAGTTTGTTACGTACGTACTGCGACCAGCTGCCGGGAGTCGAGCCCAAATCGACAATGATCTGCCCGGCCTTAATGAGCTTATCGCCCTCATCAATTTCCTTGAGCTTATAGACAGCACGGGCACGGTAGCCTTCTTTTTGCGCCAGCTTGACATACGGATCATTAATGTGATCGTGCAGCCAGTTTTTGTTTAATTTGTTCTTTGCCATTCGCGTAGAATACTGCTTTTAAGGGATTTTTTTATGTTGAAACTCACACCATCGGAGCGCAGTGCGCTTCGTGCCGAAGCGCATGCGCTAAATCCGATTGTCATCATCGGTGAGGCGGGACTGACAGAACCGGTACTCAAAGAAATTGACAATGGCCTTGATGCGCATGGTCTGATCAAGGTCCGCGTTTTTGGCGATGACCGCGAAGCGCGCATCGGCATGTATGAGACGATTTGCGACAAACTCGGTGCCGCGCCCGTACAGCATATCGGGAAACTCCTGGTGATGTATCGCGCTAAAAAAGAAGCCGTCAAGGAATTGCGCATTGACGGAAAAAAAGGCCGCGGTATGCGTGAGGTCACCATCGTCAAACCTAGCCCGAGTGGCACCAAACGCCCGTCCGTTACCAAAGTGATGGTCAAAGGCAATGAGCGTGTCACACAAGGTGGCTCGATCAAGCGTTCTAAGCCTCGTCAAACCAGCGCCAAAAAATCGTCGCTCGGTCAATAAGTTTCACTGAAGACGGGATGGTCTGAAAATACCAGTCCCCGTCATCTGACCTGAATTTGCTTTCCGACCTGGTCATTTTTTAAGACCAACACAATTCCCGCTATGCTTTGAATCAGGTACAAGCCGCTCGCAACGCCGTGCAGTATGCCAAATTGCATACGCGCTTCTGCTGAAAATACCCCTCCTGGCGCCGCTTCACGCAAGGCTGCCATCATCGGCTGTAATCCGAAATAGCCGGCCAACGTACATCCGAGCATGACTGCCGTTAATCTGAGCAACCACGTGCGCGCACGCGATGCAGCGACAGTGCCGGAAATCAACGCAAACACCAGCACGGCCGATACCACCGATAACCATGCCTCCACCCGGAATAGTTTGCCGGCAATCGTGCCCGCCAGTATCCGGTCTGCCAGCGTCATGAATAACGTCGGCGCAACCAGATAGCCGATCGTCCACAGGCTGCCGACCCACAAAACGATGACCAGCAAACGCAACCGTGCGGCAATCATCATCGGTTAGACGTAACGTACTTCAAGCACTTCGTATTCACGCACGCCGGCAGGCGCTTGTACGCCAACCACGTCACCAGCAAGTTTGCCAATCAATGCGCGTGCAATCGGCGACGTGACTGAGACTTTCAAGAGCTTGAGGTCTGCCTCATCGATACCAACGATCTGATAAGTGACCTTGGCACCCGTTTCGAGGTCTTCCAGATAAACGGTCGAGCCAAACACGATGCGACCATCGGCTTCCAGTGTCAGCGGATCAATAATCTGCGAGGAACCAAGCTTGCCTTCGAGGTCGGAGATACGACCTTCGATGAAGCTCTGTCGTTCCTTTGCGGCATCGTATTCGGCGTTTTCTGACAAGTCACCCTGAGCACGCGCTTCGGAAATCGCGTTAATGATGGAGGGACGTTCTTTAGTTTTCAAGCGGTGCAGTTCTTCTTTCAGAAGTTGCGCGCCAAATTTTGTAATAGGTACGGTACTCATAAGTCTCTTTTTTAATCAGTTAAAAATTACAGAGGCCACAAATAGCCCCGGAAAATCCGGGCGCCTTCTGTGGCCTCTGGAATGGTGTTCAGGTCGTTCGTGCGACAACCTCAGTGTAAGGTCTTATGCAGTCCCTGTAAATCATAGACATGCAACTGATCCAGATGTGCCATGCCCGCTACAGCAGCTTCAGCGCCGGCGATTGTCGTGTATGTCGTCACCCGTGCCGCCAGTGCCGAGGTCCGGATCGCACGCGAATCAGTGATGGCGTTGCGCTTTTCTTCGACGGTATTAATGACCAGGGCGATTTCGTTATTTTTGATCATGTCGACCACATGCGGACGTCCTTCAACCACCTTGTTGACGGTGGTCACGACGATACCGGCCTCGCGAATTGCCGCTGCCGTCCCTTTGGTAGCCGCTACCGAAAAACCGATCTTGACCAGCGCTGCCGCGATTTTTACCGCGCGTGGCTTATCGCTGCCCTTGACGCTAAGGAAAACCTGCCCCGAAGAGGGCAACTTGACGCCGGCGCCGAGCTGCGACTTGACGAACGCTTCGCCAAAGGTCTTGCCAACGCCCATTACTTCACCGGTCGATTTCATTTCCGGGCCGAGGATGGTGTCGACACCAGGAAACTTAACGAACGGGAACACGGCTTCCTTAACACTGAAATACCCGGGCACCACTTCGTCGTAAATACCCTGGCTATCAAGCGATTGACCGACCATGCAGCGCGCCGCAATCTTTGCCAGTTGCAAACCGGTCGCTTTGGAAACGAATGGCACCGTGCGCGAAGCCCGCGGGTTGACTTCCAGCACAAACACCACATCCTGCGACACGCCATCGATGACCTGCTGCTGTATCGCAAACTGAACATTCATCAAGCCGACCACGTTCAGACCCTTGGCCATTAATGACGTCTGACGCTTGATTTCATCAATCGTCGATTGCGACAGCGAATACGGCGGCAGCGAGCAAGCCGAATCCCCCGAATGCACACCAGCCTGCTCGATATGTTCCATCACGCCACCAATAAAGGTACGGGTGCCATCGGAGAGGCAATCGACATCGACTTCAATTGCATCGTTGAGAAAGCGATCCAGCAATACCGGTGAATCATGCGATACCTTGACCGCTTCACGCATGTAGCGCTCGAGGTCACGTTGCTCATGGACGATTTCCATCGCCCGCCCGCCCAGCACATACGACGGACGCACCACCAGCGGATAGCCGATTTCCTGCGCCAGCAACAAGGCATCCGCTTCGGTACGGGCGGTACGGTTTGGCGGCTGACGCAAGCCGAGATCTTTCAGCAATTGCGAAAAGCGCTCGCGGTCTTCGGCGGCGTCAATCATGTCCGGCGAAGTACCGACAATTGGCAC
>JBLHMB010000011.1:0-81988 GCA_047621665.1 Bradyrhizobium sp. | reverse complement strand
CGTTGTCCGGACTATCGTCAACGATCAGGATCTTTGCTGCATGAATGTCTTCTTCGCTGAGCATGGTGTCTGCGGGGTGCTGGAAAAGCGGCCTTTACGGCGGCCAGCAAATTCCACTCAAATGTGCATAATCCCACAGGATAGCGATAAGACAGGCGACAGATTGTGCGCCACCGCACTTAAAGGCGATGGCTGAAAGGGCCTGGCCGCTGCCCGGCCTGTCTTGCCTCACTATCCGGCCGGTACCGGATTACGTACGAAGGCAACAAATTCATCGGCCGGTACCGGCCGGCTAAAGTAATAACCCTGGTAGGAGAAACAGCCGAGCGCGGCCAGTCGGGCCTTTTGTTCAGCCGTTTCGACTCCTTCGGCAATAACCGACAGTCCGAGGCTGTTGCCCAGCGCCACGATGGTGCCGGCAATGGCTTCATCGTTCTGGTCGGTGAGGATGTCACGCACGAACGACTGATCAATTTTCAGCTGGTCGAGCGGCAAGCGTTTCAGGTACGACAGCGACGAGTAGCCGATGCCGAAGTCATCGAGCGAAAAACCGACGCCACTGGCTTTGAGCTGCGACATCGTCAAGATGGTTTGCTCGACGTCGTCGATGAGCAGGCTTTCGGTCAGTTCCAGTTTCAGCCGGCGCGGATTGGCGGCGGTGCGCTGCACGATCGTCAGAACGTCGTCGACGAACCCGCTTTGGCGGAACTGACGGGCACTGACATTGACCGCCAGACTGAGATCGGCGAGGGCTGGATCGCCGGCCCAGCGAGCCAGTTCACGGCAGGCCGTTTCGAGTACCCAGCTGCCCAGCGCAATGATCAGTCCGGTTTCTTCTGCCAGAGGGATGAAGGCAAACGGCGGCACCATGCCGCGTTGCGGATGATTCCATCGCACCAGCGCTTCAGCACCGGTGGGTCGGCCGGCCGCATCCACCTGCGGCTGGTAATGCAGAAAAAACTGGCCGAGTCGCAAGGCGCTACGCATCTCGGTTTCCAGCACAATGCGCGCGTTGACGGCGGCTTGCATGTCAGGATCAAAAAACCGCATGGTGTTGCGACCGGCCGATTTGGCCTGGTACATCGCCAGGTCGGCGCGGCGTAGCAGCTCGTCGATGCTGTCTGTTGCTGTCGAGAATAATGTGATGCCGATACTCGGGGTGGTACTGGGCTCGTCGGTGCCAAGCTGGAACGGGTCTTTGAAGGCATCGATGATTTTTTCAGCGATCATTTTGGCACGTGAGGCTGCTTCATCCGATTGCGCGCACAGATCAACCAGCAGGATCACAAACTCATCGCCGCCGATGCGGGCCACGGTATCGCTGGCACGCAGACAGTAACTCAGACGTACCGCAACCAGCTGCAGCAGCAGGTCACCCATGTCGTGACCGAGCGTGTCGTTGAGCGACTTGAAGTTATCGAGATTGATGCACAGCAGCGCGCCGTGGTGACCACTGCGTCCATTGGCCTCGAGGGCGTGTTGCAGGCGATCGCGTAGCAGCAACCGGTTGGGTAGATCGGTCAGTCGATCATAAAAAGCCAGATGTTCGATCTCGCTGGCAGCGAACTTGCGTTGCGTGATGTCCGTTTCGATGGCCAGGATTGATTGCGGTGCGCCGTCGTCGCCGCGGATCAGGGTCCAGCGTGCCTCGACTGCAACTGCGCCACCGTCCTTGCGTCGCTGCAGTAGTTCGCCACGCCATTCACCGTCCTTCACGATCCGTTCCAGCGGCTCGAACAACTCCTGTGTTTCAGCGCTGGTGCGGCTGAGCATGGCATCGCCTTGCGCTTCCGTACTGCTCCATCCATACAGGCGTTGCGCACCGTGATTCCAGAAGGTCACCATACCTTGCATGTCGCGCACGATGATGGCATCGGTTGCCAGATCGAGCAGCGCGGCCTGGTCGCGCAGGCGCACATCGGCGCTTTGACGTTCCAGTTCCGCACTGGCGCGGGCACCGAAGATCTGCAGTGTCGAGCGGGTCTGGTCCGTTCGTCTCAGGCTATCGCGGAACAGGACAAATAACATACCGATCGGCTGGCCATCGGTGTTGTCGAGTCGCAAACCGACGCAACTGCGCATCGCCTCGGTAAGGAAGGTTGGCGGTCCCGGGAAGCCGGCCTCGAGTGTATCCGCAATGACGCACTCACCCTGCGCAAACAGATGGGCGCACGGTGTAAAGTGCAGCGGGCAGTCAAAGTTAGCGTGGACCCGGGTACCGATGATGGCAGCCACGGTTCTGGCGGAGTCGTGGCTACTGTCCTCCAGCCTCGCAATGAAGCCGGCATGGGCGTCAACCGCATCAACCATGTTGCGGGCGAGCTGTTCGAAGAATAGTTCGGCTTTGCTGGTCGAGGTCGAGGATACTGCCGCAGCGACTTTCTCGACCGTGACTTGCAGACGCCGGCGTTCTTCTTCAATCCGGCGGTTTTCGATGCCGAAGGCGAGGTTGTCGGCCAGCTCGCACAGCAAGGTCATTTCTTCCGGCGGGACCGAGCGGTCTTCGCACGAGTACAGCGTGACGATACCGAAGCTCTTGCCGTCATGGCTTAGCGGCAGACTGATGACGGTCGAAAAACCCATCTGTTCGGCATACGACCACCATGCTGTAAAGCGCGCATCCTGCAGAACGTTTTCCATCAAGGCAGGCTCACCGCTGCGGATTGCCTGACCGGACGGTCCCTGACCGGTGGGGTGATCGGCCGACCAGCTGATCGAAATACTGGTGAGCAGGTCCCGATCAATGCCGGCCTGGGCTACCGGCCGGATACTGCAATGCGGGTCGTTGTCGGCATAGCCGACCCAGGCCATCAGGTAACCGCCAAAGTCACAGGCAATACGGCAGATACTATCGATCAATTCCTGTTCGGAGCCGGCGCGGATCAGTACTTTGTTGCTGGCACTGAGCATACGTAATGCACGGTTGAGCCGGTCGAGCAGCAAGGTCGATGCATGACGCGCGCTGACATCGCTGATACCACCGATCATGCGTACCGGTTGCTGCGCCTCGTCGCGAATGACAAAACCGCGGTCGGCGACAAACGCATAGCTGGCATCGCGCCGGCGAAAGCGGTATTCATCGCTCCAGTCGTTATCGTTGCCGTCAATGACGGCATGGATACCGCTTAGTACGCGCTGCCTGTCTTCCGGATGGATCCGCTCGGACCAGGAGCTACTGTCGGGGTCAATTTCACCGACGCGATAGCCGAACTGGGCGTGCATGCCGTCGCTCAACCAGATCGAATCGTCGCCCAGGTTCCACTCCCAGATCGTGTCGGTGGTGGCGCGCGCAACATTACGAAAGCGCTCATTGGTGATGCGTTGCTGCTCGGTCGCTGCTGCCTCGCTGGTGATGTCCCTGGCAATACCATAGATACCGACGGCGATGCCATCGATCATGATCGGCAGGTTGGTGGCCTGGAGCAAAATTGTGGCACCGGATTTTACGGCTACGCGCATCTCGTAGGTAGCACTGGTGCCAGCGAGCGCGAGCAGAAAATGGTCGAACACGATTTGCTGATGGCTTTCGGCGATCAGCGAAAAATAGGTGGTGCCGATCAATTCCGCTGAGGTGTAACCGAGCAGTTTTTCGGCAGCCGGATTGAGCGCGACAAAATTTCCGCGCACGTCAAACGAAGCGACAGCGTCCGGATGCTGTTCGAACAGTGAACGGTAATGCTGGGCGGTGATGGTCATGTTCAGCCCGTCGGAGATCAATGGATTTTCTTGTGCTGTCATGTCAGGTCCTCGCCTGGTCTTTTTCACGTTCCAGCAGCGTCCAGCCAGCCATGAACATTGCTGCAATAGAGGGACCGACTACGAAACCACTTAGTCCAAAAATCGAAATTCCGCCGACGGTAGATATCAGTACCACGTAATCCGGCATCTGGGTGTCCTTGCCGACCAGGAGCGGACGCAGGATATTGTCGACCAGACCGATCACCAGCACACCGAAGGCGATCAGGGTAACTCCCTGCCAGATCGCTCCGGTCAGCAGAAAGTAGATCGCCACCGGGCCCCAGATAAGGGCCGCACCGATCGCCGGCAATAGCGACAACACCGCCATCAGCACCCCCCACAACAGCGCACCCTGGATGCCGAGAAACCAGAACATCAAGCCGCCAAGCGCACCCTGGCTGGCGGCAACGACGATGTTGCCCTTGACGGTGGCACGGATGACGGTGGCGAACTTCGCGATCAGCTGTTTTTTCTGCTCACGTTCCAGCGGAATCACATGCTTGATGCGGGCAGACAGTGCCGCGCCATCGCGCAGCAGGAAGAACAGCAGGTACAGCATCATGCCGAAACCGATGGCGAAATCAAACGTGTTCTGGGTGATGTTGAGAACCTGGCCTGCAATGGTCTGGCTGCCCTGGCGGATGACCAGTGATACTTTGGCTTGCAATTCGGTGAAGTCGGCCATGCCGAGACGCTGCAATTGCGTGACCAGCCATTGCGGCAGTGCCGCGAGAATCTGCTGAAAATACGTACCGAAGTCGAGCGATCCAGTGCGAATTTTCTGGTACACCAAGGCGCCTTCCTGCGCCAGCGACACGCCAATGAGCGTCAGCGGCAGAATCACGATGAACAGCACCACCATCAGTGTGGTCAGTGCCGACAGCGTGTGACGCTGGCCGAAACGGTTCAGCAGGCGTCGATGCAATGGTGCAAATAACAGCGCCAGCACCGAGGCCCAGAATACGGCGCCAATAAAAGGCAGCAGGATCCAGCCGAAGGCGATGGTCACGGCAATCAGCAACAGCAAGAAAAATTTTTGGTGCAGTTCGGGATGCGTCATGAGCGCTCCTGGGGTAAATGGCTGAAAAGTTCGCTGCATCGTACCTGATGCAGATTGTCTTTCGGTAAAAGCCGCCGAAACTTAGTTATGCCGACAGCGCGCCGGCACGCCAGCGCGCGATCCGCCTGCTCGATAATCGGTGCAGGTACCATACCAGCAAGACGGCCGCGATCGACAGACCCAGCGTGAGACCGATCCAGAAGCCGGTCGCCATCATTGGTTGCGCCGGTCCCCACGGCAGCCAGGCAGGGGCTAGTCCGAGCACGCAACCGAGCGGAATCGAAAAGCCCCAGAACGCCATCAGGTGGATTAGCATCGGCGGCCGGGTGACCTTGTAACCACGAATCGCACAGGAAGCCGCAACCTGGGTCGCATCCGACAACTGGAACAAGGCAGCCAGCAGGAGCAGATGCCCGGTCAGTTCCTGTACGGCCGGATCGGAGGTGTAAGCGGCCGCGATCTGAGTGCGAAACAAGGCAATCAGGGCCGCTGACGCAACGCCAAAGGCGAGCGACAAACCAACGCCGACCCATGCCACGAAGCGGGCCCGTTGCGGATCACCTTCGCCGGCGGCCTGGCCGACACGGGTCAGCAGCGCAATACCGAGTCCCAACGGCACCATGAATACCAGCGATGAAAAATTCAACGCGATCTGGTGCGCCGATACCGTGATCGCACCGAAGCGCGCGACCAGCAAGCCAATCATGCAGAAGGCGCTGACCTCGGCAAAATAGGTCACACCAATCGGCAAACCCATTTTTAGAAGATGCAGGATTTCCGGCCAGTCGGGCCGCTCCCAATGCGTGAATGGCGTGCTGCTGCGATACGCGGGAGCGTGCCGGATCCACCAGATCATGGCTACCAGCATCAGCCACAAGCCGAGGCAGGTAGCCCACGCGCAGCCGATCGCACCGAGTTGCGGGAAACCCCAGTTGCCAAAAATCAGCAACCAGTTCACGAAAATATTGAACAGCAGTCCGAGTAGCGCAATCACCATCGCCGGTTTGGTCTGGTTCAGACTCGCGCTGTAACCGTACAGGACACGGAAGGCCGCAAACGGCAGCGCGCCGATGCTGATGATGTGGACAAACATCACCGCCTTATCGCGTACCAGTGGTTCCAGACCCAGGTGGTCGAAGATGAGTGTCGACCAGTTGGTCAGTACGGTAGCAATCAGACCGATACCAACCGCTTTCCATAATGATTGTCGTACTGCATGCGGAATGCGCGACATCGTACCGGCCCCGACTTCATGGGCAACCACGGCATTGATTGCCATCATGATGCCCATCACGGTGACGATCACGATGGTCCAGATAGATGATCCCAGCGACACGGCTGCCAGGTCATCGGCGCTCAAGTGGCCGGTCATTGCCACATCGGCGACTGACATGCCCACGGTGGCCAGTTGACCGATCACGACAGGCCAGGCCAGGCGCCACAAATTGGAAACTTCGGTGAGAACGGCAGTACGGCGGCGGGGAACGGTAATCGGCATCGAGTGGAGCAATCCTATTTTGGAATGCGGATTTTACTCTTGGCAATACCGTCGTGCTTATCGCGGCGCCTATCGAAGTGCTTATTTTTAGTGGTCAATTTTGTAGCGGGCTTGTTGCGCCACAAACCCATCGAACGCGTGCAGCAAGCGTTGCAGTTCGCCTGCCGGTTCACCCAGCTGCAGCAGCGCATGGCAAGTTGCTTCCAGTGTCGACAACTGGTCGGCGCGCCGGGCTTTGCGAATGTGATAACGCGAGGCCGGTGCATCCTGTAAGGCCAGACGCGGCAATTGCTGCAAGCGGGGATCACGATGCAGCATTTTTCGGCTCTTGCGCCAGGTGCCATCCAGTACAATCACGCGCAATTGTGTCAGGTCCGTGCCGGCCGGCGACGGCGAAGCCGTGCTGCCGGGCTGATCCGGATACAGCAGCACCGTGTGGCGCCCGGCCAGCAGTGCTTGCCATTGTGCTTCGGTGAATGTTTCACCCTGCACCAAGTGGCTGCCGGACAGGCTCAGGTGCAGCAGCCGTGCGCTGCCCTTGGCGTTGCCGGTTTCCAGCGGATGCTGCAAGATGACGACCTCGGTCGACACGGCCACTGGCGTGATCCAGACGCAGATACAGGTTGTCTGCGGTCGCAGGCAGCGTGCACAGTGCGCGCGCCGCGCAGGCAGTTCCGATTCCATTAATTTGTTGACCTTACCCAGAAGAACACCATGCCAAAAAATAAAAAGCCCGCCCCCCGTAAATCGGTCGAATCGCCGGAGCAAAAAGACGAAGCGATGACGCGGCAATTGTGTGCGTTGTCTGCCTACCTGGCGGGCAGCCCGGCGAAGAATGCCACGACGGTTCAGAACCGGGAAGACTTTTACAAGATCATCAAGAAATGCCTGCACCAGAAGAAAGACGACATTCTCTACGAAGCGTTGGAATGGACCCGTCATGAAGCGCTCCGTGCGCATGTTCTGCTCAAGGAGGCAATGGAAGAAGTCGCCGAAGTCGTCGTCATCGGGCGCGAGGGCAGTGCGGCCACGGAAGTCAATGCGTTCGTGATCCCGCTGTTCCTGCACACCACCGGCGGCTTGAAAGGCGCGCAGTGTTTTCAGGATCAGGAAGCCTACGAACTGTTGACGCGCAGTTTGCAGGAAGCCGGACTGGAAAGTCCGGACGCTACCGTCGTGCTGGTCAACCACGCCTATCAGCTCGATGAAATCGACAGCATCACGTTTAGCCATCTGCATGAAATGGTGCGCGACGCCCATGCTTCGATGCATGACATGCGCGCGGCCACCGCGACGGCGATTTCGCGCAGCTTTGCCGAGCCGGTTGACGAGCCGTTCGCAGCCGATGATCTGGCTGTCGAACTGCGTTTTCTGCTCGGTTTTTCAATGAAACCGGTGGACGACAAGTTTTATCAGGCACCTGCCGATGAAGTTGCTGCCGATGCCTGGTACGCAGCCCGCGAAAGTCGTTTCCAGCAATGGACCGAGCAGGTCACGCCGCTGGTGCGGCGCTGTTTCGGTCCGGCCGGGCGCGAAGTCGAGGTGCATTTCCTGTATCAGGATCTGTTCCACGGTGGCAAAGAGCGCGGGATTGCCGAGTACTTCATGTTGCAGATGATGTCGGATCTGAACCATGCATTGAGCGAGCAGGGCGTCGATGTTGCAGCGACCCGCGCCGTGATGGGTCCGGCTGAAGTCGGTGATGAGAAAGTACTGCGTGTGAATCTCTACGCCAGCAGCGATGCGGCACTGGTGGCCTCATCGGAAAAGCCGCTGTTGCAGACAGCCGATCTGGACAGCGAACTGGCGGACATGCGCGATGCGCTGGGCATGATCGGCATTGTGACGATTTCGGTCGCGCAAGGGTTTGATGAAGAAGGCGCACCGGTCGGCGTGGCCGGCTAATACGTTGGCCGGGCCGGGCCGGTTTGCTGTTGATGCTACTTGCCGATCCGGTCACCGAACAGGGTCAGCAGCACGCCGCCCAGTACCACCACGACACCGGTCAGTCGCACCGGTGACACGGGGCGTAAGGCCGAGCCCAGTAATCCGAAGTTGTCGACCGTGATCGACATCAGTAACTGTCCTGCGATGATCAGTACCAGCATGCTGGTCAGACCGATGCGCGGTGCCAGAAAGGCGGTCGTGAACAGGAAGCCGGCACCCAGCACGCCGCCGGCAAATACCCACGGTGGTTGACCCGGCAGCGCTGCAAGGCTATTGCCGACGCCGCCACGCGAGATCGCCGCGACGCTCAGCACTACCGTACCGATACAAAACGAAATCAATGCGGCCATCACGGTGTTGCCGCCGATGTTCAATGCCAGACGGCCATTGATGGCGGCTTGCATCGAGATCGCTGCACCAGCGCAAAACGCCATGACATACAACAGGCTGTTCATTGCTTCATAGCGTGATTTACAGCGTGTTTCATAGCTTGGTTCACAGCGCTGCCAACATCGCTCGCACGGCATCTTGCGCCGCCGGATCGCTCAATCCAAGGTCCGGTTTGGTCTCAACCAGTTTGTTGCGGTGCGCCGCCGGCCAGCCGAATGCGTCATCGTCGATGGCAAACCAGTTGGCTGGCTTGCGTCGTTCGACATCGCCGAGCACCTGCAAACCACGTGACATCGTGTCGAACGCCGTCTGTGACAGACCGGGATGATGAAAGGTCGAGCCGATCACCCGTTCCTGCAAGCCCGGCGATAAATCATATTTGGCCGTGTCGAAACTGACGGCGCGCACCCAGCTGGTCGAGAGCACGATTTTCAGTTCCGGATAGGGGGCCAACAGTTCGTCCAGGATAGGCATCCATTCGAAAAAGCTGCGTTCTGCCTTGGCCAGATAAAGACCGCGCTTGCGGTTGCGCATGACCATGCTGTCGTGCAGTACGCCATTGAAGTCGAGGTAGAGGATGTTCATCGTGAATCGGTATTGTTAAAGGTGTCGGGTGAAGAATCAGGAGGCAGGCAGTCCACGAGGGCTTGCACGTGCGGGTCGGTTTTACCGAGGCCGGCCAGTGCGTCGGCCAGTTCGGTCAGGTAATCGCGATTACGTCCGCTTGGTCCGCTAGCGGCGGCAATCTGGCCGGCGATCGCGGTATCGGTTGCAGGTCCGAGGTAGGCAGCATTTTCCGGATCGGCAATATACACCAGAGCTTGCGCGTTACTGCCATCGTCAAATGTCAGGGTCGTGCTGAAGCGCAGATAGCCATTTTTTTCGCGGTGATCGAGGTAATCGAACACTTCAGGCCGGATCAGGTAGGCCATGCCGGAACAGGTCGCTCCGGCTTGCGGTGCCAGCGTTACGACCCGGCCCGGAAATTCCGGCGTGCCGCGGTGATCGTGCGAACCTTGCCAGAAGCGCCGCACATGGCCGCTGATGCTGGCTTGTTTGCGCTCGAGGTAAGGGAAGCCCGCCTTGAAGATCAGCGAGCCATACCCGAACAACCAGACCTGCTCGTTCTCACCAAAGCGCTGCCGCAAACGATTGACGGCGGTCGTGTCGATGTCCATGGCGAGGGCGACCGTCAGGCTTTTTTCAGGAAGCAGGTTTTCAGGACCAGTCCCTTGACCTTGTCGACATTGCACTCGACTTCTTCGGGGTCATCGGTCAGCCGGATGTTCTTGGCGATGGTGCCGCGCTTGAGGGTGACCGAGGTGCCCTTGACTTTCAAATCCTTAATAAGGCTCACTGAATCACCGTCAGCGAGCAGGTTGCCGTTGCTATCTTTTACGTCCACGAATAAATCCTTGTCTTGGTCAAGCGACGCATTATAAGCGACCCGACTGCCGGGTCTGACGGAGTTCCTCACGGACACGGCGCATCAAATGCGAGTGGTTTGCATTCGCAAGAAATCTTTGCTACGCTAGTCTTCTCTTTTTAACTGGCGGGCTCCATGAATCCAATTGGCACAGCAGTAGCATCCTTATTCCTCCTGGCGGCGATTCCTGCCGCGGCGCAGGAAAATGTCGTCAACGTCTACTCGGCCCGGCACTACCAGACCGACGAAGCGTTGTACGGTAATTTCACTAAGCAAACCGGCATCAAGGTCAATCGCATCGAGGCCGGTGAAAACGAATTGCTGGAGCGGATCAAGAACGAAGGTGTCAACAGTCCGGCCGATGTTTTCATTACTGTCGATGCGGCGCGTCTGGCAAAAGCCGATGATCTCAACTTGTTCGGATCGACCGGTTCCAAGTTGCTGGAGCAACGGATTCCCGCCAACTTACGTACCGATGACTGGTATGCATTTTCGACTCGCGCCCGTCTGATCGTCTATAACAAGGCCGCGATGAATCCGGCCGATTTCCAGACGTACACGGATCTGGCTAATCCCGGCCTGAAGGGGAAAGTATGCGTACGTTCCGGTTCGCATCCCTATAACCTGTCCCTCGGTGCCTCGTTCCTGGCCCATCAAGGCGAAGAAAAAACCAGTGCGTGGGCCAAGGGTCTGGTGAGTAATTTTGCCCGTTCACCCAGAGGCGGTGATACCGATCAGATACGTGCAGTTGCTGCCGGCGAATGCGGCGTGGCTTTGGCCAATTCATACTACGTCGCGCGGTTGATGCGCTCGGACAAGCCGGAAGATCGCAAGGTCATGGAGTCGGTTGGTATTGTCTGGCCGAATCAGGCCACGACGGGCACGCACGTCAATATTTCCGGAGGCGGCATGCTGAAAAATGCGCCGCACAAGGAAGCCGCGGTGAAGTTCCTTGAATATCTGGCGTCGGATCAGGCGCAAGTGTATTTCGCGGACGGCAACAACGAATGGCCAGTCGTCCTCAGCGTCAAGATCAGTAATCCGGCGCTCGAACAAATGGGCAAGTTCAAGCCTGAGACGCTCAACGTTGGCGTGCTGGCAAAAAACCAGAACGAAGTGCAAAAGATTTATGACCGGGCAGGCTGGCGCTAAAGCCGGACAGGTTTAAAAAAGGCGCTTCGGCGCCTTTTTTTTATCCACTTTTTTTGCTGCGTGTGATTTCCCATGAGACCAGAATCAGTGGCAGGATACCAACGGCGACAATGGTCAGCGACGCTGTCGAGGCTTCCCCGAGCCGTTCATCCGATGCCAATGTGAAGGCCTGCGTGGCCAGCGTATCAAAGTTGAATGGACGCATCACCAGCGTAGCGGGCAACTCCTTCATCACATCGACAAATACCAGCAGGCCGGCCGTCAGCAGCGAGCCGCGCAGCAGTGGCAGATGAATGTGCCACAGCGTGCCTGCCTGACCATAGCCGAGCGAGCGGGCAGCATCATCCATCGACGGCGTGATCTTGCTCAAACTGGTTTCGACGGTTTGCAGTGAGATCGTCAGGAAGCGCACCAGATAGGCATAGACAAGAGCTGCAATGCCACCGGTCAGTAGCAATCCCGGATTGTGTCCGGTCCACGACAGGATGCTGGCAGCCAGCCAGGCATCGAGCCGGGTTACCGGTATCAGTACGCCGACGGCAATCACGGATCCCGGAAAGGCATAGCCTAGTCCGACGGTGCGGTTGAGCAGGATCGGCCAGACTTTGCGTGACAGCCGTGCGCTGTATGCCAGCAACACGGCAATCACTACCGCTATCAGGGCTGTGACTGCCGCGAGAATGAAGCTGTTGCGTGCCAGGACCAGGAAGCGCGCACCGAACTGCGCGTCACCATCACCGATTGCCATGTGCAACAGTAATCCGGCTGGTAACAGGAAGCCGAGTATCAGCGGAATCAGGCAAATCAGTGCTGCGCCCCATCCTTTCCAGCCGTGCAGGCGCATGCCGGCGTGGGGGCGATTGCGTCCGGTCGTATTGTTGAAGCGCGCACGTCCGCGTGAAAATCGCTCCAGGAAAAGAATCAGCGCGACGAAGCACAGCAGGCCGGTGGCCAGTTGTGCTGCGGCGATATGGTCCCCCAGTGAAAACCAGGCGCGATAGATGCCGGTGGTGAAGGTCTGCACGCCGAAATATGACACGGCACCATAGTCGGCCAGCGTTTCCATTAGCGCCAGCGAGGTGCCGGCGACAATTGCCGGGCGCGCCAGTGGTAACGAAATCCTGAAAAAACTTTGCCACGGTCCCAGCCCGAGCGAACGGCCGACTTCCAGCATGCCACTGGCGCGTTCAAGAAAAGCCGCGCGCGCCATCAGATACACATACGGATACAGTACAAAAATGAAGACCGCGACTGCGCCGCCCAGCGTGCGCACATCGGGAAACCAATATTGGCCCGGCTGCCAGCCGAGTCCATCGCGCAGCCAGGTTTGTACCGGGCCGACAAATTGCAGGAAGTCGGTATAGGTGTAAGCCATCACGTAAGCCGGTACGGCCATCGGCAAGACCAGAGCCCATTCAAAGATGCGCCGGCCCGGAAAGGTATGAACGCTGACCAGCCATGCGGTCGAGACACCGATCAGGATGACGCCGGCCGAGACACCAACACAAAGAATCAGCGTGTTGACAATGTAGGAAGGTAGCACCGTCGAGGCAAGATGCTCCCAGGTATCGGAGCCGTCGCCGGCAGCAAACAAATTGGCCACCACGCTCAGGATCGGCAACGCCACGAGTGCTGCGATCAGTATGGCCATTACTCCCAGCAGTGACCAGGCACGACGGGGCGCTTTACGCGCAATGGATGACGTCATGGTCTGCAAAATAAGCCTGTATCAAAAGGCGAATTATAATTGACCCTCTCTATTAAACGGGCGACGCAATGGCTTTATTGGAATTGCAGGATGTGAGTTACGCCTATGGTGCGCAAAAAGTGGTCGAACAATTGTCGTTGCGGCTACCCGCTGGTTCGATCGGTTGCCTGCTAGGTCCGTCCGGTTGCGGCAAGACGACGGTGTTGCGGTGCATCGCCGGATTCGAATCAGTCAGTAGTGGCACGATCCGGGTGGCCGGCGATGTGCTCAGCAGTCCGGCCTTGCATGTGGAGGCCGAGCGCCGCCGTATCGGCATGGTGTTTCAGGATTACGCACTGTTCCCGCATTTGACTGTGGCAGCCAATATTTCCTTTGGATTGCGTGGCAGTCCGGCGGCTGCGCAGCAGGCGCGCGTGCAAGTATTGCTGGAAACTGTCGGTCTGTCCGGTCAGGGCAAAAAATTTCCGCATGAATTGTCGGGCGGTCAGCAGCAACGGGTTGCGTTGGCCCGGGCGCTGGCGCCGCGTCCGCGGTTGCTGTTGCTCGACGAGCCATTTTCGAACCTCGATGTCGAATTGCGTGAGCGACTGGCGCTGGAAGTACGCAGCATTCTTGCTGCCGAAGGGATCACCGCAATCCTGGTCACGCATGATCAGCATGAGGCGTTCACTATCGCTGACGAAATCGGCGTCATGCATGAAGGTCGCATCCAGCAATGGGATACGCCTTACAACCTGTATCACCAGCCGGCAAACCGCTTCGTCGCGGATTTTGTCGGACAGGGCGTGTTCCTGCCGGGCGAGGTGATTGGTGCCAGCCGTATTCAGATCGAGTTGGGAATCTTGTCGGGCAACATGCTCGCTGGTGGCGATGCCGACACCATCGATGGCAAAGCCGGCAGCCGCGTTACCGTGCTGCTGCGTCCCGACGATGTGGTGCATGACGATGCCAGCACGCTGCAGGCAGAGGTGCTGGCCAAGGCCTTTCGCGGTGCGCATTTTTTGTACACCTTGCAGCTTGCCAGCGGCGCGCAAGTGTTGTCACTGGTGCCCAGCCATCACGATCATGCGATTGGCGAGCGCATCGGCATTCGACTTGATGTCGACCACGTCGTGGTGTTCCAGGTTGATGACTAGGCGAGTAAGCCAAGCAGCGTCTGCAACGTATCGGCTTCGTCGACCGGTTTGTCATCGCGCATGCGCAACATGCGGGGAAAACGCACTGCGATACCGGACTTGTGGCGCGGTGAACGGCCAATCCCTTCGAAACCGATTTCAAATACCAGCGTCGGGGTGACGCTGCGTACCGGGCCGAATTTTTCAATCGTGGTCTTGCGGATGCGTGCATCGACCAGCGCGATCTCGGCGTCGGTCAGGCCTGAATAGGCCTTGGCAAACGGCACCAGCGTGCGGCTGCCATCGCTGGCCAAATCCCAGACCGCAAAAGTGTAATCGGTGTAGAGCGAGGCGCGCCGGCCATGCCCGCTTTGCGCGTAAATCAATACCGCATCGACACTGTACGGATCGACTTTCCATTTCCACCAGATACCAACGTCCTTGGTGCGGCCAACACCATACTGCGCATCGACTGCCTTGAGCATCATGCCCTCGACCGCGCGGGCGCGCGATTGGGTGCGCACAGTTGCGAGGGTTTCCCAGTCGGTAGCGACGACCAGGGGCGACAGTTTCAGCTGGTCGGAGGCAACACCGCTAACCACGCGTTCTAGTACCGCACGCCGGGCCGATTGCGTGTACCCGCGCAAGTCGATGCCGTCGTGTTCGAGTACGTCGTAGGCCATCAGCACCGCCGGCAGTTCGGCGAGTAATTTTGCGCTCAGCGTCTTGCGGCCAAGGCGTTTTTGCAGCTCGGAAAAAGCGGCGTGGGTACCGTCTCCCCAGATCAGGATTTCGCCATCGATGACAGTTCCTTCAGGCAGAGCGATGGCGGCGATTTCCGGAAAACTTTCGCTGATCAATTCTTCGCCGCGTGACCAGACCCACGATTGGCCATCGCGGCGCACCAGCTGGGCGCGGATACCGTCATATTTCCATTCGACCTGCCAGCCGGCTAGCGGCCCCAGCGCAGCCGGTTCGACTTGCAGCGGATGCGCCAGAAAAAACGGAAACGGCTGGCCGCCACGTAAGGCTTGCTCCTGATCCGACGTCGCTGCCACCAGCGCCGTGAAGCGTGCCGCGCTCGGCCGCTGGCGGGCATCGGTCCAGCCCATCAGGCGTTGCGCGATCAGCTTGCTGTCGAGTGCGGCGACCTCGGCTAAGGCGCGCGTGACCAGCAGCTTCGAGACGCCAACCCGGAAGCCGCCACCGATCAGCTTGACCAGCAAAAAACGTTCGCGCGGTTCCAGCTCATCCCAGTAAGTCAGCATCGCCGTGCGGATTGTCTCGGGTGGTGCACCGCGTAACGGCGTGATGCGCTCGTCCATCCAGCGCGCCAGTCCGAGATCGCTCCGGCGTTGTGGTGCCGGCAGGATATGCGCGATGGTTTCTGCCAGGTCACCGACGGCGTGGTAGCACTCATCGAACAACCAGTCGTCCAGACCGGCTGCTTCGGTCGCATATTGACGCAGCAGTTTGGTCGGCACCGCCTGCCGTGGCTTGCCACCGGCAAGAAAATAGACGGCCCAGGCAGCGTTTTCGGCTGGGGCCGTGCGAAAGTAAGCCACCAGCTGCGCCAGCTTGCGGGTGGTCGAGGTGGTTGCATCGAGTGCGTCGTACAGGCTGGCAAATTCACGCATTGATCACGACCGGTTCGGCTTGGGCATCGTCTTCCTCGATGCCGTATTCGGTCTGGAAAGCACCGGCTTCAAGACCGTTCTGCTGCAGCCAGCGCACCATCACGCCAACCTGTCCATGCGTGACGATCACACGCTGCGCGCCGGTCGCCTTGATTGCTTGCATCAGGCCGGGCCAGTCGGCATGGTCCGACAACACGAAACCGCGATCGACTGCACGCCTGCGCCTAGCACCGCGCAGTAGCATCCAGCCACTGGCAAAGGCATCGCTGTAATCTCCAAAGCGTTTTAGCCAAGGGGAACCTGCCGTCGCTGGCGGGGCCAGTACCAGTGCGCGCTTGAGGTCGGCCTTATCAGTGATGCCGTTGACCAGTTGTGTCTCGGGGAGAGCAACGCCGGCCGCGCGGTAGACGCGGTTCAAGGGCTCGGCAGCGCTATGGCAAATGATCGGACCGATGCTGTGATCAACACCACCAAGCAGGCGCTGTGCTTTGCCGAACGAGTAACAGAACAGCACACTGGCGCGACCGTCGGCAGCATTGGTACGCCACCAGTGGTTGATCTCGTCGAAGATGCGTTGTTGCGGTTGCCAGCGATACACCGGCAGGCCGAAGGTCGATTCGGTAATGAAGGTGTCGCAACGGACCGGTTCGAAGGCGGCGCAGGTAGCGTCTGCTTCGACCTTGTAATCGCCTGAGGCGACCCAGACTTCTCCTTTGTACTCGATGCGCACCTGCGCCGAGCCAAGCACATGGCCGGCCGGATGCAACGAGATCGTCACGCCGTTGTGCAGCAGTGTTTCGCCATAGGCCAGCGTTTGCAAATTGATCTTGCCGAGCCGGCTGTGCAGGATGCCGGCACCCGCTGCAGTGGCCAGGTAATGCGCATGACCGGTACGGGCATGGTCGGCGTGGCCATGCGTGATAACGGCGCGATCGACCTTGCGCCACGGGTCGATGTAGAACTGTCCCGGTACGCAATACAGCCCCTCGGGACGGGCAACAATCAGGTCAGCCATGAAAAATCATTCAGATCAAAAACCATGAGTCTGGCGCAGATCGGCAAAGTGCGTCGATTTCACCGCGGCCTGCGTGCCTTAGCCTGCCTGCTGCAGTTTTAGCCATCGTCCGACACGCGCGCCGAAGAGATTGACACCCAACCCGCCCAACACCAATATGCCCGCAACAATTTTCCACCACTGCATCGGTTCGCCCAGCAGCAGCGTCGCACTGAGCATGCCGGTGACCGGTACGAGCAGCGCAAACGGCGCGATGGTCGAGGTTGGATATTTGCGCATCAGAATCGACCAGAGTCCAAAGCCCACCAGCGTATTCGGGTAGGACTGAAACAGGATCGCACCGGCCGATGTCCAGTTCAGTTGCGTGACTGCCTTGACCCAGGCATCGACACCTTCGACCAGCAGCGATGCGACGAGTAACGGAGGCACCGCCAGCAGCGAGGCCCAGACCACCAGTTCGATGGCATTGACCTTGCCCATTTGCTTCGAAAAAATATTTGCCGTTGCCCAGGACATTCCGGCGGCGATCACCATCACGAAACCGATGACGGTCGGCTTTGCATCGAGTTGCGAGGCCACCAGCGCCATGCCGGCCAGCGCAATCAAGGCGCCGGCAATTTGCGGCAGGTGGGGGCGCTCGCCCAGCAGCAGGACGGCCAGTCCGATCGTGAAAAAAACTTGCAACTGAATGACCAGCGATGCCAGTCCCGGTGGAAATCCCAGCTCGATACCCGAATACAGCAGCGTGAACTGGAGCGCAAACTGGAACAGTGCATAGCCGGCCAGCAAACGAAATGGCAGTGTTGGCCGCTTGACAAAGAACACCAGCGGCAATGCGGCAAACAGAAAACGCAGCGCGGTGAACAGGATGGGTGGCAAGCCTTGCAAGCCCAGTTTGATGACGACGAAATTCGATCCCCAGATAATGACGACAACGAGAGCAAGCAGGATATCGGTGGGTTGCATGGTCGGGGCGGGTGAAAACGAAGACGAGATTGTAATGCTTGCCTGCAGGTCGTCCGGTAGAGAACTTTTTTGCAGAATTGATCCAGTCGCACCCGCGTGTGAAATTGATGTGCGATATCGACAGAGCCGGGCGGATGCGGCATGATTCAAATCATGGCGCTCACTGCACCAAGTGGTCGTTACCCTAGTTCAACCCGCTACCTGCGATTGCATCCATGACCGCTGCGCTACCTGCTGCTCCTTATACCGACAAGACATCGGTTCGTGATGCACTTCTGCAAAAGATCACCAGTGATTCCGCCTTGCCGGCATTGGGTAGCTCGATTTTTCAGGTGATCCAGCTTGCTTCGTCCGGCGATGAGGCGGTACGCAACCTGGCCCATTACGTTTTGTCGAACGCCGGCCTGACTCAGAAAATGCTGCGTCTTGCCAATGCGGTCGCCTATCGTGCCGCCTCCGGCGGACAAGTGACAACGATTTCGAAAGCAATTTTCTTGCTGGGTTTCGATGCGGTAAAAACCAGTGCGTTGGCGATGCTGCTGGTTGACGGCATGTCGGGCAAGCATGCACAGGATGTGCGGGCAGAATTATCGCAAGCCCTGTGCGCCAGCATTGTCGGCCGTGAATTGGCGCGACGCAGCCATTTCAAGGATTCCGAAGAAGCCGCCGTGGCGGCCTTGTTCAAGAACATGGGACGCTTGCTGGTAGCGTCGCATGATCACCTGCTCTACAAGGAGATTGCCACGCTGATGAGCGCTAAAGGGCTGTCGGCTGCGCGGGCTTCGATAGCATGCATCGGCTGTAGTTTCGAGGCGCTGGCCGAGGGCGTACTCCACGGATGGCAGATACCCGACAGCATCGTCAAGGCGCTTGCGCCGTTGCCGGCTGGGACCGTGAAAGCCGCCAGGACTCGCCAGGAGTGGCTGCAGCAGGTGGCGATATTTAGCGCAGCGGCTGCGGCCCTGATCGTTCAGAAGCGTGACCCGGTGGACGACACAGCCAGTCGCCTGTTACTGGAGCAATTCGGTACGGCACTGAACCTTGATCAGGCTGACATGGTGGCGCTTTACAACACGGTGATCGAGCAAAGCCGGGCACTGATTGCGTCGAATGGACCGGAACCTGTGCCCGAGCCAAGCCCGGTGTCTGTTGCGGAGGTCTCGATATTGCCGTCGGACATAATGATGCACAGCGAGCCTGAGCTAGAGATGGCTGTCGATACGTTTTACCCCAGCGGAAAACCGATGAACGCAAGGTCGCTACTCCTTGCGGGCGTCAAAGACGTGACAGAAATGATCTCGTCAGGTCGCTGCAAGGTCAATGATCTGATGCTGCTGGTACTGGAAACACTCCACCACAGCCTCGGGTTTCGTTTTACCACCCTGTTCGTAGTTGACCCGCGTAGCGAACAATTTCGCGCTCGCTTGTCGCTGGGTAATTTGCCGCCGTCGATCCAGACGGAATTCTTTTTTTCAATGGGCAATGGTCGCGATCTGTTTGGTCTTGCGCTGGCCAATGATGCCGACTTGCTGATTGCGGATGCCTGCGCGGCCAACATTGCGGCATTGATTCCCGCCTGGCATCGCAGCTTGTTGCCGGATGCACGCAGTTTCATTGTTTTGCCATTGCTCATCATGGGAAAGCCTTTTGGACTGATCTATGCCGATCGTGTCCATGAGGCACCGGAGGGTGTTCCGAATGACGAAACCGCCCTGATCAAGATGCTGAAAGGGCAACTCCTCGCTGTACTGAAACCGCATCATTAATTGTGGTGATCCGGCGCGACTAATGCAGCAGTAACCACATCGCGATTGCTCCAATCAGTGCAGCACAGCACAGGTGCAAGGCGCTGCGCTGTGTCAGGAAATACGGCACCCTGCGTTGTACTTCAGATTCGCTCAAGGCCATGCGGAGTCGCCGCCGGGTGAGTTTGCCGTCGGCCAGATAACGCTTGATATCAAGCATCATGTCGGCGGCGTGTTGGTATCGCTTGTCCGGTTCCTTGTTCATCGCTTTCATGGCGATGCGTGACAAGGCTTTCGGTACCGTCGCATTGAGTTTATGAGGCTGGTCCGGGATTTTGTGTTTGATCAGTTGGAGCAGGGTATCCGTTTCGACGGCATCAAAGGGTGTGCGTCCGGTCAGCATTTGATACATGACTGCACCGAGCGAATAAATATCGGTACGGTGGTCGACGCGCTCGCCGCTAGCTTGTTCGGGCGACATGTAGTTGGGCGTGCCGAGCAAGTTGTTGCAAAATAGCGTGTTGGGATTGTCTGCGGAAGTGACGTGGACAGCGAAATGGTTCGGCGTTCTCGCGATACCGAAATCAACCAGCTTGGGTTGATGTCCGTCGATCATGAAAATATTGGCTGGCTTGATATCCCGGTGTACGACCTTGTGTCGATGGGCATGGTCAAGCGCACCGGCGAGCTTGGAGCAGATCGTGGCGATCACGTCGAACTCGAATGTGCGGCCGGCACTTAGCAGGGTGCTGAGTGCGCTGCCCTCCAGATGCTCCATCACAAGATAAGTTTCAGGCCCCTCGACGGATGCCTCAAAGATCGTCACGATGTGTGGATGCGACAGTCTGCCTGCTGCACGCGCTTCGTTGATCAGTTGCCGCTCCTGCATGCGGCGTTGTTGCAATGAAAGCTCAAGATGAAACGTCTTGATCGCGACCTGGCGATCGGCGATCGGATCGTGTCCCAGATAAACAGTATTGAGCACGCCGCGTCCAAGTTCGCGCGTGATGTGAAAACGTCCAATCCGGTTACGGGACGGCATTGCGGGATGCGAAGACTCAGGCAGGCTCATGACATGAAGCATATTAAATAGACATCACATACGCTACCCGCGCGCGTGAGTCGTCGTCAACCGTCCTGGTCAGTTGCCGGTACTGTTCGCAGTACGGAAAGGGTTGCGTTCGTGTAGTTCATCCATATAGGACTCGATGCCGCCGGTCTCACGTTCCAGAAAACGTTCGATGGCATCCGAAAAGGACGGGTGCGCCAGCCAGTGTGCAGACCAGGTTTTCTGCGGCAGAAAACCGCGCGCCATCTTGTGCTCGCCTTGGGCGCCGCCTTCGAAACACGCCAGACCGTTGGCAATACAATATTCAAGCGGCTGGTAGTACGCAGTTTCGAAATGCAGGCAAGGCACATCGGCAATCGCCCCCCAATAACGCCCGTAGAGCGTATGGCCATCGTGGATTACCAGCGATGCCGCGATCGGACTGCCTTCCCGCTCTGCAATGATCAACAGGATGTTGTGGCCCATCGTTGCACCGATACGCAGGAAAAACTCAAGGCTCAGGTAAGGCGTCGAATGGTGTTCGGTATACGTTTGCGCATAGCAGCGATTAAAAAATTCCCAGTCTGCTGCGCTGGCATCGGTGCCGGCGACCTGGCGAAAAACAATGCCTTGTTCGGCAACCTTGCGGCGTTCGGCGCGGATGTTCTTGCGCTTCTTGCGCTCCAGCGATTCGAGGAAATCATCAAAGCTGGCATAGCCGGGATTGAGCCAGTGAAACTGCACGCCGGCACGCAACATGAAGCCCGCTTCTTTTAACTGACTTGCTTGTGCCCCGGGGGGATACAGAACGTGTGTCGAGGACACCTGACTGTTGACCTGTACTGCGCACAGCGCCTCCACCAGCGCCGTGCGCGCAGCATCGTCGCGTGCCAGCAAGCGCCCGCCGGTGACCGGGGTGAAGGGTATCGATGACAGCAGCTTCGGGTAATAGTCAAGGCCATTGCGCTGATAGGCATCCGCCCAGGCCCAGTCGAACACGTACTCGCCGTACGAATGCATCTTTGCGTAGAGCGGGATGGCGGCGGCTAGTTGCGGTGGTGACTCCTGGTCATCCCACAAAATCAGGAATTGCGGTTGCCAGCCGGTGTCGATCGATGCACAACCGGTCTCGTGCAGGGCATCCAGAAATGCATACGACAGGAACGGGTTGGCATCGCCCTGCAGAGCCAGCAGACCATCCCATGCAGGCTGGCCGACGGCACTCAAAGAGGAGATGATTTGCGTGCGATAATTCACTGAATTTCCCTATATGGCTTTTGTATCTTTTAACGTTGTGGGCGGACGCGCGTGACGACCATCAGTGTTGTTTCCGACTCCCGCGCTGCCTGCTCACTTGATTTTTTTGCTTGAAGAATTGCACTCATGACAGTCAAAGTTGCCATTGCCCAAATTAACAGTACAGTCGGTGACCTGAGCGGTAACCGCGCAAGAATCTTTGCCTTTGCCGAGCGCGCTGCCGCGCAAGGTGCAGATATCGTTGTCACGCCAGAAATGTCGCTGACTGGTTATCCTCCGGAAGACTTATTACTACGCGATGCATTTTACGCACAATCGGCCGAGCAAGTTGCCGGGCTGGCCGCCGATCTGGCCGCCTTTGCCGGCCTCCATGTTCTTGTCGGTTTGCCGGTGATAAATGATGGCGTGCGTTTCAATGCAGTCGTGGTGCTTGTCAACGGTCGTGTCAGCGCGACCTACCACAAGGCTGAATTACCCAACGATGCTGTATTCGACGAGAAAAGGTATTTTTCTGCCGGTGAGCAGGTCTGTGTATTCACGGTCAAGGACGTGGCGTTCGGGATCAATATTTGTGAAGATACGTGGTTCGACCGCGCACCGGGGCGCGCCCGCGCCGCTGGCGCGCAGGTGCTGCTGGTACCGAATGGCTCGCCCTATCACATGCACAAGCTGCATCTGCGCTACGACATCATGCGCACCAATGTCTGCGCACAGGGACTGGCGCTGGTCTACGTAAATCTCGTTGGCGGTCAGGACGAGTTGATCTTCGACGGGAATTCGTTCGTGATGGACCGGGCCGGCCAGTTACAAGCGCAGCTCAAGCATGTCGAGGAAGACTTGCAACTGATCGAGTTCGATGGCGCAACGCCGTTGCCAGGTGTTATCGCAGAGCACTTGTCTGTCGAGGCGCAGGTTTATCAGGCACTGGTTCTCGGGGTACGCGACTATATCGGCAAGAATGGTTTCCCGGGCGTGTTGCTGGGCTTGTCAGGTGGGGTCGATTCGGCCCTGACGCTGGCAGTCGCCGTCGATGCCCTCGGTGCTGACAAGGTGCGTACCGTGATGATGCCGTCGCCCTACACCGCGGAAATATCCTGGATTGACTCACGCGACATGGCCCGACGAACTGGTGTGCGCTACGACGAAATTGCCATTGCTACTTGTTTTGACGCATTCCTGAGCACACTTGCGTCCGATTTCGCCGGGTTGCCACTCGATGCAACTGAAGAAAACATTCAGGCCCGCATTCGCGGAACCATGTTGATGGCGCTGTCGAACAAGCATGGTGCGATTGTCCTGACTACCGGCAACAAGAGTGAAATGGCGGTCGGCTATTGCACGTTGTATGGCGATATGGCCGGCGGTTTTGCAGTGCTCAAGGATATCGCCAAGACGCTGGTGTACCGCTTGTGTGCCTACCGCAATTCGATTTCCGCTGTTATTCCTGAGCGTATATTGACCCGCGCTCCCTCGGCTGAACTACGACCCGACCAGACGGACCAGGATTCCTTGCCACCTTACGAAATACTCGACGGTATCATGCAGCTATTTATGGAAGAAAACCGCAGCGTTGAGGAAGTCGTTGCAGCCGGTTATCGGGCCGAGGACGTCGCGCGTATTACCCATTTGATTAAGATCAACGAATACAAGCGTCGTCAGTCGCCCGTTGGTATCCGCGTCACGCATCGTGCTTTCGGGCGCGACTGGCGCTATCCGATCACATCGAAATTTCGCGGCTAGTTTAAAATCGAAGCATTATTGTTGTCGTCACGCCGTCAGCCCAACCAAGGATTTACCATGAAACAGATAACCGCCATCATCAAGCCATTCAAGCTCGACGAAGTTCGTGAAGCACTCGCCGAGGTGGGAGTTACCGGCTTGACAGTGACCGAGGTCAAAGGTTTCGGTCGCCAAAAAGGGCATACTGAGTTGTATCGTGGTGCAGAATATGTCGTCGATTTCCTGCCCAAAGTGAAAGTCGAAGCGATCGTCGACGACGCCACCATGGAGGCTGCTGTCGATGCCATCATCAAGGCTGCACGTACAGGCAAGATCGGCGACGGCAAGATATTTGTTCAAAATGTAGAACAAGTCATCCGTATTCGTACCGGCGAAACCGGATCGGATGCAGTCTGAGGATAGCGTAGCCCGGACGCCAGGACGCGCGCGGACGGCACTTTGCGTACTCGCGAAGCGGCAACTAGTGTTCCAGCGACTCTGTCACCTATTTTGTTGTTCGACTACATAAAAATCTTTTCTTCCAACCGCCTATCGTAATTTTCATCCAGTTCAGCCGGCCCCCGGTGACGGGTTGCTCATGCCCCGCCAGACTGTCCGGTTAGTACGGTCAGTTTGGCTCAGCCATTTCGGTTATGTGTACTTATGGTTTATGTTATTCATCTCCATGAAATTAAGTGGCGTTTTTAATAAAACTAAGTGTACTTAGCGGCCGCTTTAGATTATGTTCATCCTACTAAAAACACATGTTGAAAAGTGCTTCTGCTCATCTAATTGAACCGGGGAATGCCATGGATAATCACGTCGAGCCGAACAATCAGGAAAACCCGATGTTGACCGAACGTGAAATCGAAAGTTGTTATCTAGGACAATTCATTCCTCTGCAATACCATCACAACATGCTGATGGATCAGCGCCGGATGAAGAGTTTCAAGGCGGCGATCAGTGCAGTGGTGTTTCCCGGCGCGAAAGTCCTGGAGTTGGGTGGTGGCACCGGCGTACTGTCTTTTTTTGCCGCGGCGACCGCTGAAAAAGTCTGGTGCGTTGAATTCAATCCGGACATGGTCCATGAAGCACGCCGCCTGCTGGCGCGCAACCGGCACGGCCACAAGGTGGAAGTCATCGAGGCAGATGCGTTTGACTACCTGCCGCCGGAACCGGTCGATGTGGTGATCTGCGAAATGATTCATGTCGGTATGCTGCGCGAAAAACAGGTCGATGTGATGGCTTCGTTCAAGCAGCGTTACCTCGCACGCTTCGACGGACCGCTGCCGTTATTTGTTCCGGATGCCGTCATCATGGCGGTGCAACCATTGCAGCTCGACTATGACTTCGAAGGATATAACGCTCCGATCGTGCAATTTCGCGAACTGACGCGGGATGCCGGGGATACCGTCGAAATGGCCGAACCACAGGTCTACAGCACGCTCGATTTTCAGACTGAAGTTGATCCTTTGATTAGCTGGAGCGGCCGGTTCACGATGGCGCACAGCGGCACAGTGACTTCGCTGCGCTTTATAACCAAGAACGTCCTCGCGGTGCTGATGGATCAGCAGTCGACCATCGACTGGCTCAATAACTTCATGATCCTCCCGTTTAACGAGCCGGTCGACGTCGCTGAGGGCGACGTGTTGCACGTCAGTTTCAGTTATCGGGCCGGTGGCTCGTTGCCGTCACTGCAATTGACGATGAGCGCATCGGTTCCTGCCCGGTTGACCGAGCCGGAACTTGTGCTGGCCGGATAATGCTCAGGCCGGATGCAATTGGCGTGCGGCAGCGTCGAAGGTTGCCAGCGAAATATCCGGCAAATCCAGCTTGACTGCTTGCGTGTACTGACTGAAGTTGCGCTCGATCGACTTCAGATAGGCCGGGTCGTAGTGCTGCACCAGCAGTTCGTCGACCAGTATCGGCAGGTGGCCATCGCGCGCCATTGCTTGCCAGACACCGATGCGCTCTTTTCCATACATCGTTACCAGACAGTTCAGTTGTTCGGCCAGCGTGTCGGGTGCATCAACAAAGTTGTCATATTCCTGCATCAGCAATTGCACCCGGTGCGGCTGCGACAAACCCAATGCGATGCACGGCGAAGCGCGGATGCGTTCCATTAATGCCTCCGGTACGCGGACGTTGCCAACCTTCTTGCTTTCCGATTCGACGAAGACTTCCCGCGCTGAATCGAATCCGCGCAGTGCCTGCCACAGGCGGGTTTCGAACATTTTCTGGCTCGGTTGCGGCGCACTGGGCCAGCCGCCAAGTACCGAGCCACGGTGCTCGGCCAGTTGTTCGAGATCGAGTACCTGCGCGCCATGCGCAGCCAGTGTTTGCAGCAGCCGGCTCTTGCCGCTGCCGGTGGTCCCGCACACGACCCGATACTGCAGTCCTGCCGCCAGTTCCGGCAAGCTGGTGTTGACGTGCCGGCGGAATTCCTTGTAGCCACCATCGAGCTGGATTGCCGGCCAGCCAATCCTGGCCAGGATGTGCGTCAGCGCGCCACTGCGATTGCCGCCACGCCAGCAGTAGATCAGCGGCTGCCAGTCTTTCGGTTTGTCGTAGAACACGGTTTCGATATGCCGGCCGATGTTGCGGGCGACTAAAGCCGCGCCGGCTTTTTTGGCTTCGAAGGCATTGACCTGTTTGTATAACGTACCGATGCGTTCGCGCTCGGCATCATCGAGCACCGGGCAATTGATGGCGCCGGGTAGGTGGTCTTCGGCAAATTCGCCGGGACTACGTACGTCGATGATGGCGTCGAAGCGGGCCAATTGCGGCAGCACTTCGGAAAAGGGGAGCAGGGCGGGATACTTCATGGGTTCATTTGCTTAAAAGCGGCTTGAGCTGCGGCCAGATAGTGTCGAGGATGATCGGGTGGGCTTGCGCGGTCGGATGGATGCGGTCGGCCTGGAACAGCGATGGCTGACGGACTACGCCTTCCAGCATGAACGGTACCAGCGCTGACTTGGTTTCTTTCGCCAGTGCCGGATAGATTGCGGCGAAGCGCTTGGTGTAATCCGTACCGTAATTCGGTGGCAGTTGCATGCCGACCAGCACGACCCGGGCATTGGATTTTTTGGCCGCGTTGATGATGGCCCGGAGATTTTTTTTAGTGTCACTCAAGGCCAGTCCGCGCAAGCCATCGTTAGCGCCGAGTTCGACCACGACGACGGTTGGCTTATTTTTATTCAGTAGTGCAGGCAAACGGGTGATGCCGCCGCTGGTGGTTTCGCCGCTGATGCTGGCATTGATCAGCGTGGCATCAATGCCGCTGTCCTTCAATCTTTGTTCGAGTAACGCTACCCACCCTTCGCCCCGTGCCAGTCCGTATTCGGCGGACAGACTGTCGCCGAGCACAAGCACTGCTTTTGATGCAGAATACGCGCTCGTTGTACACATCGTCACGGCAATCATCACTGCCACGCGCGCCCACTTTATCGCTCCCCAATTTCCAACTGACTCTTTACGCATGCCTGAACTTTCCAATATGAATGTTGACCAGAATGTTGCCTCTGCTGTACCACTTGCCATCGAAGCCAGACTGCTGACCAAACGCGTCGCTGATGCGACTGGCGAATTGACGATACTGGACGGCATCGATTTTACCGTGCCGGCTGGTGCCACGCTCGCTATTGTCGGTGCTTCCGGTTCCGGCAAGTCGACGCTGCTAGGCCTGATGGCCGGACTTGATACGCCAACCAGCGGCACCATTTTGCTCGATGGCGTGGACTTGTTTGCGCTCGACGAAGACGGCCGCGCCGGTGTGCGGATGGCCAAACTGGGCTTCGTGTTTCAGTCCTTCCAACTGCTCGGCCACCTGACAGCACTCGAAAATGTGATGCTGCCATTGGAGCTACGTGGTGACGATAACGCCAGGGACAAGGCGGCCGCGATGCTGGGCCGCGTTGGACTGGACAGCCGGCTGCGACACTATCCTAAATTTATGTCGGGCGGAGAGCAACAACGGGTTGCACTGGCGCGGGCATTCGTAACCGAGCCGCCGCTACTGTTCGCCGATGAGCCCACCGGCAGTCTGGACGCCGCCACCGGCGAGGCCGTCATCGACCTGATGTTCGAACTCAATCGCGAACGCAAATCGACGCTGGTACTGGTAACGCACGATCGCACGATCGCAGCGCGCTGCGCCAGCACCATCACGATCGCGGCAGGCCGGTTGTTGGTAACCGCACCGGTATAAATCTGCCCGTTTTCTAGTCCTTGCCGGCGGGTTTCAACCGATTGATTTCACGTCGTATCTGCACGGTCAGTTCGCTGGCTGTCAGACCGACCGGACCATCACCATTGCGCACCAGGACATCGGCGGCGTGACCATGCAGCCAGGCCGCTCCGGTGGCCGCTTCCCACACCGGCCATCCTTGCGCCAGCAATGCACCGCACAAGCCGGCCAGGACATCTCCTGTGCCGCCACTGGCCAGTGCCGGATTGCCACTGGAATTGATTGCCATGTGCCCATTCGGGCGCGCAATGACACTGCCCGACCCCTTCAGTATTACGGTCGCCTGCAAGCGTGCTGCCAGTGCGGCCGCAGCAGCGGTGCGGTTGGCCTGGATGTGGCCGGTATCGCAGCGAAGCAAGCGCGCTGCCTCCAGTGGGTGGGGCGTCAACAGCACCGGCGCCGGATGCGATGCGACCTGTTTCTGTATCGCCGGGTCGGCGGCCATCAGGTTCAGCGCATCGGCATCGAGCACGAGCGGGCGGCCGCTGCGCAAGACCTTGTGCAGCAACGCTGCTGCAGCCGTGCTCGTTCCCAGCCCCGGTCCGGCAACCAGCACGGCCTTGCCGAAATCGACTCCGCTTGCGCTGCGGCACATCAGTTCGGGATGCAGCGGGTCGTAAGCCGGCACCGCGCCAAGGAAGGTAGCGTGAACCTTGCCGGCACCTGCATGGAGCGCGCTGCGGGCGGCAAGAATGGCAGCGCCAGTCATGCCATCAGCACCACCAATAACCATCACGTCGCCATAACTGCCTTTGTGCGAATCATGCGAACGTGGCCGAACGACTGAGCTAAATAGTGCCGGGCCGGACAGCTCCAGCGCAGCTACCGGATAGAGTGCAGCATCGATGCCGAGCGTGTCGACAAGGACGCTGCCGGCGTACTCGCGCCCGGCCAGCGTATGCAGGCCCGGCTTGTCACCGATGAAGGTGAGCGTGGTGCCGGCGCGGATGGCGACGTCTCCGACCAGCATGCCGTGGTCGGCATCGAGCCCGCTCGGAACATCGATGGCCAGGACGTTAAGGTCGAGCCGGTTGATTGTGCGGATCAGGTCGGCGACATCACCGTCGATGGGACGGCCCAGACCAACGCCGAACAAGCCGTCGATGACCAGCGACCAATGGCGTACCGGCAGGTCATCAATGAAGACGGCCGATGTCTGGCGCACCCGTATTAGCGCCTGACGCGCATCGGCGGGCAAGCCTTGCGGATCGGCGCAAAGCCGCACCAGGACGCTCGCGCCAGCCCCGGCCAGTCGTGCTGCGGCTTCCAGCGCATCGCCCCCGTTATTGCCGGGTCCCGCCAGAACCAGGATGGTGGCGTCGTGCGGTGCCACGTTCAGCAACCCCAGCGCGGCATTTGCCGTCGCCAGCCCGGCGCGCTGCATCAGCGTGCCGGCAGGAACCTGTTGCAGCGCAGCCTGTTCGATCTGGCGGATTACGCTAACGCTATACAGTGCATGCATCGGCTCAACCGAAACGCGACAACGTCAAGCCGTCAAGATCGATATCGGGTTGCCGGCCCGACACCAGATCACTGAGGATCTTGCCGGTACCAAGCGCGGTAGTCCAGCCACTGGAGCCATCGTCGACTGCCACATAGACATTGCGCACCGGTGTCGCTCCCATCACAGGCACACCATCGGGCAGCATGGAACGCGAGCCGCTCCAGAGCGTCGCGTTGTTGTAATTGCTGGCGTTCGGGAACCAGTCGGTGGCGACCTTGCGCAACGTACGTTGTGCGGCTTCCGGGACTTCCGGCGATCGGGCGCCCGGATCGAGCACGCCGGCGATACGAATACGGTTGCCAAAGCGTGTAATCGTGGTCTTGAAGGTGTCGTCGGTCAGCGCGGCCAGCGGCGCCTCATCGAAATCACGGATGCTGCAAGTGGCGCTGTAGCCTTGCACCGGCAAGGCCGGTAAGCGCACGCCGAGCGCATTGAGCAGGGTTGGATTTTCGATGCCGGCGGCGAGTACTACCGCGTCGGCAGTAAAGCTGGAGCCATCCATGTGCAAGGCCACGCGGTTATCGACACGCTCGACGCGCTCAACGGATTTACCGAAAAGGAAAGTCACGCCAATCGACTGGGCGATGGTTTTCAGTTGCTTGGCAAAGAGGGCGCAATTGCCGGCTTCGTCTTCGGGCAAGTGCAGGGCAGCAGTCAGCGGTGTCCCTGCGCACAGAGCCGGTTCCAGCAGGCGGGCCGCTTCGGCATCAAGGATGCTGTGAGGGACATCCATCTCGGTCAGCAGAGTCAGCAGCGGTTGTGCCAGCAAGACGTCGCGCGGATCACGGAACAGCTGCAAATGCCCGACAGTCTGTTCGTAATCCATTTTGTAGTGCAGGCGCAATTGTTCGAGCAGTTCACGGCTGTAAAAACCGATCCGCTGCAGGCGCAGTTTGTTGATGCGGAAGTGCTCGGCATCGCATTCGGCGATCCAGCGCCGGGCCCAGCGCCATAACCCGGGATCGAGTCGTCGACGCAGAACCATCGGCGACTCTTGTCGAAATAATTGTGCAAATATTTTTCCGGGCATACCGGGCGTCGCCCATGGAGCTGACACTCCCGGCGCGACGAGTCCGGAGTTGCCGAAGCTGGCTTCCTCGGCAACGTTGCTACGTCGCTCGATGAGTGCGACTTCATGGCCTGCGGCAGCGAGGAAATACGCTGTACTGACGCCGACGACACCACCGCCTATGACCGCTACTTGCATGTGTTGCTTCCTTTTTTTGATCGAACCACTGTCATTGCGGCGTTGTCCTTTTTTTGGGGGGGATGAAAAAATCCAGCGGTCGCTGTACCAGTCGGGACAACAGCGCCTTGACCAGTGCGCCGCCCCGGCTGAACTGCACCTGACGCGATCGCAGCGCAACGAACAAAGCCAGCCCAAAGCTTACCAGCAGATTTGCGGTGCCAATGCAAAGTATCCCGAATAGCGAGGTCAGCATGACTTGTGCACTCACCTGAAAATCCAGCCCTACCCACGCGATGGCAAGGTTGGCTGCTGAAAAAGTAATGTGTCGTATATCCACCGGCAAACCGATCAACTGACCGAAGGTACCAATTGACCCCAGCAACAGGCCGAAGAACAGGTTACCCATCAGACCACCCAGATTTTCTTCGAGGTAAGCGGCCACCCGCGCATGGCGCGCCGGGCCGAACAAGCGTTGCCAACTTTGTAGTTGGAGTATCCGTTGCGCCATGCGGGTGTAGACCGCACGGTTATCGAAATAGCCCGAGATCATGCCGGCCAAAAACAGGCAGACACCGGCGATCGCGGCATGGAATAGCGCCAGGCTCGTAAAGGGATTGATGTCGTGCAGTATGTGCTGTGCCTTGTCCGGCGAAACCAGATGATGACCGTTGAGCCCGACCCACACTGTCGAAATCGCCAACGCGGTCGGGAAAACAGTCATCAGGTTGCCGACCACGGCAATGAATTGTGTTCGCAGTACCTTGACGATCAGATCCGCCAGGCTATCGATCCCGATCGTGCGGTTGTCATTGGCATGCAAGTCGGCGGCAATGCGCGCGGCCGTCATCGCTGGTTGCTTGGTAGCGACCGTAAAGTGCAGCAGATGAATCAGCATGAAACCGAGCGAGTAATTCAGGCTGAACAGGAAGGCTTCAACCAGCGGCGCGCTGCGCAAGTAGCTCACCAGCAGTTTTAGCATTGCCATGAAAGCAATGATAAAGCCGGCCCCAGCCGAAGAGCGGAACATCGTGCCGTAAGCTTCCCTGTCATCGGCAATGTAATGCTCGCCGGTATGGCTGGCATTTTCGGTGACGTTGCGTGCCAGCAGATTGATGTTGGCCGAAAACAGTTCACGGATAGCATATTTGCGGTTGTGACCTTGCGCCAAATCCAGTGCCAGATCAAGTGCCAGCTGGCGACGTTCGGGTGTCCACGCCAGCTTGCTCTCGGCCGGTGTCAGGTCGACCAGCATCAGCAGCCGACGCAGCCGCTCGACGCTCTGGGTGAGCCTGACCAGCAGGTAGGTGAGGGCGACGCTGGTACCGCGATGCAGCGCATTTTTGCGGATGCGCGCAATGATGTTGTCGCATTGCTCAAGCATCACCAGCAGGTGCGCTGCGTCGTCGGTCGGCGTGAGGACATCGTCGGACTGGCGTAACACGTTGGCCAGATAACGATGGACTTCGGCGTTCTGAACCAGAAAAGGGGACTCGAATTTTTCGAGGTCAGGATGGATGCGGACCAGTGATGGCTCCAGTCCCATTGCACTGATCCGGTAGGACAAGGTCTGAATGGCTTCGAGTAATTCGACATGCGCGAGACGGCGGTCAACCACCGCGCTGCGGATCGCGGTATCGGTCGAGGCCGCATCACTCGTGGCGATGACGTCAAACAGCATCAGCCAGTCGGCTGATTCAATCCGCCTTAACCATTGATAGTCGGTATCGACGCGCAGGATGCGATCGAGGCAGTCGCTCAGATACAGGCTGTCGATGGCCGGTGGCAGGACACGGAATGACATGCGTCGAAACAGTTCACTGAAAAAGCCGTCGCTCGACAAGATGCCGGTATCGGTATAAAGCGTGGTGTGACGGCGCTGCGACAGGACGTGTAACAGGTAATGGCGCAGCGCAGCGGCGTGCACCGGATTGCCGTTGAGGAGCTGGATCAGCGTGCGCAGCCGGGCGGTTGCCACCTCGCCCTGGTCGGGTTTGGGTGGACGAATCAGGGCGACCAGTTCGGACAGCGCGCGCATGTCGTTGCTGGCAGGTTGGGCAGTAATGCGTTCAAGTAGGTTCAGCATGCAATCGGAAAAATGGAGCGGGCGGGAAAGCTGGCCCGCAGTGTGTCACGCCGACACCGCTTGCGCACGAAAGAAGTGATGCCACGCGCCGCACCGATACGTACGTTGGCGCGGCTGGATGCTTATTACTGCCGCTCTGCCACGAAAATTTCGACGCGCCGGTTGCGTGCACGACCGTTGCTGTCATTGTTGGAGGCGATCGGATCATTTTCGCCGCGACCTTCGATGGTGAAGCGGTTGGGTGACACCCCGCGGCTGATTAGATAATCGCGGGTCCGGCTGGCGCGGTCGACCGACAGCGGATTGTTGACTGCCGGGCTACCGGTGCTGTCGGTGTGGCCGATGATGGTGACGACCGTCACCGGATTATTATTGAGACTGCTCGCGAAGCGGTCCAGTACCGGACGGAAATCAGCCTTGATGTCGGAGCGGTTGGTGTCGAATGAAATATCGCTCGGGATGTCGAGCTTGAGGCGGTTGTCGGCGGTCTGTGACACCTGGACGCCGGTGCCTTGCGTTGCCTGTTCCATCGCGCGTTTCTGGTTTTCCATCCGGGTCGACCAGATATTGCCAATCGCAGCACCGGCGGCAGCACCCAGGACTGCACCGCCGGCAGTGCGGCCGCCGCCGCCGCCGCCGGTCGATGCGCCGAGGATGGCACCCAGGCCGGCACCGATTCCGGCGCCCGTTGCCGTACCGCGCTGCGTACCGGACATGTCGGCGCAACCACTGAGAGCGCTAGTACTGATGATGACCGCAATGGCCACCAGACGGAATGGATGGGAGCGACGTGATGGGGTGGTCATGATGAATTTTCCTTGTTTACCTGCGGCCGGAAGTGATGGCGCGCGATGTTTTTTTAGTGACTGTTGTCTGCGAAATTTTTTGTGTTGATGCCGGTAGCTGTGCCGGGCATCCTCCACATCAGGTTCGCATTCGGCACGTCCGCATCCCGGAGATCAATCTGCCGGATGTCGATCCGTAGCAGGGTCAGTAACGGATCGTCCAGACCTTGCGGAAAAACCGCCGCAAACGCCGGGTTCCAGAGCTGTTCCATCAGGGGGCGATTCTGTGACAGTGAAGCGACTCCGGATGACGCAATAAACCTCTGTGTTATTGCATCACCATAGCAGAGCAGCACGGCAGGGTTTTGACAAATGTCGGCTGCCGCGTCGGAATTGGTGACGCTGAAGAACCAGATGGCGCCATCGTAACTGGTGGCCTGTGTTGTCAGCGGGCGGGCCTGGATCAGCGAATCGGCACCGTGGGTAATGAGCAGTGCGACTTGAATCGCGCTGATTGCGTCATCGAAGGGGATCCCGTTAGTCATTAAATTTTTCAGAAGGCCTGTTAATAAAAAAGCGTTTCAACCTGGCGTGCCGCGGTGAAGCGCAGCCGGTTCTCCGGTATGTTTTCGTCGACTTCAAGGATTTCAATGAACATACGACGCGTCATGGATGGGTGTTGTCGATGAAAGTGATCCTTTCGCTATTGGCAATCGCTACTGCAGCCATCAATGATGGTTGTGCGTGGCCTCAATCACAGCCGAACACGTCATAGCGGTTTGCGCCCGGAAATAATGCGCAACAAAATTACCACGATGGCGATCACCAGTAAGACGTGGATGAAGCCGCCTATCGTGTAGGAAGTGACGATGCCAAGTAACCAGAGAATGAGGAGGACAACAGCAATTGTGTACAACATGATCGGGTACTCTCCTGATTTTTAAATGTTAAGCCGGGTCGGCGCGATGCCACTCGACGTTCGTCTGCTGCAAATACGAGCATCACTTGTTACGACGTATATCTTTTTTCCAATACGGGTTAGCTTGCTCCGGACCAGTGCTTTGAGTTTGCTTGGATGGCAGTCGTATCACTGTGCGACAGCGTACATATCCATGCGGTTTTACCGGCTGCTCTGAAAGGGATGGCGAAACATTTTTTTGGCGTGGCCGGTGATATCGATGACTGAGTGAACTGCGAAGCGGAAGCTGACATTACGACCGGTAATATTTGTCAAAATCGGGCAACAACATTGTGGATATTCAATTAAAAATTTGCGTTATGTACGGTGCCGTACAGAGCGTAGTTGGCCTGCCCGCTACAGTTCGACATCCGTTAGCCGGCTTGCGTAGTCGTTAATTGAGCGTATTGCAAATAACAAGTGTGGGGTCGAAGTAGTGGACGATCCGCGCAACTTTCATTCATTTATTTTTTCAGGGAGCCTCACCATGATTTTTTCAAAACGCATCAGCACCTTTTTCCTTGTCGCCGCCTTGATTTCTGTCGCCGGTTGCGCATCAACCAGCACCAAAGAAGGCACGGGCGAGTACGTCGATGACGCAGTCATCACGACCAAGGTCAAGGCAGCACTACTTAATGATCCGACAGTAAAATCCCGGGAAATCAATGTTGAAACGTTCAAGGGCGTGGTACAACTGAGCGGCTTCGTCAAGGAACAGGCAGATGCGACCACTGCAGCCATGCTGGCACGCGGCGTCAAAGGTGTCATGTCGGTCAAGAACGATATCCGCATGAAGTAACATGGCAATGACCGGGGCACGTCGCTCCGGCGCGCTTTGTGAGTTCTTGAATCGAGCGGCCCGGCAGCCAATGCCGGGCCGCTTTGCATTGAGCCGGCATGGTGAATTTCCGATTGTGTACTTTCCTTGCCTCCATTGAGAGATTGATGTCCACTTCCCCGCTTGAATCTGCAGACGGTCCTGACAGCCCTATCGTCACGCTGTCACCGGTCCCGGAAAAACCTGCCCTGCTGCCTCGCGTTCATGTCGACGTGCGCGGCCTGTCGCTCACCATCATTGCCGTGGTGGCGATGTTGTTTGCCCTGCAAATGGCACAAAAATTCCTGATCCCGCTGCTGTGCGGGATATTTCTCGCTTACACGCTCAATCCCGTTGTTGCCTGGCTCGAGCGTCGCCGCATTCCACGCGTGTTCGGTACCGTGCTGGTGATGCTGACACTGGCGGGCAGCATCACGGCGGTCACCACCACGCTGACCGATGAATTCCAATCCATCGTCGAAACCTTGCCGGAGGCGTCGCACAAGGTTGCGCGTGCGCTGCTGCGTTACCAGTCCGGTCAGCCGAGTGCGATACAAAAGATGCAGGCGGCGGCTACCGAAATTGAATCGGCTACGTCGGGCTCGAGAACCCGCCCAAGTACTTTGTCGAACGACACGCCGACGGTGCGCGTGAGCGACCTGCTGCTGGCCGGTTCGCGCAACGTGCTGGGATTGGTGGGAGAGGCCATCGTCGTCCTGTTCCTGGTGTTCTTTTTGCTGCTATCCGGCGACACCTTCAAGCGCAAGCTGGTCAAGCTGACCGGGCCGTCGTTTTCGAGCAAAAAGATCACGGTGCATATCCTCGACGACATCAATAGCTCGATCCAGAAATACATGTCGATGCTACTCGTGACAAATTCGCTGCTGGCCGTACTGATGTGGCTCTGCTTTCGCGCGATCGGGCTTGAGAATGCCGGTGCCTGGGCAGTGGCGGCCGGACTACTTCATGTAATTCCGTATTTCGGCCCCTTGCTGATCACGGTGGCCGCTGGCCTGATGGCTTTCCTGCAGTTCGGTACGCCGGCACCGGTGTTGTTGGTGATCGCCAGTTCGCTGGGCGTATCGACGCTGGTGGGTACGCTGGTGACGACATGGATGACCGGTCGTATCGCCAGAATGAATCCGGCGGCGGTGTTCATTGCGCTGCTTTTCTGGGGCTGGCTATGGGGTATCTGGGGCATGCTGCTCGGCGTGCCGGTGGTGGTGATTATCCGGGTCGTGGCCGAACATGTTGATGGCATGCAAGCGGTTGCAGAATTGCTCGGGGAGTAAGTAGAGCATGGGATGGAAGGGGCAAGGGCAGCGACGCGCTGGCCTTGCCGGCAGCCCGGTGCGCTGCCTTTCAGGGTACGCATATTATCCGGCCAGTGAAGCCGTTCCAGCGGCCGGGAGCGCTGGAACGACAGCACAAGGAAGTCGTCAGGTGTGGCGACGACTTAGTGCTTGATCTGGCCGTGCAAACGGCGCATGGCCATCCAGACGATGAACACGATCACTGGCACTACCAGTCCCGTGGCCAGATCCGTATTAACCGGTAATCCGGCCGCCTTGGCAGCTTTTGCCGCATAACCGCACAGCCCAACCATGTAGTACGAGACAGCGACCACTGACAGTCCTTCAACCGCTTGCTGCAGGCGCAACTGCTGCGCGGCGCGCGCATTCATCGATTGCAGGATTTTGCGGTTATGCAGTTCTTGCGCAATACCGACGCGGGTGCTCAGCAATTCATTCGAGTGAGCGATCCGTTCTGCCAGTGCAGTCTGCCGGCGTACCGTGGCCGAGCAGGTACTCATTGCCGGTGATAACCGGCGTTCCATGAATTCGCGCAGTGTCGGCAAGCCATCGATACGGACTTCACGCAGTTCTTCTATACGTGCCTTGACCAGTTGAAAATAGGCCTGCGATGCTGAAAAGCGGTAGCTGTTGTCAACCGCCAGCTTTTCACTACGGGCGGCAAGACCGGTGATGTTACGTAACAGCGTACGTTCGCCATCATCCGGTTCGCCGGACGCTTCGGTCAAACCCGTCCCGGTGCCTGCGTCATCGCTGTCGACCATTTCTTCAGTCAGCCGGGCCAGTTCCGCCTCGATGGTGTTGAGGGTAGTTGCCGAGGCCTGCGCATGTGGCAGTCCCAGCAGCGCCATCATGCGGTAAGTTTCGATTTCGAGTACGCGTTGTACCAGGCGTCCCAGTTGATATTCGCGCAGTCCCAGATCGCGCACCACGAAGCGGCTGAAGCCGTCGCTCTGGATCAGAAAATCACTCCAGACTTCGGCGTCTTGCAACACTACGCTGGCGGCCAGCGACAGGCCTTCGAAGACGGCGCGGATTTCGGTGGCGGCCGGATCGCTGTCGGGTCCGGATTTGTCGAGTACGACATGGGCCGCCACCAGGATTTTTCCGTCCAGCCCGTGCAGCCATTGCTGCGGTACGTGCATCAGCGGCATGCGTTCGAACGATTGCGCCAGCGGCGCGCTCTCGGCATGACGCATCGCGAAGGTGAACGTGGCGAACTCGGTATGGCATTCCCATTTGAGACGGAAGCGGCCGAAGTCATGATAAAAATACTTGGCATCGGCAGCCGGACCGGCCACACCGAAACAGCCGCACAATTCTACCAATTTGCGTAAATGCCAGTTAGGCGTGGCATCGGTTTCGGCATAGAGCGCGAGATGGGTCACGCTTTCGGGTGCATCAAGTTGCAGGAAGGGCCTGGAATGGGCTTCGGCCGCTAGCGCCATGCGCAGCGGGTGATTCAGGACGGGAGAGGTAATCGGCATGGGGCAGACAATAGCAGAATGGAACAGGAGTGCCGCCTAGTATCAGGGTCTGGCACAAAAAAAATGGCACTGCCGTTGATCCGGGACAGTGCCATTACTTCGTGATCTTAGGCGAGGACTTTACGGATTGCAGCAGCCAGTTCTTCGGCAACAAATTTAGCGACATAGGCATCGGCACCGACGCTCTTGACATGGTCTTCGTTGGTGGCACCCGACAACGAGGAATGGATCACGACCGGTAAGCCGGCGAAGCGCGGATTTTGCTTGATGTTGCGGGTCAGCGTGAAGCCATCCATTTCCGGCATTTCGAGGTCGGTCAGTACCATCGCTACTTTGTCGCAGATGGTCTTGCCTTCCGCTTCGGCAGCACTGGCCATCGCCTGCAGCTTGTCCCAGGCTTCCTTGCCGGTCTTGGTCATGATGAACGGTGCACCTATTGCATTGAGTCCCGCCTCGATCAGCGAACGGGCCACATGCGAATCGTCGGCGGCCAGGATAACGGTGCCCGGTTTGAGCATTAACTTGGGGCCGATAGTCTCCGGGTCGATTTCCTTGTCGCCGCTCGGCATGATGTGGCGCAGGATCTGTTCGACATCCAGTACCTGGGCCAGTCGGGTAGGTTCGTTCGGCGCTTCCAGTCGCGCGATGCTGGTGATCATTCCGCCGACGCCGCTGGCCTCGGCCGACAAGACCTGACTCCATTCGAGCCGGACAATTTCTTCCACCGCTTCTACCGCAAAGGCTTGCGTCGAGCGCGCATATTCGGTAACCAGCATGATGTTCAGCTCGGTCTTTGGATGACAACCAACGAGCGCAGGCAGGTCGATGACGGGAATGATCTGGCCACGCAGATTAACCACGCCAAGCAGATTCGGGTGCGCACCGGCGACCGCCGTCAGTTCAGGCATCGCGACAATTTCGCGCACCTTGAATACGTTGATTCCGTATAGTTCGGAGCGATCACCGTTGGCGTCCCCGCCCAGCCGGAACAACAATAATTCGAACTGATTGGAGCCGGTCAGGTTGGTGCGTTCATTGACTTCTTGCTGGACTGATTTCATAGATGGCCTCGATGACTAAGGGAGCGGAGTACTACAGCGATTATCGGTTGTTATTGAGCAATAAACACCTATCGCTTTGCATATTGTGATGTTCCGAACAACGCATCCCTGGCTTTCTCATCGGTTAGCGGTTTGCGCAGATCAGCCAGTACGGTAACGCCACGCTGCACGGCCGGGCGCGCAGCAATGTCATCGAACCAGCGCTGTACTTGCGGAAATTCACTCAATTCGACGCCCTGATTCTTCCATGAACGAATCCACGGGAACGTCGCGATATCGGCGATCGTGTAGGCACTGCCGGCCAGCCAGGTTTGTTCGGTCAGGCGACGATCAAGCACGCCGTACAGGCGACGCGCCTCATTGGTGTAGCGATCATATGCATAGGTGATTTTTTCGGGGGCGTAAATGCGGAAGTGATGGGCTTGCCCGAGCATCGGACCGACGCCGCCCATCTGGAACATCAGCCACTGCAGCGTGGTGAATTTCTCGCGGTCCGTGGTACCCAGAAATTGTCCGCTCTTGCCCGCCAGATACAGCAGGATGGCACCGGACTCGAACAGTGAAATCGGCTTACCATCTGGACCATCGGCATCGACGATTGCAGGAATCTTGTTATTAGGAGAGATCGCCAGAAAATCCGGCTTGAACTGGTCACCGGCACCGATGTCGATGTGGTGCACACGATAGGGCAGGCCGAGTTCTTCGAGCAGGATGTGGACTTTGTGGCCGTTCGGTGTAGCGGTGGAATAGACATCGATCATGGAAGCTCCGTCACTTGAAAACTGCGTGGACACTGCGAGCCGTGATTATGCCGTTGTTTGATGCGCCGGTGCAGGCCAATTGGCCGGCACCGGCGATCGTTGAGGATTAACTACTCAGGAGCGCGTGACGGGCAGTTCCACATCTTCGCCGGGAAGACTCATGTGCTTCGCTAATTCCAGTTTGGCGATGGCATTACGATGCACTTCATCCGGACCGTCGGCAAGGCGCAGCGTGCGGTTGCCGGCCCACATCGACGCCAGCGGAAAATCATCACAGACGCCGCCACCGCCATGCGCCTGAATGGCCCAGTCGAGTACTTGCTGGGCCACGTTCGGTGCCAGCACTTTGATCATCGCGATCTCGGCCTTGGCGTGCTTGTTGCCGACGGTATCCATCATCCATGCCGCTTTTAATGTGAGCAAGCGGGCACTGTCGATCTGTATGCGCGACTCGGCAATGCGTTCGCGCCAGACGCCTTGCTCGGAAATCTTGCGACCGAAGGCCACCCGTTCATTGAGGCGCTTGCACATCAGTTCGAGTGCGCGTTCGGCCACGCCGATGGCGCGCATGCAATGGTGAATGCGGCCAGGTCCGAGACGGCCCTGGGCGATTTCAAAGCCACGACCTTCGCCCAGCAGAATATTCGAGACCGGAACACGCACATTGTCGAAGCGGATTTCGCAATGACCATGCGGTGCATCGTCGTAACCAAACACAGTCAAAGGCCGCACGATCGTGACGCCTTTGGTAGCAACCGGCACCAGAATCATCGATTGTTGTTCATGGCGCGCTGCATCGGGATCAGACTTGCCCATCAAGATAAATATTTTGCAGCGCGGATCACCGGCGCCGGAAATCCACCATTTGTGACCGTTGATGACGTACTCGTCGCCATCGCGTTCAATGCGGGTAGCAATGTTGGTGGCGTCGGAGGACGCGACATCCGGTTCGGTCATCGCGAAGGCCGAACGGATTTCGCCGCGCAGCAGCGGCTCCAGCCATTCGACTTTGTGGGCCTCGACACCGTAGCGTTCGATGGTTTCCATGTTGCCGGTATCAGGTGCGCTGCAATTAAAGACTTCCGGCGCCCAGCTGACGCGACCCATGATTTCGCACAATGGTGCGTAATCGAGGTTGGACAAACCTTCCGGCGCGCGGTCCGACTTCGGCAGGAACAGGTTCCACAAGCCCTGTTCACGCGCCAGCGGCTTGAGTCGCTCCATCAATTCTGTGGCAAGCCAGCGATTGCCTTTCTCGGACCCGTTACGATCGATTTCCTGCTTGTAGGCTTTTTCGTTCGGATAAATATGCTGGTCCATAAAGGCCAGCAACTTCGTTTGTAGTGTCTTGCATCGTTCCGAATACGCGAATTCCATCTTGTCTCCTGTTGGCTTGTTATGGATGTTTCTACGAATGAAAACTATTGTTTGCGGGCGTAATTCCAGCCCATCTCGGCCATCGCGCGCGCAGCCTGGCCGGCCTTCAATGCCTGAGCACTGGCGGCGGTACCGTCGACGAAGCGCTTCATGATTCCTTGCAGGATGCCGGCCATGCGGAACATGTTGTAGGCCAGATAGAAATTGAAATCTTCAGGACGGATCGTTTTGCCGGTGCGGGCGCAATACGTGGCGATGTACTCGGCTTCGGTCGGAATGCCGAGTGCAGGCAAGTCCAGTCCGCCGATACCGCGGAATTGGCCCGGAGGGATATGCCAGCTCATGCAGTGATACGAAAAATCCGCCAGCGGATGGCCCAGTGTTGATAATTCCCAATCGAGAATGGCGAGGATGCGCGGCTCGGTCGGATGGAACATCATGTTGTCGAGGCGGAAGTCACCGTGGACGATGCTGGTTTCGTCGCCGGGTGGGATGTTCTTCGGCAGCCATTCCATCAACTGATCCATCGCGTCGATTTTTTCGGTTTCGGACGCCTTGTACTGGCGTGTCCAGCGGTCAATCTGCCGTCCGAAATAGTTGCCCGGCTTGCCGTATTCGGCTAGTCCTATCGCAGCATAGTCAATGGTATGCAATTGCGCGATGACGCGGTTCATTTCGTCGTAATGGGCGGCGCGTTCGGATTTGTCCATGCCCGGTAGCGACTGATCCCACAAGACGCGGCCGTCAACGAACTCCATCAGGTAAAAGGCGCGGCCGATGACGGCTTCATCGGTACACAGCGTGTATTGTTTCGCTGCTGGAAAACCGGCCTTGTTCAATGCATCCATGACGCGGTATTCGCGGTCAATGGCGTGCGCCGAGGGGAGTAATTTGGCGGCCGGACCTGGTTTGGTCCGCAACACGTAGTGCTGACCGTCGGCATTGATCTTGAAAGTCGGATTTGATTGTCCGCCTTTGAACTGCTCGATCGTGAGCGGTCCAGAAAATCCATCGACATGGTGCGACAGGTATTCCTGCAAGGCCCCAAGGTCGAATTGCTGGCGTTCGGCGACGGGCATGGTGCCCATGAATTCTTCAAACATCTGCTCTCCTGGGTGCTTGGATTGAGTATTCTACCTGAACGAATCGTACGATCGTACTATTTGATCGAAGGCAGGCGTAGTCGATGATGGAGTAGTTCGGTGATCTTGCCGGGGTCTTTTTCCGGAAGGGCTTCGATGCTCTCTGTGCGGCGCAATATCTGGAGGTAGCGAGTGTTTCTATTGCTCAAGGATTCCCGGCAAAAGCGACCGGAGTTGTTGCCTCATCGCTTCTTTCACAGGTCGGATCCCGTGACGGAGTTTACAGCTCGGCGTCCTTGCCCCAGAGCTGATTCATGTTGAACCTGACAGAGGCGGTATCGATATGCAAGACCTCGCGGATTGCCGTCAATGCACCTGATGTGTCGCGCTTGATAGGAAACGCGAGCGGGTTACCACGCGAGCCCAGCAACGCATGCACGACAGGCGTGGTGGAACCGCCTCCCTTGCTTGTGACCACGCCGACTTCGCCATTTTCCAGTCTGACAAATGTACCGCAGGGGTAAATACCTAACTCGCGCAGGAATATGGCCGCCAAACCAGCATCAAGCTTGTTTTTTTCGTTCAGCAAGATGTCGCGCAGTGCCGCATTCGGTAGCATTTGCTTGCGATAGGTACGCGGGACGACACGGGCACAGTAACGATCAGCAAGCGCAAGCAGTTTGGCATGACCCGGTATTGCGTCCCCCCGTGTTGCAGAACTATATCCGCTACCGTCTTCATTTTCGTGATGTCGCAAGACGCAATCGAGCCAATTTTCGTCGCTGACACCGGCTTTGCGCAATAACCTGACACTTTCTGTCGGATGTAAGTAGATAATTTTCCGTTCGTTATCGGTGAGGGGATGGAGATTGTTTTGCAGCGGATTTTGTTCGCGCAACATGCCCAGGTTCATGGTCAGGGCCGCCGCCGTAATGGAGATAATTTCTTCTTCTGATTTGCCGATTCTCCGGCCAACATGTGCTGTCAGAATGGCGGTATCTATGCAATGCCGGACCGCGTAGTCGCAGTAATCCTGATTTAATAAAATCGTTGCAATAGCTACGTCACAATTGATGGCAACTGCATACCGGATCGCTTTTGCTATGGCGATGATTTTGGTTGGTACGTCGGTCTCGTTATGAATATTGAGCAGTAATCGCTCAAGACGCTTTGCGCCTTGATTGATGATGCGCAAGACCGAGATATGCTCCATCGCGGTCGTGGGTGTGGTGTCTTTTGTGTGGATATTGTTTATGTTCCGGCTGACGAACAGACCGCGTTCAACCAGGCGCTCGATCTGCATCCGGCTTTGTACGATCTGACCCTGTTTTAGCAGTAGATGACCTTCCTGGTCCATCACATCCCACTGCAGCGGTTTGCCGGCGACGATATCTGCAAGGCTGACGCGATGTTGCTCCATGTGCTCTCCGGAAGTGCACCAATGCGGGCCGGCCTATTCGCTCGATGCCGCAACATGGTGTCTCTAAAAGTCATTCAACGAGATAACTTCTTTCAGCAAGCATGATTACATGGAATTACAAATTAAATCCGAAAAATGGTAATTAGTGGTTTTTATGGCGATGGATATGGCGTCAGAAGCCATCCATATTTCTGGCTTTGCGATAAGAAACAAGCCATCCCGGCGGGTTTTTGAAGCTAATTTCAGTAAGGCCTTGTCTTTGGTGATCAGGGCCGAGGCCTGTGCATCCCGGGCCAGTTCGAGGAATTTTTGATCGTCACGGTCTTTGCAGACAGGCAGGCGTACTGCGGCACTGCCCTCTATGGGGCCGGGCAGGCAGTGAATCACCGCATCAAATTCCGCCATGCTGCATTGACGGGCATTTTCGTCGAGCTTCAGTTGGGCATACCCCAGAACGATCAGCCATTCGGTCCGGCAATCGGCGCGGGTGACGGCTTCGATGGTGCCATCCTGTAGTGCTGCCAGCAAGCAATGCCAGCGTGGATCACGGAAGACAAACAGGTCAAGGCAGACGTTGGTGTCGATAACGATGCGGTTGGGTATCATTGGGCCTGCCCATTATTTTTACGACTGCAATCATTCATGCTCATCGTTCTCTCTCCTGCCAAAACCCTCGACTATGCCACAGCGCCTGGTACGGACTTTTACACCACTGCTGATTTTATTGATGAATCGGCCGCACTGATCGATACCTTGCAAAAATTGTCACCCGCTGAAGTCGGGACCTTGATGCATATCTCGGATCCGCTCGCGCAACTCAATGTGACGCGCTATCACAGCTGGAAATCAATTGCCACGCCCGCCAATGCCAAGCAGGCCCTGCTCGCTTTTAATGGCGATGTCTATGAAGGGCTGGATGCGCTCTCGCTGACCCCGGAACAACTCGGTTATTTGCAGGAACATCTACGGATTTTGTCAGGTCTGTACGGTGCATTGCGTCCGCTTGATCTGATGCAGCCGTACCGGCTTGAGATGGGCACCCGGCTGGCGACGTCAAAGGGCAAGGATTTGTATGCCTATTGGGGTGACAGGGTGACCGATGCGCTCAATGTGCAGCTGGCTTCGCAAGGAGCGACCACATTGATCAACCTCGCATCAGAAGAATATTTCAAGGTGGTCAGGCCGGCACGCCTGCAGGCGCCCGTCATCACGCCGGTGTTTCAGGATTGGAAGGATGGCAAGTACAAGATCATTTCGTTTTACGCAAAGCGGGCACGTGGATTAATGACGCGTTACGCCGCGCAGCAGCGGATTACGGAGGCAGATGGCTTGCGTGATTTCAACCTTGGCGGCTATGCCTACGATGCCAGTGCATCGGACGCGACGCACTGGATGTTCCGGCGTTGTCGTGGTGATTAAAAATCGGCAATAAAAAAAGACCTCATTGCGAGGCCTTCCATATTGTAGTTACCAGATTTTCCACCACGGTCGGTCAACTTTGGGACCGCCGCGATAGTAGATGCTGTTCGGGAAATTCTCGTTCAGAACGCGGCTTGAATCGTCCCGTAATTTTGGAATACCTAGCGCGTCGTAACTGCGTGTCATCACGTACAGGGCTTCTTCAGTGGCTGGCGCCATCGGATATTCCTTGACAGCAAATTGGGCCCGGTTGACTGCCGCCACATAGGCGCCGCGTCGAAAGTAATAGTTTGCGACGTGGACTTCATGTTGCGCAATCGCATTGACCAGATACTTCATGCGCAAGCGCGCATCGGGCGAGTAGACGCTGTCAGGAAAGCGTTCGACCAATTGCTTGAATGACTCGAAGGCTTCGCGCGTGGCTTTCGGATCGCGCTCGGTGGCATCCTGACGCGAAATGAAATCGAACATGCCGAGCTTGTCATTAAAATTAATTAGTCCGCGCAGGTAGTACATGTAGTCGACGTTCGGATGATTCGGATGCAGCCGGATGAAGCGTTCAACGGCCGCCAGTGCTTGTGCCTGATCGCTTTGACGGTAGTAAGCGTAGGCCACTTCCATCTGTGCCTGCTGGGCGTAGGTGCCGAACGGGTAGCGTGATTCCAGCCGTTCGTAATGCTTGATTCCGGTTTCGTAATTGCCGGTTGATATTTCGTCGCGTGCCTCCGCGTATAATTTGGACGCTGACCAGTTTTTGGTTTCGTCGATTTTCTCCGGCAACAGGCCGCATGCCGAGATCGTGAACACCAGCGCCAATGCGGCGCACTTCAATAATTTGTTTTGCATAGTCTTTGCAAGAATCACTTCGTGAATTATTTCGTGAATCGATACGTGAATTACTACGTGAATTGACACATGAGTCACAGCGTGAATTTATTTGTGAATTTTTTTAGTACTAATTAAGCGGCTGATTATAGCCGATGGGACTTGCCGTGAACTTAACGCCACCGTTGGATGATGCGGAAAACCTGCCCGACCTCGATATTGATGAGCAGGAAGAATATACCGGCGGCTTGCCTGACATGCCGCCTATCGAACTGGATCTGACACCCGGCGACTGCGGCGACCGGTTGGACAAAGTTGTTGCCCGTCTGGTTCCACAGTTTTCGCGCAGCCGCATGCAGCAATGGATTGACGATGGTTTCGTCACCGTTGACGGCAAGGTCGGACGCACCCGCATGACGGTGTACGGCGATGAACACATCATCGTCTTGCCGCAGGCTGCACCCGAAGATACTGCCTTCACGCCCGAAGAGATGGCCCTCAATATTGTCTACGAAGACGCTGCGATTATTGTCGTCAACAAACCAGCCGGACTGGTCGTGCATCCCGGATCGGGTAACTGGTCCGGCACCTTGCTCAATGGCCTGCTGCATTACTGGCCGGCACTGATCGGCGTGCCGCGTGCCGGCATCGTGCATCGGCTCGACAAGGACACCAGTGGCCTGATGGTGGTGGCCAAGACGCTTGAGGTACACACCGATCTGGTACGGCAACTGGCGGCACGCACCGTCAAGCGCGAGTACTTTGCGCTGGTCTGGGGTACCCCGAACCTGAGCGGGACCATCGATGCGTCGATGGGCCGGCACCCGCGCGACCGGATCAGGATGGCCGTGATTGAGAGCATGTCTGCCAAGCCGGCGATCACCCATTTCGAGCGGATCGAATCGGGTTTGCTGGACCGCCGTCCGGTCAGCCTGATGTGCTGCCGCCTCGAAACCGGCCGTACTCACCAGATTCGCGTGCACATGCAATCGATCGGTTTTGCGCTGGTCGGTGACACGCTCTACGGCAAGCAGCATCTGGCGCCGGCCTTTCATCGCCAGGCATTGCAGGCACGCCGTCTCGGTCTGGTTCATCCGGTCACAGGCGAAGACATCGAATGGCGCGTGCCATTGGCGGATGATTTCGCCGAATTGATTGCCTCGGCTGGAATTCCTGAACCGGACATGATGGACGACTCGTATCAGGAGTCCGTCGAGGAATGAGGCATTGACAATCCTGGCTCCCGACTGGCCGCAGTTACCCCGCCAGGTGCGGGCCATCAGCACGACGCGCGTTGGTGGGATCAGCTTGCCACCTTTCGATGATGGCCGGCAAGGCGGCGGCTTTAACCTGGGCGTGCATGTCGGCGATGATCCCGCTTCGGTCCGGCATCACCGCGAACGCTTGCGCCGGATGCTGCCGGCGGAGCCGGCCTGGCTCACGCAGGTGCACGGCACCGTCGTGCTGGATGCCGGCAAAGTAGAAGGTGCGCCGCAAGCCGATGCCAGCATCAGCGATCAGGCCGGTGTGGTCTGTGCGATTTTGACGGCGGATTGCTTGCCGGTGCTGTTCTGCGATGTGTCCGGCTCGGTTGTCGGGGCAGCGCACGCAGGCTGGCGCGGACTGGCGGGCGGCGTGCTGCAAAACAGCGTGGCGGCAATGCAAAAAAAGGGGGCCGGCGAATTGCTCGCCTGGCTTGGTCCGGCAATCGGTCCGCAACAATTTGAGGTGGGTAGCGAGGTGGTCGACGCTTTTGTTTCAAGTAACCCGGATGCGGCCGTGGCGTTTACGGCGCGACCTGAACACAAGGAAAAATATCTGGCAGATCTGTACCAGCTGGCACGACTGATTCTGGCCGGGCAGGGCGTCTTGCAGGTGGCCGGTGGAACTCATTGCACGGTCACCGGATCAGACCAGTTCTATTCGTACCGGCGCAATGGGCAGACCGGCAGGATGGCGTCACTGATCTGGCTGGATTGATCGAGCGGTATTACGGCTCGGGAACATTGACCTTCTCTATTTTGCTTTCGCTTTCACTTTCAGCTACGGCAAGACGCTTGGCTTTTTCTGCCGCTTGCCGCTTTCTCTTGCGTGATGGTGTGCCCATCACGTATAAAAGGATCGATAACGGAAAGACACAGTAAAAGAAAAAAGTCATTACACCAGCAACGAATGAAGTTTCCGTCATCGCCATCAGCAAGACGACGTACACCCAGGCGATGGCTACCAGATACAAATGCATGTTGATTCCGTTCGACTCCGATAAACCGCAACGATACCTGAAACGAAGAGCTCCGCATGACTCGACCTGATCCGCTTGCCGCAATGCCCGCCTGGATGGCCCAGTTGGCCGACACGACCCAGTGGCAGAATTTGCTCAAACCTTTGCAGTTGCCCTCGACACCAGGAGGCCCATCGGCCGTTCCCGGGTTGCCCGCTGTCGAACTCGATCCGGCTGCGATGGCGGCGTTGCAGGTCGCGTACCTGCAGGAACTGGGTACGTTGTGGCAAAACACGATGGGTGCGTCGACACCGGCCGCGAATGACAAGCGCTTCAGCGCACCGGCCTGGCAATCCAATCCGGCGGGCGCATTTAACGCCTCGGCCTATTTGCTCAATGCGAAGTTTCTTAATGCGATGAGCGATGCGGTCAAGGCCACCCCAAAGGTCAAGGAAAAAATCCGCTTCAATGTGCAGCAACTGGTCGATGCGATGTCGCCGGCAAACTTCCTGGGGACTAACCCCGAAGCACAGCAATTGCTGCTCGATACAAAAGGCGAAAGTCTCACACGCGGCATGACGCAGTTACTGGCCGATATGCAAAAGGGCCGTATTTCGCAGACCGATGAAACCGCCTTCGAAGTCGGCAAAAATGTCGCCACCACGGAAGGTGCCGTGGTGTTCGAAAACGAACTGTTCCAGCTGCTGCAATACAAGCCGCTGACCAAGACCGTGTTCGAGCGGCCGCTGCTGATCATGCCGCCGTGCATCAACAAGTACTACATTCTCGACCTGCAACCGGAGAATTCGCTGGTACGCTACGCCGTCGAGCAAGGCCATACCGTGTTCCTGATTTCCTGGCGTAATCCGGATGCCTCACTGGGACATCTGACCTGGGATGATTACATCGAAGCGGGTGCATTCAAGGCGATCTCGGTGACACAGGAAATCTCCGGCCAGGAGCAGATCAATGCGCTTGGTTTCTGTGTCGGCGGCACCATCCTGTCGACCGCGCTGGCGCTGCTGTTTGCCCGCGGCGAAAAGCCCGTCGCCAGCCTCACGCTGCTGACCGCGTTCCTCGACTTTACGGACACCGGCATCATTGATGTCTTCGTTGACGAGGAAGCCGTAGTCAAGCGCGAGCAAGCTATCGGCAACGGCGGATTGATGGAAGGCAAGGAGTTTGCCCAGACCTTTTCCAGCCTGCGGTCGAATGATCTGGTCTGGAGCTACGTCAAATCGAATTATCTGAAAGGCGAAGCGCCACCGGCGTTCGACCTGCTGTACTGGAATTCCGACAGTACCAATTTGCCGGGACCGATGTTTTGCTGGTACTTGCGCAATACGTATCTCGAAGATGGCCTCAAGCATCCCGGCAAGGTCAGCGTGCTGGGCGAGCCGGTCGACTTCGGTAAGATCGCCGCACCGACCTTTTTGTATGCGTCGCGCGAAGACCATATCGTGCCGTGGGCGTCGGCTTATGCATCGATGGCGCTGCTCAATCCCAAGCATCCGAAACTGAACCAGTTTGTCGTCGGTGCTTCCGGGCATATCGCCGGTGTCATCAACGCCCCGGCTAAAAACAAGCGCAGTTTCTGGAGTAATGAGAAGCCGGCCAAATCGGCTGCCGAGTGGATGGAAAAATCCACCGAGCAACCCGGTAGCTGGTGGCCATCGTGGGCCACTTTCCTGCAAAAGCATGCCGGCAAACAAGTCAAGCCGCGCGCCTATGGTAATGCCGGCTACCCGGTCATCGAATCCGCACCGGGGCGATACGTTAAAGCCAAGGCTGGTTGACTGACGGTAATCGCCCCTGTTGCTACCGGTCACCCGACGGTAATTTTCAAATACGAAGCCGGATCCATTGCAGCACTGTGCTGCGATGGACAATCAGCTATCAGAAGTACTAGAACTCCGGCAACTGCGGCGGTGCCGGGGTAGTTTGACCCTATAATATTGAAGCTCGAAAAGAACGAGCGTTCAATTCGGTAGTGACTAACGAAGATGCGTTACGACGCAATAAGTGGGATTGTCTATGAACAGCGTTAAAAAAGCCGCCGATCGACTGATCAAGAAGTATCCGAACCGCCGGTTGTACGACACCCAGACCAGCTCCTACATTACGCTGGTCGATGTCAAGCAACTGGTGCTGGAAAACGAAGTCTTCATGGTCATTGATGCCAAGACCAACGATGACCTGACCCGCGCCATCCTGCTGCAAATTATTCTCGAAGAAGAATCAAACGGTTCGCCGATGTTTTCCAGCGAAGCGCTATCGCAGATCATCCGCTACTACGGTCATGCGATGCAGGGCATGATGGGCAATTATCTGGAAAAAAATATTCAGGCCTTCATCGACATCCAGGATCAGCTGACCTCCAATTCAAAGGGTATGTACGAAGGCAAACCGTTCAGTCCCGAGATGTGGACCCAGTTCATGAATGTCCAGGGACCGATGATGCAGGGGATCACCAGCAACTACATTGAACAGAGCAAGAACCTGTTCGTGCAAATGCAGGAGCAGATGCAGAACCAGACCAAATCGATGTTCGGCGCATTTCCGTTCAATCCGCTGGATCCGTCGAACAAGAAGTAACTCCCCCAAGAACCCGGCCGGTCCGGAGCGGCGCAAAGGGTACAATGGCGGCTTCGCTTTTTGTGCCCTTTTTTACGCCCCTATCTCATGTCCAGTCCATCCGCCGTCATCCCCGCCGTCATCCCTGCTGTCATTCCCATTGCAGTCCTTCCTGTCAGCGCTCCCAAAGTCGGTTTTGTCTCGCTCGGTTGCCCCAAAGCCTTGGTCGATTCCGAGCAAATCCTGACGCAGCTGCGCGCCGAAGGCTACGAGACCGCCAAGTCCTACGATGGTGCCGACCTCGTCATCGTCAATACCTGCGGCTTCATCGATGCAGCGGTACAGGAATCGCTGGATGCCATCGGCGAAGCACTGCACGAAAACGGCAAGGTCATCGTCACCGGTTGCCTGGGTGCGAAGAAAGATGCCAACGGCGAAGACATCATCCTGAAAGTTCACCCGAAAGTACTGGCCGTGACCGGCCCGCATGCACTCGGTGAAGTCATGGACGCGGTCCACATTCATCTGCCTAAACCGCATGCACCGTTCCTCGATCTGGTGCCGCCACAAGGCGTCAAACTGACGCCGAAACATTTTGCCTACCTGAAAATTTCAGAAGGCTGCAATCACCGCTGCAGTTTCTGCATCATCCCGTCGATGCGTGGCGACCTCGTGTCGCGCCCGATCGCCGAAGTCATGCTGGAAGCCGAGAACCTGTTCAAGGCCGGCGTGCGCGAATTGCTGGTGATCTCGCAAGACACTAGCGCCTATGGTGTCGATGTCAAATTCCGCATGGGCTTCTGGAACGGTCGTCCGGTCAAGACCCACATGACGCAACTGGTTGAAGCACTGGGCGAACTGGCCAAACAGCATGGCGCGTGGGTGCGCCTGCATTACGTTTATCCGTATCCGCATGTCGATGCCATCATCCCGCTGATGAACCAGGGCCACGTGCTGCCATACCTCGACGTGCCATTGCAGCATGCCCATCCGGATGTGCTCAAGCGCATGAAGCGTCCCGCCAATGGCGAAAAGAACATCGAGCGCATCCAGGCCTGGCGCGCGATGAGTCCCGACATCACGATCCGCTCGACCTTCATTGCCGGCTTTCCCGGCGAGACCGAAGCCGAGTTCGAGTACCTGCTGGACTTCCTGAAAGAAGCTGAAATTGACCGGTTAGGCTGCTTTGCCTACTCGCCAGTCGAAGGGGCGACTGCCAATGCGCTGGACAATCCGGTGCCGGAAGAACTGCGTGAAGAGCGGCGTGGCCGCGTCATGCTGTTACAGGAACAGATTTCAACCAAGCGTCTGAAAGCCAAGGTCGGCAAGACCGTGCGCGTTCTTATCGATGCGCTTGATGGCAGCGGTGGCGTAGGGCGCTCGTCGGCCGATGCACCGGAAATCGATGGCGTGGTCTACGTCAAGCCGCCGTTTGAGCCGCACCGCAAACTCAAGGTCGGCGATTTCGTCGAGGTCGAGATTACCGCCTCCGACGCGCATGACCTGTGGGGCGAAGCGCAGTAAATTTAATTTCCGCACACTGTTCATGGAGAGCAAGGCATGACCCATCCAAAATCTCTGCAAACCCGGCTCAGTCACAGCGACTACACCGCACCGGAAGGCTTCGAAGCCTTCCCGATGCCTATCCATCACGCGTCGACAGTAGTCTTCAAGGACGTCGCGGCGATGCGCTCGCGCAGTTGGCAGCACAAGAATTCGTACACCTACGGCCTGCATGGCACGCCGACCTCATTCACGCTCGAAGCCCGTCTGGCCGAAATCGAAGACGCCCATCATTGCCTGCTGGCACCGAGCGGGCTGGCGGCCATTGCGCTGATCAATCTCGGCTTGCTGAAAAGCGGCGACGACGTGCTGTTGCCCGACAATGTCTACGGCCCCAACCGCGACATGGCGCAGTGGCTGGGCCAGGACCACGGCATCAGCGTGCGCTTCTACGATCCGATGATAGGCGCCGACATTGATGCGCTGATCGAGCCCAACACACGCTTGCTATGGACCGAGGCACCCGGCTCGATCACGATGGAAGTGCCGGATATTCCGGCGCTGTGCGCCGCCGCCCATGCGCGTGGCGTGCTGGTGGCGATCGACAATACCTGGTCGGCCGGACTGGCTTTCCGTGCCTTCGAGCATGGTGTCGACATCATCATGCAGGCGCTGACCAAGTACCAGTCCGGCGGCTCCGACGTGTTGATGGGTGCGGTGCTCACGCGGGATGCGGCGATTGCGCAGCAACTCGGCCTGGCGCACATGCGGCTTGGGATGGGCGTCGGGATGGATGATGTCTATCTGGTGCTGCGTAGTTTGCCGAGCATGCCATTGCGTTTCAAGGCGCATGACACCGGTGCGCGCACGATCGCCAGCTGGCTCAAAAGCCGTCCGGAAATTGCCACCGTGCTGCATCCGGCCCTCGAAGATTGTCCCGGTCACGCCCATTGGCAGCGCGACTTCACCGGTGCCGGTGGCCTGTTCTCGGTGATCTTCGATCCCCGTTTTACGGAAGCGCAAACCGACCGTTTTGTCGATAGCCTGCAGTTGTTCCGTATCGGTTTCAGCTGGGGTGGCAGTAACAGCTTGTGTGTGCCCTACCGCATGGCAGGCATGCGTAAAAGCTGGTCGCATACCGGCCAGCTGGTGCGCTTCAATATCGGACTGGAAGATCCGCGCGACCTGATCGCCGATATCGCGCGCGCGCTGGACGCCATCGCCGGCTGAGCCGGCAACCGGTAGCCGAAAAGCTACCGGATTAGCGTTGCATCGACGGCATCGGACGGTTGTCATTAAGGTCGATGAAGCCGCGGATCAGCCGATACCCTTTCCATAGCCACGCACCGAACCAGATCAGATACGCCAGCGGAATCCCGATCAGGGTGATGAAGCACAAGCCGCCGGCGATGATCCAGAACAGATACCACCAGAACGATGCAATTTGCCAGCTGTGATGGCTATAGACAAAGGTGCCGGCGGCGTCGCTGCGTTTGAAATAGCTGATGATCAGCGGAATCCACGAGAACGCGCCCAGCGCAAACACCAGACTCAGCGCGTGGAAAATATACAGCCACCACGCGACGTCCTTGATGGATTGGGTTTGCTGGTCGAGCACGAGATCTTGTGACATGGGTTGGTAATTCCTTATTGGATAGCTATGTCATTCCGATATGCCGCCGTCTCTTCAAAAATTCAAGGCGCTACTGTGCATGCACACGTTGCCGGTATTGCCCCGGACTGGCACCGGTCCATTTCTTGAAGGCCCGATGAAATGCGCTGGCTTCGGCAAAACCGAGATCGCCGGCAATATCGGCCATGCTTCTTTCGGTGTGACATAAAAAATCAACCGCCATGTCGCGCCGTAATTGATCCTTGATCGTTTGAAACGTCTGGCCTTCTTCATCGAGCCGACGTCGCAGTGTTGACGGCGTCATATGCAGGCTGTCGGCAACCACATCAAAATCAGGCCATTCGGTGCGCGCTGCCGTGCGCAACCGGCGCCGGATTTGCGCGGACAGGCCGGTGGTGTTCTTGTATTTCAGGACGATATTGGCCGGTGCGCCGCGCAGAAAATCCTTCAGGCTGTCGCGGTTCTGCACCACCGGCAAATCCAGATGGGAGTGCTCGAACGAGAGCCGGGTTGCGTCCGCATCGAAGCACAGCTGGTCGCTATACATGCGCTGGTATTCGGCGCTGCGCGACGGTTCCGGATACGCGAAGGTCGCCGAGCGGATCGCGATGCGCCGTCCGACCAGCCAGCACGCCACGCCATGCTGCATCATCAGCAGCGTCTCGACACCGAACACATGCGGCGCACGTCCGGCTGTTTCGCGAATGACCAGATGGGCATGGCGATCATCAACTTCCAGCGCACACTGAAAATCATCCAGAATCAAATTGAAAAAACGCGTCATTTGCAGCAGCGCCAGCCGCAGCGTCGGGCAGTGGATCAGGCCCTGGCTGAGCATCGCGAACGTGCCCGGCTTCATGCGCCGGCTGTCCTGGTTGAACAGTTCATCATCGAGTGCCAGCGCGACGCCGCGCCACAACGTGCTGAAATTTTGTGCAGTGACGCGACTCTGTGAAGATTGCAGGAGCACAGGCGCGATACCCGCTTTGCGCAACAGCGCAGCCGGATCGATGCCGCGCGCAATGACCGCTTCAAGGGCCGAGCGCACGAAGTAAATGGAGACGTTACCTTTGTCCATGGAAGTGTGAGCAATGACGGGTCGGGAACAAGCAGCGAGTGTAGCGCGAAGCACCGTGCCTGCCATGACCGGTTGACCATTCCCACCAACTAGTTTGCTTTTTTTTGGCATGGCTATCGGCGATCGACCTTTCTATACTGATAAAAATTGTCTTTTGTCTCAGATCACCTTTTGTGAAGCGACCCGCCATGACCGATCTCTCCGTTGTCCAGAAACTGACCGAATACAAAGTCGTCAACAAGGTACGCTTCGTGACAGCCGCGTCGCTGTTCGATGGCCACGATGCCTCGATCAACATCATGCGCCGCATCCTGATGGCCAATGGCGTCGAAGTCATCCATCTGGGCCACAACCGCTCGGTTGATGACATCGTCACCGCTGCGTTGCAGGAAGACGTACAAGGCATCGCGATCTCCAGCTATCAGGGTGGACACGTCGAATATTTCAAATACATGATCGACCTGCTGCGCGAACGCGGCGGTGCGCATATCAAGGTCTTTGGCGGCGGTGGCGGCGTGATCGTGCCGACTGAAATCGCTGACCTGCATGCGTACGGCGTCTCGCGCATTTTTAGTCCTGAAGATGGCCAGCGACTCGGCTTGGTCGGCATGATTCTATCGATGATCCAGGCCTGCGATAGCGACCTGTCGGTCTACGCGCCAACCACGCTGGAACCGCTGCAAAATGGCTCACTCGTTGAGCGTCAGCGTCCGCTGTCGCAACTGATCACGGCGCTGGAAAATGACAAGGTCAGTGCGTCGCTGAAGACCGCACTGCATACCGCCGCCGATGTGATCAAGGTACCGGTGCTCGGCATTACCGGCACCGGTGGGGCCGGCAAGTCGTCGCTCACCGACGAGCTGATCCGTCGCATCCGGCTCGATCAGGATGACGCGCACAATATTGCCGTGATCTCGATTGATCCGTCGCGGCGCAAGTCCGGAGGTGCGCTGCTCGGCGACCGTATTCGCATGAATGCGATCAGCCCGTGGGGCGGCGTGAGCCGGGTCTTCATGCGCTCGCTGGCCACGCGCGAAGCCGGTTCCGAAATTTCGCAAGCGCTGCCTGACGTGATCGCCGCCTGCAAGGTCGCCGGCTTTGATCTGATCATTGTCGAGACCTCCGGCATCGGCCAGGGCGACGCCGCCATCGTTAGCCATGTCGATCTATCGATGTACGTGATGACGCCGGAATTTGGCGCTGCGTCACAACTCGAAAAAATCGACATGCTCGACTTCGCAGACTTCGTCACGATCAACAAGTTCGACCGCAAGGGCTCGCTCGACGCATTGCGCGATGTCGCCAAACAGTATCAGCGCAACCGCGAATTGTGGAGTCAGAAGGTCGAGCAAATGCCGGTGTTCGGCACGCAGGCATCGCGTTTCAATGACGACGGTGTCACCGCGTTGTATCAAGGCTTGCTGCCACGGCTGGCCGAATGCGGCTTGCCGGTCAAGGCCAGCAAGCTGGTCGCGGTCAACCTGCGTCACTCATCGGGCAAGAACGCCATCGTGCCACCGGCGCGTAGCCGCTATCTGGCCGAAATTGCCGATACCGTGCGCGGCTATCATGTCTTTACTGCAAAGAACGTCAAGCTGGTACGCGAACGCCAGCAATTGCAGGAATCGAAACGCATGCTGGCCGAAGCCGGCAAGGTCGTCGATATGGATGACCTGATCAGCGAGCGCGACAACAAGCTCGATGCGGGTGCCAGGCAATTGCTGGCCGACTGGCCAGCGATGCAAGTCGCTTATGCGGGCGACGAGTTCGTCGTCAAAATCCGTGACAAGGAAATCCGTACCCGCCTCGTGGCGACCACGCTATCCGGCACAAAAATCCGCAAGGTCGCCTTGCCACGTTATGAAGACCACGGCGAAATCCTGCGCTTCCTGATGCTGGAAAATGTGCCGGGTGCGTTCCCGTACACCGCCGGCGTATTCCCGTTCAAGCGCGAAAACGAAGATCCGACCCGCATGTTCGCCGGCGAGGGCGATGCCTTTCGCACCAACCGCCGCTTCAAGCTGGTCTCCGAAGGGATGGCAGCCAAGCGCCTGTCGACCGCATTCGATTCGGTTACGCTGTACGGTGCCGATCCGGCCGTGCGTCCGGATATTTACGGCAAGGTCGGCAATTCGGGTGTCTCGATTGCGACCCTCGACGACATGAAAGTTCTCTACAGCGGCTTTGAATTGTGCGACCCGACCACCTCGGTCTCGATGACCATCAATGGTCCTGCGCCATCAATCCTGGCGATGTTCATGAACACGGCAATCGACCAGCAACTCGACAAGTTCCGTGTTGAAAAATCCCGCGAGCCGACTGCCGATGAAGCGGCAAAAGTCCGTGCATGGGTCTTGCAGAATGTGCGCGGCACCGTGCAGGCCGACATCCTGAAAGAAGACCAGGGTCAGAACACCTGCATTTTTTCGACCGAGTTTTCGTTGAAAGTGATGGGCGACATCCAGCAGTATTTTGTCCAGCATCTGGTGCGTAATTTTTACTCGGTGTCGATCTCCGGGTATCACATTGCCGAAGCCGGCGCGAACCCGATTTCGCAGCTCGGCTTCACGCTGTCGAATGGCTTCACGTTCGTCGAAGCCTATCTGGCGCGCGGCATGAAGATCGATGATTTCTCGCCCAACCTGTCGTTCTTCTTCAGCAATGGCATGGACCCGGAATACACGGTTCTGGGCCGCGTTGCGCGGCGCATCTGGGCCGTCGCGATGCGCGAAAAATACGGTGCCAACGAGCGTTCGCAAAAGCTCAAGTACCACATCCAGACTTCGGGCCGCTCGCTGCATGCGCAGGAAATCGACTTCAACGATATTCGCACCACGCTGCAAGCGCTGATCGCGATCTACGACAACTGCAATTCGCTGCACACCAATGCCTACGATGAAGCAATCACCACGCCAACCGATGAATCGGTCCGGCGTGCGCTGGCGATTCAGCTGATCATCAACCGCGAATGGGGTCTGGCCAGGAACGAGAATCCGAACCAGGGCAGCTTCATCATCGATGAACTGACCGACCTGGTCGAAGAAGCGGTGCTGCAGGAGTTCGAGCGCATCGCCGAGCGCGGTGGTGTACTCGGTGCAATGGAAACCGGCTACCAGCGCGGCAAGATCCAGGAAGAGTCGATGCTCTACGAGCACCAGAAACACGACGGCACGCTGCCCATCATCGGCGTCAATACCTTCCGCAACCCGAAGGTCAGCGACATGCCGCAAATCATCGAACTGGCCCGTTCCAGCGATGAAGAAAAGCAGTCGCAACTGACCCGTCTGGCAGCCTTCCACGCATTGCACGCTGACGCGTCGCCGGCGATGCTGGCTGCGTTGCAGCAAGCGGTGATCGAGGACGGCAACGTGTTTGACAAGCTCATGGATGCGGTACGGGTGTGCTCGCTCGGACAGATTACCGATGCGCTATTTGAGGTCGGCGGGCAGTACCGGCGCAGTATGTGATGGTGGTATCGAGTCCGGCTTGGGGCCGCTTGTTGCCAGCAAAAGTTTGCAACAACAGCGCGGTATTGATCGATTAAGAACTGATTCGAGGATCCTCGACAGGGTGAGTCAATAATGCTCTATTCGTTGATTCTTGATGCATTGGCGCTAATAACGGAGCTAATTCACTCTGTTATGCGAGGCGGCCATAAAGGTTTTCACACCCGAATTTGGTCTTTGGCATTTTCTTTTTCTTACCAGATCGACTTGACGTGTTCGTATGCACGAATTTTTTCATCCTTCGTCACAAGCGGTACGGCGAATTTCCGCGCGGTCGCAACAATCATCCTGTCTGCGGGATCTTTGTGAAACTCCCCAGGAAGATCAACCGACTTCAATGCAACTGCAACGTCTATCGGCCAGAATTTCACAGTCTCGATTTCAGCCACCGCATCGAGCCAGCTCGCAACGTCCATCGAGAGGATGAGGCGTCTTTTTTTCTACGAGCATTGCAATTTCCCAGGCGGATATTGCCGAGATAATAATTTGACCACCAGGCAGAGACATTTCCGACTCAATGGTTTTTTTCGCCTGGTCGCTCAACATCTCGTCACCAGTCACCCACCAGATCAGTGTGTGGGTATCCAGCACGATCATTGCGCCGACTCCCAATCGACGTCGATCGGAGCAGTCGGGTCGATGTAACTGACGACAGAGCCGCGGAGAACATCGAGCGGGTTGCGTCTTTGGTCGACGTTTCTGTATGGACGGACTTCCAAGGCAGGCCTGCCATGATCGGTGACGATGACGCTCTGACCAGATGACTCGATCTGCCGAAAATATTCCAGAGCCCTCGATTTGAACTCAGACTTAGAAACTTGATTGTTTTCCATGACTTCTCCAGACACAACTATTTGACGATGGGCAGGTGACTACAGCCAATCAACTATATTAAGGAATGACTATCAGAACAAGTCATTTTAACGTCGCCAGCTTCGGAAAAACGGAATCCGTGCCGGTCCAGGGCGCTCTGCTTTTTACATCCTGATCGTTGGCGCTGCCGACGATCAGTTACGCCAGCCACTTTGCAAGCAACTGGGAGCAACATCGCAATACTTGTTATGCTGATGGGCTCAATTCTAACAATCACAGAGACTCATAGACTTTTCACTGTCACCGGAAATCAAGGATCTGCAGGAACGCACCCGTCGTTTCATCGCAGACATCGTCATCCCGTTCGAAAATGATCCGCGACAGACCGGTCACGGCCCCACCAAATCACTGCGTGAAGAATTAGTCGCCGCCGGTCGCGCGTCCGGCTTGCTCACACCGCATGCGTCAGTCGAGCTCGGCGGGTTGGGTCTGTCGCATATCGCCAAGGCCGCCGTCTTCGAAGCCGCCGGCTACTCGCCGCTCGGCCCGGTTGCACTGAACATCCATGCACCGGACTAAGGCAATATCCATTTGATGGAACAGGTCGCGTCGCCATCACAAGCGGTGCTGCAGGAGTTTGAACGCATCGACGAACGCGGCGGCGTGCTCGGTGCGATGGAAACCGGCTACCAGCGCGGCAAGATCCAGGAAGAATCGATGCTCTATGTGCACCAGAAACACGATGTTTGAGGTGGGGGGGGCAGTACTTGCGCAGTATGTAATGGTGGTGTCGAGGCCGGCTTAGGGCCGGCTGTCTTCAGCCAAAGCGTTCAATAACAGAGCAATATTGATCGATTAAGGATTAAGTCGATGATTTTCTATTTAATAGTTCAATATTGCTCTCTTAGTTGATTTCTGATCGCCTAACAGGAATAATAGAGCGAATTGACTCTGTTATGCGAGGTTCCTTGAAGATTGCCACTCCCGAAGAACTCGGCGCTGCGATGCGTGCTACGCGTGTTGCACTCGACATTCCACTGGCGGACCTGGCTGGGACGCTGGGTACCTCCAGCACCCTGCTGCGCAGACAGGAGCAAGGTAAAGCTACTGCCGCGCTTAAAATTTTATTCGCCACATTGCATGAACTAGGCATGGAGTTGATTCTGGAGCTGCCGCCCGGCGTGTCGTCAGTCACCTCCGACCCGGCTCCGCGCAAGAAAAGAGCACGGCCGTGAATCGGCAGTTGCATGTGACCCTGAACAAAGAACTTATTGGCACCTTGTTCGAAAATCAGGGTATCTGGTCTTTCCAGTACGAGACGTCTTGGCTGGCGACCGGTTACAGCCTGGCTCCCGGACTACCGTTGACACCTGAAAAAATTGAAGACGGCGGCTCCATCCGGCCAGTACAGTGGTTTTTCGATAATCTGTTGCCGGAAGACGCCGCCCGCACACAACTGACCGTCACGCTCCCTGCCGAAGCATCCGACTCCTGGGGATTGCTTGCCCATTACGGTGCCGAGTCCGCTGGCGCACTGACCTTGTTGCCACCGAATACCGAACAATTGACTGGTGGTCTGCAGCCGCTCACTGACGAAGATCTGGAAGCACGCATCCGTGCCATGCCGCGACAGCCCCTTGCGGCTGGCGCACCAAAGAAAATGTCCTTGGCAGGTGCGCAGCAAAAACTGCAGATCGTGGTGGGCAGCGAAGGGAAACTGTTTGAGCCAATGGGCGCGCAGGCATCCACGCACATCCTGAAGCCGGACGTATCGAGCGAGTTTTATCCTTGCAGCGCCGTCAACGAATGGTTCTGCGCGCGGTTGGCACAAGAACTCGGGCTATCAGTTCCGCCGGTGCAGTTACGTTATGTGCCGTCAGCGGTGTACATCATCGAACGCTTTGACCGCAAATTTGACGGCGCGCAGACAACACGCCTGCACGCGCTGGATGCCGTCCAGCTGCTGACGCTGTCTGCCGCGTCGAAATACGCCAGGTCCGGCATCGACGCACTGATTGACATCGTCGACAAGTGCCGGCCACCGGCGACCACGCGGCTGGCCCTGTTTCGCTGGACCTTGTTCAATATATTGATCGGCAACAGCGATGCCCATTTGAAGAATTTGTCCGTGCTGGCAACGCGAGGCGGCTATCAGCTGGCACCGCACTATGACTTGCTGGCGACTTCGGCGTGGAACAGACCGGAGCTGGCCTCGCCCGGCGAGTTGACCTGGCCTGAAGTGCCGATGTCATTCAAGGTAGGAGACGCAACAACTTATCCGCAGCTAACCCGGGAACACTTGCACACCTTCGCCCGCCAGCTCGGCGTAGCCCCCAGTGCAGCCGCACGTGAAATGGACCGGATGACCGAAAATATTGAACGCACGGCAGATAAAGTCCGCACCGAATTTGAAGCAAGAAGCGACGTCCCGGTCCATAGCCGGGCCAGCCAGTTACGGATGATTCTGGCGATCATTTATTTACCGATTAGCACGATGGCAAACCAGCTTCGGAAAGACTGAATCCGCGTTGGCCTGCCTTCTGCAAACTGCGTCGTTTGCGCTGCAGGCGATCGGCCACACGGGCCTCCGTGCAAGTACTTCGGAGCAATATGGCAATGCTTGTTATGCTGACAGACTTCATTTTAATAATCAAAGAGACTCATGGACTTTTCACACTCACCGGAAATCAAGGATCTGCAGGAACGTACCCGCCGTTTCATCGCCGACGTTGTCATCCCGTTCGAAAATGATCCGCGCCAAACCGGCCACGGTCCCACCGAATCACTGCGTGAAGAACTGGTTGCCGCCGGTCGCGCCGCCGGCTTGCTGACGCCGCATGCGTCGGTCGAACTGGGTGGACTGGGCTTGTCGCATGTCGCCAAGGCAGCTGTTTTCGAAGCCGCCGGTTACTCGCCACTCGGCCCGGTTGCACTGAACATCCATGCACCTGACGAAGGCAACATCCATTTGATGGAGCAGGTTGCCTCGCCCTCACAAAAAGAGCGCTGGTTGCGCCCGCTGGTCGAAGGCCGCACGCGCTCGTGTTTTGCGATGACCGAACCGGCACCCGGTTCCGGCTCCGATCCGTCGATGATGCAAACCGTCGCGATTCAGGATGGCGATGACTATCTGATCAGCGGCACCAAATGGTTCATCACGGGTGCCGAAGGCGCGTCCTTCGCGATCATCATGGCGCGCATGGAAGACGGTTCGGCAACGATGTTCCTGAGCGACATGGACCGTCCCGGCATCGTTCTGGAACGCCTGATGGAGTCGCTCGATTCCTGCTTCGCCGGTGGTCATGGCGTGCTGCGTTTTGATAATGTGCGGGTGCCAGCCACCGATGTCCTCGGTGAAATCGGCAAGGGTTTTCGTTATGCGCAGATTCGCCTCGCACCAGCCCGCCTGACGCACTGCATGCGCTGGCTCGGGCAAGCGCAACGTGCGCATGACGTCGCGCTGGACTATGCCAGCCAGCGTCAGGCCTTCGGCAAATCGCTCGGCGAACACGAAGGCGTCGGCTTCATGCTGGCAGATAACGAGATGGACTTGCATACGGCGCGGCTCAACATTCTGCATACGGCGTGGGTGCTCGACCAGGGCGGTCGCGGCAATATCGAATCGAGCATGACCAAGGTGGTGTGTTCAGAAGCGATCTGGCGCGTGGTCGATCGCTGCGTGCAGATTCTGGGCGGGCAGGGCGTGACGGCGGAAACCATCGTCATGCGCATCTTCAAGGATGTGCGCGGGTTCCGCATTTACGATGGTCCAAGCGAAGTGCATCGCTGGAGCATCGCCAACAAGATTGTCGGTGCACGTAAAAAACTGCAAGGCGCGGCAATGCCATGAGCACACTGACCTTGCTACGCCACGGCCAGGCCGCTTTTGGTGCCAGCGACTACGATCAGCTGTCATCACTGGGTCAGTTACAGGCGCAGGCGACCGGCGAGTTTTTTTATCAGCGTGGCATGCGCTTCGATCGTGCATGGATTGGTCCGCGCCGAAGGCATCACCTGACAGCGCAACTGGCGCTGGCAGAAATTGGCGGGATGATCATGGAGGTCGATGAGGGCCTCGACGAATTCGGCGAAGGAGAACAGTTGCTGGCCGGCGCAGAGCGGCGCACCGGTACGCGCCTTTTGTCCGATAGCTCCGTTGCAGCAGAAACCAGGCTGCGTCTGTACGCCGAAGAAATCCGGCTCTGGGCCGATGGCAGCATTGTCGTCGACGGTGTCGCTCCGGCTACACAATTTCGCGCCCGGGTGGCGCACTGGTTGCGGCGCGCTACAGCCGATACGACGTCAGGGCAACACGTGCTAGCCGTGACATCGGCCGGTGTGATTGCCGCTGTCCTGTGTGAAGTTGCCGGTCTGCCCGACAGCGCGCTAGCGCAATCGATGGGCGTGATCGGCAACGCCTCGTTGAGCGGTGTCGTGTTTTCTGCGAAGGGTACCGGGCTGGCCTATTTCAACGGGACCGGGCATCTGGCAGGGGATTTGTTGAGCGGGATTTAACGTTTCTCTTTGACGCAAGTCTTCCCTCCGGCGTGGACGCGCTGCGTTGTTCATCCCGGCGAAGTTGCCGGGTATCCGGTTTTATTCATGCGTTATTTCATCAAGGATTGTCATGTCACATCGTGAAGTCGTCGTAGTCGGATTGGCCAGAACCGCTATCGGAACCTTTGGCGGTTCGCTCAAGGAAGTGCCGTTATGCACGCTGGCCACCACCGCAGTGCGCGCCGCGCTGGAACGCTCAGGTGTCGATGCGGCGGCTGTTGGTCATGTCGTCATGGGCAATGTGGTGCCGACTGAACCGCGCGACGCGTACCTGAGCCGCGTCGCGGCGATGGATGCCGGTATCCCGCAAGAAACACCCGCGTTCAACGTCAATCGTCTGTGCGGTTCCGGCCTGCAAGCCATCATTTCGGCGGCACAGACCATCCTGCTTGGTGATGCGGACGTGGCCATCGGCGCTGGTGCCGAATCCATGAGTCGCGGCCCCTACATCATGCCGGCGGCGCGCTGGGGCAACCGCATGGGCGACACCGGCCTGATCGATTATGTGGCGGGCATCCTGCACGACCCGTGGCAGCCGGTGCACATGGGCGTGACCGCCGAAAATGTCGCCGAGCGTTTTCACATCACACGCGAGATGCAGGACGCGCTGGCGCTTGAAAGCCAGCGACGTGCTGCGCACGCGATTGCGTCCGGTTATTTCAAGGACCAGATCGTGCCGGTCGAGGTCAAGACCCGCAAAGGCATCGTGCTGTTTGATACCGATGAACACGTGCGTAGCGAGACCTCGCTCGAATCGCTGGCAAAAATGAAGCCGGTCTTCAAGAAGGATGGCATGGTCACGGTCGGCAATGCGTCCGGGCTCAACGATGGTGCTGCCGCGGTAGTGATGGCCGATGCGCAGCGCGCTGCCGCGCTCGGCCTGAAACCGCTGGCGCGACTGGTCGCATACGCCCACGCCGGGGTTGAACCGCTGTATATGGGCATCGGTCCGGTGCCGGCCACGCGGCTGGCCCTGCAACGCGCCGGCTTGCGTGTCGCCGACCTCGACGTGATCGAATCCAACGAAGCCTTCGCCGCGCAAGCGTGCGCAGTCATTCAGGAACTTGGTTTCGATCCGGCCAAGGTCAATCCGAACGGTTCCGGCATATCGCTCGGTCATCCGGTCGGCGCGACCGGCGCGATCATCACCGTCAAGGCGATCAATGAATTACACCGCATCGGCGGACGCTATGCGCTGGTGACGATGTGTATCGGTGGTGGTCAGGGGATTGCGGCGATTTTCGAACGCCTTTGATTGTGGGATTTACTGCAGGCGTGTCAACCCGGCTGCCTCAAAGCCCTCCGGCGTGAGGAAGTTGGGGCCGAAGGTCTCCAGATACTGCAGCGGCATCGTGCGCAAATGCATGAGTGCCGCATCCGTCAGCCGCTCGCAAAATCCGATCATCAACCTTTGGATCGGCAGCGCAGCGAGGCTTGCCATACCGTTGTCGCCGATCCGGTGGCAACAACTCAGGTCCAGCTCTTGCAATGGCATGTTGGAAAAATGTGCCAGCCCCTCATCGGTGACCTGAGGGAAAACGGCCAACGTTAGATGCGTCAGCTGCAGTCTCGTCAGATGTGCCAGCCCGATGTCGGTGAGCAGATCACACCTCCCTAAATTCAATGTCTTCAACGGCAGGCTCGTCAGATGCCTCAGCGCGTCATCGTTGAGCAAATGGCAGTTCCACAGGTCCAGACTCAGTTTTTCGGAGGACCGGCTGTTCAGGTGAGACAGCCCGAACCCAGCGATTCGGTGGCATTCACGCAGCGATAAAGTTTCCAATGACATGTTCGAAAAAGCACTCAGTCCCTCATCGGTGAGCTCGGTCCATCCGTCAAGAATCAATTGCTTCAGTGGCAAGCCACGCAAGTGTGCCGCACCGGCATTGGTAAAATCGGGATTCTCCGATAAATTCAGTTTTCGTAATTCTGCAAGTCCGGCAAGATAAGCGAGCCCTTCATCGCTAAGCCCGGTGCACCTGCCCAGATTTAATTCCTTCAATGTGGCCGCGCCCGGCAACCGGGCCAGGGTCCGATTCGTAATTTCAGTGCAGCTATCAAGTGTCAATTTCTCCAGCGGGCAATGCGTCAATTGCGCCAGCCCGGCATCGGATACCTGGTTGCAGGAACCGAGATAAAGTTCCCGTAATGCGGTCAGACCCGACAGGTGTGCCAATCCCGCTGCGGTGATTGCATCGGCACCGGTGAGGTTCAGATGCTGCAGCGATGTCATCGTGCTCAGGTTCTCCAGCTCGGCATCGTTCAGCATCGGTCCGTCTTCGAGATCCAGATGCTGCAATGGCAGGTTTCTCAACGAGGCCAGGGCCGCTCCAGTCATGCCATTACAATCGGTCAGAGTCAGGTGCTGCAGTAAGGTGAGCCGGGATAAATGGAGCGCAGCGTCATTGGTCAGTTCGTCGCAGCCCTGCAGTGACAAATTCGTCAGCGTTGCCGTATTGAGATGTTCAAGCCCTGTATCGGTCACTGCACTACATCCAGACAAATTCAGACTCTGCAAAGGTACGCTCGCCAAATGCGCGAGCCCCTCATCCCCGACATCAATGCAACCACACAGGTTGAGGTAAACCAGGCGTTGCGCGCTCAGATGTGCCAGCGCGTCGTTGGTGATCCCGTCGCAGCGCTCCAGGGTCAGGTGTGTCAATGGCAATCTCGCCACATGTGCCATTCCGTCAGCGGTGAGTCCGGTACAACCCTCCAGATTTAATTGCGTCAGTAAGCGCAGATTTGCCAGATGCCGAAGCCCCTCGTTGGTGATCGGGCAGTTCCGCAAATCCAGTTCTTTCAGTGAGGTCATCCTGCCAAGGATTTCCATCGCCGCATCGCCGATACCCGTGCAGCTTCCCAAATCAAGCTGTTCCAGCGAAGTCATGCAAGCCAGTGCACCAATCCCTGCATGCGTTATTTGCGCGTTGTTACTCAAATTTAATTGTTTCAATAGTCGAGCAGACCGGCCCAATCCAGTCCGCAGGAGGCCCAGATCAACGTCCTTGAAATTTCCATTTGTCAGTGTTATCCGTCGTATGCTTGCTGTACGGAAAGCCTGTAGTGCCGTTGGCAGTTCAGACGGAAGAACGAGGGTAATTGCCTTGCATGCTGTGGCGCCGCTTGATCTGAATGCCCGGTTAACCAGTCGGAAATTACGACGGTCGCCCACATTCAGACGGGCGGCAACGAGAGTCATCGCCTGCAAATCAATACTATGGACGCTGATTGCCGCCGGTAAAATTGGTTGGCCGGAGACCAAACTGCGTGGCGGCGGGTTTTCATCGAGGCGATGCCGGAGGTTGCGCGCTAACGGATTAAATGTCACTTGATGAGTCCTTTTCATGGTGCGCTTCTCATTCCATTTCAGTTCAGTTCAGTTCAGCTGGGTAGGGCATCAATACGAACTTCAGGAAGCGGGTCGCTCAAACTGGCACGCTCATCATCGTCAATGCGGTTAATCAATTGCACCGTACCGGTAGCCGTGGCCTTACTCCGGGTTGCGCCGCAAATGCGCTAACCCGGCGGCCAGAAAGCCAGCTGATGTGAGCCGGGTGCAGCCGTATGCGTCCAGTTGTCGCAGCGGCATGGCGACTAAATGTGCAGGCATCGCATCCGTGACCTGAGTGCAAAATATCAGCGACAAGTGCTGCAACGGCAGCGTGGCCAGATGTGCTATCCCGGCATCTCCTATCTGGTTGCAAGAAGTCAGGTCCAGCTTTTGCAATGGCATGGTTGAGAGGTGCGCAAGTCCGGCGTTGGTGATCTGATTACAATTGGACAAATTCAAATCCGTCAGGCGCAATCCTGATAAATGCGCCAGTCCCGCATCCGTGATCCGGTCGCACCGGCCCACATTCAGTTCATCCAACGGCAGGTGCACCAACTGTCTCAGGGCGTCATCGTTGAGCGCACGACAGCCCGCCAGATTCAGATGCCGTATCACCGGCATGGTTCTGTTCAGGTTGGCCAGTCCGGAGCCGTCAATGCGATCACAGTCGCGCAGCGATAGGACGATTAACGGCATATCGACCAGCGCGGTCAATCCTTGATCCGTGAGGTTGGTCCAGCCTTCCAGTCCTAACTGCTCCAGCAGCATGCCCCGCAGGTGCGCTACCCCTGCGTCGGTAAAATGGGGGTTCCACGAGATATCCAGTCGCCGGCACATCGGCAGCATGGCCAACTGCGCCAGGCCTGCATCGCGTAGTCCCGTGCACCGGGACAAGTCAAGGTTCATCAATGTGGATGCTCCGGGTAATTGCGCCAGTGCCGCATTTGTCAGCGCCGGACAACCGGCCAGTGTCAGTTTTTCCAGCGACAGATGCGCCAGTTGCGCCAGCCCGGCATCACTCGTCTGTTCGCAGAAATCGAGACAAAGATGGCGCAATGCCGTCAGTCCGGACAGATGCGCCAATCCCGTTGCAGTGATAGCAGTACCGCCAGTGAGATCGAGATGCCGCAGCGATGTCATGGTACTCAGGTTCGCCAGTGCCGCATCGTCGAGGCCCTCATAATCCGTCAGGTCCAGATACGCCAATGGCAGATTCCTTAATGACGTGAGCGCGGCGCTGCTCAGATGATCACAATCGGACAGATCCAGATGCTGCAGCAAATGTAGCGGTGGCAAATGAAGGAGGGCGTCATCGCTGAGTTGGGTGCACTCGCGCAGTGACAAATGCGTCAACGTTGCCGCGTTGAGATGTTGAAGTCCTGCATCGGAAAATTCGAGGCATGCCGATAGATCCAGACGTTGCAACGGCACGCTTGCCAAATGGGCGAGTCCTTCATCGCCGAAGTCGTTACAGCCGCTCAGGTTCAGGTACTGCAGTTGATGATGACGCAGGTGTGACAGAGCGTCATCGGTGATGTTGTCGCACTCCTTCAGGATCAGATGCGTCAATGGCAAACCGGTCAAATGCGCCAGCCCGGCAGCACTTAATCCGGCACACCTCTCCAGATTTATTTGCGCCAGCAACGGCAGATTTCCCAGCGCTCTGAGCCCCTCGTCCGTGATGCTGCAACCGCGCAAATCCAGTTGTTTCAGTGACGTCATCCGGCCAAGCGTTGCCATCGCTGTATTACTGAGTCCTATGCAGTTTCCCAGATCAAGTTGTTCCAGCGACGTCAGGCAAGTCAGTTCGGTAATCCCGGCATCGGTGATTTTTGCGTTGTTACTTAAATTTAAGTGCTTCAATCCCCGGGCGGAGCGTCCCAGTCCTTCCCGGAGGAGGCCCCAATCGGCGTCTTTGAAATTTCCGTCGGCCAGCTTCATCCGACGCAGTTCAGCGCGCCGGAAAACCTGCAATGCTACCGGCAGTTCAGACGGCGTGGCGATGGTGATGGCTTCGCAAGCGGCGGCACCACTGGACCTGAAAGCGCTATCAACCAAGCGGAAATTGCGACGATCGGTAATGTTGAGACGCGCGGCAATCAGGGTCATCGCATGCGGGTCAATATCGCGAATGGTGAGTGCTGGCGCTGAAGCCGGCTGGCCGGAGGCACTATGGCGTTGGGAGGGATTGTCGTCGAGACGGTGTCGGACGTTACGCGCTACCGGATTAAATGTTCCCTGATGGGTCCGTTTCATACCAAGATGTCTCATGTCAGTTGATCTGAGCATGAGTCACGGAAACCGCATGGCGGTTCCCGTGACGCGACAAATTATTTGGTCTGCAGTTAACCGAATAAATTCAACACGCCATCCAGTCCGACAAAATTCAACGCTACAGTGGCCTGCATCCGCACCACCGGTTTGGCACGAAACGCGACCGACATGCCGGCAATGCCCATCATCTGCAAGTCATTGGCGCCGTCACCCATCACGATTGCCGCGGCGGGTGTGGTCCCCAGTTCGGCGCAAAGGCGGGCAACGGTCAACTTTTTTTCTTCGGCATTGACGATGCCGCCGACCACGCGGCCGGTCAGTTTGCCATCGACGATTTCGAGCACGTTGGCGTGCGCGTAGTCCAGTCCGAGCTGCTGCTTGATACGCTCGGTAAAAAAGGTAAATCCGCCCGAGACCAGCAAGGTTTTCAAGCCGGCAGCCTTGACCGCCGCCAGCATTTTTTCTGCCCCGGGCGACAACTGGAGTCGTTCGTCGAAGACCCGCTGCAAGGCCGACGCGTCCAGTCCGGCCAGCAGTGCCACGCGTTGCGTCAGGCTCTCGTTGAATTCGATTTCACCACGCATCGCTGCTTCGGTGATGGCTGACACTTGTGGCTTCAAGCCTTGCATGTCGGCGATTTCATCGATGCATTCGATCGTGATCAGCGTTGAATCCATATCCATTGCGAGCAGCTTGAAGTCATTCAACTGCAGGCTGGATTTGACGAAGGCGTAGTCGAGCTGCGCGGCCAGACAGGCCGACTCGACCGCCGTCTTTATCTCGGCCGTGAGCGTCGCACTCTCGCAGCGAAACGCGGTGGCGCTGATTGGTACGATACCGGTCGCGCCAGCCAGCACTGCGATGCGGTCAATGGTGTGGCGTTCTACGGTCAAGCCCTGAAGGATCATATTCATTGTGTGTAATTTAATGGGGTGTCAGCCTGGTGGTTCAACCCACCAGCGCGCGGATGGTGGTCTTGATTTGCAAGACGCGGGCGGCCAGGTCGGGCATGCTGGCGGTGATGCGCAATTTGTCCTGACCGTTGAGCTTGATATGCCGGTTCTTCTGGATCAGCGTGATGATGCGCATCGCATCAATCGGCGGATTCGGTTCGAACTGCAGTTGCGCCGCTTCGCCATGGGCATCAATCTTGATGATGCCGATCGGTTTGGCCAGTACCCGCAAGCGATGCGTTTCGACCAGCGCTTTGGCCGGTTCCGGCAATTTGCCGAAGCGGTCGATCATTTCTTCCTGCAGGTCGTCGATCTTGTCGGCTTCGTTGCAACTGGCCAGGCGCTTGTAAAGCGACAGGCGTTCGTGCACATCGCCGCAATATTCGGCTGGCAACAGCGCCGGTACATGCAGGTTGATTTCTGTGGTCGAGGCCAGTGGCGCAGCGAGGTCGGGTTCCTTGCCATTGCGCAGCGAGCGCACCGCCAGATTGAGCATGTCGGAATACATCTGGAAACCGATTTCGGTCATGTCGCCTGACTGGTTGTCGCCGAGGACTTCGCCGGCACCGCGAATTTCGAGGTCATGCATGGCGAGGTAAAAGCCGCTGCCGAGTTCTTCCATCTGCTGGATCGCGTCGAGCCGACGCTGCGCCAGTTTGGTCAGGCCAGCCACGTCATGCACCAGCAAATACGCATACGCCTGATGATGCGAGCGACCGACCCGGCCGCGCAATTGATGCAGCTGCGCGAGGCCGAACTTGTCGGCCCTGTGCATGATGATGGTGTTGGCGGTCGGGACGTCAATACCGGTTTCGATGATGGTGGTGCAGAGCAGGATATTGAAGCGCTGCGCGACAAAATCACGCATGACTTTTTCGAGTTCGCGCTCGTGCATCTGGCCGTGGGCAACGCCGATGCGCGCTTCCGGCAATAGCGTTTCGAGCATCGCCTTGCGGTTCTCGATGGTGTCGACTTCATTGTGCAAAAAGTACACCTGGCCACCGCGCTTGAGTTCACGCAGGCAGGCTTCGCGGATGACGGACTCGCCCTCGCTGCGCACGAAGGTCTTGATCGCCAGCCGCTTTTGCGGCGCGGTCGCGATGATTGAAAAATCGCGCAAGCCTTCGAGCGCCATGCCCAGCGTGCGCGGGATTGGCGTGGCGGTCAGCGTCAGCACATCGACTTCGGCGCGCAAGGCTTTCAGTGCTTCTTTCTGGCGCACACCGAAGCGGTGTTCTTCATCGATGATGACCAGCCCCAACCGTTCGAAATGGACATCGCTCGACAGCAGCTTGTGGGTGCCGATGACGATATCGAGCGTGCCGTCGGCCATGCCTTTCATTGCAGTGTTGATCTCTTTGCCGGTCCGGAAACGCGACAGCTCGGCGATCTTCACCGGCCAGTCGGCAAACCGGTCGGCGAAGGTCTGCGCATGCTGTTCGGCCAGCAGTGTGGTCGGCGCGAGGATGGCAACCTGCTTGCCGCCGAGGACCGCGACAAAGGTCGCACGCAACGCCACTTCGGTTTTACCGAAACCGACGTCGCCGCAGATCAGCCGGTCCATTGGTTTGCCGCTGGTCATGTCGCCGATGACGGCGTTGATCGCGGCGGCCTGGTCGACTGTTTCCTCGAAGCCGAAGCTCTCAGCAAAGGCGGCGTAATCATGGGCTGAAAATTCGAACGCATGGCCCTTGCGCAACGCGCGACGGGCGTACAGATTCAGCAGTTCGGCGGCGGTGTCACGGATTTGCTGGGCGGCGCGGCGCTTGGCTTTTTCCCACTGGCCGGAACCGAGCGAATGCAGCGGCGCGTCTTCGGGCGAGGCGCCCGAATAGCGTGAAATCACATGCAGCTGCGACACCGGTACATACAGCTTGGCTTCTTTTGCATAGTCGAGGTAGAGGAACTCGGTTTCGCCTTCACCGAGGTCCATGCTGACCAGTCCCATGTAGCGCCCGATGCCGTGGTTGCTGTGGACGACCGGGTCGCCGATTTTTAGCTCGGACAGATCGCGCACCATCGACTCGACCTGCGTCGCGGCTTCCTGTTTTTTGTGGCCGGCGCGGCGACCCGTGCCGGCGAACAGTTCGGTTTCGGTAATGAAGACCAGGTCGCCGAGCGCTTCGCCCAGTTCGAAACCGGCATGCATCGGTGCCACGCCCAGCATCAGCCTGGCCGAGCCGTTGACGAAGCCGGTATAGCCTTCGCATGGCGTCAGGTCGAGCTGGTATTCATTGAAATACTGTTGCAGCGTTTCGCGCCGGCCGTTGGTTTCGGCGCAGATCATTACGCGCTTGGCGTTATAGCGCAAATAGCTGCGTAAATTAATCAGCGGATCGTCACTGCGGCGATTGACGGCGATATTGGGCAAGGCGGCTGACAGTTCGGACGGCTGATCATCGGTGCGCAAGATCCAGCGTCCGAAGGTCTTGGCACGCGTGAAAAACTCTTCATCGGTCAGGAACAGCTGGTCGGGCGGCAGGATGGGACGCTCGCGGTCCGATTTCAGAAAGTTATGGCGCGAGCGGGTATCGCTCCAGAAGCGGCCGATTGCGCCGTCGATATCGCCGCTCAACGCAAACGTCGTATCTGCTGGCAGGTAATCGAACAGTGTGCGGGTGTCTTCAAAAAACAGCGGCAGGTAGTATTCGATACCGGCGGCGGCAATGCCGCTACCGATGTCCTTGTAGACCGACGAGCGCGACGGATCGCCTTCGAACACTTCGCGCCAGCGACTGCGAAACGCGGTGCGGGCGAGGTCATCCATCGGGAATTCGCGTCCCGGCAACAGGCGCACTTCCTGCACCGGATACAGCGAACGTTGTGTATCGGCGTCGAAGGTGCGGATTGTGTCGATGGTGTCGCCGAACAGATCGATCCGGTAGGGCAGTGCCGAACCCATCGGGAACAGGTCGATCAGCCCGCCGCGCACCGAGTATTCGCCGGGCGACATGACTTGCGATACGGGGGTGTAGCCGGCCAGCGCCAATTGGGTTTTCAGGCGCACTTCATCGAGTACTTCGCCACGCTTGAAGAAGAACGTGTACGCCGCCAGAAACGACGGCGGTGCCATCCGCACCAGTGCCGTGGTGGCCGGCACAATGAGTACATCGCACTGGCCGTTTTGCATTTCATACAGCGTGGCAAGGCGCTCCGATACCAGGTCCTGATGTGGCGAAAAAGCGTCGTACGGCAGGGTTTCCCAATCCGGCAGCAAGTGGCAGCGCAGCGCGGGTTCGCCTTCCTGCGCGAACCACGGAATCTCGGCCAGCAGGCGCTGCGCATCGGCGGGATTGGCCACCACAATGGCCAGCATTTTTTTCTGGGCTTTGAGTACCGATCCTGCTTGTGCCAGTACGCACGCATCGGCGGAGCCATGCAGGCGGGGCAAGGCATAGCGGTGACCCGGTTTCGGAAGGGATTGAATCAGCTGGAATGACATCGGCGAGGGTGTATTTATGGCCGGCGAATGGCGCTCCGGCTTTGAATTGACACTAAAAAAGTAAGCTGCGATTATAGACGAAGCGTTTCCGGACCGTCCGATGCATCCGATCGGGCGGCGATCCATCCCACCAGCGAGCAGCTATCATCCCGATCCGCATCCTGTCTTTTATTTTGTGTGTCAATCCGGCACGTCCGGCATGACGTCACCACGCCGCTTCGCCTTGATTCCCGCCGCCGGTGTCGGGGCCCGCATGGGCGGGTCGCAGCCAAAGCAATACCTGCAACTCGGCGCGCTGCCGATGTTGCGGTATGTGCTCGACACCTTTGCCAGCACGGCCATCATCGCCCACACCTATCTGGTAGTCAGTGCGCAGGATGGTTATATCGACGGCCTGCTGGCCGATGCGCCGCACCTGCAAGACCGGGTGACGGTATTGCGGGTTGGCGGTGCGACCCGTCAGCAATCGGTGCTCAATGGTTTGCGCGCCTTGCCAGCGGATGCCGATGACTGGATTCTGGTGCATGATGCGGCTCGCCCCGGCCTCACTGTCGCGCTGATCGATCAGCTCATTGCCGCCGTGGGTAATGATCCGGTTGGCGGTCTGCTGGCCTTGCCGGTTGCTGATACGCTCAAGCGCAGTGATGGCGAGCGGGTCGGGCAGACGGTGGCGCGGGCCGGTTTGTGGGCCGCGCAGACACCGCAACTGTTTCGCCACGGGTTGCTGACCACGGCACTGGAACAGGCACGCGAAGTGACCGATGAAGCCAGCGCAATCGAAGCGCTCGGCCTGCAACCACTGCTGGTGCCAGGCAGTACCCGTAATTTCAAGGTGACGCTGCCCGATGACGGCGCACTTGCCACACTCATTTTGAAGGAAACACCATGAACACCGCTCCTCCGTTTCGTATTGGCCAGGGTTACGACTGCCATCAACTGGTCGCCGGCCGGGAACTCATCGTCGGTGGCGTACTGATCCCGCATCCGACCGGGCTGATGGGGCATTCGGATGCCGACGTGCTGTTGCATGCGATCACCGATGCATTGATTGGCGCGGCGGCTCTGGGCGATATCGGCAAGCATTTTCCCGATACCGATAAAACTTTTGCCGGTGCCAATTCGCTGGCCTTGCTGCGCGAAATTGCGCTGCGCGTGCATCAGTCCGGTTATCTGGTCGGTAACGTCGATGCCACCATCATTGCGCAGGCGCCGAAGATGGCACCGCATATTGCGCTGATGGTGACCAATATTGCCGATGCCATCGGCATCCCGGTCGGACGCGTCAACGTGAAAGCAAAGACCAACGAACGCATGGGATTTCTGGGACGCGAAGAGGGGATGGCGGCAGAAGCGGTGGTGCTGATTTATCACCGGTAGGGGCGCACGCTGCGAGCTTGCTTTTCGCTGCTACGGCAAGGATGAATTCCTGATTAAAAATCCGGATTCATTCTTTTTTACGAATTGCTTTTTGGCTTGCAATAAAAAAAAGACCCGCTCGCAAGTGTGAGCGGGTCTTTCGGGAAAAACTAGCCGGAGCAGTTTTTTACTGCAGGATTAAGCCAGATCGAAACGATCCAGGTTCATCACTTTGGTCCATACCGCGATGAAGTCATGCACAAACTGTTCATCTGCATCGCTGCTGCCATAGACTTCAGCAATAGCGCGCAACTGCGAGTTCGAACCCACAACCAGATCAACGACAGAACCAGTCCACTTGATGTCACCGGTGGCAGCATCACGACCTTCCATCTGGCCTTCTGTGGCCGTTTTCTGCCACACGGTTGTCATGTCGAGCAGATTGACGAAGTAGTGATTGTTCAGGGTGCCAGGGTGAGCAGTAAATACACCATGCTTGGTGCCGCCGAAGTTGGTGTCAAGAGTACGCATTCCGGCGAGCAGGACCGTCATTTCCGGACCGGTCAAGGTCAGCAACTGGGCGCGGTCGATCAGCAACTCTGCTGCCGTCCTCGAGCTGTGGTCAGCCAGATAATTGCGGAATCCATCCGCGGTTTGTTCCAGTGAAGCGAACGACTCGACATCGGTCTGTTCTTGCGAGGCATCAGTACGACCTGGCATGAACGGAACGGTGACGTGATGACCGCCTTTATGGGCTGCTGCTTCAACCGCCGCTGATCCGGCCAACACGATCAAGTCCGCCATCGAGATTTTTTTGCCGCCGGATTGTGCGCCATTGAAATCTTTCTGGATGGTCTCGAGTGCTTTCAGGACCGTTGCCAATTGGGCTGGCTCATTGGCTTCCCAATCTTTTTGCGGTGCCAGACGAATACGGCCGCCGTTGGCGCCACCGCGCTTGTCACTGCCGCGGAAAGATGCTGCCGAGGCCCATGCCGTGCTGATCAATTGCGCTGCTGGTACGCCGGAGGCAAGTACTGTGGCTTTCAAGGCGGCGATATCCTTGTCATCGACCAATGGGTGGTCAACGGCAGGAACAACGTCTTGCCAGATTTCGGTCTGGGCCGGAACCATCGAACCAAGATAGCGTGACAACGGACCCATGTCGCGGTGCATCAGTTTGTACCAGGCCTTGGCATACACTTCAGCGAATTCTTGCGGATTCTGGTGGAAGTGCCGCGAGATTTTTTCGTAGGCCGGATCGGCGCGCAGGGCGATGTCGGTCGTTGCCATCATTGGTGCATGGCGGATCGACGGATCATGCGCGTCGGGTACGGTACCAGCGCCGCCACCATTGACTGGTGTCCACTGCTGGGCGCCGCCCGGGCTACGCGTCAATTCCCACTCATAACCGAACAGGGTGTCAAAGTAGCTGTTATCCCAGGTAATCGGGGTCGGTGTCCATGCGCCTTCCAGACCACTGGAAATCGTGTGTACGCCTTTGCCGGTACCGAAGGAATTTTTCCAGCCCAGACCTTGCTCTTCAATCGGAGCGCTTTCTGGTGCAGGACCGACGTATTTCTCAGGATCAGCAGCGCCGTGGACTTTGCCGAAGGTATGACCGCCAGCGCACAGGGCGACGGTTTCTACGTCATTCATCGCCATGCGTGCAAAAGTCTCACGAATATCGTGTGCCGACAGCAGTGGGTCGGGGTTGCCATCCGGGCCTTCTGGATTGACATAGATCAAGCCCATTTGGACTGCGCCAAGCGGTTGTTCAAGGACGCGGTCCTCGCTGTAGCGCTTGTTGTCCAGCCATACGGTTTCCGGACCCCAATAAATATCTTCTTGCGGTTCCCAGACGTCGGCGCGGCCACCGGCAAAGCCGACCATTTTCAAGCCCATCGATTCCATCGCGACGGTGCCGGTCAGTACGATCAAGTCAGCCCATGAAATTTTGCGGCCGTATTTTTGCTTGATCGGCAAGAGCAGGCGACGTGCCTTGTCCAGGTTGGCGTTGTCAGGCCAGCTGTTGATTGGTGCAAAACGCTGGGTACCGTATCCGGCGCCGCCGCGACCGTCGGCAATCCGGTAAGTACCGGCCGAGTGCCATGCCATACGGATGAAGAAAGGACCGTAGTGACCATAGTCAGCCGGCCAGAATTCCTGGGAGTCGGTCATCAGTGCGGTGACATCCTTGACCAGGGCTTCCAGATCGAGGCTTTTGAATTCTTCGGCGTAGTTGAAATCCTTGCCCATCGGGTTGGTCAACGATGAGTTCTGTTGAAGGATTTTCAGGTTCAGCTGATTCGGCCACCAGTCAGCATTGGTACGACCTGCGTTGACGGTAGCTTGAGGTGCTCCGCTCAAAAACGGACATTTTGTTTCGTTTGACAAGGTGTTCTCCTGTGAATGTTTGGTAATTCCAGCGATGATCAGTATAGATTTTCGTTAAAGATTGTCCTACGAAATATTCTTAATGACCTTCATAGCGCATCCTGATGCAGGTCAATAATCTTGTCGATGCAATCCTTGGTTGCCGATTAAAGACTACTTGGCGGCATTCGCTCCACATTGCAACCCTTGAGGCACCCTTATTGGAGACGATCTGTTTTATGTGGGAAGATGCACGTCGAATTCAGGAGCGACACCATTGAGCATTCTTAAAAATCTGCCGTTCGAATGGCAAGTCGGTATCCGGTACACCCGGGCTGGCCGGCGTAGCGGACGTAATAGCTTTATTTCATTCATCTCGCTGATCTCGATGGCGGGGATCGCGTTGGGCGTGGCGGCATTAATTATTGTGCTGTCGGTGATGAATGGCTTCCAGAAAGAAGTCCGCGACCGGATGTTGTCGGTGCTGCCGCACATCGAAGTGTTCGATCCCGTCAATGGCCTGGCTGACTGGCGCGCCACGGCCAAGGAAGCCTTTCTGGATAAGGAAGTCAAAGGTGCCGCGCCGTACGTCGCTGGTCAGGCCATGATGACGCGCGACGGTGTCTTGCGCGGTGTGATCGTACGCGGCGTGTTGCCAAGCGAAGAATCGAATGTTTCCGAGGTCGCGGCGCAAGTCCGGCAAGGCAAATTCACTGACTTGCGCCCCGGTGAATTCAATATCGTGCTGGGTGGCGAGCTGGCGCGCGCGCTGTCAGCCGGAATTGGTGACCGCGTCACATTGGTGTCGCCCGAAGGACAGGTCACACCCGCCGGTGTGGTGCCGCGCTACAAGGCCTTTACCGTGGTCGGGATTTTTGAAGCCGGTCACTATGAATATGATTCGACGCTGGCCTTCATGCACATCGATGATGCCGAAAAAATGTTCCGGCTCAAGGAACCCACGGGGGTGCGATTGCGAATTGCCGACATGCAGCAGGCGCCGCTGGTCGCACGCGATCTGTCGCGCATCCTGACCGGCAACGTGCTCATCAGCGACTGGTCGAAACAGAACAAGACCTGGTTTGCTGCCGTGCAAACTGAAAAACGCATGATGTTCATCATCCTCACGCTAATCATCGCGGTCGCCGCTTTTAACCTCGTCTCGACGCTGGTCATGACCGTCACCGACAAGCAGGCCGACATCGCCATCCTGCGCACGCTGGGTGCGTCACCGCGCTCGATCATGAAAATTTTCATGATCCAGGGTGCGCTGGTGGGCTTGATCGGTACTGCTATCGGCGTCAGTGGCGGCGTGCTGATCGCCCTCAATGTCGATGTCATCGTGCCGTTCATTGAACACCTGCTTGGCGTGCAATTTTTGCCGCGCGATATTTATCTAATCAGTGCCTTGCCGTCCGATCTGCGCTGGCCGGATGTCGGCACCATTGGCGCTGTTGCCGTGGTGCTGGCGTTCCTGGCCACGCTGTATCCGAGCTGGTGGGCGGCTCGTGTCAAACCTGCCGAGGCCTTGCGCTATGAGTAACAACACTAGTAGTAACTCTGTCCTGTCCTGTGCCGGTCTCGGGAAGACCTTCACGCAAGGGAAATATTCCGTCAAGGTGCTGGGCGGCATCGACTTCCAGGTGCAAACAGGCGAGCGCGTCGCCATTGTCGGCGCTTCCGGTTCGGGCAAATCGACGCTGCTGCATTTGCTTGGCGGGCTCGATACGCCGAGTACCGGTAGCGTTACGCTGCAAGGCCGCGACTTTGCCAGCATGGCCGAAAAAGAACGTGGCGACGTGCGCAATCACTCGCTCGGTTTCGTCTACCAGTTCCATCACTTGCTGCCTGAATTTTCAGCACTCGACAATGTCGCAATGCCGCTGATGATCCGTCGCGTCGACCGCGCCACGGCGCAGGAAGCTGCCCGTAAAGTGCTGTCCCGCGTCGGTCTGGCCGAGCGTGTCACGCACGTACCCGGCGAATTGTCCGGCGGCGAACGCCAGCGGGTAGCGCTGGCGCGGGCGCTGGTGACGCAGCCTGCTTGCGTGCTGGCTGACGAGCCCACCGGCAACCTTGACCGGGCCACCGCACACCAGACCTTCGACCTGATGCTGGAATTGTCGCGCACGCTGGGCACCTCGTTCGTCATCGTCACACACGACGTCGAACTGGCGCGCCATTGCGATCGCATCCTGCGCCTGTCCGAGCGCGGGCTGGAACCCTACGCCGAATAACGGAGTGCGCCGATGTGGATCGATACCCACTGCCATCTGGATGCCGCCGAATTTAGCGGTGAAAACGCGGCAGCGGCTTGCGAAGCGCACCAGCTAGGCGTCTCCCGCATCGTCATTCCGGCCATTGGCCGGGCTAATTTCGGCGCGGTGGCGGCGCTTGCAGCCGCGTGTCCGAATGGGTCTTACGCGCTCGGCATCCATCCGATGTTTGTACCGCAAGCCGATGAAGCCGATTTGCTGCTGTTACGCGCCGCTATTCCTGCTGCGTTGCGCGATGCGCGATTTCTTGCCATCGGCGAAATCGGTCTGGACTTTTTTATTCCTGCACTGACTGTGTCGCCGCTACGCGAAAAGCAGGAACACTTTTATATCGAACAATTGAAAATCGCGCGCGACTTCGACTTGCCGGTGCTGCTGCATGTGCGGCGCTCGCAAGACCTGCTGCTCAAGCATTTGCGTCGCATCCGCGTGCGCGGCGGTTGCGCGCACGCGTTCAATGGCAGCTTTCAGCAGGCACTGCAATTCATCGACCTCGGTTTCAAGCTGGGACTTGGTGGCGCGATGACTTTCACGCGTGCCTTGCAAATTCGCCGGCTCGCTACCGAACTGCCGCTCTCGGCACTGGTGCTCGAAACTGACGCGCCCGACCTGTCGCCGGCATGGCTGCATCCGGCGCGTAATAGTCCGGCGCAAATTCCGCAGATCGGTGCAGCACTGGCCGGTTTGCGCGAGGTATCTGTCGAGGCCATCGCGGCCGCCACGACCGCCAACGCACTGGTCGCCTTACCGCGACTGGCGGCACTTTACTGACGTCGCATGCGCACGGCGCTGCTCGGGTTTTCTGCGGGAGTCGGGATAGTGCAATTGCAGCCGGCGCTGTTGCCGATGCCGTGGGCAGCGGGTTTGCTGTTGATGGCCGTGTTGCTACTCGTTGTGCTCAATCGGATAAACCTGACGCAGATTCGCCTGCCATTGGTAGCGTGCGCTGCGGCCGTGCTCGGCTTTGCGTGGGCCACGCTGTTTGCGCAGACCTACTTGCAGCGGTCCATGCCTGCATCACTCGAAGGCCGCGACATCACCCTCATTGGCACCATTGATAGTTTGCCGGCCAGCGTCGAACAGGGCGTGCGTTTCAATTTTCTGGTCGAGCGGGTGTGGCCGGTCGATGGTGTCACGCCGGTCTTGCCGCGCCGTCTGGCGCTGGCCTGGTCGTCCGGATTTTTTGGCCAGACCACGCAAGTCGTTGGTGACGTCCAACCGGGCGAGCGCTGGCAATTGACGGTGCGCCTGACGCGTCCACATGGCAATGCCAACCCGTACGGTTTTGATTACGAAGCCTGGCTACTCGAACAGAATCTGCGCGCCACCGGTTATGTCCGGCCTGACACGGATGCTGTGCTCAAAAACAGCCGGCTGGCGGCATTTGTTTTTAGTCCCGGCAATCTGGTCGAACGCAGCCGTGGCTGGTTGCGCGATCGCATTCTTGCGGCCTTGCCGGAAAAACGCTATGCCGGCGTTCTGGTGGCGCTGGTCGTTGGTGACCAGCGCGGTGTCGGTCAAGCGGACTGGAACATCTTCACACGCACCGGTATCGGTCATCTGATTTCGATCTCCGGCTTGCACATCACGATGGTCGCCGGCCTGTTTGCCGCGCTCGGACAGGCCTTGTGGCGACGCTCTTTTTTCACCGCCGCCGCGTTGCCGTTGCGGCTACCCGCGCAGAAATTCGCCGTACTGGTCGGTGTTGCGGTGGCGTTGCTGTATGTATTACTGGCCGGTTTCGGGGTGCCGGCACAACGCACTTTATTTATGTTGTCGGTGGTCGCGCTGGCGCTCTGGTGCGGGCGGCTCACGCGTATTTCGTCGGTGCTGTGCATTGCGCTGGCAGTGGTGTTGCTGCTCGATCCGTGGGCTGTGCTGGCACCCGGATTCTGGCTCTCGTTTGGAGCGGTGGCGATCATCCTGTATGCATCGGTAGGGCGCGTGCTGCCAGCGCCGGCGGTCTCGCGCTGGCAGCGCTGGCGGGCCGCGTTGATGCCGGCGACGCGGACCCAATATGTGGTCTCGATCGGCATGGTGCCGCTGACCTTGCTGCTATTCGGGCAGGTATCACTGATCAGTCCGCTGGCCAATGCGATCGCGATCCCGTTAGTCAGTTTTGTGGTCACGCCACTGGCCTTGCTGGGCAGTGTCGCGCCGGGTCCGTTCAATGGCTGGTTGCTGTGGTCGGGGCATGCCTGCATTGTGCTGCTGGCGCAAGCACTGACCTGGCTAAGTAGTTTGTCGTGGGCTGTCTGGTCGGCACCGGTACCGTCGTGGTGGGCATTTTGCGCCGCCGCCATCGGCACGTTGTGGTGGCTGGCGCCGCGCGGCTGGCCGCTGCGCT
>JBLHMB010000010.1:0-82870 GCA_047621665.1 Bradyrhizobium sp. | reverse complement strand
CAGATTGAAGGTCTGTCAAAAACCTACGACCGCACGCTATTCAAAAAATTCGACATCATGGTCGAGGCGGGCGAGCGTATTGCCATCATCGGTGCCAACGGTGCAGGCAAAACCACGTTGCTGCGCGTAATGGGCGGCATGGCATTGTGCGGACTCGATGGTGATACCGGCAATGTCAAATGGGCCGAGCATGCCAACGTCGGCTACATGCCGCAGGATCCGACCGAAGACTTTGCGACCGACAAGACATTGACCGAATGGATCGACCAGTGGACCAAGGAAGGCGATGACGACCAGGCGGTGCGCTCGATTCTCGGACGCTTGCTGTTTGGCGGCGATGACGTGAAGAAGCCGGTCAAGGTGCTGTCCGGTGGTGAGAAGGGTCGCATGATGTACGGCAAGCTGATGCTGGGCCGTCACAACGTGCTGCTGATGGACGAGCCGACCAACCATATGGACATGGAATCGATCGAGTCGCTCAACGTTGCACTCGAAAAATACGCCGGCACGCTGATTTTCGTCTCGCATGACCGTGAGTTCGTGCAGTCGCTGGCGACGCGCGTTCTTGAAGTCAAGGAAAACGAAATCATTGATTATCCTGGCTCGTACGAAAACTATCTGGCCAGTCAGGGTATTGACTAAGTTATCGACTAAGTTATCAACTAAGTCATCGACGAAGTCGTCACTAAAAAAAACGGAGCGCATGGCGCTCCGTTTTTACGTGTGCGCAGTGCGCTTAGCTCAGTTCGTCAGCAAACGCATGATTGACATCACGGTGACCGGCTTCGTCGGCACGTACGGCGATGACGACTTCACGCAGCCGGGCGTCGGCGGGCAGGCTCCAGTACTTGATTGCAATGGCGGGAGCGGCGATGTTCTCATGCTCACCCTTGTCGATACCGGCCAGATACTCGGTGTAGCTGTAATACGCTTCTTCCTCGAAGTAGCCGACGATACGGTGCGCGGTTTTGGCCGAGAACAGGTAGATGAAAAAGTACAGGTTGTAGAACACCAGTTGCGTCACAAAAATTACCAGGCGCTCAAAGCCGGAAGGCTTGGCGATCTCGATAAAAGTCATCAAGTGCATCCGTTCGTTTTCGGCTTCGTCGAGTAGCGTGTGAACCCAGCCGTGGTCGTCTTTGATCAGGCGCAATGCTTTCAGATGCTGTAACAGGCCGCCGACCATGCCGGGTACGGCCGCAACAGTCTCCAGCACGACAGCACGGTGGCCGTATCGTTTGGCAAAAAAGACGTCTGCCAGAAAGCGCAGGAACTTGGTGAATTTCAGCGCGAAGCGGTCGGACAGGTCGCGTGGTTCGTAATGGGTGATGATTTCTGCAGAGGCGCGCATGGGGCTTTCCTTGTGGGTGGGCGAAGCAGACAGCCGGTGATTTGTGATCTGAATCTGTCTGTTCTTTTTAATAGGGTAGCACCGGCAGGGTATTGCGGTTGGTGGTCGAGACCACTTAGCAGTGCAGGTTGGATCAGTCCGCCAGCAACAAAACAGGTGTGCTTACACTTCACCCTTACCGGCGACAGTTTGGTTGTCGGTAAAAAAGCGAAAGACATTCCTGCCCGCGCATTTAGCCGCGTACATGGCCAGGTCGGCACATTTGATCAGTTGCTCGGCGCTGGTTCCGTCAGCCGGATACACGGCAATACCGACCGAGGTGCCGATATGGACTGCGGTTCCTTCAATGACGACGGGTTCTTTGACAACGGCAATGATTCGGCTGGCGATGCCTTCGACTTCTGTCCGGCTGGCCGGATGGTCCAGCAGAATTACAAACTCATCGCCGCCCAGTCGCGCCACGGTATCGGTCTCACGGAGCAGTCCTTGTAATTTTTCCGCCACGATGACCAGCAAGTCATCCCCGGCCGCGTGGCCGAGACGATCGTTGACTGCCTTGAAACGGTCGAGATCAAGAAACATGATCGTCATACTGTGCGCCGCCCGTTCCGCAAACACGATCTGCCGGTTGATACGCTCCATCAGCAACGAACGATTTGGTAGTTTGGTCAAGGCATCGTGGAAAGCCTGGTGCTTGATACTTTCCTGGGCTTTCCAGGTTTCGGTAATGTCACGAAATACGGCGACGTAGCGATCCTCGCTGGCAAGTGCCCCAGCAATTTTAGTGATGGTTTTCCATTTTAAATACGCTGCGCCGGTCTTTTTGCGACTCCATGTCTCGCCTTGCCACATACCGCTATCGTTGACTTGCTGCCACATCGCGGTATGGAATTCTTCCGAATGGTGTTCCGAGCGCAGCAGGTGCAGCGTTTGCCCGACTACTTCCTCGGCGTTGTATCCGGTGATGCGAGTGAAGGCAGGATTGACTGACAGGATGTTTTCCTTGCTGTCCGTGATCATGATGGCTTCCGATGTGCAGGCAAATACGTTGGCAGTCATCTTGAGTTCGCCTTCTGCCATCTTGAATGCCTTGATGTCGGTCACGACGATAATGAACCCGAGGACGTTGCCGGCGGGATCGATGTCGGGAATATAGTTGGCCAGGATATGGCCGACGCTGCCATCGAGTTTTGTCAGGAAACGCTCGAACTGCTGGCTTTCACCGGCTAGTGCCGCCTGGATATGGGTCTCGTTGATGGCGAACAGCGCCTCGCCCAGCAAGGACATCAGTGTCATGCCTTGCAGGGATACTGACGATTTGCCGTACCAGTCCTGATAGCCTTTGTTGGCGAACTGGCAGCGCAGGTCACGATCGAAGTAGGCGACCGCGCCAGGCATCGCGTCGGTGATAGTCCGGACAAACCGTGCGCTGTTCGCCAATACTTCAGCTTGAATACGCTGCCGTTCGCTGACGGCAGATACGCGTAAAAAAGACTGCTGTCGTCGCTGATGGAACAGCAATCCAAGCATACCGAGGAGCGCCAGCAATCCGACCAGACTGAACTTGATCTGCGTGCGTTGCTGCCACTGAGCAAAAATGGCCGGCATTGACCGGCTGATCGCGATCACCAGTATTTTATCCATGGCTATCGGGTCTGGCCCGATTGTGCGAAGTGCGACTAATCGGTCATCCCGCGTTGTAGCAGCCTGCCCCGAAAGGATGCTGAGCTCCCGGCCGCCAGCCAGATGCCGACTAAAAAAAGATGAGCCACGCAGGTCAATTTCGCTGATGTCGAGCTTCTCGTCGGTAGAAAAAACCATCTTGCCATCGCCATGGACCACCGAGGCACGCATATCGTCGCTGTAGCGCACCGAGTCCATCAGCGTCTTGAAAAATGCAGGATCGAGGATCGCCAACACGATACCGGCGAATTTTCCTTGATCATCCAGTAATACCTTACCGACACTCATGGCATACACGTCCAGAGGCGACCTGAATGGCGGCGACACATAGAGCGTCTTCGTCTCTGCGCCCTGACGCATGGTACGGAAGCGCTCTTTTTCACGCACGTTTTGCCCGATCAACGCAGCCTGGTTACTTGCCGTGATTTCGCCATCGACATTGACGACCACCAGGGTACGGGTGCCGATCAATACATCTACCAGCGTGTGCAGGTACTGGTTGAGCAGCGCCCGCCCACCCGATCGTGCCTGCATCGGCACCACTTCGCGGCGTAAAGCATCAAGTGCGGCATTCACCGAAGCCAGACTGCGGGTCAGATGGATGTCGACGACGGTAGCTTGTGTCTCCAGCTGCTGGCGTTCTTCGGCATCGATGCGACCATGTTCCTGCACGATATTGACAGTCACAATACAGGTGAAGAAAAACAGGATGAGTGCAAAAAGTAACCACGGTGAGCGGTGCTTCAAGTGGCTCAAGTCGGGTTGTCCGTCTGTGGAGCGAGGTAATGTCATGAAGGTTCTGGCCATGTAAAAAAACAAGTTGTCTGCCAGGTTGATCGCACGCCGGTGTTGGTAAAACTGCTGTCAGCGAGGTCATGCTTGGAATCGTGCAGGCATTAAACCTTGTCGTGAAGGGTAATCGACTTTGGTTACTTATAAGAAATATTTTTTAACTGCAGGGTAATGTCCGTCAGGCCTATCGACGTCGATGATGGGGCGTGGTCAGCGTGCTTCGCTTGTTGACTGACCTGATCAATCTGCCGCAATTTCGTCCCTTGTGCCAAAAGGCCATTAAAATGACGACTCGCGCCAATTACGGCTCCGCCAACTATTTTTCACAGTCGACACCATGCCTACGCCAGCCATCCAGACCATCGAATTCGAACGTCCGCAAATGCAATCGGGCACCAGCTGCAGTGCGCAAGCCTGGGCCCGTGTGCCGGTTACGCCGACGCCAGCCGAAAAGACCGCCTTGAAAGAACGCATCAAGCGCCTGCTGATTGAAAAACAGGCGGTGCTGGTCGCGCACTACTATGTCGATGCCGACTTGCAGGATCTGGCCGAAGAAACCGGTGGCTGCGTATCGGACTCACTTGAAATGGCACGCTTCGGGCGCGATCATCCGGCCACGACACTGGTGGTCGCCGGCGTCCGCTTCATGGGCGAAACCGCCAAAATTCTCAGTCCCGAAAAAACCGTGCTGATGCCGGATCTCGATGCCACCTGTTCGCTCGATCTTGGTTGCCCGGCCGATGAATTCGCCGCTTTCTGCGATGCCCATCCGGACCGCACCGTGGTGGTCTATGCCAATACCAGCGCGGCGGTGAAGGCCAGAGCCGACTGGATGGTGACTTCCTCGATCGGCCTCGACATCGTCGCTTACCTGCACGCGCAAGGTAAAAAAATCCTGTGGGCGCCGGACAAGCATCTCGGTGGCTACATCCAGAAACAGACCGGCGCTGACATGCTGTTGTGGCAGGGTTCCTGTCTGGTACATGACGAATTCAAGGGCGTTGAACTGGAACTGCTGATCAAAGAACATCCGGAGGCGATGGTGCTGGTCCATCCCGAGTCGCCTGCTGCGGTGGTGGCATTGGCCGATGTGGTCGGCTCGACCTCGCAACTGATCGCGGCGACGCTGACACCAGGCGTCGATACCTTCATCGTCGCCACCGACAACGGCATCCTGCACAAGATGCGGCTGGCCGCTCCCGGCAAGACCTTCATCGAAGCACCGACGGCCGGCAACAGTGCGACGTGCAAGAGCTGTGCGCATTGCCCGTGGATGGCCATGAACGGTTTGCAGAATCTGGCCGACGTGCTTGAATCGTTGAGCAACACGATCGAGGTCGATCCCGCCATCAGCAGCAAGGCAAAAGTCTGCATTGACCGCATGCTCGATTTTGCGGCGCAAAAAAAGGCCAACGTGCGACCATCTGCCGACCTCGCGCAAGAACAAACACTTTTTTCAGGGATCGGGCCAGCATGAGTAATCTCGTTAATCCGTTCGCCCCGTTCGAGCCGGCGCTGGCCGCCGCACTCGACGCCAATGTTGCGTTGGCTTTGGCCGAAGATGTTGGCAGCGGCGATGTCACCGGCTTGCTGGTTCCCGGCGACGCGATCGTGCAAGCGCGTGTGATCGTGCGCGAAGTAGCGGTGCTGTGTGGCGCACCGTGGTTCGAGGCAGTGATGACGCAACTCGATGCGCGTATCCGTATCGACTGGCGTTACGACGAAGGCGAATTGATGCGCCCCGACAGCGTGGTCTGCCAGATCGAAGCACCGGCCCGCGCATTGCTGACCGGCGAGCGCAGTGCACTCAATTTCTTGCAGATGATGTCCGGCGTGGCCAGCCAGACCCGGCGCTACGTCAGTCTGGTCGCCGGTACCACCGCCGGTATTCTTGATACCCGCAAGACCTTGCCCGGCCTGCGGCTGGCGCAAAAATATGCGGTACGGGTCGGTGGCGGTGCGAACCAGCGCCTGGCCCTTTACGACGGCATCCTGATCAAGGAAAACCATATTGCTGCTGCCGGTGGAGTCCGGCTGGCGATGGAAAAAGCCTTTGCGCTGAACGCCGGCGTGACGATACAGATCGAAGTCGAATCAATCGACCAGTTGAAGGAAGCGCTGGCTGCCGGTGCGCGCTCGGTGCTGCTGGATAATTTTTCGCTCGAGCAGATGCGTGAAGCCGTTGCACTCACCGCCGGCGCGGCATTGCTGGAGGCGTCCGGCGGGATTAACTTCGATACGGTGCGGGCGATCAGCGAAACGGGTGTTGACCGGATTTCGATCGGCAGTCTGACCAAGGATGTGCGCGCCACCGATTATTCATTGCGGATCATCGCGGCATAATTGCCCAAGCTGGATTAGCTGGACGGGCCGTACCGCATTGTGTGTTCCTGCCGCAACTTGTCGAGCGCGGTGATGGCGCGCGGATGGGCATCATCGTGCTGCCCTCCTTTTTTTTCCAGAATCACGTTGTCTCATCCTCGCGTTTGATCATCAGCACTACCCGGTCGATTTCCGGTGTGCGCCGGGGCGCCGATACGGTGTCGCTCGCCTCTGCGGAAATCGCGGATGGCAATATGGATTTGTCGAGCCGGACCGAACAGCAAGCCAGTGCACTGGTAGAAACATCGGCGTCGATGGAAGAGCTCGGTACCACCGTGAAGCAGAATGCCGACAATGCCCGTCAGGCCAACCAGTTGGCCCGGAGTGCAAGCAACGTCGCCGTGGCAGGAGGGCAGGTGATGTCGGAAGTGGTGGAAACCATGAAGGGCATCAATGCCAGTTCACGCCGCATTACCGACATCATCAGCGTGATCGACGGGATTGCTTTTCAGACCAATATCCTGGCACTCAATGCCGCAGTGGAAGCCGCCCGTGCTGGCGAGCAAGGTCGTGGTTTTGCGTCGTGGCGACCGGGGTGCGAAGCCTGGCACGGCGCAGCGCCGATGCTGCCAAGGAAATCAAGGTGTTGATTAGCGACAGTGTCGAGCAGGTCGGGCAAGGCACACTGCTCGTCACGAAAGCCGGTACGACGATGGAAGAAATCGTCTCCGGCATCGGGCGTGTCACCGACATCATGGGAGAGATCAGCGCGGCGAGCATGGAACAGAATCAGGGCGTGTCACAAGTGTGCGAAGCTATCTTCACGATGGATCAGGCGACCCAGCAAAATGCGGCGCTGGTCGAAGAAATGGCCGCCGGTGCGACCAGCCTGAGAGAAGAGTCCACGCAGTTGGTGCAAGCGATGGCCGCGTTCAAGCTCGATGATCTCCAAGGACAGCACGCCGCACCGGTTGTGCTGCGCAAAGCGCCGTCCCGTCTTGTGGCTGTGCCGAAAACGAAAGCGGCATCCGCGCCGGGATCGCCGGGAAGCCGGTCGTCGGGCGGTGCGGCATCTGAAAGCCAGGTGCGACTGGCCAATGGCGTCGATGGAAGCTGGGAAAGTTTCTAACGACCTGGCTGATGAATGAACGATGGTTCGTTTTTACACGCTGTTGCTTGCGCTGTTACTCGAAGTATTAACGCATCGTGCGGACCTTCAGGAAAGCGCCGGGCAGGCTCCGCCACACCGGCGTTTTTTGCAGAGATGGTGGCTGACGAGAAAGCCGACACGTTCGGCGTGATGTGCTAACCTGCCGCCTGTGAGCAAACCTATCCTAAAACATGTCGTGTTTTTGTTGTTCGTCATCTTCATGACGAACATCGGCGTTTGGGGTTTTAGTGCGGCCAGGCTTGCGCATGAACTTGAGCATAACGGCATCGGGCAAGTGGCCAACGCGCATGAGCACGCCGATGTCGCCATCATTGACGACGCCAGCGACGACGATGGCATGCCGGATTTGGCTGAGCATCAGACACTGCATGCCGTTGACCATCTCCAATTTTTTCCTGATACAAGCACAAATGTTGTGCTCACGTCCGGCAATGCCAATATCGCCCGGTTGCACTTCACCGAACGCACGCTCCCCTTTCCCGCTCTCGATCCGCTCTTCCGTCCGCCCCGTCGCTACACAGCCTAAATCCGTCCGCTGCTAGCGGCAGAGCCTGTCTCTGCCTGCTGATTTTCTTGCGCAGCGTACGAGCTCCATTTGCAGCTTGCTGCAATGGTACGGGCACCTTTCCTCCTTAGATTGATATTCCTTGCCGTTGCTATCGGTCACGCCTCGCATGGCGCTGTCCGATGGTGTCGGCGTGTACCGGCCAATGACCGTCGTTCATGGCAGCCCCCTTTTGCCTCCTCCGGGAACAATCATGAAAAAAAGAATTCTCCCCTCGCCGCTGTGCGTGAGTTTGTCCTTCGCATTGACGCTGGGCTTGAGCAGCCAACTCATGGCAGCCGAGCGACAAGCCAGCTTTGCGGTCACCCAGCAGCAGATGCAGTCGTTGGCTATACGGACTGAAGCCTTGCAGCGCGATGCCGCACCCGTCGTACTGAGCTTGCCCGCGCAGGTGACAGTACCAATGAATCGCCAGCAGATGATCAGCGCACCGCTGGCCGGTCTGGCCGTACAGTTGTTCGTACAACCGAATCAAGCCGTGAAACAGGGCGCCCCGCTGCTGCGCATCGTCAGCCAGGAACTGGGACCGTTGCAACTGCAATTGATGCAAGCCGATAGCAGAACCAGACTGTCGCGACTCGCCGCGCAGCGCGAACGCACCTTGTTCGACGAGGGCATCATTGCCCGTCGCCGGGTGCAGGAAGCCGATGCAGCGCTGGCCGATAACGAAGCCGTGCTTCGGCAGGCCAGAGCGGCACTGGGTCTGGCCGGCATGTCGGCGCAATCGATTTCGCGCGTACTCGCCTCCGGCAAGCTCGACGATGGCGTCACATTGCATGCGGCGCAAGCAGGCGTCGTCACCAACATCAATGTCAAACCCGGGCAACGGGTCGATCCCGCGATGGCGCTGTTGCAACTGGCGCAAATCGATCATTTGATACTGGAAATTCAGGCCCCGGCCACCGAGGCGAGCAATTGGCGCGTCGGTAGCAAGCTGACCGTGCTGGGTCGAACGGGCACTGCCAGCATCGTAAGCATCAGCCCGCTCGTGACACCCGATAGTCAGACCGTTGCGATCCGGGCGGAACTCGGTGCCGGCAGCGACCTGCGGCCCGGCGAATTCATCACCGCACAATTACCTCTGATCAGCAACAGTGAAAGTTGGGACGTGCCCCTGGCGGCACTGGCCCATGTTGGCACTGCCGCCTATGTCTTTGTTCGTGGTGTCGATCACTTCGAGGCGCGCAAGGTCAGGCAGATTAGCGCGGCCGGCCAGCGCGTGCGTATTGCCGGTCCACTCAAGGCGGGTGAGCTGATCGCCGTCTCGGGCGTGGTCGCGCTCAAAGGCTCCTGGCTGGGTGAAAAGGGAGGCGACTGATGCTTGCCCGCTTGATCCAGTTTTGTTTATCCCAGCGTCTGTTCGTACTGCTGGCCACGCTGATGGTCGGTGGTGCCGGCTGGTTCGCTTTCTTGCAATTGCCGATTGACGCCTTCCCGGACGTCTCGAGCACGCAGGTCAAGATCATCATGAAGGCGCCCGGCATGACGCCGGAAGAAGTCGAAAGCCGCATTGCGGTGCCGATCGAAGTCGAAATGCTCGGCATCCCGAAGACAAAAATTTTACGATCGGTCACCAAGTACGGGATGGCCGATGTCACCATCGATTTCCAGGATGGCACCGATATTTTCTGGGCGCGCCAGCAAGTGAGCGAACGTCTTGGTGGTATCACCGATAGTCTGCCTAACGGAATCAGTGGCGGCATGGCACCGATCACCACACCGCTGGGCGAAATGTTCATGTTCACCGTCGATAGCGATAGCTTGTCGCTGACAGAACGGCGCAGCTTGCTGGACTGGGTGATTCGCCCGGCGCTGCGCACCGTGCCAGGCGTGGCCGATGTCAATGCGCTGGGTGGCATGGTCCGCTCGTTCGAGGTCGTGCCCAACCCGCTGGCGATGACGGCCAGTGGCGTCACGATGGCACAGTTGCAGGAAGCGATACGTGCCAATAATCGCAATGATGGTGCCGGCCGCCTCGGCGAAGGCGACGAAGTTTTGCTGGTACGCAGCGAAGGCAGCATCACCAGCCTCGAGGAGTTGCGCGCTGTCGTGGTCAAGGTCAGCGGTGGCGTCCCGGTACGCGTCGGTGCGCTGGCTGAAGTGCGTATCGGCGCACTGACGCGTTACGGCGTCGTCACGCAAAACGGCAAGGGCGAAGCCGTGCAGGGCCTGGTGCTGGGACTGGCAGGCGCGAATGCGCAGCAAGTCGTCGAGGGCGTGCGCAAAAAACTCGCTGACTTGAAGCCGACCTTGCCCGAGGGCGTCACGCTGAACGTGTTTTACGACCGCGCCGATCTGGTCTCGAAAGCGGTCGGGGCGGTCTCGAACGCGCTGATGGAGGCGACCGTGATCGTCATCGTTCTGCTCGGCCTGTTCCTCGGTAATGTGCGCGCTGCCCTGACCGTGGCGCTGGTGTTGCCGCTGGCGGCGCTGATCACCTTTATTCTGATGCGCGGTTTTGGCATGTCGGCCAACCTGATGAGTCTGGGCGGGTTGGCGATTGCGATCGGCATGCTGGTCGATGCCTCCATCGTTGTCGTGGAAAACATCGTGCAGCGACTGGCGCAGGATCCGAGCGGCGGCAAATTGCCGCGCCTGCATCTGATCTACCGGGCCGTGCGCGAAGTCGCCGCGCCGGTGGCCTCCGGCATCCTGATCATCATCACGGTATTCCTGCCCTTGCTCACACTGCAGGACCTCGAAGGCAAATTTTTTGCGCCGGTGGCCTTGACGATTGTCTTTGCACTGGCCGGATCGCTGCTGCTGTCGCTGACCGCAATTCCGGTCTTCGCGTCCTACTTGCTGCGTGACGTCAAACATCAGGAGCCATGGCTGCCGCGCAAACTGCTGGCGCTGTACGCGCCGGTGCTGGCATGGGTGTTACGCAGCCAGCGCACGGTCGTCATCGGTGCCGTCATCATGCTGATCGGGGCCGGTGCGGTCTACACCCAGGTCGGCAAGACTTTCATGCCGACGATGGATGAGGGCGACCTGATTGTCGGCATCGAAAAGCTGCCGACGATCAGCCTGGAGCAAAGCGCGGCGCTCGACCTGAAGATCCACCAGGCCCTGATGAAGGCGTTGCCCGAAGTCACGGGCGTGGTGGCACGCGCCGGTGCCGACGAAATGGGGCTCGATCCGATGGGCTTGAACCAGACCGATACCTATTTGCTGATGACGCCACGCAGTCAATGGCGCATGAAAAACAAGGAAGCGATGATCGACGAAATCCGCAAGGTGCTCGATCCGCTGCCCGGCATCAAGTACAGCTTCACGCAACCGATCGAAATGCGGGTCAGTGAAATGATCATCGGGGTGCGTGGCGATATCGCCGTCAAGGTATTCGGCCCTGACCTCGGTCAGTTGAACAAGTACGCGGCCGAAGTCGAAGCGGTGCTCAAGACCATCCCCGGCAACCAGGATGTCTACACGGTCCAGAACGACGGTGTGCAATACCTGCGCGTGGTGGTTGATCGCCTGCAGGCCGGCCGATTGGGCCTGACCATCGAGGAAATCCAGGATGCGCTGCGGGTGCAGATCGAGGGGCTGCAAGCGGGCAGCGCCATCGAAGGCAATCGCCGCACGCCCATCGTGCTGCGCGCCACCGAATCGGTCCGGCTTTCACCGACCGAATTTGCCGCCACCCGCATCACCGCCAGCGATGGCACCAGCGTGCCACTGACCAGCGTGGCACGGCTGGAACGGGCTGCCGGACCGGTCAAGATTGATCGTGAAATGGGCAGTCGCTATAGCGTCGTCATCGCCAATGTCAGCGGGCGCGATCTGGTCGGCTTCGTTCAGGAAGCCCAGGCCAGCGTGGCCAGCAAGCTCGCCTTGCCGACCGGTTATCGCATCAGCTGGGGCGGGCAATTCGAGAACCAGCAGCGTGCGGCCAAGCGCCTGAGCATCGTGGTGCCGGTGGCGCTCGGGCTGATTTTCATTGTGCTGTTTTCTACCTTCCGTTCGGTCCGGCAGTCGCTGCTGATTCTGGCGATCATTCCGTTTGCGCTGGTCGGCGGCATCGTCGCGCTGTGGCTGACCGGCGAGTATCTGTCGGTACCGGCCTCGGTCGGCTTCATCGCCTTGCTCGGGATTACGGTGCTCAACGGTGTCGTGCTGGTCAGTTACTTCAACCAGTTGCGCGACGAGGGAATGGCCCTGCTCGACGTCGTCACGCAGGGCGCGCGCCGGCGCTTGCGTCCCGTGCTGATGACGGCGTCGATTACCGCCTTCGGCCTGATCCCGCTGCTGTTCGCCTCCGGCCCCGGCTCCGAAATCCAGCGCCCGCTGGCCATCGTCGTCATCGGTGGACTGGTCACTGCCACCGCCCTGACCCTGATGCTGTTACCGATACTTTATTTGCGCTTCGCGTTTGCGAAGCAGGAGACTTCCGATGTCTGACCTTTGCCTGACCTTGCTGTGCCCGCCCGCACTGGAAGAACGCGTGCTCGATACGCTGCTGATGATCCCGGAAATCGTGCTCTTTACCAGCAGCCGGGCCGCCGTCCACGGCGTGCATCCCGAGCGGCTCAGTGCCAGTGAACAGGTGCTGGGTCTGGCTGTCATGACCCAGATCCAGGCACTGCTGCATGAAGCCGACCGCACGCGCTTGCTGGCGCGGTTGAAAGACAGTTTTGCCGGTACCGGCTTGCGCTACTGGCTGACGCCGGTGACTGAAACAGGAGAATTCGCATGAAGCAAATACGATGGAAGGCGCTGGTCGCCAGTGCGGCGTTGTCGGCCGGTAGCGTGCTGGCTGCCGAACTCGTCGGTGTGGCGGCGCTACCGCAGAGTGCAGTTAACTATCCGCTGTTGCTGCCGACGGCCGTGGTGCGTCCGCTGATCGACCAGACTCCGGGCGTTGCGGCGGCGCGTGCCGGGCTGGAGGCGGCGCGCCAGGATGCCGGCTTGCTGAACGACTCACCGTACGAATGGACGGCCAGAGTCACGACGCAGCGGCGCACCGTCGACACCGGTGAGCGCTACGGCGAATGGAACGCCGGGATCGAGCGCACCTTGCGCTTACCGGACAAAGCGCGTGCCGATGGCAGTCTGGCGCAAGCAACGCTGGACGAAGCCGAAGCGCGCCATGGCGAAGTGCTGCATGACATGACCCGCGACTTGCTCGGTTTGTGGCTGGACTGGGCCCATGCCGAACAGGGACAAGCGCTGTCACTGATGCACTTGCAGGCCGCGCAAGAGAATGTGCGCATCGTTGAAAAACGCGTGAAGGCGGGCGATGCCGCGAGACTGGATGCCAGCGTGGCACGCGCCGAACTGGCCGAGCAACAGCGTGCCGGTATCGAGATCAAGACGGCTGCTGCCGTGGCGTGGGCGCGCTTGCAGGCGCGCTTTCCGGGCTTTGACCGCGACCTCTCGGCGTTCCCCGCCGCGCTGCCACTGGTGGGGGACGGATCGCTCTGGCGTGCGCGCATCCTCGATCAAAGCGACGAGCTGAAAATTGCGGAAGCGCAAATGCAGAAGATGCAGGCGCGCGGCGCACGGGCGCAAGCCGAGAAGATGCCTGATCCGACCGTGGGCCTGTTCACTGCGTCGGAAGTCGGTGGACGAGAGCGCCTGACCGGCATCATGCTCAGCATCCCGATTCCCGGTTCGCAGCGCAATCGGCATGCCCAAAGGGCGGTGCATGCCGATGAAATGTCGCGTCAGGAAGTCGCTTCTAAAAAACGTCAGCTTGATGCGGTGATCGGTGCGGCGTTTGCCGCTACGCAGGGTGCGTTCGAAGGCTGGCAGATTGCCGAAGTTGGCGCTGCCGAGATGCAGGATAACGCCCGCCTGATGGCGCGCGCCTATGCGTTGGGTGAAGCCGATCTGCAGGCGTTGCTGAGCGCACGGCGGCAAGCCACGACGGCGGCACAAAACGCGCTGGGAGCGAAAGTGGCCGCCAGTCGCAGTTATTACGGGCTGCTGGTGGATGCCCATCTGGTCTGGGACATGGCGCACGAATGAGCGATTTTCTACTAACGAACTTTTCACACTGATTGGGAGTATTCATGTTTGCAAGATTGTTTTCAGGGAGCGGGCCCGCGCAGGCCCGCATGACGCGAGAACGGACTTTCTGGTCTGTCCTCGCTGCACTGGCGCTGTATCTTTTACTGATCACCACCAGCCATGCGCACGGCATTGCCGAAGGCGACAAAGGCTATATTCAGGAGATCTCGGGCGTCCATTTTCTGGCCTTCGTCTATCTTGGTGCCAAGCACATGTTCACCGGATACGATCACATCCTGTTTTTGTTCGGGGTGATTTTTTTCCTCTACAAGCTCAAGGATATCGGGCTGTATGTCAGCCTCTTTGCGGTTGGCCATTCGACCACGATGCTGCTGGGTGTCTACCTCGGCACCAGCATCAATGGCTATCTGATCGACGCCATCATCGGCCTGTCGATCGTCTACAAGGCACTCGATAACGTCGGCGCATTTCAACGCTGGTTCGGCGTGCAGCCCAACACTCGGGTGGCAACGCTGATCTTTGGTCTGTTTCACGGCTTGGGTTTGGCGACCAAGGTGCAGGAATACGAGATCTCCCGCGACGGCCTGCTGACCAACCTGATTGCTTTCAATATCGGCGTAGAAACGGGCCAATTGCTGGCACTGGCCGCCATCCTGATCGTGATGGGATTCTGGCGTCGCACCGGGAGTTTTTTACGCCATGCCTACACGGCCAACGTCGCCATGATGGCGGCAGGATTCCTGCTTGTCGGCTATCAGCTGACCGGCTATTTCACACTCTGACTGGAGTTACCTCGTGTACAACACTGATATGCCTTTGCGCGCCGAACTACCGAGTAGTAAAAAATTATTACGATCAACGGGTATCGCGCTCATCACCGCTGCCGTTTTGCTGGTAACCGTCGTGCTACCGGCCGAATACGGTATCGATCCGACCGGTATCGGTCGCACTCTGGGTCTGACCGCGATGGGCCAGATCAAGGTCTCGCTCGCTGCCGAAGCCAGTGCCGAAACGCAGGGTGCGGCATCCGTGCCAGCACCAACATCGAGACCTGTCGTTACCGAGCTTGTTGCGCCGGTGGCTCAGCCAGCGCCGGTTGCCGCTGTCGCATCAAGGACCGATGAAACCAGCGTGACCCTCAAGCCCGGCGCGGCAACCGAAGTCAAACTGGTGATGGAAAAAGGGGCCTCGGTCAACTATGCATGGAAGACCGATGGCAGTCCCGTCAACTTTGATACCCACGGTGATCCGTCTGACGGCCCGAAGGGTGCCTATCACGGCTACAGCAAGGGCCGTCAAGTCGCCAGCGATACCGGTGAATTTACCGCGGCTTTCGATGGTAATCACGGCTGGTTCTGGCGTAATCGCGCCAGCAACGACGTGACGATCACGTTGAAAACCACCGGCAATTACAGCAGCGTTCAGCAATAGGACTGGTCCATGCGTGTCGCACCAGCTGGCGCGACGCATTTTTCTCCCGAATAAACATTTGATATTGGAATTACCATGACATGCCGTCACGTGATAAACGTCGTTTTAATGATGTGCTTTTTTGCAGCGCTGAGTGGATGCAACAACGGTGAGCCGAAGGAAAATTCTGGAAAAACCGAACACGGGCATAGCCATGACTGAGTCAATAGATTGGCAGGTTGGCCGGTCACGCTAAAAAAAGGGCCCCTTTGTGCGCTTGCGCACGTATCTATCACTCCACCGTAACAGGCAAATAAATAGTATGGCCACTAGCGTCGACATTCGGATTTCGGTCCGTAGCGTACTTTTGAAAAAGGCTGGAAATGCATAAGGGAGTGGTCTATGCCTTACTGGCAGCAGCCCTGTTTGGTGCCAGTACGCCGTTTGCCAAAGTGCTGGTTGATGAGGTGGCACCGATCACGCTGGCGGGTCTTTTTTACGTCGGCAGCGGTCTGGGACTGTTGGCCTGTTTTATTGTCCGGGCACTCGCCACACGTGGCAGCACGGCAGACCAACCGGCTAAGCTGAGCGCAGCAGACCTGCCCTGGCTGGCTGGTGCCACGGTGTTTGGCGGCATTGCCGGGCCGGTCTTGCTGATGCTCGGGCTCAGTTTGACCCCGGCCTCCACGGCGTCGCTTCTGCTAAACATGGAAGGCGTGCTGACGGCGTTGCTGGCGTGGTTCGTCTTCAAGGAAAATTTTGATCGCCGCATCTTTGCCGGCATGTTGTTAATCGTAGTGGCGGGCGTCCTGTTGTCGTGGGAGAAAATTCCCGTGCTAGGCGTGCCCTGGGGTGCGCTGGCCATCGTCGCTGCCTGTCTCTGCTGGGGCATCGACAATAATTTGACCCGTAAGGTGTCGGCCAGTGACGCCTTGCAAATCGCCTGCATCAAGGGACTCGTGGCGGGTTCGGTCAATGTCGGCATCGCCCTGGCGCTTGGTTATCGCTTACCGCCGATGTCGACCATGCTGACAGCCGGCGTCATCGGGTTTTGCGGATATGGTCTCAGCCTCGTGCTGTTCGTGCTCGCGTTACGGCACCTTGGTACGGCACGCACCGGTGCCTATTTTTCAGCGGCGCCGTTTGTTGGCGCGATCATTTCTGTGCTCATGCTGGGAGAAGTGCCTGGGGTCGTGTTCTGGTGCGCAGCAGTGTTGATGGGGGCGGGTATCTGGCTGCATCTGACCGAGTCCCATGCGCACGCGCATCTGCACGAGCCGTTATCCCATACCCATGCGCACGGACATGATGCGCACCATCAGCATGCACACGATTTCGCGTGGAATGATAAGAGAACGCATGTGCATCCGCACCATCACACCGCACTTCGACACGTGCATCCGCACTATCCGGATATTCATCATCGGCACAGGCACTAGCGGGAGATCGCTCTGGATTGCAGTGGTCCACTGATCTGTGATTCGGATCATGACGATTTTTGTGATGGTTGAGTTGCCCCTGATCGCAGCAAGCCGTCACACGGCCTCCCCGGACGAAGGACGTGCTCGATCATGTTCCCGATCTTGATAACCGACCTCTTCATCACCGTTCCCGGCGCAACATTCGATTCATGACTGAGGCAGGGCCCTTTGACGTGACCGGTCGCGACGCCATACTCTTCCAGCCATTACAACTGAGTCATCCAGGGGGAATCCCTGGCGTGCTGATTATTTCCCGGAATCCGTGGGTGCCATTCGATTAACTATTTGGGTATCTATGCCATCATGGCCGCATGAAAACACTCTTGCGTCTGTTCGGATTGGTTCACGGCTTGATGGCATGTCTGTTTGCCTGTGCTGCGCTCATGCTGATTGCCATTGCTGCCCATATGGGATGGCTGGCTATCATGGGCACTTGGGACCGGGCTGCAGCGCAGGCAGTTATCGGGGCGCTAGGGATATTGACAGTGGCCGTCGTCGCTTTGCAAATTGCCGAAACGATCATTGAAGAAGAGGTCATTCGCGACGCTGATATCAGCGCTCCGACCCGGGTTCGACGGTTTTTGTCGCGGTTCCTGGTAGTCATCGTGGTGTCGCTGTCCATTGAAGGCTTGGTCGCAACCTTCAAAGCGCAAGAAGATCCCATGCAACTTCTGTACGCAGCCAGCATGTTGGCGGGAGTCGGCGTACTGCTGGCTGCGTGGGGACTATTCATACACCTCAACCGCTCGGCCGAGGAATTAGAACCGGGGGCAATGGAAGATGCAAAGCGCGAAGACCACAAAGTCAGGTAGGGTTGCTGTTTCATTCTTCACGCAGAATCCTGTCCCGATCGCGCCATCGCCAATCGTGTTCACGATCGGCGAGTGCTACACGCGAGGTGAGATTCATGGCGTACTCGGTGGTAGCAAGGTGTCCTGTCTGCCAAGCGTAGATGGCAAGCTGGTCGCAGCTTGTCTGACTTTAACGTTTAGTCCGGCAGCACCAGCCGTGGTGTTGTGTGGCCAAGGTCCTAAAACCACTCCTGCCAGCAAGCTCCTGGCGTTACAGCGCTAAAAACTTCCGGTGTTCATCAAAAAAGCCGCTGGACGATGGCAGTTTTGCGGTGAGTTTCGCGTGGCAGAGTTTTTGGTGAGCGGGTCCCGCTTTGAAGAATTCATCGCCGGCTCCGGCCGTTCGCTGGCAAGCGTGTCCTATGTGGTGTTGCTGCGGCCAAGCTAGTGTTCTCGTTGACCTTGCATGTGGACAGCAACCAGACCGACCTGCAGTCTGGTTGCTGATGGCCCTAGCGCCAGTCCGGCGACAGCACCGTCGGCAGCGCCTTCGGCAAGGTATCCGGAAAGTCCCGGCTGAAATGCAGGCCGCGACTCTCGCGCCGTGACAGCGCGCTATGCACGATCAGCGAGGCCACTTCGACCAGGTTGCGTAATTCCAGCAAGTCGCGCGTGATCCGGAAGTGCGCGTAGTACTCGTCGATCTCTTCCTTGAGCAAGCGAATCCGGTGCTGGGCACGTTCGAGTCGCTTGGTGGTACGCACGATGCCGACGTAATTCCACATGAAACGACGCAGCTCGTCCCAGTTGTGCGACAACACGACTTCTTCGTCGGCATTGGTGACGCGGCTTTCATCCCAGGCGGGCAGGGCGATTTCGTTGCGGGTCGGTTGTTGTTCGATGAATTGCGCTGCGGCGCGGCCGAGCACGATGCATTCGAGCAGTGAATTGCTGGCTAGTCGGTTGGCACCATGCAAGCCGGTGTAAGACGTTTCGCCGACTGCGTACAAGCCCGGCAGATCGGTGCGTCCCGATAAGTCCGTGACCACGCCACCGCAAGTGTAATGTGCGGCCGGTACCACCGGAATCGGCTCTTTGGTGATGTCGATACCCAGCTCCAGGCAACGCGCCAGGATGGTCGGAAAATGCTCCTGCAAAAACTCCGGCGACTTGTGGCTGATGTCGAGGTCGACGTGATCAAGGCCGCGTTTTTTCATTTCGGCGTCGATGGCACGGGCGACGATATCGCGCGGTGCCAGTTCGGCGCGTTCATCCTGTTCCAGCATGAAGCGCGTGCCGGCGGCTTCGCCGGCCGCTGCCGGCAATTTCAGCATGCCGCCTTCGCCGCGCACGGCTTCGGTAATCAGGAAGGACTTCGCATACGGATGGTACAAACAGGTCGGATGGAACTGGATGAATTCCATGTTGGCGACGCGGCAACCGGCGCGCCAGGCCATTGCAATACCGTCACCGGTCGCGGTATCCGGATTGGTTGTGTACAGGTAGACCTTGCCGGCACCGCCGGTGGCCAGAACCGTGTGATCGGCCGCGATGGTGCTGACCTTACCGCTCTTGACGTCCTGCACATACAAGCCGAGGCAATGCGGTTCTTCGCCGCCACCGGGGAGCTTGTTCGATTTAATCACGTCGATTGCGTAGTGATGTTCAAGCAGCGTGATGTTCGGATTGTTGCGCACGATCTGTTCCAGCGTGACCTGCACCGCATGACCGGTCGCATCGGCGGCGTGGATGATGCGGCGCTGGCTGTGGCCGCCTTCTCGAGTAAGGTGAAAACCCAGTTCGGCCGTGTCGTCACGGGTGAACGGCACGCCTTGTTCGATCAGCCATTCAATTGCTTCGCGACCATGCTCGATGATGAAACGGGTCGCGCTTTCATCGCACAAACCGGCACCGGCGACCAGCGTGTCATCGACGTGTTCGGCGAAGCTGTCGCCGGAATCAAGCACGGCGGCAATCCCGCCCTGGGCCCAGTTGCTGGCACCGTCGAGCAGCTCGCGCTTGGAGATGACAACGACCTTGCGGGTTTTTGCGAGGTGCAATGCGACGGACAGTCCGGCCAGTCCGCTGCCGACGATGGCGACATCAAATTTCATGGTGATTGTTCTTATTTATTGAATGGAGTACCGACTATAGGTTATTTTTGCGCCGCCGTTTGGCAGCGCCTGTCAGGCGTCCGGCAGGACCGGAATCACCTTGGCCGCAGCGGCTTTGGCGATGCTGCGCGCGGTCTCGATATCAGCGGCAACCGCCAGCGCGACACCCATGCGCCGGCGCGCAAAGGACTCCGGCTTGCCGAACAGGCGGATGTCGGTGCCGGGCAGTCGCAACGCTTCGGCGACGCCGTCGAACGCGATGCCCTTGGCATCATGGCGGCCATAAATCACGGCGGAGGCACCCGGCGCTTTCAGCGCGACATTGACTGGCAACCCGAGGATGGCTTTGGCGTGGATTTCGAATTCGCTCTGGACCTGGCTGGCCATGGTCACCATGCCGGTGTCATGCGGACGCGGGCTGACTTCCGAGAACCAGACCTGGTCGCCCTTGACGAATAGTTCGACACCGAACAGGCCGCGTCCGCCGAGGTTGTCGGTGACCGCCTTGGCAATGGCTTGGGCATTGACCAGCGCTTTCGAGGCCATCGGATGCGGCTGCCAGCTTTCGACGTAGTCCCCGTTGACCTGAATATGGCCGATCGGCTCGCAAAAGGACGTGATGACGTCGCCGTGTTCATCAAGCGAGCGCACCGTCAGCAACGTGATTTCATATTCAAAATCAATGAACCCTTCGACGATCACCCGACCGGCATCGACGCGGCTGCCGGCGGCGGCGTAATCCCAGGCGGCGGCGACTTCATCGGCGCTGTCGAGCTTCGACTGGCCTTTGCCGGACGACGACATGACCGGTTTGATGATGCACGGAAAACCGATATCGGCGCAGGCGGCCTGCAGCTCGGCCTTGCTGTCGGCGAAGCGATACGGCGAGGTCGGTAATTGCAATTCTTCGGCAGCGAGCCGGCGGATACCTTCGCGATTCATCGTCAGCCAGGCCGCGCGTGCGGTCGGGATCACGGTGACAGCGCCGGCTTGTTCGAGTTCCATCAAACGGGTGGTGGCAATGGCTTCGATTTCGGGCACGACCAGATCCGGTTTTTCCAGCGCGATCAGCGCGGCCAATGCATCGCCGTCGGCCATGTTGATCACGTGCGCGCGATGGGCGACCTGCTGGCCGGGCGCGTCGGCATAACGGTCAACGGCGATGACTTCGACGCCGAGGCGCTGCAACGCAATGATGACTTCTTTGCCCAGTTCACCGGACCCGAGCAGCATGACTTTGGTGGCGTTGGACGAGAGCGGGGTGCCGAAGCGGACAGGAGTTTTCATGGGACGGTGCCGGAGTGGGAAAAGTGACCAGCATGATACCGCCTGCCTGCGCTCGCATGGAATGGATTGGCACGGCGACTATAAAAAAGATTAGCTTGTAGCTGCGTGCACAAACCGGCAATCGTGGTCAATTCCATCCGTTTGCGCATTCAACCTGGTCCCTGAGAGCGTACCGTCGGCTCAGCGATGAGTAGCGTAAATATCCTTGCCTTTGGTTTCCTTGACGAACAACATGCCGATGACAAAACAGGCTGCAGCGATGACGACCGGATACCAGAGTCCATAGTAGATGTCGCCCTTATAAGCCACCAGCGCAAAAGCCATGGTTGGCAGCAAGCCGCCGAACCAGCCGTTTCCGAGGTGATATGGTAGCGATATCGCGCTGGTGCGGATCCGGGTCGGGAACATTTCGACCAGCATCGCGGCGAGCGGGCCGTAGACCATCGTCACGTAAATCATCAGGATCGTCAGTAGTAGTAAAACCATCGGCGTATTGATCTGGTCGGGGTCGGCCTTGGACGGATAGCCGGCCGCCTTGATGGCTTCACCTACTTCTTTCCTGAAGGCCTTGTCCCTGGCTACCGCTTCGTCTTGCGACAAAATATCGACGTCATATTCTTCAATGACTCGATTACCGATTTTGATCGATGCCAATGAACCGGCCGGACCGGCGACATTGCTGTAATTGACCGAGGCATTCGCCAGCACGATACGTGACCGGTCACATGACGAGGTGAATTTTTTGGTGTCGGTCGGATTGAACAGAAACTGGCAGGTCGACGGGTCGGCAGTAACGACCACGGGCGAATTGATCAGCGCGCTTTCGAGTGCAGGATTGGCGTAGTGGGTCAGGGCAGCAAACAAGGGGAAGGTGGTCAATGCCGCGAGCAGCATGCCCCCCATGATGATTGGCTTGCGGCCGATTCTGTCCGACAGAGATCCGAAGATCAGGAAAAACGGTGTGCCAATGAACAGCGCAGCGGCAATCATCAGATTCGCCGTAAAGCTGTCGACCTTGAGCGTTTGCGTCAAAAAAAACAGCGCATAGAACTGGCCGGTATACCAGACTACCGCCTGTCCGGCAGTCAGGCCGATCAGCGCGAGAAGGACGGTCTTCAGATTTTTCCACTGACCGAAGGCTTCCGACAGCGGTTCCTTTGATGCATTGCCTTCGGCCTGCATACGCGTGAAGGCAGGCGACTCGTTCATCGATACACGAATCCAGACCGATAGCGCCAGCAGGAAGACGGAGAACAGGAAGGGAACGCGCCAGCCCCATTGCGCAAAGGCGGTTTCGCCGACCGCGGACCGCGTGCCGAGAATCACCAGCAGTGACAGAAACAGGCCCAGCGTGGCGCTGGTCTGAATCCATGCGGTGAACGCACCGCGTTGATTGTTGGGCGCATGCTCAGCCACATATGTGACCGCGCCGCCGTATTCGCCGCCCAGCGCAAGGCCTTGCACGATGCGCAGCGTGACCAGGAGGATGGGCGCTGCAATACCGATCGAGGCATAGTTCGGCAATATACCGACCAGAAAAGTCGATGCACCCATCAGTACAATCGTGACCAGAAAAGTCGTCTTGCGACCGATCAGGTCGCCGAGACGGCCGAATACCAGCGCACCGAACGGACGCACGATAAAGCCGGCAGCAAACACCATTAGCGCAAAAATAAACGCCGTATTGTCGTCCGTACTGGAAAAAAATTGTTTGGCAATAATGAGCGCTAGCGCGCCGTATAGATAAAAGTCATACCACTCGAAAACCGACCCCAGCGCTGCCGCAAAAATGACCTTGCGCTGCTCCGGGGTGATCTTGCGTGATGCCGGCGCTGCTGGTGCCATGGTGTCTCCTGCTGGTCTGTTTTTTTCTCGTCATGCCCCCGCCAGTTGTGCATGAACGGTTACTGCTGAGCAGTTGCACCGCAGTGTGCAATGCAAAACTTACGGGATTCTTGCGACCGGGTTGCCGCTTTTGCGGGTATGCAATAATTTGCGAACGACCGTACTTAATCATGCTATTCTCGATTCCCGTTGCAGTATCAGTCCAACCGACAGCCCGCCCATATCCCATTCAGGAGACCCAAATGACCGACGCAGTCATCGTATCTACCGCACGTACCGCTCTTGCCAAATCCTGGAAAGGCGCTTTCAACATGACCCATGGCGCCACGCTCGGCGGCCATGCACTCAAGCACGCGATCGAGCGCGCTGGCATCGAGTCCGGCGAAGTCGAAGACGTCATCATGGGTTGTGCCACGCCTGAAGGTGCGACGGGTAGCAACATCGCGCGCCAGATTGCCTTGCGCGCCGGCTGCCCGGTCACCACCGGCGGCATGACCATCAACCGCTTTTGCTCGTCGGGCCTGCAAACCATTGCGACTGCCGCACAACGCATCATTGCCGGCGAGGGCGACATCTACGCCGCTGGCGGTGTCGAGTCGATTTCCTGCGTGCAGCAGGAAGCCAATACCCACATGCTGCGCGAAGTCTGGCTGCTGCAAAACAAGCCGGAGGTGTACTGGCCGATGCTGCAAACCGCCGAGACCGTTGCCAAGCGCTACAACATCAGCCGCGAGCGTCAGGACACCTACGGTGCGCAAAGCCAGCAGCGCGCGCACGCTGCCATGTTGGCCGGCAAATTCGATGCAGAAATCGCGCCAATGACCACCATCATGGGTGTCGCCGACAAGGCCACCGGCATGCTGGTTAGCCGTGAGGTAACGATCTCGGCCGATGAAGGCATTCGCGCCGACACGACCTATGAAGCGGTCTCGAAAATCCGCAGCGCAGTACCTGGCGGCGTGATCTCGGCCGGCAATGCCAGCCAGTTTTCAGATGGGGCTTCAGTCGCCATCGTGATGAACAGCAAGGTCGCCGAAGCACGCGGCTTGACGCCGCTGGGCATCTTTCGCGGTTTCGCCATCGCCGGTTGCGAGCCGGACGAAATGGGCATCGGCCCGGTCTATGCGATTTCGAAGTTGCTAAAAAAAGCCGGCCTGAAAGTCGAAGACATCGGGCTGTGGGAACTCAATGAAGCGTTTGCGGTGCAGGTGCTGTATTGCGCTGACACCCTCGGCATCCCGCTTGACCGCCTCAACGTCAACGGTGGCGCGATTGCGGTCGGTCATCCATATGGCGTATCGGGCGCACGCCTGACCGGCCATGCACTGATCGAGGGCAAGCGTCGTGGCGTCAAATATGTGGTCGTCACGATGTGCATCGGTGGCGGGCAGGGTGCAGCTGGATTGTTCGAAGTGGTCTGACCTGTCGTGTAAAACCCTGTTCAATTGCAGGCGACTCGATCGCGTGCAATTGAATTCTTGCCGGAGCCTTCGATGCAATCCAAGATTTTGTCCCGTCGCGATCTCGACTTTCTGCTCTACGAATGGCTGCATGTCGAGACACTAACAGAGCGTGAACGCTTTGCTGACCACTCGGCCGATACCTTCAACGCCGCCATCGATACCTGCGAGCGTATCGCCGTCGATCTGTTTGCACCCCACAATAAAAAAAGCGACCAGAACGAACCGCATTTCGATGGCACTGCCGTCCACATGATTGCCGATGTCAAGGTCGCGCTCGATGCCTTCAGCGCCGCCGGCCTGATGGCGGCTGGCCAGGACTTCGACAATGGCGGCATGCAGTTGCCGTGCGTGGTCGAAAAAGCCGGCTTCGCGTATTTTAAGGGCGCCAATGTCGGCACCTCGTCGTATCCGTTCCTCACCATCGGCAACGCCAACACGTTGATGAAATGCGGTACGCCCGAGCAGATCGAAACCTTCGTCAAACCGATGCTGACTGGCCGGTTTTTCGGCACGATGTGCTTGTCCGAACCGCAGGCCGGTTCCAGCCTGTCCGACATTGTCACCCGCGCCGAGTCGCAAGCCGACGGCAGTTATCGCCTGACCGGCAACAAGATGTGGATCTCGGCCGGCGAACATGAACTCGCCGAGAACATTGTCCATCTGGTGCTCGCCAAAGTGCCCGGCCCGGATGGCAAACTGATTCCTGGCGTGAAGGGGATTTCACTGTTCATCGTGCCAAAGACGCTGGTCAATGCCGATGGCACTTTGGGCGAGCGCAACGATGTCGTGCTGGCTGGCCTGAACCACAAAATGGGCTATCGCGGCACCACCAACTGCCTGCTCAATTTTGGCGAAGGCAAGTTCACGCCGCAGGGCAAGCCAGGCGCAATCGGTTATCTGGTCGGCACGGTCCACAAGGGTCTGGCCAACATGTTCCACATGATGAACGAGGCGCGCATCGGGGTTGGTCTCGGTGCGGTGATGCTGGGTTACACCGGCTATCTGCACGCACTCGATTACGCCCGCAATCGTCCGCAAGGCCGCGCGCCGCAAGCCAAGGATCCGGCCATGCCGCAGTTGCCGATCATTGAACACACCGATGTGCGGCGCATGCTGCTGGCGCAAAAATCGTATGTCGAAGGTGGATTGGCGCTGGCGCTGTACTGCTCGAAACTGGTCGATGACGAGCGCACTGCCACGCCGGATGAACGCCGCCGTGCGACGCTGCTGCTCGATATCCTGACCCCGATCGCCAAGTCCTGGCCGTCGCAATGGTGCCTAGAAGCGAACAATCTGGCGATCCAGGTCCATGGCGGATACGGTTATACCCGCGAGTACAACGTCGAACAGTTTTATCGCGACAACCGGCTCAATCCTATCCACGAAGGCACGCACGGCATTCAGGGGCTTGACCTGCTCGGGCGCAAAGTGGCGATGCAGGATGGTGCGGCACTGCAGGCGTTGTGTGTCGAAATCCGGCACACCGTCGAACGCGCCAGCGCCGTGCCAGCATTGGCTGCACACGCCGCTGCGCTGGACGCCGCCTGGCAACGCATCGTCACTGTCACAGCGACCCTGCATGGCGCTGGTGACCTGAACCGGACACTGGCCAATGCTTCGCTGTACCTCGAAGCGTTCGGCCATGCGGTGGTCGCCTGGACCTGGCTGGAACAGGCTTTGCTGGCGGTCGGCAAAGAGCACGCGCACGATGCCGATTTCTACAAGGGTAAACTGCAGGCCTGCCTGTACTTTTACCAATGGGAGCTGCCAAAGATTGATCCGCAACTTGATCTGCTGGCCAGCCTCGACACCACCACGCTCGACATGCAGGACGCGTGGTTTTAGAAAGAAAACAATGATCAAGCACATCGTCATGTGGACCCTCAAGGACGAAGCCGAAGGCGCCGACAAAGCCACCAACCTGCTGAAAATGCAGGCGCTGCTGGAAAGCTGCAAGGAGCTGGTGCCCGGCATCCTCACCTTCGAGGTCTCGCTGGCCCAGCCCGGCCTCGAATGCACCTGCGACATCATGCTGTATTCCGAATTCGATACCGCTCATTCACTCGATGATTACCAGCACCATCCGCTGCATGTCGCCACCAAGCCGTTCATCGGTGCGGTGCGCGCCACGCGGCATTGTATGGATGTGCTGGTGGAAGCGCCGGTGACTTCCTCGCTTTGACCTGAGCGCTTTTACCTAAGATTCATCAACCATAACTATAAAGATACGGAGACCGCATGCGCACACCTCAGCAACTGTTCAACCTCGATGGCAAAACCGCACTGGTCACCGGCGGTTCGCGTGGCCTCGGTCTGCAAATTGCCGAAGCGCTCGGCGAGCAGGGCGCCACCATCGTCCTGTCGTCACGCAAGCAGACCGAACTCGATGAGGCCGTCGCTCACCTGAAAGGCCTTGGCATCAACGCCTCCGCCATCGCCGCCGACCTGTCGCAGGAAGCCGCCGTCGAGGTGCTGGTCACCGAGACACTGGCGCGCCTCGGCCATATCGATATCCTGGTCAACAACGCCGGGGCCACCTGGGGTGCACCAGCCGAAGACCATCCGGTCGAGGCCTGGGACAAGGTCATGAACCTCAACATCCGCAGCATCTTTTTACTCTCGCAAGTCGTCGGCAAGCGCTCGATGATTCCGCGCAAATACGGCCGCATCATCAACGTCGCCTCGATCGCCGGTTTGTCCGGCAATCCGCCCGGCATGCAGACCATCGCTTACAACACGTCGAAGGGCGCGGTGGTCAACTTCACCCGCACGCTGGCCGGTGAATGGGGTCAGTACGGCATTACCGTCAATGCGCTGGCACCGGGATTTTTTCCTTCAAAGATGACCAAGGGTTTGCTGGCCACGCTGGGCAAGGAAGAACTGGCCAGCCACGCGCCGCTGAACCGGCTCGGCGATGATGAAGACCTCAAGGGGGCGGCCGTGCTGTTTGCTTCCGACGCCAGCAAGCACATCACCGGCCAGATTCTGGCGGTTGATGGTGGTGTCTCGGCAGTCTGATGGACTGGACGGTTGCCAAGCCGTTTCCGAACGCCATCCCGTTTCTGGCCGAAATGGGCGTCGAGTTTCTCGGTGCGATTGACGGCGAAGCGCGCGTCGCACTCACGCTCGGCACGCGCCACATGAACAGCTGGCAGGTCGGCCATGGCGGTGTCACGATGACCTTGCTCGATGTGGTGATGGCGCTGGCCGGACGCTCGCTGGACCCCGCTGCCAGCGGCGCCGTCACGGTCGACATGCACACCAGTTTTTTGCAACCGGCCGGCCATCCGGGCAGCCGCATCATTGCCATTGGCCGGGCCAGCCATCGCGCCACGACGCTTGTTTTTTGCGAAGGCGAAGTGCGCAATGGCGACTTGCTGGTGGCGCGCGCCATGGGCACGTTCAAATTTCTCAAGCAGCGTGCCGCCGGCCGCAAGCTTGATCACACATTCAAACCCTGAATCAGGAGTCCAGCATGACTACTACCCGTCAGATCGTCCTCGCTTCCCGTCCTTCCGGTGCCGTCACTACCGATAATTTTCTGCTCGAAGAAGTTGCCGTGCCGGTGATTGCCGACGGCCTGGTGCTGATCCGCAATCATTACCTGTCGCTCGATCCGTACATGCGCGGTCGCATGGAAGACAGCAAGAGCTACGCCGAACCGCAGGCTATTGGCGCGGTCATGATAGGCGGCACCGTCGGTGAAATTATCGAGAGCAAGAACCCGAAATTCGCCGTTGGCGACAAGGTGGTCGGTGGCTCCGGCTGGGCCGAGATGACCGTCTCCGATGGCCAGATGCTGCGCAAGGTCGACATCACCCATATCCCGCTGTCGGCCTACCTCGGTGCGGTCGGCATGCCCGGCATGACTGCCTGGTACGGACTGACCCAGATCATGCAGCCGAAGGCCGGTGAAACCATCGTCGTCTCGGCCGCCAGCGGCGCGGTCGGCAGCGTGGTCGGTCAGCTCGCCAAATTGCGCGGCTGTCGCGCCGTCGGCATTGCCGGTGGTCCGGAAAAATGCGCGTATGTGGTCAATGAACTCGGCTTCGATGCCTGTATCGATTACAAGTCGCCCAGCTTTGCTGTCGATCTGGCCGCCGCGACGCCGGACGGCATCGATGCGATTTTCGAAAACGTCGGTGGCGTGATCTTTGATACCGCGCTGGCGCGCATGAACCCGTTTGGCCGGATCGCGGTCTGCGGCCTGATCGCCGGTTACAACGGCGAACCGATGACGCTGACAAATGTGCGCATGATTCTGACGATGCGCCTGACGATACGCGGCTTCATCGTCTCCGAGCATATCGATCTGTGGCCGGAAGGTTTGAAAGAACTCGGCACGCTGGTCGCTACCGGCAAACTGAAATTCCGCGAATCGATTGCCGAGGGATTGGCGGCCGCACCGGAAGCTTTCATCGGTCTGCTCAAAGGTAAAAACTTCGGCAAGCAGCTGGTCAAGCTACTCTGATTTCCCCTCTTTGCTTCTGGAGAACGCCATGTCCGACCTGATCCTGCATCACTATCCGACGTCCCCGTTCGCGGAAAAAATCCGCCTGATTCTGGGCTACAAACAGCTGGCCTGGAAGTCCGTACTGATTCCGGTCATCATGCCCAAACCGGATGTACTGGCACTGACCGGTGGCTATCGACGCACGCCGCTGCTGCAAATCGGCTCCGACGTGTACTGCGATACCGCGCTGATCGCCGATGTGCTGGAGCGGCGAGCGCCAACGCCGTCGCTGTTCCCGCACGAGCAGAACGGTCTGGTCCGCACGGTGGCGCAATGGGCGGATAGCACGCTGTTCTGGACGGCGATTGGCTATGCATTCCAGCCGGCCGGCCTGCAGGCAATGTTCGGCAAGCTGCCGCCGGAACACCTGCAAGCCTTCGGTGCCGACCGCGCCGCGATGCGCGGCAATGCGCCGCGCATCGCGGTAGCGGAAGCCACCGCCAGTCTGACCGAATACATCGATCGCCTCGACAACATGCTGACCGATGGCCAGCCGTATTTGCTCGGCGCTTTGCCGACGCTGGCGGATTTTTCGGTCTACCACCCGGTCTGGTATGTCAGTCGCGTGCCCGGCCTGTCGGTGATTCTGGAACGGTCGCCGAAGCTGCTGGCCTGGCTCGCACGGATGGCCGCCATCGGTCATGGAACTGCTGAAAAAATCAGCAGCATCGACGCGATCGACCTGTGCCGCAACAGCACCCCGCTGGTACTCGACCAGGCCGTCATCGACTTGCACGGCATCGCGCTCGGCGAGCGGGTGACCATCACGCCGACCGATTACGCGCTCGATCCGGTCGAGGGCGAGCTGGTGCTGGCCAGCGTCACCGAACTGGCCGTGCGTCGTCAGGACGAGCGGGCCGGCACGGTGACCGTGCACTTCCCGCGCAACGGCTATCAACTTAAAAAATCCGCTTAAAAAAACCATGGAGACAACATGAAAAATTTTACCAATCGGGTGGCCGTCATCACGGGTGGTGCGAGTGGCTTCGGCCGCGAATTTGCGCTGATCGGCGCGCGTCTGGGCATGAAGCTGGTGCTTGCTGACGTGCAGCAGGATGCGCTCGATCGCGTCAAGGCAGAGCTCGAAGTGCTCGGTGCCGAGGTACTGGCCGTGCGTTGCGATGTGCGTCACGCCGATCAAATTCAGGCGCTGGCCGATGCGACGATGGCGCGTTTTGGCGCGGTCCATTTGCTGTTCAATAATGCCGGTGTCGGCTCGGGCGGGCTGGTCTGGGAAAACACCCAGGCTGATTGGGAATGGGTACTCGGCGTGAACCTGTGGGGCGTGATCCACGGCGTGCGCATCTTCACGCCGCTGATGCTGGCCTGTGCCAAGGCCGATCCTGATTATGAAGGCCACATCATTAACACCGCCTCGATGGCCGGTTTGCTCAATGCGCCGACGATGGGGGTGTACAACGTGTCCAAGCATGCGGTGGTGTCGCTGACCGAATCGCTGTATCAGGATTTGCGACTGGTCGAGGCGCCGATCAGTGCGTCGGTGTTGTGCCCGTATTTTGTACCGACCGGGATTTCGCAATCGCATCGCAACCGGCCTGACGATGTCGCCATCACTGCGCGTCCGACGGTCAGCCAATTGGCGGCGCAGGCGATGTCGGACAAGGCAGTCAGTTCCGGCAAGGTCACGGCGGCAGCGGTGGCCGAGATGACGTTCGAGGCGATCGGCAATGACCAGTTTTATGTGTATTCGCATCCGCAGGCACTCGGCCATGTGCAAAAGCGGATGGAAGAAATCGTCACCCTGACCAATCCGGGTGACCCGTATGCCGGTGCCGAACATGTGCGCGAAATGCTGCAGGCGAAACTGAAAGCCGGAGCGTAACCATGGCAGCCGCGATCCGCGACAACCAGTTTGCCGCACTCGACAATGGCACGCGCCTGCATTACGCCAGCGCCGGTCAAGCGGGCCAGCCACTGATCCTGTTCGTGCATGGTTTTCCGGAATTCTGGGGCGAATGGGAAGCACAGTTGGCGGAGTTCGGCAGCTCGCATTTTGCGGTCGCACCGGATTTGCGCGGCTTTAATTTGTCGGACATGCCACCCGATCTGTCGTCGTACAAGGCACGCCATATTGTTGACGATCTGCGCCTGCTGATCGGCCATCTCGGCTATGAGCAATGCACGCTGGTCGCGCATGACTGGGGTGGCGCGATTGCATGGAACCTGGCAATCGCGCTGCCGCAGTTGCTGCGCCAGCTGATCATCATCAATTCGCCGCATCCGTATTTGTTCATGCAGGCGCTGGCAACCGATGCGCATCAGAAAGCCTCCAGCGATTACATGAACTGGCTGCGCGCCGAGGGTTCCGAAGCGGCGCTGGAGAAAAACGACTTCGCTTTGCTGGACGGATTTTTCAATGGCATGGGCCAGCCACCGGCACGCTGGTTCACCGATGCAGTGCGCGAGCGTTACCACGCTTGCTGGCGGCGTGGCTTGCGCGGCGGCGTCAATTATTACCGCGCCTCGCCGTTGCATCCGCCGACCGATGATCATCCGGGGCCGCTGAAGCTGGCACTCGATCCGGCCGACTTCCGTGTCACGGTGCCAACCCGCGTGATCTGGGGCGAGACGGATTTCGCGTTACCGAAAACGCTGCTCGCTGGCCTCGATCAGTTTGTTAGCGATCTGCAGGTCGAACGTGTCGCCGATGCGTCGCACTGGATCGTTCACGAGCAGCCAGTGCGGGTGAACCGTTTGTTGCGGCAGTTTTTATCGGAGCGGTAGCTCTAAAAAGTAAGGTTCATCGTCAGCGCAAACGGAATGGTTGGTATTATTGGGAATCCCATAAAGTTGTCGAGCGTTGAGCATGTTAAAAAAGATTCCTGTCAGTCAGCTTTGTGTTGGGATGTACATCCACGAACTGTGTGTCTCCTGGATGGATACGCCTTTCTGGAAAAAATCGTTTCTGCTCGAAGACGCGGGGACACTGGCTAAGGTGAACAAGAGCAGCGTCGAGGAAGCCTGGATCGATACCGAGAAGGGCGATGACGTGCCGGAGCAAGAGCCGGAGCCGGTCGTTCTTGAGGATAGCAGTACCCCCGCCGTGCCACCAGCTGCACCCTCTATTGCGTTGGTGCGTGTTGCCTACCGCGACGTGGTGCGCGTCTCAATGGCCGATGAAGTCGGTCGCGCGACCAGCATCGTCAACAAATCGCGCGAAGCGGTGTTGTCGATGTTCAGTGAAGCACGCATGGGCAAGGCCATCGATACCCGCAATGCGATGCCGCTGGTCGAGGAAATTGCCGCCTCGATCATGCGCAACCCCGGCGCACTGATCGGTCTGGCCCGCCTCAAGACGGCCGACGATTACACGTACATGCATTCAGTCGCCGTCTGCGCGCTGATGATCGCGCTGGCCAGCCAGCTCAAACTCGATGACGAAACTACGCGCGAACTCGGTCTGGCAGGGCTGCTGCACGACATCGGCAAGATGGCCGTGCCGGCGACCATACTGAACAAACCCGGCAAGCTTACCGACGAAGAATTCGTTTCGGTCAAGCAGCATCCGGCAGCCGGCCATGCCATGCTGCTGGAAGCCGAGGGTATCAGCGCGATCGCCCTCGATGTGTGCTTGCATCACCATGAAAAAATGAACGGTAGCGGTTATCCGCACCGGCTTTCCGGCGAGCAGATCAGCCTGTATGCGCGCATGGGTGCGGTGTGCGATGTGTATGATGCGATTACGTCGAACCGCCCGTACAAGCAAGGCTGGTGTCCGTCCGAATCGTTGAGCAAAATGGCGGAATGGAGTGACGGACATTTTGATCCGGTGGTGTTTCAGGCCTTCGTGCGCAGCATCGGGATTTATCCGGTCGGTACGCTGGTGCGGATGGCTTCGGGACGACTCGGTGTGGTGGTCGAACAGAAGGAAGGCAAGTTGCTGCTGCCGGCGGTGCGGGTGTTTTATTCGGTCAAGACGATGAGTCATATTGCGCCGGTCCTGCTCGATCTTGCAGCTGCGGACTGTAACGACGAGATCGTCGCGCGTGAAGAGGCCGGCAAGTGGGGACTCACGGATATCAATCGCTACTGGTTGGGCGACGCGAGCGCCTGAGCAGTCACAGCATCGGCATGCGCAACAGTGCCACGATGGGGTCGCGCGTTTCGCTCTGATAGGTCGATGCGTCGGTCATGTCCCATTCGTCATTCTTGCGATTCAACATCCCTGAAATAATCATGTCGCGCGCAAACTTGCGTCGATCCGCCGCGGCCGAGGTCGACGAGCGCGACGCCGCGGCCAGTGTACGCACATCCATCACGCCGGTATTGCGGCCGGCGGTTGGCAGCGGCTCGGTCTGGCCGAGGGCGGCGATCAGGTCGTTGACGGCATGTTCAAGCAATTCATGGGCTTGTTTCTGAATGCTGCGCAAGGCGGGAATCCGCGCCGGGTCGGCGACCAGTGCAGCGAAGGCGACCGGATCGAATGGCGCTTCGGCAGGGATGTCCTGGTCAGGGTGAGCGGAATTGTCCATCGGAGCAGTCTCGTAAAGGGAATCGGTTGCCATGCCTGTGTTTGTGGCTCATGGTGCGGTTGACCGGATCGGATTGACTATTTTCACGCAGGATTTCCGAGACTCTGGGAGAGCGAATCATTGCCATGATGTCCCGTCGTTGCGCTATCGCCAGCGTGATCTGACTTTTTGCCCAACCATTTATGTACTTGATATACCGCCGCGCCTGCCCCCGCCAAGCCCAGTGCCGTAGGAAGCAAGGACGAACCCATTACCATTCCCACCATGCCGAGTACGCCAAGAGGATTGGATAACAGGGCGAAAGCGGCGACGCCCGCGGCGGCATACAGCGCACCTTTTCCGATTTTTTCCCATGGTGCGTTGGCGAAGGCAGTTTTGATGGAGCCCGCCATTTTTTTTAGTTTGGTCGTTGTGCCGGGTAGTGGCGCTGCCTGGCTGGCGTGCTGTACTGGCGTGGTGCCTGTCGTATGAGCGGTTCCCAATGTAGCAACCTGTTTTTCCAGTTGCGCAATTTTTTCATGTAATGCAGATAATTTGTCAGATGAGACTTCCACCGACGCGGGTTGCATTGCCGCGACCTTTGCATTTATTTGAGGGCTGAGTGGCGGAAATGGTTCTCTTTTTTCTGACCGTTCAGCGGCTCTATTTTTATCGACAGGTGGTGTAATCGCTGAGATTTTGTCCGGGACGGGAGCTTTACTTGTATGTAAATCTCCAGCGATCGGGTGATGAAGAATCGTCGTTGTCGGTTTTTGAGTGATTAACATTGGATGCTCCGTAGAGAATGCAACAGGATCCGAAACGGTCCTTCTTTTGTTGAGTCGCTGTCTTTCATCGCAAAGTTCCATCTTCCCGCCGTTGACGTCACCCCACCGCTACCCGACTGCTTCCCCCTGCTATACGCTCGACCAGCACCTTGGTCGCAATCCGCTCGGTCATTTCCTGCACATGCGAAATCACGCCGACCTTGCGCCCCAGTGCCTGCAAGCCGTCGAGCGCATCCATGGCTACCCGCAGCGTCTCGGCATCGAGACTGCCGAAGCCTTCGTCGATGAACAGTGATTCGACCCGGACCCGGTTCGAGGACAGCGAGGCCAGACCGAGCGCCAGCGCCAGCGAAACAAGGAACGACTCGCCGCCCGACAGCGAGTGGACCGAGCGGATTTCATCGCCCATGTCCTGGTCGATCACGATCAGCGCCAGCGTATCGGACAGGCGTTGCAGCCGGTAGCGTTTTGCCAGCGATTGCAGATGGCGATTGGCGTAACCGAGCAAGACATCGAGTGTGGTTTGCTGTGCGACGTTGCGTAACTTCTTGCCGTCGGCCGAGCCGATCAGGTCGTTCAATTGAAACCACACGCGACAGGTGGCTTCCTGTGCGGCCAGCGCGTCCAGCAAACCGGCAGCGGTGAAGCGTCGTGCCTGATCCTGACGCAGCGCGAGTTGCAGTTCGGTGGCGCCCGCTTGGGCGGGCTGGCGTTCAGCGCTGCATGTTTGCAGTGCCAGTTGCAGGGCGTCTTGTGACTCTTCGGCCTCGGCTAGCGCCCGTTGTTGCCGGTGGCTGGTGCGCTGCTCGCCGCGATCCCGCAACATGGCCGCTGCCTGCTGGACGGCACTCTCGAGTGATTGCAGTGCGGATCGCAGCGCCGTAATCTGATCAGTTGACTGCAATAGTCGTGCGCGCAATTCAATTGTGTCCAAGGCAATCGTGTCATTGAGATTGGCCAGCCAGGCATCGAGGCGCAGCGTGGCGGCGTGCGCTTCCTGCTCGTGTGTGGCCAGTCGGGCCTGGGCTTGTCCCAGTGCTTCGGTGTGACGTGCCAGCGCTAGCCGCACGGTGCTACTGGCGTCCGACGCATGCAGCAGTGCGGTGCGCGACGTAGCGATCGCATTGGTGAGACGGGTTTCGATCTCGCGCACCGGCTGGCCGTCGAACAGCAAGTGGCGTTCCGTTGTCAGTGCATCAATCGCTGTTGCACCGGACCTGCTGACGTCGTGACAGCGTTGTTGCTCCGCCCCGGCCGTGGTTGCGCTGACCGCGAGCGTAGCCAGTTCGGTGGCCAGCACGGTGCACTGTGCGAGCAGGTGATCGCTGGCGCTTCGCTGTTCCTGCCACAAGCGCACGGCGTTCTCACAGCGAGCATGAAAATCCTCCGGTGCCGCTTGCCATGCGATGCGCCAGCCGGCTTGCAGGACAAGCACCGGGTCGAGCTGGGCCAGCGCCTGATCCAGCCGCTGTCGTGCCTGCGTCAATTGTGACTTGGCTACGCGCTGTCCGGCGAGGAGGGCGTCGAGTCGGGTGCTGGCCTCGATTGCCGCGTCCTTGCCGGCAGTATGGGCAGCGAGGGCTTGTTCGAACGTGGCTTGCGCCGCATCACGCAGGTGCACGAGTCGTTGCAGGGCGGCGTCTTGCAGGCCGATTGCAGCCTGCTCGGTATCGAGTGCGATGTGTTCGCTACCGAACCATGCCGATGCCGCTGACGTCCCCAGCACAAGCGCGACCGGATGGGCGACCCAGTCAAGTTGCAGATGGCCGAGCACCTGTTGCAGTTGTTGCAGCTCGGGCTCAATGGTCAGAAGAAGCTGGCGCTGGGCACCGGCTTGCGCATTCAGGGTCGCCTGTTCCTGCCGGGCCTGCTGGTGCTGTTCGCGGCAAACGGCAACCTCGTCCTGCAGTTTTTTCAGTAAGGCATGCAGCGGCGCAGTGGCCTGCACATACGGATGATCGGTCGCGCCGCAGACCGGGCAGGGCGTGTCCCCGGTCAGTGCTGCGCGCAGACTTTCGACACTGGCGGTGCAGGCGGCTTCGGCATGTTTGAGTGATCGCTCCGCTTGCTCCATCGCTGCGGCCGATGCAGTGCTGCGCGCATCGGCTTGCGCGGCACCGGCTTCGGCTCCGATGGCGGTTTGCAGGCTGGTACGGCACTGGTTCTCCAGTACTTGCGCGCGCGCCTGCTGTTCGGCCAGCGTGCGCCAGAGCTGCTCCCCGCTGCGCCAGTGCTCGCGGCGCAGCGCGAGCTGCTCCTTGCGAGTCTGAAACTGCGCAAGGTCGATCGCAGCATGCTGTTGCACGGCCTGCTGGCGGTCGTGTGTGGCAGTAGCCAGCCGTTGCGCGGCCTGCCCGAGAGCAGCGGCGGTGTCGGCTTGCACGGTTGTTTGCTGCGCATGATCTGCCGCCAGCGTCGCCAGCAGTTGCACGTTGAGCTGCACTTCGGCATCGCTGCGCGTGGTCTGGCCGAGCAGCAAATCGCCACGCGACCAGTCTTGCGCCAGTGCCTGCCACTGTGCGTTTTGTTCCAGCCACAGCGCGTGTTCCTGCCGGGCTTGGCGGGCGGCCTCGATCTGGACTTGCCGGCTCTGTACCAGCCGGCGCGCCCGTTCAGCGCTGCCGGTTGCCTCGCTGTGAGCCAGTTGTGCGCGCTCCTGCGCAGGGAGTAGCGCATCGATGCGGGCATCGAGCGACTTGGCTTGATCGAGGGTAGGCGCGGCGGCTTGCCGGGCTTGCTCGGCCGTTGCGAGGCTGGCTTGCGCTTGCGCCAGCAAGTCGTCCGTGCGCACCTGTTCAAGTGCGGCGTTGTCCATTGACGTGCGGCTGGCCGTGATCGTCAGTCGATTCTGTTCGATGGCCAGGGTCAGCCGGTCCATCTCGTTGACCAGAGCCCGGGCCGGCTGGATCGCATCGAGCAGTTGCAGTTCGGCGCGCCGTGGTGCAGCGGCTTGCTGCGCGTCGATCTCCCGCTGCCATTGTGCTTGCGCGCGCTCTTCGGCCAGGCGCAATCGGTCATCGTCCTGATACCAGCGCAAGCGCGTGGTGAGCGCCGTGTGCTGCAGATCCAGCGCAGCCAGCGCCGCATCGGCGGCAGCACTGTCGGCATCAAGCTTGCTGCGTGCTTCGTCGCCCAGCGGGCGCTGATCTGTCAGCCTGTCCGCGACACGTTGCAGAACGGCCTGCTCATCGCGGTTGCGGCCAAATGCGCGCTGTGACAGCGTGCTGTAAATCGCGCTGCCGGTGAGTGTTTCGAGCAGTTCGCCGCGCTCGTTGTCGTCGGCTTTCAGGAAGGCCGAGAATTCGTTTTGCGCCAGCAGCACGGCGCGCGTGAACTGCTCGAACGACAGGCCGATACGCGAGGCGATCTCGGCCAATACTTCCGTATTGGTGCCACCGATCGGTTGCCGGTCGGGCAGACGCTGTAGCGTCATCACTGTTTTCTGCAGACTGCCGCTGAGCTTGCCATACGAACGCTTGACGCTCCAGCGCGCGCGGTAGTGCTGATCATCGTTGCCGACAAAATCAACTTCGGCATGGCCGTCGATGCAACCGCGCCGCAACAGATTGCGGGCATCCCGTTGCGACATGCTGGTATCGCCGACATCGGGGATGGTCCGTTTGCCGGCCTTGATCAGGCGCGGCGTGTCTTCATATAGCGCCATGCACAGCGCGTCAAGTAACGTACTCTTGCCGGCACCGGTCGGTCCCGAGATCGCAAACAGGCCGGCCGATTTCAGCGGTTCCTGTTCGAAATCGACGGAGAAGTCACCCGCCAGCGAGGCCAGATTGCGGCCGCGGATTGCGAGGATTTTCATGCGGATTCTCCGGTCGCGCCGAGCAGCAGTTCGGCAAACGCGGCTTGTAAGGGTGCCGGCGCCTCGGTGTCATATTTGCTGAGGTACAGGCGATTGAAAATGTCTTCGGGCTGCAGCCGGTCGAGTTCGTCGAGCGACAGTGCGGGCGCGCCGGCCGCGGTCGATGCAGCCATGCTGATATCGATGCGGGCCAGGCGCACCGGCTTGCCCTCGAGCGCCGCTTCGATGGTCGCGCGCAGACCCGGTTCGGGTGCGTCGAGGCGCACGCGCACTTCCAGATACGGCATCTGTTGCGGCTCGTCAGTGGCGGGCAGGTCGAGCGCGGCCAGCGCGGCGAGCACGTCAGCAAGTGGTGCCGGTTGCTTCGGAATACGCAGCAGTTCGACTGCACGCGGGATAGGCAACGCGGTAATGGCGGCGACATGCTCCCCATCAAGATCGACCCGCAACACCTGATGCGGATAGCTGATCTCGGCAAACGACATCGGCAGCGGACTGCCGCAATAGCGCAGGTGATCCTGTTTGGCGACCCGCTGCGCCAGATGCAAATGGCCCAGCGCGGCATAGGCAATGGCCGGATCGAAGATGCCGGCCGACAGTGCTTCGGTGCCGCCGATGACGATGCGACGCTCGGAATCTTCCGAGACATCGCCGCCGACCATGTGGCAATGGCCCAGCGCAATGATGGCCTGACCGGGCTGGCGTAAGGTCAGTGCGTGCTCGAGCACCTGCCGGTACAGCAGCGCGATGCCGGCCATGTACGGGTCTGCCTCGCCATGGCTCTCGACGCGTGGCACGTCGCCCGGGCGCAGAAATGGAATTGCGAGACACCATGCGGCAATGTCTCCGGCGTGATTTTTCAGTGGCACGACGAGGCGGGCAATATCGATGCTGCCATCGGCCTGACGCGGCACAAATCCGGTGACGCTGGCATCGAGACTGGCCAGCAGCGGCGCAGGCGCTTCGAGCCGCCCCGGCGAATCATGGTTGCCGGCGATAAGGACGATGTTCAGGTGCGGGAGGCGTTGCTTGGCTTGCTGCAGAAAACGATAGAGCTGTTTTTGTGAAGCGGCCGACGGATTGGCGTTGTCGAAAATATCGCCGCAGATCAGCAAGCCCTCGACCTGTTCGGCCTCCAGCGTGTTGATCAGCCAATCGAGGAAGTGCTGGTGTTCGGCACCGCGTTCGAAGTGATGCAGGGTCTGGCCCAGATGCCAGTCCGAGGTGTGGATGAAGCGCAAGGTGAATCCTTCTCGTCGCAATCGGAACTACGGCTGCGCCGGAGTGGCTCAGTAGCGCATGAGTATACCGGTGCCTGGTTGGTGCTGACCAGCGTAGGTGCGGATGGCGGCAATCAGAATGGCGGGCGCTGTGCCACGCGTGCCGGTGCGCCAAGTGGATTAACGATCGTGGCGGGCTGTGCGGACGTGCTCAAGGCTGGAATCTGCGGCTGGAGTGGTGCCGTTGGTGCGACCGGAAATTGTAGTGATCCGTCCAGCTCTTGCTCTTGTTCGTTAGCGTCGTCCAGGAGGCGATTGAACTCGTCTTCTTCGTGCTGATTGTGCAAATCGGTTTGCGATTGACTGATGTGATTGAATTTTTCTTCTTCGTATTGATTGTGCAAGTCGGTTTGAAATTCCCTGACAGGTTTCAACATTTCTGCTGCGACCGCGATGCCGAATACCGCACCGAACAGGAGTACGGGCGGGAAAGCTGACATCAACGCGATCGCGCTGACCACCACGATACCGAACACCAGCGCGCCGGCTACCGTGCCGACCCGTCCCGAAAAGCAGTTGCTTATCGCTTCGGACATCTTGTTCTGTTTGCCTGGCGTTGCTCTGTCAAGGGCTGGTCGAGGCGGGTTGTGCACAACCTGATGCCCCGCTTCGGCAGGGGGCGCAGCATGGCTGACGGGAAGGTGATTAGCAGCAGCGGTTGCGCCATCGATTTCGTTTAGTTGGCTGGCATTCTTGCTACTCAAGTCATCGAGTGCCGCTCTGAGTGTATCAAGCAGTGCGGCGACTTCCGCTTGCTCCTCGGGGGGGATGTTGTTGACTGCGTTAGCTGTAGTTCCAGGGTGAGGAGGAGTGATGCTTCTTTCTGTAAGTCGTGAGCCCGCAGTCGCTTCGTTTGCTGATGCCGGAGGCTGCACAGGTGGCGTTGCAGGATTCGTGTTGCGTCTGGAGTAATCGGTCTTCTCAAAATGTACCTTGGGCATTTCTCTGATACTCCATGCAAGATCCCTGTTCCGGGACGCGACTGACGAAAGTGTCTTCGTTGAGTAACCGTACCGTCGCCACGGTTCCCGGCTACGCAAAAAAACCGGCCGTGTCGCACAAGGCGGACGGCCGGTTTTTGAACTAACCCCTGGCTGTTCAACGTGTCAGCAAATTATCCGCTCGCTTAACGAGGCCCGGTCGGTTGTGTCAAGTCGGGCAATGGTCGATGCGCGGGTACCGTAGTCCGGTGTTTCGATGCAGACCGCCGACAGTGCACGCTCGCGTTCGAGTGATAGTCCGGTTTCCGGCAAACGGCAATCGGAAGCTTTGCGCGTGTCGGTCAACATCTCGAAGAATGCCTCGTCGGTCGCACCTTGGCACAGCAGGCTGGCGAACTCGGCTTTGGTCCGGACCACTTTCGGCCAGGGCGTATCAAGGCGGGCATTTGACAGACCATAAATCCCCGGCACAATCGGTTGCCCGTTGCGCACGTCGTCGGCCGCCCGGTTCGAATACCAGATCAGTTCATGCTGATCGCCCACCAGCAGATTAAAGCCGTTGTAGTCGTCACTGGCCTGCGCCAGCTGTGCGACATAGGCTTTTGCACTCATCGTTCCGGTTAAAAAATCGGCTGCCAGTTCGCCGCGTGATCTGGCATCGTCGCGCTGATCCCCCGGCGCGCGGACATTGGTCAAGGCTGCGAAGCGCCCGGTCTGGGTAACCCCCATCCAGGTGCCGCCGCCTTGCAGATCGCGCCCGGCAAAAACCAGCGGGCTGTCACTCCACCATCCTGCGGGGGCGGCCGGCCGGTTGTGGTATTCGTCGCGGTTGCCGGTCGCAATGAGTGGCATACCCGGAACGACATGCCAGGCAAAAGTGATCAGGCACATGTGGTTACCTCCACGAATTGTTCAACGTGACGGGAACCCTGCGCCATCGCGGTGACGCCTTCTTCGGCTGCAGCGCGTTCAATGACGTCCTCGAAGCCGGCAGGAACGGCCAGATAAATTTCCATCCAGGTTTGCAGGCCGTTTTTTTCTTCCGGCTGGCGTCGCAGCCGGGAACGGATATCGTAGCCGGCATTAAGACGCTGCTGCAAGGTGTCGACCCGCTGCCGGGCCAGTGCCGCATCATCGGTGCGGATTGAGTAATAGACGTAGATATCCATGGCAGTGCGTGTCTCCATTGATCAAACGGTGTCAGGCAGTGCGTAAGGCAGGGCAGTAAAGTGCAAAACGGGGCCTTGTACGCCCAGATGGACTGTATCTGTGTCCAGGGTGGCCGTCTTGATTTCAACCAGGCAGTGAAACAGCCCGGCTTGGTCGCGCGCGGCATTGACGATCATGCCGCACGGTTGCTCCGGGTCGCCCGCGGCAAATACTTCCATGCCGGCAGTTACCTCTGCTGCACTCACCGAGGCCGGCATCGTGCGGCGCTTGAGCTTGCCCAGATACTGGCTGCGCGCAACGATTTCCTGGCCGGGATAGCAGCCTTTGCGGAAATTGACACCGCCGATGGCTTCCAGATTGACCATTTGCGGAACAAATTTTTCCTGGGTGGCCAGCGTGATGTGCGGCACGGCGGCGAGGATTTCGGTCAATCGCCATTGTTCGGTGCCCGCTTGATGCAGGGTTGTTTTCAGTTGCGGCCAGGCGGCGATGGCTGTTTCCGGTGTCGTGATCCATTGATAGCGTGCCATCGTACCGGCATCGGCCAGACGGATCAGCGTACCAGCAGCGTTCTCGACTTTCGCGTAGGGCGCGGCCGGCAGTAGCGGGAACCAGCTTGCCAGGGCGGTGCCAACGGCGTCGCCGCCCAGTCCGATGAGGGCATTCGATTCGGTGATGTCGGTGCTTTTCGCCTTGGCGCGCATGACAAACATTTGCAGGCGTTTCTGGATGGACGGCTGGATGTCGCGCGCCAGTTCGAGCATGATCGCGCCGGCATTGCGCCACATCAGGAAGGATGCCAGCAGCCGGCCTTTCGGTGTGCAGTAACCAGCCAGACGGGCTTCGTCCAGCCCGAGATGCTCGACATCATTGGTCAGTTGGTTGTGCAGAAAATTGGCGGCATCATCGCCTTCGAAGGCGATGATGCCGAGGTCGGTCAGTGCAGAAAAGAAGTTGCCGGACGAAGCGTCGGCCGCAACTGCGGGCGCGCCGGAAAGCTGGTTTTCCTGCTCGATGAATTGGTGCCAGTTGGTCATGGTTTCCCTTATAAAGTCCGTAGGGTTTTGGGTTATGCGTTTATCATTCCGAGTTGATTATAGATGCGGGGATGACATCGTGTCGGAACCCTGAAACTGATGAGATTTTTAAAGACACTATTCTGGCTATTCACCGTGGCGATATTGGGCGCCGTGGGGGGCTTTGCTTACTGGGCAGCGCAACCTGTTTTGGCGCCCGGACAGCCTGCCGTGGATTTCGCCATCGAACCCGGCAGTGGTCTGCGCAGCGCGGCAGATCAAATCGCTGCCCGGCACATTGCATTGCAACCCCTGCTGTTCGAAGTACTGGTGCGACTGACCGGCAAAGAAGGTCAGATCAAGGCCGGACATTATTCGCTCAAGCCCGGCACCACACCACACCTGCTGATCGGACAACTGGTGCGCGGCGAATTTGCGCAGGAGTCGCTGGTCATTATCGAGGGCTGGACATTTCGCCAGATGCGCCAGGCCGTGGCTGATAATCCCGCCCTCAAGCACGACACGCTGGCACTGACGGACAAGGAATTACTCGCCAAAGTCACGACCGATTACCAGGTGCCGGAGGGGTTGTTTTTCCCGGACACCTACCTGTTCGCCACCGGAGCCAGTGAACTGCAGGTGTATCGGCAGGCACATGCGGCCATGCTGTCGCGGCTCGATCAGGCCTGGGCGCAACGCGACATCACGTTGCCGTACAAGTCTCCCTACGAAGCCTTGACGATGGCATCGATCATCGAAAAAGAAACCGGCCAGAAAGCCGAGCGCGGCCTGATTGCCGGTGTGTTCGTCAACCGCCTGAAAATAGGCATGCTGCTGCAAACGGATCCAACCGTTATTTATGGCATGGGCGAAAAATTCAAAGGCAATATCCGCAAGCGCGATCTGCTCACTGATACGCCGTTCAATACGTATTTACGGGTGGGATTACCGCCGTCGCCGATTGCGTTGCCGGGCAACGATGCACTCAATGCCGCGCTCCGGCCGGAGCGCACCGATGCGCTGTATTTTGTGGCGCGCGGTGATGGCACCAGTGTTTTTTCCAGTAACCTGCCCGACCATAATCGCGCAGTCAACCGCTACCAGCGTTAGAAGCCAGCCGATGTCATCTCTCAATAAGCCTCGATTCATTACCTTCGAAGGTATCGACGGTGCCGGTAAGTCGAGTCACATCGGCTTCGTCGTTGGCCTGCTGGAAGCGCGCGCAATTGCTGTGACCAGCACGCGCGAGCCCGGCGGCACCGCACTTGGCGAGCAATTGCGCACGCTGCTGTTACACCAGAAAATGCACCTCGAAACGGAAGCGCTACTGATGTTTGCCAGCCGGCGCGAGCATCTGGCGCAAGTCATCGAGCCGGCACTGGCGCGCGGCGACTGGGTGATTTCGGATCGCTTCACTGATGCGACGTTTGCTTATCAGGGCGGCGGGCGGCATCTGTCGCTAGCCAAGCTGGAGCAGCTTGAACACTGGGTCCATCCGGATTTGCAACCTGATTTGACCCTGCTGTTCGATGTGCCGCTGGAGGTGGCACGCCGACGACTCGACGCGACCCGTTCTCTGGACAAGTTCGAGCAGGAGCAAGAGGAATTTTTTGCCGGCGTGCGCGGCGAATATTTGCGCCGTGCGGCGCAATTCCCGGCGCGCTTCCGGATTATCGACTCGACGCAATCGATGGACGAGGTACGCGTTGCCTTGGCGGCAATCGTTGCCACCTTGTGAAACTGAACAGGAAAGAACCCGTCTGATGATTCACCTCAAACTGGTATGTTGCGTATGGCGCTGACGATCTACCCGTGGCAAGAGGATGCCTGGCAACAGTTGCACGCGTTGCGCGGACGGCTGCCGCACGCCATTCTTTTGTATGGAAACAAGGGCATCGGCAAGACCGATTTCGCCGAAGCCTATGCGGCATCGCTGTTGTGCGAGAGTCCGCAAAGCGATGGTCATGCGTGCGGCACGTGCCTGTCGTGCGGCTGGTTCGGGCAGTATGCGCATCCCGATTACCGTCGCGTACGGCCTGAAATTCTCGACGGTGGCGATGTTGCCGATGACGGCGAGGGTGCCGGGGCCGGCGAGGAAAAGAAAACCGCCAAGTCCAGCAAGACGCCGTCGAAGGAAATTCGCATCGAACAAATCCGGGCGTTGGCCGATTTCATGAATATCTCGACCCACCGCAACGGCAAGCGCGTTGTGCTGCTGTATCCGGCCGAGGCATTGAACACGATTTCGGCCAATGCACTGCTCAAGACGCTGGAAGAACCACCACCGGAGACGGTGTTCCTGATGGTGTCGAACAGCCTGGACCGGTTGCTGCCGACTATCCTGTCGCGCTGTCGCAAGTTGGCGTTGCCGATGCCTTCGACAACGGTGGCGCTGGCCTGGCTCGCGCAACAGCAGGTCAGGGATGGCGACATGTGGCTGGCTGAGCAGGGCGGTGCGCCTTTAGCTGCGCGCGAACTGGCGCAGGCGGGTTCGCATGATCATCAGGATGAATTGCTGGGGATGCTGGCACGACCATCGGTCGAGGCGGCGCTGAAAGTTGCCGAGAAACTGCAGAAAGCACCGGTGGTGGAGCTCGTCGTCTGCCTGCAACGCTGGTTGCATGATATGTTTTCAGTCAAGCTCAGTGGCAAACTCCGTTACTATCCACGCAGGCACAATGAACTTGTTGCACTGGCCGCGCGGATCGCTTTACCGGATTTGTTGAAAGCCATCGAGCTGGCCCGCGAGCGTCGTGCAATTGCACAGCACCCGTTGGCGCCCAGATTGTTCATCGAGGACATGTTGCTCGATTACCTGCATCTCTTTTCTTAGGACGTCTTGTTTATGGCAGAACTTCCCTCAGCAACGGCGGTCATCGGCAGACCATCTGTCCTGTCCCTGGCGATCAAGGAAAAATCCGCGCTGTATGCGGCTTACATGCCTTTCCTGACGAATGCCGGGATTTTTGTGCCGACCAACAAAACCTACCGGCTAGGTGACGAAATTTACCTGATCCTCAGCCTGATGGATGACCAGAGCAAATACCCGATTGCCGGCAAGGTCGCCTGGATCACACCGGCTGGTGCCAACAACAACAAGGCGCAAGGTATCGGCGTGCATTTGCCGGCGGACGACAGCGGTTTGCGGGTACGCATGCGCATCGAAGAATTACTTGGCGCAGCACTCGGTTCGTCGCGCGCCACCCACACACTATAAATCCAGCCCTCACGGAATCACCTGCCGATGTCACTGACTCACCGCCTTGCCCTGATCGCCGACCTGCCCGCCATCGTCGCCATTTACAACAGCACCGTCGCTTCGCGCGAAGTCACTGCCGACACCGACCCGATTACGGTCGAATCACGCCTGGCGTGGTTTGCCGAACATGATCCGGCACGCCGTCCGTTGTGGGTGGTAGAGGACAGTCGCGGCCATGTCATCGGCTGGCTGTCATATTCGAATTTTTATGGTCGTCCTGCGTATTCCGGTACGGCTGAACTGTCGATTTACATCGACGAAGCGGCGCGTGGAAAAGGACTTGGACGCTACCTGCTAACCGAAGCGATTACGTTCGCACCACGGATCGCGGTACACACCTTGCTGGGATTTATCTTTGGTCACAATGTTGCCAGCCTGGCCTTGTTCGACCGTTTCGGTTTTGCGCGCTGGGCCGAAATGCCCGGCGTGGCAACGCTGGACGGCATCGAGCGTGACTTGATCATCCTTGGCAAGCGGGTCGGCTGACGTCATTACAACGCGGGTACAATCGTGTCATGTATATCGACTCCCACTGCCACATCAACTTCCCCGAACTGGCTGCCCGCCTGCCGGAAATCTTCGACAAAATGGCCGAGAATAAGGTCACTCACGCCTTGTGCGTCTCGGTTGACCTGCCCGATTTTCCGCAGGTGCTGGAGCTGGCCGAACGCTACGACCATATTTACGCGTCGGTCGGCGTCCATCCCGATTATGTCGACACGCCCGAGCCGAGCGTCGAGCAACTCGTAACGCTATCGAATCACCCGAAGATCGTCGCCATCGGCGAAACCGGACTGGATTATTTCCGTTTAACCGGTGATCTGGAATGGCAGCGCGAGCGCTTCCGGGTGCACATCCGCGCGTCGCGGGCGACCGGCAAACCGCTCATCATTCACACCCGCGCCTCCTCCGGAGACACCATCCGCATTATGCAAGAAGAGGGTGCCGGTACCAACGCCGGCGGTGCCGGTGGTGTCATGCACTGCTTTACTGAATCGCTGGTCGTGGCCGAAGCAGCCATTGCGATGGGTTTCTATATTTCGTTTTCCGGAATCGTCACGTTCAAGAGCGCCAAAGAATTACAAGCGGTTGCGTTGGCCGTACCGCTGGAAAACATGCTGATCGAAACGGATTCGCCGTATCTGGCACCGGTGCCGCATCGCGGCAAGATGAACGAGCCCGGCCTGGTGCGGCATGTCGCTGAATTTATCGCCGGCTTGAAAGGCGTGCCGGTCGAGCAAGTTGCGCAACAGACCACCGGGAATTTTTTCAAGCTGTTTGGAATGGCGCGATGAAGCAGCTGCATCGGCGGCAATTGCTTGGGCTGTTTCTGGCCGCCGTCATCTTGCCGGTATCGGCAGGTTCCTACGAGGATTTTTTTTTCGCAGTACGGAATAACGATGGCAACAAGGTCAGCCAGTTGCTGCAGCGCGGTTTCGATCCCAATTCGGTCGACCCGGAGCGGGGCGAGACGGGTCTGATGATTGCCTTGCGCACTGACAGCACGCGGGTCGTCGAGGTGTTGCTGAAGGCACCCAATGTTGACGTTGAAATGCGCGCACGCAATGGCGATACCGCGTTGATGACCGCCGCTTACAAGGCCGATATCGTTGCCGTGCAAGCGCTGCTGGATCACAAGGCTGAAGTCAATCGTCCAGGCTGGACGGCGCTGCATTATGCGGCTGCGGTGGGTGCCAACGACATCGTGCAATTACTACTGGACCGGTATGCCTATATCGATGCCGGGTCACCGAACCGGACCACGCCGATCATGATGGCTGCGCGTGGTGGTCATATCCTCACCGTCAAGTTATTGCTTGATGCGGGTGCCGATGTGACGCTCAGGAACGACGCCGGCATGACGTCTATCGACCTTGCCAGGAAATTTGATCATGTCGACATTGCCGATGGACTTGAGTGGCGCATCAAGCGGGCGGCCAAACAGTAGGGTGCGCATTTGAGCGCGTCGCCGGCGCGATTGAATGCGGTGTTTGCAGGATGCGGTTGCGGGCACGCTGAAGCTTTGCTCACCCTGTAGCAGCTTGCCAACTGATCGCGTACTTTTCTGGCATCTGATTCCGATTGATCCACATCAAGGGAATGTCAGCTTTGATTTGCTACTTTGGCGCATCATTCATCGCCATGGGAAGCTCACTATGTCGCAGTCGTCGTACGGTCCGTTTTCCCGTTTTCTGCTGAGGGGGAAATCCCTGTTACCCATTGTTCAGGGTGGCATGGGAATAGGTATTTCAGCGCATCGACTGGCCGGTACCGTGGCAAGTCTTGGTGCGGTCGGCACAATTTCCAGCGTTGACTTGCGTCGTCACCATCGGGACCTGATGGCGCAAAGCGGCAAGTCGCGCGACAAAGAATTGATCAATGCGGTAAATCTGATTGCGCTGGATCGCGAGATTACAGCGGCACGAGCAATCGCCGGTAATGCCGGCATGGTCGCTGTCAATACGATGCGTGCGGTGGCTGACTACGCCGCCCACGTACGTCAGTCATGCGAGAGCGGTGCCGATGCGATAGTCATGGGTGCAGGCTTGCCGGTGGACTTGCCCGAACTGACCGCCGGCTATCCCGATATCGCCCTCATTCCTATCCTGTCGGACTCGCGCGGGATTGCGCTGGTCATCAAGAAATGGATGCGCAAGAATCGTTTGCCGGATGCGATTGTCATCGAAAGTCCGCATTTTGCAGGCGGTCATCTGGGCGCAATGCGTCTTGAATCCGTCGACGATCCGCACTTTGCTTTTCCGGCCGTGCTGGAAGACACGCTGACATTATTCAAGCAGCTCGGCATCGAGCGTGAAAACATCCCATTGATTGTCGCTGGCGGCATCCACAGCCATGAACAGATTAGCGGTGTGCTTGCGCTCGGTGCGAGTGCGGTACAGCTCGGTACGCCCTTTGCGGTCACCGTGGAAGGCGATGCGCATGCCAACTTCAAGAAAGTTCTGACAGAAGCAGATCCCGCCGACATCGTCACGTTCATGAGCGTAGCTGGCCTGCCGGCACGGGCAGTGCGTACACCGTGGCTGGTGAATTATCTCGATAAGGAATCCAGACTGATGGCGAAGGCCGGTCCCAGGCAATGCACGGTCGGCTTCGATTGTCTGCATCAATGCGGGCTGCGCGATGGCAATGGCAAGGCAGGTCAATTTTGTATCGACACACAACTGGCGTTTGCAATGAACGGTGATGTGGAACGGGGACTTTTTTTTCGCGGTTCGGAGAGATTGCCATTCGGTCGCGAGGTCCGCCCGGTCCGCGAGTTGATGGATTACCTGATGACGGGCCGCTTTCCTGAACTTAATCAGGTATCGGGCACCTGAGTCAGCTCATTTAAATGACGCATTCCGGGTATCAAGGTTGTGATTACTCAGTGGCCCGACAATGTCGTCAGCATTGGAGCGATGGGTCAACTGTCCTGTCATCAGAATTTTTCCCTTGAAGTAACGCCACGGTGTCGCCTGTGATTTTCCAGGAGGGAATGCTCCGGCAAGAAATCTGCCGGCGACGGGCGGCGGCCGATTAGCGAATCACCAGGACTGGCAACGTTGAATGTGCCAGTACTTTTTGCGTCTCGCTGCCAAGAAATAGTTTGTTCAAGCCCTTTCGTCCATGTGACGCCATGATCACGACGTCGCAACTTTGCAGGTTAGCGATATCAATAATTTCTTCATACGGGCTAAACGATTGACGCACATGTGTCTCGCAATGCACGTTGGCTGCACTGGCGGCATCGGCAATTTTCTTGACGTTGAGCTTGGCAACTTCCAGCATTTTTTCCTGATAGTCACTCGAGTCGATCGTGATTGCACCTTCGGACATCGGTGAATAGGGATACGGTTCGGCGACCGACACACCGACAAGGCGGGCACCTGTCAGCCGGGCAAATTCAATGGCAGTACGGATGGCTTTGTCTGACAACGCAGAGCCGTCGGTAGGGACGAGGATAGTCTTGAACATGATGATTCCTTCCAGGGGAGTGTTGCTGATGGGGCGAATCATTGATGCTATGGACTGCAGTCAGGCAGTTCGTTGATGCAGGTCAAAAACGACAAGGTTAGCAAGTTGGCCTTCACTTATCCCAATGCTTGCCTATCTTATACGCAAAAAAAGACGGCAAATCTGCCGTCTTTTTTTGATTGAAATTACCGCGGATCATTGCATCAATTGCGCGACGTCAGGGATCCATTAACGACACGGACTTCATCACCTGCACGCCAGCCATCCGGGCTATCGCTCGGGAAAGTCTGTAACTGGCCATCGTCCATGCGGACCCGGACCTGGTAGCTGGTTGAGACGCGCGAGCGCTTTTCGACTTCGTTTCCGGCATAACCACCACCGACCGCACCCGCCACGGTCGCCAGCGTGCGGCCATTCCCGCCACCGACCTGATTGCCCAGTAAGCCGCCAATGACGGCACCAACGCCGACGCCGACGCCGCTAGGTTGGGCACCGGACTGGATCGTCTTGACCGATTCGACCCGGCCGCAGTTGTTGCATGAGGCGGCAGCCTGTTGCTGGTAATTGTCTTGTGCAGGACGGGATGTGTGCTTGGCCGGGCTGGAATGTTTGACCGGTTCTTGCGGGCTATTTTTTTGGCTGTTTTCGGAAGCCAGTGAAGGTGTGGCTTGCGTCGCTGTCTTGGATAGTTCGGCAGATTGGTCCGCCTTGGAGTTGGGCAGAACGCCGGTGATTGCTGCGACGCCAACCAGACTGACCAGTATTACTGCGGCTGCTGCAGCAGCGATCAGCGGATGGATACGGCCTGACATGTTCTTCTTCATGGTTTCTCCTGTAAGTTCGGACGACCTTGCTGTAGTCGGTAGGGCGAGTATGGCCGTAGAGGCCTGATCAGGCCAGCTAGTTCCTGTGTCAAACGTAAAGTGATGTAACCATTTCGCCCGCCCTTTGGATTCAGAAAATGTCGTCCGTCTGTTCGCTCAGTCCTCCCGCCGCAGATGCGGAAACAGGATCACGTCACGAATATTCGGCGAGTCAGTAATCAGCATGACCAGCCGGTCAATGCCGATACCGCAACCACCGGCGGGTGGCATGCCGTATTCGAGTGCGCGGATGTAATCGGCGTCGTAGAACATCGCCTCTTCATCACCGGCATCCTTGGCCGCGACCTGTGCCTGGAATCGGGCCGCCTGGTCTTCGGCATCGTTCAATTCCGAGAATCCATTGGCCAGTTCGCGGCCGCAAATGAACAGTTCGAAACGTTCGGTGATGCCGGGTACCGTATCGGAGGCGCGCGCCAGCGGTGACACTTCGGCCGGGTAGTCGACGATGTAGGTCGGCTCCCACAATTGCGCTTCGGCGGTTTCTTCAAATAACGCTAATTGCAAGGCACCAAGGCCCGCTGTAGCGAACGGCTTGACGCCGAATTTTTTCAGTTCGGTACGGATGAAGTCAGCATCGTTCAGTTGCTCGGCACTGTATTGCGGCGCGTAATGATTGATCGCGCCGAGAATCGTGAAGCGCCGGAATGGCTCGCTCAAGTCCAGCGTGCGACCCTGATACGTCAGGTTGGCGGTACCGTGCGCGTCGATTGCCGCCTGACGGATCACGGCTTCGGTAAAGTCCATCAGCCAGTGATAATCAACATATGCGGCATAGAATTCCATCATCGTGAATTCCGGATTGTGACGTGGCGACACGCCTTCATTGCGGAAGTTGCGATTGACTTCAAAGACGCGCTCGAAACCACCGACCACCAGTCGCTTCAAATACAGCTCGGGGGCGATGCGCAGGAACATTTGCATGTCGAGCGCATTGTGATGCGTGATGAATGGCTTGGCTGCGGCACCGCCCGGAATGGTGTGCAGCATCGGCGTTTCGACTTCCATGAATTCGTGTTCGTTCATGAAGCGCCGGATCGATGACATCGTCGCGGTGCGTGCCTTAAATGTGCGACGCGTTTCTTCGCTCATGATCAGGTCAACATACCGCTGGCGATATTTCATTTCCTGATCGGCGAGGCCATGAAATTTATCCGGCAATGGTCTCAGCGATTTGGTGATCAGGCGCAGCGCCGTGACCTTGATCGACAGCTCGCCGGTCTTGGTCTTGAACAGAGTGCCTTCGGCGCCGAGGATGTCGCCCAGATCGAAATGCTTGAAGGCGTCGTGCGCTTCGGCGCCGATGTTGTCATTGGTGATGTAGAGCTGGATACGGCCATCGGCGCGCACCCCGGAAGCATCCTGCAGTGTCGCAAACGAGGCTTTGCCCATCACGCGTTTGAGCATCATGCGCCCGGCGACGACGACCTTGACGGCTTCGCTATCGAGGGCAGCATTGTCCAGTTCGCCGTATTGCAGGTGCAGCGCGGCTGCTTTGTGCTGCGGCCGGAAATCATTCGGGAAGGCAATGCCGGCGGCGCGAATCGCCGTCAGCTTGGCGCGCCGTTCGGCCAGGATCGAATGTTCATCAGGGACAGGTACGTCAGCGGCAACTTCAGTGTTGGTAGTCATGGAATGGGCATTCAAAAAAAGGTGAACTACACGCCGAACTTGAGCGAGGCCGCAATGAATTCGTCGATATCGCCATCAAGTACCGCTTTGGTATTGCCGGTTTCGAAGCTGGTTCGCAAATCCTTGATACGTGATTGATCCAGTACGTAGGAACGAATCTGGTGACCCCAGCCGATATCGGTTTTCGAGTCTTCCAGTTTTTGCTGGTCACTCATGCGCTTGCGCATTTCGTGTTCGTACAGGCGTGACTTGAGCATCGCCCAGGCTTCGGCGCGGTTGCGGTGCTGGCTGCGATCGTTCTGGCATTGCACGACTATACCGGTCGGGCCGTGCGTCAGGCGCACCGCAGAATCGGTCTTGTTGATGTGCTGTCCACCGGCACCGGAAGCGCGATAGGTATCGACGCGCACATCGGCCGGATTGATGTCGATCTCCAGCGAGTCATCGACTTCCGGGTACACGAACAGGCTTGAAAACGACGTATGGCGGCCATTCGCAGAATCGAACGGCGACTTGCGCACAAGTCGGTGCACGCCGGTTTCGGTGCGCAGGAAACCGTAAGCGTAATCGCCTTCGACCTTGATCGTGACGGTCTTGATACCGGCAATTTCACCATCCGACTGTTCGAGAATCTCGGTTTTGAATCCCTTGCGTTCGCAATAGCGCAAATACTGGCGCATCAGCATCGAGGCCCAGTCCTGTGCTTCGGTTCCACCGGCACCGGCCTGGATGTCGATGAAGCAGTTGTTCGGGTCCATCGGATTGCTGAACATGCGGCGAAATTCCATGCCTTCGACCAGCTTTTGCAATACCTGGGTATCTTCTTCGACGGCTTGCACCGTATCGAAATCTTTTTCTTCACGTGCCATCGCAAACAGGTCGCTGGCGTCACCGAGTTCGGCGTCAATTTTGATGAGCGTCAGCACGATCGATTCGAGGGATTTCTTTTCTTTGCCGAGGTCTTGCGCGCGTTTCTGGTCGTCCCAGATTTTCGGGTCTTCGAGTTCGGCATTAACCTGGTCTAGCTTCTCTGACTTCAGATCGAAGTCAAAGATACCTCCGGAGTTCGTTGGCGCGGATGGTCAGGTCTGCGAGCAGCCCTTCCAGAGAATTGAGTTGTTCTGCTTCCATGATGTCTTCTTTTGTCTTATCCGTAAAAGCCGAAATTATACGCGAGCAGTGTTCATTCCCGGCCGTCGGATGTCGCATCATCGCGTTGCAGCAGCAGGTTGCGTACGATCTGGATCGACAGTTTCAGCGCATAGAGCTGGTTGAAGTAACGGGACGGTAAATCGATCTGGTGGACCGCTGCATCGAGTTGCATCAATTGAACGTGCCAGAGATCACGTTGTGCCGTGCCGGGCGCCGGCGTCGTGCGCAGCGCGTCTTCGAGTGCGTTGAGTTGGCGATACCAGTGCGACAGGCGTGTGCGGACCCGATAGGCGAGCAGACGTGGCACTGTTTGCAGCAAGGCAAACAACAGCGCTAGCAACGGCACCAGAATCACGAAGCGTTGTTCAATGAAATTGGCCAGCCAGAATGGCAGGTAATTTTGCAGGAATGGCCGGCCGGTTCGGAAGTAGCGCCGGGCTTGCTCTGAAATCGGGAAATCATCGGTGTGCTGGTTTGGAAATTCATTGCGTGCGGAAAAAAATCCCGCGTCGCCATGGATTTCAACCGCACTGTCGAGTAATGCATAGACCAGTGACGGATGCAGGCTATTCTTAGCAACCAGCATGGCAGTGGCCGATACCAGCGTCACATCCTGCGCGGGCAGGTCGCGTTGCAGATCAATCGCGCCGCGCGGAAAAACAACTTTCGACAGCGCTGGAAACTTGCGCACGATGGCATCGGCCTGGCTGAAATTCATTAGCTTCAGATCACTGCCAAGCAGCTTCGCCACTAATGGGGTTTTTGGAATGCCGATGAAAAATCCGGCATCGATCGCGCCACTGCGCAGTTGCAGTTCGGCTTGTTGGGGTGTCATGTCAGTGAGCGTCGTGTTGCTTGCATTGATGCCGTGTGCCGCCAGCAAAACGATGGTGAGCTTGCGCAAGCCGCTGCCGGTCAGACCAATCGCCAGGCGTTTTCCAGAGAGCTGAGCGATTTGATCGATTGTTGTTGCGCCGTTGTAGAACAGCCAGATCGGTTCAAAAGAAACTGCCGCGAGGACTTCGAGGTCGGGCGCGTCACGTGCATTACCAATACCGGACTGCACCAATCCCAGTTCGATATCGCTGTCCGGATCTTTCAGACGCTGATAATTTTCTACCGATCCGGAGGATTTGCGCAGTTCAAGACGGATGCCCTGGCGTGCAAGTATTTCAGAATACTTGAGCGCATAGGCGTGGTAAGTGCCGCCGTCATTACCCACACTCATGACGATGGTCTTGTGCGGCAACGGTTGCAACCAGACCCAGCCGATCCAGCTTAGCGCGACGACGGCAGCGCACAGTGCCGGGACATACCAGCGTTGTCGTAATAGCTTGGCAAGGGCGTTCAATGTCATGGGCTAATCCGAATGGGCCGGTGCGAAAGGCGCGGGTCTGCAACCCCGTGCTGTTGAGGTGTCAGACTTTCTTTTTTTGCTGGACCCGCTGTTGCTGTTTTTTTTGTGTTTGCTGCTTGTTCTGCTTTTGTTCGAACAGCTTGACTGCGTCCAGTTTCGCCTGTTCTTCCGTGCACATTGCCGGCACATCGTCATGCACACTGAAAAATTCGGCTTCCTGCGCATCCATCACGATCTTGATCGCGGCAGCGTCATCCAGATCGTAGAGCTCAGTGAGCAAGGTGGTAACTTCATCGAGAAATTCTTCGTACGTCATGCAAAACTTTCATTATTAGCGGTTCGAAAAAGTATACGTGGAAAACGTCCCATCGCTTTTTTTATAAACGACTTATTTGCGGTTGTGACCTGAGAGTGGCAAGCGGTATGCATCACGCCGATCACGCGCATTCGGCGTACTCGACCATCAACTGCACCCGTGTCACACCGTTGTATTCATTGGCATCAAGCCGATACGCTACGCGCGCGCGAGCACCGAGATCGTCGGTGTGACCGAACCAGATCGCGTCGAAGCGCTGGCCATTGCGTTCCAGTTGCAGTTTCAGATGGCGCTCCTTCAAAATGCGCTGGCTGATGATACGGAACTCGTCACAGAACACCGGTGGCGCGAATCCCTGACCCCAGACCTGGCCGTCGAGCAAGTCAATGAACTGGGTCGTAAAAAAAGCATCTTCCAGCGAACCATCATTTTCAAGTACCCGTTCGAGCTGATTCTGCGTCAGCCAACTGCGTCCTACGGCTTCAAATGCCGCAGCAAAGGCATCGAAATTTTCTGCCCGCAGCGTCAGGCCGGCGGCCATCGCATGACCGCCAAATTTATCGATCAAGGTCGGTGCATGTTTTGAGACCAGATCGAGTGCATCGCGCAAATGAAAGCCCGGAATCGAGCGTCCGGATCCTTTGATCCAGCCATCGCTGGCCGGTGCGAACGTAATCGTCGGCCGATAGAACTTGTCCTTCAGGCGCGAGGCTACGATACCGATGACGCCCTGATGCCAGCCGGCGTCGAAGACGCTGATCGTCGATTTGTCCTGCGGGTCGAAACTGTCGAGCAATTCCAGCGCGGTGTCTTGCATTTCGGCTTCGATATCGCGCCGCTCGCGGTTGATCGTATCGAGCTGCTGGGCGATGGCCCAGGCGCGGCCTTCATCGTCGGTGGTCAGGCATTCGATACCGAGCGACATGTCGGCCAACCGGCCGGCGGCGTTGAGGCGTGGTCCGAGTGCAAACCCAAGATCGAAAGGACTGGCCTTGCGCGCCTCACGCGCTGACGCACGAAACAGCGCCGCGACACCGGCGTGCATGCGTCCCGCGCGCATGCGTTTCAAACCTTGGGCGACCAGGATGCGGTTGTTGGCATCGAGTTTGACGACGTCGGCCACTGTGCCCAGCGCAACCAGATCGAGCAGGACGTCGAGCTTGGGCTGACTTTGCTGATCAAACAGGCCACGCTTGCGCATCTCCGCGCGCAAGGCCAGCAGCACATAAAACATCACGCCGACACCCGCCAGATTCTTGCTCGGGAAACCGCATTCGGGCTGGTTAGGATTGACGATCACGCGTGCTGCCGGCAGCGTATCGGCCGGCAAGTGGTGATCGGTCACGACGACGTCGATGCCGCGCCGGTTGGCTTCGGCGACGCCGTCGATACTGGCGATGCCGTTATCGACAGTGACGATGATGTCGGGCGATTTTTCAGCTTGTGCCAGCGCGACGATTTCAGGCGTCAGGCCATAGCCGTATTCGAACCGGTTAGGCACGATGAAATCGACGTCGGCACCCAGCATGCGCAAGCCGCGCAAGCCGACCGCGCAGGCGGTGGCGCCATCACAATCGTAATCGGCCACGATCACCAGCCGTTTTTTTGCCGCAATCGCATCGGCTAGAAAAACGGCTGCCGCGTCGATATGCAGCAAGCCGGATGGCGCGATCATCGATGACAGCTCGCTCGATAATTCACGCACATCGAGCAAGCCACGTGCGACATACAGGCGCGCCAGCACCGGATGAATGCCATCCTGAATGAGTCGTTCGGTATCGCGCGGAGAGGCAGCGCGGGTCGCGAGGCGGGTCATTGCAGCAAGCTTTTCAATGACGGTTTTTGCCAGAACTTGCGCAGCGTCGTGCGGGTGACGAGATGCTCGGTAATCAGGCTGCCGTGGGTCAGGATCAGTCGACACGAATCAAGCGCGCCGTCTTTCAATGCTTGCAGCAGCGGCGCCAACCAGAGCGGCTCGAGACCGTTAATGCGTAGCAGCCATTCCGACAAGTCTTCGCCCAGTGCCGGTTCGACCAGCATATCGAGCAGTAGCAAGCCGTGAACAGGTTTCGCAGCGAGCACGTCGGTCACCGCCGCGCTATCGATGTGCCTGACAATCTCGCCACGCCAGTCAGCGAGGTTGAAGACATCTGTATAGCGCGATGATGGCAAGCCTGGTGTGACCGTCGTACCGCCCCACAGCCATAGCGAGTTGACCGGGTCGAGCCGGCTGTCTTCACGTGACTGGTTGACAGCGCAGTCATGCCAGTGCATCTGGATTTCATTTTGTACCTTGCGCCAGTCGCGTGCGGACGGACCTTTCGGCATCCAGATATCGATGTTGTGGCCGCAGGCGGCATCGGGCGTTGCAGTCTGCAAATCATTCCAGCTGTCCGCCCGCAAAAACCAGGTGGCGGCGTCGCCGTACACCAGTTGCTGGCCGATTTCTTCAAACAGCGGTGCTGCCAGCGCGAACAGGGTACGGGAATCGGCATCGGCCAACGCCAGCCGGCGCGGATCGGTCAGCACCAGATGATCACGAGCAATATGGATATGCACCGGATTAAGTACAAACCAGATGCCTGACTCGGGGGCGAAGCCGCGCCGGTGCATGGTCTGCAAGGCCAGCGGGGGGCTGCTGTCGATTGCTCCCCCCGGAGATAATCCGAACGCACTTGCCAGCCAGGATTCATGCGGTAGCGCGTGAGCGAACCCATCATAGGTTACGGCTGGTGTCGGTTTGCTGCGGGCCAGCAGCACGGCCAGTGACGGCGTTTGCATCGCGCGCAATAAGTCGGGACCCATGGCGACAGGAGGAAGGGCAAAAGGCAAAAGGATATCGAGATGGCTCATGGTCGGGATTGTAGGGCAATTCGGCAGCGGCTCTGCGCCGCATTGCCTGCAGGTGGATCTGTGGCGGACCTGATCGGTCCGTTAAATTGTTGTTTCAGCAAGGATTGGTAGAGGAAGGGTATAGTCCGGCCACCGTTTCCGGACATCCTTTTCCAATTACCAAGGAGTATCACCATGCGCATGAATACGCTCGGCAACACTGGATTATTCGTTTCTGAATTGTGCCTCGGCACAATGACATTTGGTGGCACCGGCGGCGATATGTGGAGCAAGATCGGCCAGCTGCAGCAAGATGATGCCGACAAGCTGGTACGAACCGCCATCGATGGCGGCATTAATTTTATTGATACCGCCGATGTCTACGCGGGCGGCCTATCCGAAAAAATTACAGGTCAGGCGCTGCGTAATCTCGGTATCGCACGCAACGAAGTGGTGATCGCCACCAAGGCATTCGGTCCGATGGGGGCAGGGCCAAATCAGGGCGGCACCTCGCGCGTGCACTTGATCGATGCTTGCAAAGCCAGCTTGCAGCGACTTCAGATCGACCATATCGATCTGTATCAGATTCACGGATTCGATGCCGTCACGCCGATGGAAGAGCAATTGCATGCGCTCGACAATCTGGTTCAGCATGGCCATGTCCGGTATGTGGGCGTGTCGAATTGGGCGGCCTGGCAGATTACCAAGGCACTGGGCATCTCCGAACGCAACCATCTTGCCCGTTTTGTTTCTCTGCAGGCGCATTACACGGTGGCCAGCCGGGATCTGGAGCGCGAACTGGTCCCGATGATGCTTTCCGAAGGGGTCGGGCTGATGGTCTGGAGTCCGCTGTCAGGCGGGCTGCTGTCGGGCAAATATGATCGGGCCGACGAAAGTGCCGGCGCAGGCCGGCGTGCTAATTTCGATTTTCCGCCGGTCAATCGTGATCGTGCTTATGCAGTCATTGACGTGATGCGCAAGATTGCTGATGGCAAGGGTGTCTCGGTAGCGCAAATTGCGCTGGCCTGGCTGCTCCATCAACCTGTCGTCACCAGCGTCATCATCGGTGCCAATCGTCCGGATCAGCTGACTGACAATATCGCCGCAAGCAAGGTCGCGTTGTCGAGCGAGGAATTGACGATGCTCGACAAAGTCAGTGCCTTGCCGGCCGAATATCCGGGCTGGATGATAGGACGCCAGGGAGCGCCGCGTCTGGCTATGCGCGACCAAGCGCCGCGTGAAACATTGCTTCCGACTTGAGGGGTTCAGTAACGGTCATTGATTATGTGTATCCGGTCGCGGCTCGCGTGTGCCGTGAGCAATAAAAAACCCGCACGACAATGTCTGTCGCGCGGGTTTTTTATGCAAGGCACAAGCACTTACAAACTTAACTCCAGCACCTGACGACTCATTTCCAGTGTCACATCGCGACGTTCGCCAAGCGTCGTCATCTTGTGCGCACTAAGTTGTGCCAGCACGGCTTCAACGGCGTCGGCGTTGAGTTCGTAATCAGACAAACGGGTCTTGACTCCCATCTGCTCGAAAAATTCCTGGGTCTTGGCGATGGCTGCCTCGATACGGGTGTCTTCGTCGCCGTCAGTAAGATGCCAGACGCGTGCCGCATATTGCAGCAGCTTTGCGCGCTTGCCTTCCTTGCGTACGCGCAGCATGGAGGGCATCACGATGGCCAGTGTTTGTGCGTGATCAAGGTCATACAGCGCGGTCAGTTCATGCCCGACCATGTGGGTAGCCCAGTCCTGCGGCACGCCGGCACCGATCAATCCATTAAGGGCCAGCGTCGCACACCACATGATGTTGGCGCGGACGTCGTAGTCGTCCGGATTGGCTAGCGCTTTCGGGCCTTCCTCGATCAGCGTTTGCAGGATGCCTTCAGCGAAGCGGTCCTGCACCGGCGCATTGGCCGGATAGGTCATGTACTGTTCCATCACGTGCGCAAACGCATCGACCACGCCGTTACCGATCTGGCGTGTTGGCAGCGTAAATGTCTTGGCCGGATCGAGGATGGAAAACAGCGGGAAGCAATGCTTGCTCATAAACGACATCTTGGCTTTGATCGACTTGCGCGTGACCACGCCACCATTGTTCATTTCCGATCCGGTCGCCGGCAGGGTCAGCACAGCGCCGAAGGGCAGGGCGCTGGTGACGTTACGACCCCCCTTTTCGAGGATGGCCCAGGGCTCACCGTCGAAGTTGGCTGCGGCTGCAATAAATTTGGTGCCGTCGATCACGGAGCCGCCGCCGACGGCGAGCAGGAAGTCGATTTTTTCCTTGCGGACCAGTTCGACCGCTTGCATCAGGTTTTCGTAGCTCGGATTCGGTTCTATACCGGAAAACTCATGGAAGGTGCGACCTGACAATGCGGCATGGACTTCGTCCAGTACGCCGTTGTTGCGGATACTGCCACCACCGAACAACAGCAGCACGCGCGCATCAGCCGGAACAACTTTGGCGAGATCGGCGATACGGCCCTTGCCAAACAGGATGCGGGTCGGATTGGCGTAATCAAAATTATTCATGCGGAGTTCCTTCGAGTGGTTGGGCCACGCGGCATTACGGCGCAGCGACAGCTGGCATCATAGACTGGACGACAACTCTTTGCTGCCGATTTGTTCCTGCAACAAGGCGCCCAATCCAGGCACGCGATCCGCATCGACCGGCCACAAGCCACCGCGCAGGATGGCTCGAGAACACTGTACGAATGCTTGCTCGACACTGACGACCAGCACGCTCGTTGGCAACACGTCGTCGAGCACAAAACGCGCCAGCAACGACGGCTCGGTACTGATGCGGGCGCGGCCATTGACGCGCAGGCACTGATGGACACCGGGGATCAGGAACAGCAGGCCGATCATCGGATTGGCGATCAGGTTGCGCATGCTGTCGATGCGGTTGTTGCCACGCCGGTCTGGCAGCAACAGCGTGCGCTCGTCACCGATCTCGACAAAGCCGGGACGGTCGCCGCGTGGCGAACAATCCATGCCGGTTGTACCGCAGGTGGCGACCAGCAGGAACGGCGCAGCGGCAACGAAGCTCTGACTGAGTGCATCAAGATGATCGATCTGTTTGCGACTGGCCCGCTCACCGGGCATGCCGTACAACGCTTCGAGTTCGGCAATCGTGTTGATCGTGTGCGTGTTGGTCATGGTCTTTTATGGTTGATTCCGGGGGGGTACGGCGGGTCAGGCTGCCGGCAACGTGATCTCGATGATCAGGCCGTGGTCATGACGGTTGCGCAAGTGTAACTTGCCTGAGTGGCGACGAATGACGCGTTCGACAATAGCCAGTCCGAGACCGGAACCGTTGGCCTGACCGCGCGCAACATCAAGGCGGGTGAATGGCCGGCGCAACCGGTCCATCTCAGATTCGGGAATGCCGTCGCCATGATCGCCGACTTCAATGAGAACCTTGCCACCTTCGATGCAGCAAATCAGGTCGATATCGGCAAATTCGCTGTCGCCGGTCTTGCCATACCTGCGCGCATTTTCAATCAGGTTGCTCACCACGCGTTTAAGTTCGATCGGATTTCCCCGTGTCGTGATTCCGGTATCGATATGGGTCGTCACGCGGACGTCGGGCAAGCGACTGGCTTCCTGAGCCGCCAGTTCCAGTAATTGCGATAAGTCGATCGCTACAAAACTGGCGACGTCGGTTGGCTTGGCATAGTCGAGAAACTGGCCGATGATGCCATCCATCTGGGCCAGATCCGATTGCATGCCAGTGCGCGCCTCGTCGCTCAGCTTTGCCATTTCGACTTCAAGCAGCATGCGTGAAAGCGGTGTGCGCAAGTCATGCGAAATGCCGGCCAGAATGACCGCGCGGTCTGATTCAATCCGGTTCAGGTCGTCGACCATGTGATTGAAGCTTTGGTTGGCTTCGCGGATTTCGAGCGTGCCGCGTTCTGGAAGTGGTTCGGGTTGCTGGCCCTTGGCAATAGCGCGCGCCGCAGCACTCAGGCGGGCCAACGGCTGGTTGATCAGACGTGAAATGAATCCTGCGCCTAGCAGCGCCAGCAACAGCGTCACGGCAGCCCACCCCAGCCACTGGATGCCGGAGGTGCGATCGATCCGGTCGCGGTCCAGCATTAGCCAGTAGTCATCGCCGTCGATCTTGAAACTGACCCAGAACCCGGCGACGTCATTGACCTTGCGGGCGAAGCGCGTCTCAAGTCCCAGCTTGTTGCGGATGCGCATTTGCAGCAAGGGCATCAGCGTGCTGTCGCGCGGCGGCATGACGATGTCGTCTTTTTCAAGCGGATAGACGCGAATGCCCTCGTTGCTGGCCAGATCGAATAACAGTTCGATGCGCATATCCGGTGCCGAGTGGGTCAGCGCCGCGCGCGTGATTGTCACGACCGAGATGATCTGGTTGGCGAGTTGTTCGGCCCGTGGTTCGCGCTCGACGACACGCAAACTGGCGACCCACGCCGCCATGCTGGCCATGATCAGGAAGGCCAGCAAGACGAACGTGCGCCAGAACAGTCCGCTGCGGAACCAGGTAAGCCGGTCCGGATTGGTATCGTGTCGGGACAGGGAGGTGCTCACAGTAGAGTCAACGCGGCTGTCCCTCGGGAATGAAGACATAGCCGAGTCCCCAGACCGTCTGGATGTAAAGGGGGCTTGATGGATCGGGCTCTATCAGTTTGCGCAGTCGGGAAATCTGCACATCCAGGCTGCGGTCATAAACTTCGTATTCGCGGCCGCGGGCCATTTCCATCAGTTTTTCGCGGGATAGCGGCTGGCGGGCATGGCGCGCGAACACCTTCAGGACGGAGAATTCACCAGTGGTGAGAGCGACACTGACACCACTTTTTTTCAGTGTCCGGGTTCCAAGGTCCAGCACGAATTCACCGAACTCGAATGATTGCGGACGTTCCGATGGCGCGCCCGGCAACTCTTCCGGTCCGATGCGCCGGAGCACGGCGCTGATGCGTGCGACCAGTTCACGCGGGTTGAAAGGCTTTGGCAAGTAATCGTCGGCACCCATTTCTAGACCAACGATACGATCGACGTCTTCGCCCTTAGCGGTTAACATGATGATTGGTGTCATGTCGCCGGCACCACGCAGGCGGCGGCAAATCGACAAGCCGTCTTCACCTGGCAGCATCAGGTCCAGTACCAGCAAGTCATAGCGTTCGCGCAGCCAGAGCTTGTTCATGGTTTGCGCATTTTCTGCTGTGATGACATTGAAGCCTTGCTCGGACAGGTATCGTCGCAGCAGGTCACGCAAACGGATGTCGTCGTCAACGACCAGGATTTTTGGTTGATGGCCAGTTGGCGTCGCAGGCGTGGCGGAGTGGGATGTCGTATTCATAGGCCTATGGTAACTTCAGAAATCCATTTGAAAACCACTGCTTGTGGGGCATTACAAAATATTACACACTTTACGGAATCAGCCGGCGACCCATTTGCAAAGACGCATAGACTTCAACGTCGATCCGACCTGCCTTGCCGGACAGCTTCAAGGAAAATCAAATGAAAACCGTCCTCGGTACCTGCACCATCAGCTTTGTTTTAGCACTCGGAGCAACTTGCGCTCATGCCGGCGATCGCGAAGACAGCCGCCTGCGCCGTGACATCCGCGGTGAACAACGACTTCAAGATCGCGCATCAGAGCAAAGCCGGCCTATTAACGTACAGGAGTCTGAGACCCAAGGAGATCAGTCGCGTCGACGCGGAGAGCGCATGAGTCCGGATGAGCGCCGCGCGCTGCGACGCCAGATCGGTGAAGCCAATAGCAACATCACCGACAAGAAGCGTTAATCTGGAAAATGATTATGCCTGCGCTAGCGGTCGATCGTTGCAAGATGGTGGTATCGATACTGCTTTTGCTGATGGTCGGGACCGTCTCGGCGCAGCAGCTTGATGAAGTCGATGCCCGGTTCTTTTTGTTACGCACCGGCTTTGCTCCTGATCAAAACGAGGTTGCCCGCTACAGCCGGCTATCGCGACAACAGGCCGTCGAGCAGGTGCTTGCCGAGACGCGTACTACCGCAGCCACCGTCGTACCCGGCTGGATTGACGAGCCATCCATCTCCTTTCTGCATTTAAAGGATAAATCCGACGACGAGAAAAAGACGCTGCGCGAACTGGAGCAGCGCCACGCATTTGAACTGCGCGGATGGTGGTTACGCGAAATGCTGTCCACACCGACGCCCCTAACCGAACGCATGACCTTGTTCTGGCACAACCACTTCACGTCCAGTCAGCAAAAGGTCCGGTCAACATCACTGATGTACCGGCAAAATAGTTTGTTTCGCCAGCAGGCGCTCGGTAATTTTGGCAGCTTGCTGCATGCTATCGGACGCGATCCGGCGATGCTGCTTTACCTCGATAATTCCAGCAATCGCAAAGGCGCACCGAACGAAAATTTTGCCCGTGAAGTGATGGAATTGTTTACGCTTGGCGAGGGGCAGTACGGTGAGCAGGATGTCAAGGAAGCGGCCAGGGCACTGACTGGCTGGAGCGTCGAGCGTGACACCGGTGAATTCAGAAGCAGGCCCGCTGCGCACGATACAGGCAGTAAAACCATCCTCGGTGTGAGTGGTAATTTCGATGGCGATGCGATGCTCGATATTCTGCTGGCACAACCGGCCTGTGCCGAATATCTCGTTGTCAAACTCTGGCGCGAATTCATCTCGCCGGACCCCGATCCGCGTGAGGTCAAACGGATTGCCAGGCAGTTTCGCGACAGTCGTTATGACATCAAGACCGCTTTGCGGGAGCTCTTTCTTGCACCTGCTTTTTGGCAGGCGGGCAATCGGGCCACACTGGTGAAGTCACCGGTCGAGCTGGTGGTAGGCACGCTGCGCCAGTTCCGCTTCAGTTACGACGATCCGTTGCCGTTCACTTTTGCGGTTGGCCAGCTGGGCCAGAACCTGTTTAATCCACCTAATGTAAAGGGCTGGCCCGGCGGCGATGCGTGGATTAACAGCACGACGCTGCTGGCCCGCGAGGCCGTGCTGGAGCGGCTGTTTCGCGCCACCGGGCAGCCTGTCGCAAGAGCGCGCGTGCTGATGCAGGACGGGGCCGGACTGCCCGGCCAGCAAGCACCCGGAAGCGAGGGCAAGATCCAGTTTGCCAATGCAGTGACAAGGATCGGTTTCGATCCGCAAGCGTGGCTGGCCGGTTTCGGCAGCGACGATGCGCTCGTTCCCGATCAGTCGCAACGCCTGGCAATACAGCGGGCAGTGCTGGCACGGGAACCGAGTGCGCCTGCCAACACCGCCTTGCATGGCACCTCCTATTTACGCAGTCTGGTGATGGATCCGGTCTACCAATTGAAATGAAAAATCCTTGAAGGATTGCCATGCAACGACGCGATTTTTTGCAATTTTCCGCCGGGCTGGGTGCCGCGTTTTTTGCCCCTGCACTGGCATTGGCCGGCGATCAGCCGGCCTATCGTAATTTGCTGATTCTGGTAGAACTCAAGGGCGGTAATGATGGCCTCAACATGGTCGTGCCTTACGCCGATCCGGCCTATTACGCCTTGCGCCCGCGCATCGCAATCAAACGCGACGAGGTTTTGCAGCTCGATGCGGCAACCGGCCTGCATCCGTCGTTGCTGGCGCTGATGCCGTTGTGGCAGGACCGGCATTTGGCGGTCTTGCAGGGCGTCGGCTATCCGCAGCCAAACTTGTCGCATTTTCGCTCGATCGAGATATGGGATACCGCGTCACAATCGGATCAATACTTGCAGCAAGGCTGGCTCACACGCATGTTTGCGCGTCACCCCACACCGCCGGTATTCAGTGCTGACGGCATCCTCATCGGCAGTCAGGAACTGGGACCGCTGGCCGGTGGTGCCCGCGCGGTGGCGCTGTCGAGTACCGATCAGTTTCTCGGTAATGCCCGCCTTGCGATGCCGGCAAATGCCCACGGCAATGCCGCGCTGGAACACCTGATGAAGGTAGAAACCGATATCGTCAAGGCCGCCGACGGCATGAAGCCGACACAGGGCAAGGTCGTCTTTCAGACGGTGTTTCCAAAGGGTACTTTTGGCGACGTCGTCAGGACCGCCGCGCAGGTGATCGGCAATGCCGGACAAACCGGCAAGCCGGTGGCCGTACTGCGCCTGACGTTGGGTAGCTTTGATACGCACCAGAACCAGAACGCTACCCAAGCTGGATTGCTGACTCAGTTAGGCGAAGGATTGGTCGCATTGAAATCGGCACTGATCGAATTGAATCGATGGGACAGCACCGTTATTTCGACCTATTCGGAGTTTGGTCGTCGCCCGCGGGAAAACCAGTCCGGCGGCACCGATCACGGCACGGCGTCTGCCCATTTCGTGCTGGGTGGACGTGTCAACGGCGGGCTATTTGGCTCAGCACCACAGCTGACCCGGCTGGATGGCAACGGCAATGTTGGCCATACGATTGATTTTCGGTCGGTTTACGCCAGCCTGATGCGGCAATGCTGGTTGATTAATGATAGCGACCTGGCCGCTAACGGTGTGCTCGATCTGGTTCGCACTTGAGTTGTCCCGCTCAGTCCCGCACTTTGCCGCGCAAAGCCTTGATTGCGCCACGCCCGGTTTTCGCATCAACGCGTTTGCGTTGCGAGCTGCGTGTCGGTTTGGTGGCGCGTCGCAAGGTCTGTACGACCAGCGCTTGCTGGATCAATTCCTGCAAGCGGCGCAATGCCTCTGCCTTGCTCTGCGGCTGACTGCGTCCGTTCTGCGCCTTGATGATGATCACGCCATCGCGCGTGATGCGCTGGTCGTTCAGCGCCAGCAAGCGCTCGCGGCAATATTCCGGCAGCGACGACGTCTTGATATTGAAGCGCAAATGAATTGCCGTGGCGACCTTGTTCACATTCTGACCGCCGGGTCCCTGTGCGCGAATGGCGGTCAGCTCGATTTCGCTCAACGGCAGGCTGATATAGTCGGTAATTTCCAGGTTCATAAAGAGCAGTTCGTTGGCAGTGTCATCGTGATGCCGCCAGCCTGGTCGTAGCGGCGGCCAGTTGTTCGTATAGGTTACCGTAAGCGCCATCCCATTGCTGCACGGCTTGCAACTGGCGTGCGACCGTAGCGGCATCGCCGCGCGCGATCGGACCGGTTAGCGCGGTTGCCGGCCCCAAACGGAATACATTCTCGGCGGTTTCGCGTGCCAGGGGGGTAATCAATTCGAGAGCAACTTCAGCCGGGATGCCGGCAGCGACATAAGCCTGTTGCGCGACCGAAAGAACGCTGACCAGATAATTCGACGCGAATACCGCCGCCGCATGATAGAGCGTTTTTGAATCGGCCCGGATCGGGATGAGCCGGGCGCCAGCCAGCGTCAGCATTGGTGTGAGTATCGTCATGGCTTCGGGATCGCCTTCCACTCCGCAATATGTTCCTGCGAAGCTGGCTGCAACCGTCTCCGGATCGGCAAAGCTGCGGATCGGATGAATGCTGGCAACGGCAGCGCCAGTCGCTGTGACGTCTGTCAATATCCCTGAGTCCAGCGCGCCGCTGCAATGGAAAACCACGCTGCCAGGTCCTGCGCGTCCGCTGGCAGCGAGTTGCTTGCTGCATAGTGCAATCTGGTCATCCGGAACTGCCAGCAAAAATACTGCTGCTGGCATGAGCTGGTCGAATGCATCCACTGCGCGTCCCGCACCGATAAAATCCACCGCGCATTGGGCGCTCAGGTGAGAGCGATTCAAGACGTCGGTAATGGTTACGGCTCTCTTTGCATGCAGGACATGTGCCAGTGTTTTTCCGAGACGGCCGGCGCCAAGAATGGTCAATGTCATCGTGTGTGGTGTGTTCAATTGGCCTCCTTTTTTGTCGCGCTTAGTGTAGCGCAGCCGCATGGAACTGGTGCTTGCGGGTGAACGCCAATAGGCAGGAATGTTATCCGTCAACTGTTCAGGAGAGCGTCATGGCAATGGTTTCTAACCCGCGTTCTTCTACTACCGCAACTACATTGACTACCTCTATTGGCGACGTTTCCGTGTCGTGCCTCAATGCCTGGAACAACACATCGTTTTCACAGCTCTGTTTGCGCAAATCGGACTCCGAGCCAACGATGCTGTCGCAGAGCAGTGATCTCAACGCCGATAAGCGGACGATTGCAGCACGCATGCGGGACCGGCTTTTTGAAGAAATAACAGGCAACCAGGTGTGATCTGCATGCTTACGGGTTGCCTGAAGCAAGCCGCGCAGAAGAAATAAAGTGAGCTATTTCATCGATATGTAACGACAACGGAGAAGATAATGACGACGAATGTAACGCTTAATACGACCAATATAGTAACCGGAACGCCATCGGATAATAAGGGTTCCGGCAAGTTCTCATTGAAGGATCTGAAGGAACTATTAGCGCTGCTAAGGCAGCTGAGTCCAAATAGTAAAGACGACACAACTGATGAATCCGATGAGTCCTCGGAGCCGGGTACGACAGACGATGCAACGGCAAAAATGTTGAAAAAATTATTTGAATCGTTGCAAACCGGTGAGGATACGAAGGCACATCACCGCAAGGGGCATCATGCGAAAGGGCACCCCGCCAATGACTCAACTACGACACAGTTCACCATCTAATCCGCGGGGCTGTCCGTGCCGGTCACGACAAGCGAGTCGTGACCACCCTCCGGCGCTCATGCCATGAACCACCTTCGGTCAACCAGCTTCACCGGCCAGTCGCACCACCAAACTCACTTACAGCCCGGTAGATGCATGATCCTGAGACGGTATCGACCCTACCGGTGTTTTTTCGAGTGCGCCGGCACTGGCATTGTCAGGCGATCTGTTCGAGTGCTTCCTGCTGCTCGATCCACTGAGCTTCCAGTTCGGTCAGTTCCTTTTTGAAATAAGCCTGATCAGTCAGTAGCGTTTTCAACTCTTTTTTGTTGGCGCTATCGTAGACTTCCGGATTAGCCAGCCGTTCGTCGATAGCGGCTTTTTGCGCGGTGCGTTTGGCGATCTGCTCTTCGAGTTTTTTCAGTTTGTTCTCGAGCGGCTTCTTGCGCGCAGCCAGCTTCTGGCGCTCTTCGGCCTCGGCACGTTTCTGGTCCTTGTTCGGTGCGGCCACGGTTGGCGGCGCAATAATGCTGGCCGATTTGGTGGTCACGGTCGGCAGGGCGGTACCGATCGCATTGTTCTTGGTGGCCAGTTTGGTCTTGAAAAGCCAGTCCTTGTAATCGTCAAGATCGCCATCGAAGGGCTGCAATTTTCCTTCGGCGACGATGATGAATTCGTCGGTCGTGGCGCGCAGTAAATGGCGATCATGCGACACCACCACCAGCGTGCCTTCGAACTGCGCCAGTGCCATCGTCAGGGCTTCGCGGGTTTCCAGATCCAGATGGTTGGTCGGTTCATCGAGCAACAGCAGGTTCGGTCGCTGCCAGACGATCAGGGCCAGCGCCAGACGGGCTTTTTCGCCACCGGAAAACGGTGCGATTTTACTGGTGACCATCGGGCCGTTGAAGTTGAAGCTGCCGAGGAAGTTGCGCAGTTCCTGTTCGCGCACGGTCGGTGCAATGTGCGCCAGATGCCACAGCGGCGATTCTTCGTGGCGCAGCATCTCGACCTGGTGCTGGGCGAAATAACCGATGGCCAGGCCCTTGCCGAACTGGGCGTCGCCCGACAGCGGCATCAGTTCGCCTGCGATGGTCTTGATCAGCGTTGATTTGCCGGCGCCATTGACGCCGAGCAAGCCGATACGCTGGCCGATCTGCAGCGAGAATTTGATGTCCGAGACAATCGTTTTGGTTTCGACAGTATGGTCGGTCGTGCTCTCGATGCGGTAACCGGCATCGACGTTTTCCATCGTCAGCAATGGATTCGGTGCGCTGGCCGGCTCGCGGAATTCAAAGGAAAATTCTGCGGCGGCGCGTAACGGTGCGAGCTCATCCATCTTGGCCAGCGCTTTCATCCGGCTTTGCGCCTGACGTGCCTTGCTGGCCTGGGCCTTGAAGCGATTGATGAACGACTCGAGGTGCGAACGCTGGCGCTGCTGCTTTTCGAGCGTGCCGGCCGCGAGGATCATTTGCGCGGCGCGCTGGCGCTCGAATGAACTGTAGTTGCCCGAGTAGCGTTTCAGTTTGCGCTCGTCGATATGGACGATTACGTTGACCACACCGTCGAGGAAATCGCGGTCATGGGAAATAATGATCAGCGTACCGGCATAGCGCTTGAGCCAGTCTTCCAGCCAGATGATGGCGTCGAGGTCCAGATGGTTGGTTGGTTCATCGAGCAGCAGCAGGTCCGACGGACACATCAGCGCTTGCGCCAGATTCAGGCGCATGCGCCAGCCGCCGGAAAAACTCGCCACCGGCTGGTCCATCTGGGCCATTGAAAATCCCAGGCCGGTGAGCAATTGCTCGCCGCGTGATCGCACGGTATAGGCATCGGCATCAGCCAGCGCACTGTACAGGTCACCGATCAGCAAGCCGTTGGCCGAACTTTCCGGTTCGCTTTCCAGAAAGGCCAGCTCGTCTTCAAGCCGGCGCAACGTGATGTCGCCATCGATGGCGTAATCCAGTGCAGCGCGGTCCAGCGCCGGGGTTTCCTGCGCGACATAGGCCATGCGCCATTTGGTCGGGTAGTCGATGCTGCCGAGATCGGCATGCAGTTCGCCGCGCAACAGGCCGAACAGGCTGGACTTGCCGGCCCCATTGGCGCCGATCAGGCCGATCTTGTCGCCGGGGTTGAGAGTGAGGTCGACATTGTCGAGCAACGGCTTGATGCCGCGCATCATGGAAACTTGCTGGAAACGAATCATGGTTAATGCACTTGCGGGAGCGTGGAAACGCTCCCCTTTCTAGGTGTCGGGGGAGGAAAATTGCATTCGGCGAACGCGCAGTATACGCGATGCGGTCCGCCGGCAGCATTAAAGCTTGTCGGCGGTAGCCAGAAAGACCATGTCATCACCGGCGCTGGTAGTCATCCAGGTCAGTTCCAGTGTCGGGAAGGCCTGCTCGGCATAGGGCCGTTCGTTGCCGATTTCAACGACCAGCAAGCCATTGCGGGTCAAACGCTCGCGTGCCCCGGCGACAATTTTGCGTACCAGATCCATGCCATCGGTGCCGCCGGCCAGCGCGATGCGTGGCTCGATCTGGTATTCCTTTGGCAGCTTGTCCATCGAGGCGCTATTGACGTACGGCGGGTTGGTAATGATCAGGTCGTATTTTTTGTCCGGCACTGCTGCGTACAAGTCCGATTCGATCAGCGTGATGCGCTGCTGCAGTTCGTAGTCGTCGACATTGCGCCGTGCCACAGCCAGCGCATCGACAGAAATATCGACGGCGTCGACGTGCGCATTCGGAAACGCATCAGCCAGCATGATCGCCAGGCAACCGGACCCGGTACATAGTTCGAGGATGTTGAGCACGCCATCGGCATCGCTGACCCAGGGTGAAAACTGATCCGGGATCAGCTCGGCGATGAACGAGCGCGGTACCAGTACGCGCTCATCAACGTAGAAATGGTAGTCGGCCAGCCAGGCCTGATTGGTGATGTAGGCGGCCGGCTGGCGCTCTACGGCGCGGCGCTGAATTACGTCGAGCAGCGCGTTGATTTCATCGGGCAGCAGACGCGCATCGAGGAAGGGATCGAGTTTATCGAGTGGCAGGTGCAAGGTGTGCAAGATCAGATAGGCCGCTTCATCAAGGGCGTTGCTGCTGCCATGGCCGAAGAACAGCTTGGCTTCATTGAAGCGGGTAACGGCATAGCGCAGCATGTCGCGGATGGTGGAGAAATTGTCGGTCATTTGAACAGCTCGAAAAAATAGGAGTAGGGAAAACGGAAGAACCCGGGAATGTGGGCACGGTTAGATCGTGCCCACGCTTTAGTGCACCGTCAATCAGGTCAGCAGGTTTTCCAGCGTCTTGCGGTAGATGTTCTTCAACGGGTCGATGTAGCGTACTTCAACATGTTCGTCGATCTTGTGGATGCTGCCATTGGGCGGACCGACCTCGATGACTTGCGGGCAAATCTGCGCGATGAAACGACCATCCGAGGTACCACCCGTGGTCGACAGTTCGGTCTCGAGCCCGGTCTCGGACTGGATCGCGGCGGTGATGGCATCGCTCAGCTCGCCGTGCGGGGTCAGGAAGGGCAGGCCACTGACGGTCCATTTCAGGCTGTATTCCAGACCATGGCGCGAGAGGATTTCCTGCACACGCTGCTGCAATCCTTCGACCGTACTGGCGGTCGAAAAACGGAAATTGAAATCAATCACCAGCTCGCCCGGAATCACGTTGGACACACCTGCACCGGCATGGATATTCGAGACCTGCCATGAGGTCGGCGAATAGTATTCGTTGGCCTCATCCCATTGCTCGGCGACCAGTTCGGCAATCGCTGGTGCAGCTTGATGGATCGGATTGCGCGCCAGTTGCGGATAGGCGATGTGGCCTTGAATACCATGCACGACCAGCCGGCCGGACATCGATCCGCGCCGGCCATTTTTGATGGTGTCACCCAGCTGCCCCACCGCAGTTGGTTCACCGACGATGCAGTAGTCGAGCTGCTCGCCGCGTTCCTTGAGCACGTTGCAGACCACGATGGTGCCGTCGGTTGCGGGGCCTTCTTCGTCGCTGGTGATCAGGAAACCGATCGAGCCCTTGTGATCCGGATGGCTGGTGACGAATTCGTCGACCGCAATGACCATCGCGGCAATCGAGGTTTTCATATCGGCGGAACCGCGTCCGTACAACTTGCCATCGCGGTGGGTCGGCACGAACGGCGGCGAAGTCCACTGGTCGAGCGGGCCGGTCGGTACGACGTCGGTGTGGCCGGCAAAGACCAGTAACGGTTGGGTGGTGCCTCTGCGCGCCCACAGGTTGGTCACATTGCCGGAGCGGATTGCTTCGCAGTGGAAGCCTAGGGGTTCCAGCAAAGCGATCAGGTGTTGTTGGCATCCGTTGTCTTCGGGTGTCACGGAAGAGAGCGCGATCAGATGCTCTGTCAGCGCCAGCGTTTTGCTCATGGGTTCATTTCTTGAAAATCTGTTGATAGGTGTCGTCGGAAAAACCGACGATTGTCTGTGTCGCCGTCACAAGTACGGGTCGCTTGATGATAGACGGATTTTCCAGCATCAGCATGATGGCACTGTTGACATCGATGATGCCGGCCTTGCGCGCCTCGTCGAGCCCGCGCCAGGTCGTACCCTTGCGATTGATCAGTGCGTCCCATTCGACGCATGTCAGCCAGCTCTCGATGGTGGAGCGATCGAGGCCGGCTTTCTTGAAGTCATGGAAGTGGAAGTCGTACTGCCGGTCAGTCAGCCAGGTGCGGGCTTTCTTGACGGTATCGCAATTTGGAATGCCGTAAAGCCGTGTTGTCATGTATTAAATGTGAATTCAGTAAAGGTCGGACCGTCCGGAACCGGGATCACCGGGTCAGGGCTGGCGGGGTTGCCACCGGCCGTATTGTTGATCATCCAGAACAAGTTGCTGGCCGAATCAGCATTCGCCATCGCGGCGTCCTGCGTGATTTTGCCGTTACGAATTAATTGCAACAGTGCCTGTTCAAAAGTTTGCGATCCGGGCGACAGACTTTTTTCGATGGCGTCACGGATTTGGCCGATTTCGCCATCCTCGATCAGATCGGCGACATGGTGCGTATTGAGCAAAACTTCGACAGCAGGGACGCGTCCGCCGTCAATGGCCGGTACCAGCCGCTGCGAGATGATCGCGGTGATGGTCGATGACAAGTCCTGCAGCAGCGCGGGACGATTTTCTAACGGGAAAAATCCAATAATGCGGTTGAGCGCGCGATAGCTATTGTTGGCGTGAAGCGTGGAGACCACCAGATGGCCGGACTGCGCATAGGCCATTGCTGCTTCCATGGTTTCGCGGTCGCGTATTTCACCAATCATGATGCAGTCGGGTGATTGACGTAGTGCATTTTTCAGCGCGATCGCCAATGTCTCGGCATCCACCCCGATTTCCCGCTGGTTGACAATTGAGCGCTTGTTCCGGAACAGGAACTCGATCGGTTCTTCCAGCGTCAGGATATGTCCGGCGATGTGTTCGTTGCGATAATCGAGCATTGACGCAATTGTGGTCGATTTACCTGATCCGGTTGACCCGACTACCAGCATCAATCCGCGCTTGGCCATGATCAACTCACTGAGCACTGGCGGCACATTGAGGGTCGGGAGGTCGGGAATATTGTGTGGAATGTAGCGCAGCACAGCTGAAATACTGCTGCGTTGACGGAACGCCGAGAGACGGAAACTACCGACGCCTGATACCGGAATACCGATGTTGAGTTCGTTATCGCGTTCTAGCTCTTGCAGGCGGGGCGCGGGTACAACTTCGGCGAGCAACGTCATGATGGTGACAAGATCCATTTTTTGCTGATTGATCGGCACTAAGTTGCCATTGATCTTCAGATGGATCGGAGAATTGACGGCCAGAAACATGTCTGACGCGCCTTTATCCTTCATCAATACAAACAGTCGGTCCATCGCCATGCTGCTCTCCCGAAAAGATTAGCCGCGCAATTAATCGCGCAACAACTCGTTGATTCCTGTCTTGGCACGCGTCTTCGCATCGACCCGCTTGACGATGACCGCGCAATACAGGCTGTATTTGCCATCTGCTGATGGCAGGTTGCCGGCAACAACGACGGAGCCGGATGGAATCCGGCCATACGTGACTTCGCCGGTAGCACGGTCATAAATCTTGGTCGACTGGCCGATATAAACGCCCATCGAGATGACCGAGTTTTCTTCGACGATGACGCCTTCGACGATTTCCGAACGGGCGCCGATGAAGCAGTTGTCTTCGATGATGGTCGGGTTGGCTTGCATCGGTTCGAGTACGCCACCGATACCGACACCACCTGACAGGTGGACGTTCTTGCCGATCTGAGCGCAGGAACCGACGGTCGCCCACGCATCGACCATCGTGCCTTCATCGACGTAAGCACCGATGTTGACGAACGACGGCATCATGACCACGTTCCTGCCGATAAAGCTGCCACGACGGGCGACGGCAGGCGGCACCACGCGAAAGCCGCCCTTGGCAAAATCTTCGGCGGTGTAATTGGCAAACTTGGTCGGGACCTTGTCATAGAACTGCATGTGATCGCCGGACGGCATGACGATATTGTCTTCAAGGCGGAACGACAGCAGCACGGCTTTTTTGACCCACTGATTGACGACCCAGCTACCGCTATCTTTTTGCGCGACGCGCAGCGAGCCGTCATTGAGTTGTTCGAGTACGTGGGCGACGGCTTCACGGATGGCGGCAGGTGCGGCTTGCGGTGACAGGCTGGCGCGGTCTTCCCATGCCTGGTCAATAATTTGCTGGAGTGCTTGTGTCATGGTGTTGAACAATCTTTAAGAATAAAAATCAGAGGGTGCGGGTAAACGCAACGAGTCGTACGGCGGCTTCCAGGCATTCATCGGCTTCGGCCACCAGGGCCATGCGGATCCGGTTGCGTCCGGGATTGCTGCCGTGGGCTTCGCGCCCGAGGTAGCTGCCGGGCAAAACCGTCACATTATATTCGGCATACAGACGGCGGGCGAACTCGACATCGCTGATGCCGGGATAGCGATCGACACCGGCCCACAGGTAAAAACCGGCGTCCGGCAAGGCGACATCGAGGACTTCCTGCAGCATTGGCGTCACGCGGGAGAACTTGTCGAGGTATTTGGCGCGATTGTCGATCACATGCTGTTCGTCGTTCCAGGCAGCGATCGAGGCGGCTTGAACAGTCGGGCTCATCGCGCCGCCTTGATAGGTGCGATACAGCAGGAATTTTTTCATGATTGCCGCGTCGCCGGCCACAAAGCCTGAGCGCATGCCGGGGACGTTCGAGCGCTTCGACAGGCTGGAGAACGCGATCAGGTTGTGGAAGTCGGCGCGACCAAGCAGGCTCGCTGCCTGCAACGACCCGAGCGGCGCTTCCGGTTTGAAATAGATTTCGGAATAACACTCATCGGCGGCAATCACGAAGTTGTACTTGTCCGACAGGTCGAACAACAGCTTCCAGTCAGCCAGCGTCATTACCGATCCGGTCGGATTGCCCGGTGTGCACAAGTACAGCAATCGCACCCGTTGCCAGGCTTCGGCCGGAACCGTCGCGTAGTCCGGCGCAAAATTGCGCGCCGGATCGGCGTTGACGAAATAGGGTGTGGCACCGGCCAGATACGTGGCGCCTTCATAGATCTGATAGAACGGGTTCGGACACAGCACCAGCGCATCGCTGGCCGGATCAATCACTGTTTGTGCCAGCGCAAACAAGGCTTCACGCGAGCCGTTGACCGGCAAAACTTGCGTGGCGGGGTCGATCTTCGGCAAGTCGTAGCGCCGTGCCAGCCAGGCGGCGATGGTGCCGCGCAATGCGTCACTGCCAGCGGTGCTCGGATAGCTGGCCAGTCCGCCAAGATGGTCGGCCATGGTTTGTTTGATGAAAGCGGGAGTCGGGTGCTTCGGTTCGCCGATGCCAAGACTGATAGGTGTAAAGGCCGGGTTCGGGGTCACGTCCGCAAACAGTTGGCGGAGTTTCTCGAATGGGTAGGGTTGCAGCTGATTCAGATTTGGATTCACGGGTGCTAGCGGGTGGTTGGCGAGGCTGCAAATGGATGAAATTGCTCACTATTATAACGTCGCGTCACCAATGTACCGTTGTTGTTTGGTATGGCCAAAACCGGCGGGGCAGCTTAGCGCCAATGTTATGATGAAGCCCTTTTTTGCGGCACCGTTGCGGTGTCCGCTTCATCACCTGATCGTCTACTGACTGCTGACTTCGTGCGCTTATCTTCCATCAAACTCTCCGGCTTCAAGTCGTTCGTCGATCCAACCAATTTTCAGGTGCCGGGCCAGCTGGTCGGTGTGGTCGGACCGAACGGCTGCGGCAAGTCCAACATCATCGACGCCGTGCGCTGGGTGCTGGGGGAGTCGAAAGCCTCGGAGCTGCGCGGTGAATCGATGCAGGACGTGATCTTCAACGGCACCACGCATCGCAAGCCGGCCGGACGCGCCTCGGTCGAGCTGCTGTTCGATAACTCGGATGGCAAGGCGGCCGGACAATGGGGTCAGTACGCGGAAATCGCCGTCAAGCGCACGCTTACCCGTGACGGTACCTCAACCTATTACATTAACAATCAGCCGGTACGGCGGCGCGACATTCAGGATATTTTTCTGGGTACCGGACTGGGCCCGCGCGCTTACGCGATCATCGGGCAGGGCATGATTTCGCGCATTATCGAAGCCCGTCCTGAAGAATTACGGATTTTTCTGGAAGAGGCCGCCGGGGTCTCGAAGTACAAGGAGCGCCGCCGCGAAACGGAAAACCGCTTGCACGACACGCGCGAAAATCTTCTGCGGGTCGAGGATATCCTGCGCGAACTCAATGCCAATCTCGAGAAACTTGAAGCGCAAGCCGCTGTCGCCACCCGCTTTCGTGACATGCAGGTCGATCAGGAAGAAAAGCAAAAACTGCTCTGGCTATTGCGCAGGAACGAAGCGCAATCCGAGCAGCACAAGTTTTTCATGGAGATCGAAAAAGCTCAGACTGAACTGGAACAGGAAACTGCCAAGCTACGCCATGTCGAACTCGAACTCGAACACATGCGTCAGGCCCATTTCGGTGCCGGTGACCGCTTGCATCAGGCGCAGGGCGCGCTATACCAGACCAATACCGAAATCGGCAGCCTCGAAGCGCAGATCAAATTCGTCATCGAATCGCGCAGCCGCCTCCAGGCCCAGCTCGATACGCTGACCACACAACGCGATCACTGGCAGCACCAGCAAACCCAGTTTGCCGACGAACAGGCCGAAGCTGAATTGCTGCTCGAAGAGCAGGGCGAGCGTGTCGAACAGTCGCAGCAAGTGCTGCAACAGCATGGCGAACAGCTGCCGGCGCTGGAGCAAGCCTGGCGCGATGCGCAACAGCGCAGTACCGAATCGCGCGCAAAGATCATGCATGTCCAGCAGCAGATCGAACTCGAAGCGGCGCAGCAACGCAATGCATCCAATATCCTCAATGGCCTGACTGTGCGACGCGAACGTCTGTTGCAGGAAAAGACCGGACTGAACTTGCCCGACAATGCACAGTTGGTCAACGCCACGCTGGAGCTGGAAGAAAAGCGTGCCGGGCTGGAAGAAGCCACGATGCTGCTCGATGAAGCACAAGACCAGCAACCGCGACTCGAAGAAGAGCGGCGCGCTGCGCAAGGCGCCGTCAATGAAGAGAGCGCAAGCAATGCACGCCTCGATGCGCGGCTCGGAGCGCTCAAGCAATTGCAGGAGCGGGTGCAAAGCCAGGGTAAGGTGCAGCCTTGGCTGAACCGGCACGAACTGGACGGCTTGCCGCGGTTGTGGCAAAAACTGCATATCGAGGCAGGCTGGGAAACCGCGCTGGAATCGGTGCTGCGCGAGCGTACTTCGGCGCTGGAGTTGTCCAATCTGGAGTGGGCCAAAGCCTTCTTTAATGACGCACCGCCAGCCAAATTGGCACTGTTTTCTGCCAGTGCCGCCAGCGCCGCACCGGTCACCGATTCGGTTCAGGGTTTGCAACCGCTGCAAAATCTGTTGCTGCAAAACGATCCGGGCATTCGCCACCTGATGCAGGACTGGTTGTGTAACCTGTATGCCGCTGAGGATGTTGATGCCGCGTTTGCAGCGCGTGACAAATTGCCGGCCGGCGCGAGTTTTGTTACCCGTCAGGGACACCTGATCGGCCAGTCCAGTGTGCGGTTTTATGCGTCGGATTCCGAGCAGGATGGCATGCTGGCGCGCCAGCAGGAGATCGACAATCTGACCCGGCAAGTACGCGCCCAGTATCTGCTCGCGGATGCCGCACGTAACCGTTCGGTGCAGGCCGAGGCCGCGCTGACGCAGGCCGTACAGCGTTTGCAGGATTTCCGTCAACGTGTGGCCGGGTTGACGCAGGCTATGCACGGTCTGCAAATCGACGTGATGAAGATGTCTGAAGTGCAGGCGCGCTTCAACCAGCGCAGCAGCCAGATCATGACCGACCTGGCCGAAATCGCCGAACAGGAAACCGAGCAGCAGCAGGCCCGCGCCGAGTCGGAAGCCAAGTTCGAACAGCTCGATGGCGAACTGGCCGGGCAGCAGGAAGCGCATGAGGATGGGCAGACTGATTTTCTGAACAAGGAACAGCAACTCAACGATGCGCGCCAGCGCTTGCGCGACCTTGAGCGCTCGGCACAGGAAATTGACTACGCGCAAAAAAGCCAGCGCAGCAAAATCGATGAATTACGCCGTAATATCGCCACCGCGCAGCAGCAGGTCGCGCAACTGACGGCCAGCCTGCAGCAAGGTCGGCAGGAACAAACCGGACTCGATGAACAGGCCGCGCAGGCCGGCTTGCAGAGCTTGCTCGATCAACGGACCAATCAGGAGCGCGCACTCTCCGATGCCCGCCATGAGTTGGACCAGCTCTCGCAACAGCTGCGCCAGCACGAAGACGCCCGCACGCAATCCGAGCGCAGCTTGCAGCCGCAGCGCGACCGCATCGTCGAACTGCAATTGAAGGAGCAGGCGGCGCGTCTGAATCAGGAACAGTTTGCACAGCAATTGACCGATGCGCAGGCCGACGAAGTGGCGCTGTCGGCCAAGCTGCATGACGACTTGCGGCCTTCCTATTTGCAAGGCGAAGTCACCCGTCTGGGTAATGCCATCATCGCGCTGGGTGCCGTTAACCTCGCGGCACTCGATGAACTGGCGATTGCGTCGGAGCGCAAGAATTTTCTGGATGCACAGAATGCTGATCTGACCGAAGCGATCGACACGCTGCAGGATGCCATTCACCGCATCGACAAGGAAACCCGCGAACTGCTGCAGGTCACCTTCGACAAGGTTAATCAGCATTTCGGCGAGCTGTTTCCTATTCTGTTTGGCGGTGGTCAGGCCCGGCTGGTGATGACGGGTGACGAGATTCTGGATGCGGGCGTGCAGGTGATGGCGCAGCCACCCGGCAAAAAGAACGCCACTATTCATTTGCTGTCAGGTGGTGAAAAAGCGCTGACGGCGACCGCGCTCGTTTTCTCGATGTTTCAGCTCAACCCGGCACCGTTCTGCCTGCTCGATGAAGTCGATGCGCCGCTGGATGACTCGAATACCGAACGGCTTTGCAATCTGGTGAGGCGCATGGCAGTAAAGACACAGTTCCTGTTTATTTCGCATAACAAGATCGCGATGGAAATGGCACAGCAACTGATTGGCGTGACGATGCAGGAGCAGGGTGTCTCGCGTATTGTCGCTGTCGATATGGAGTCAGCAATGGGTTTTGCCACCGATGCGCGCTCTGCCTGAGCGCTTTTTGATGACCATGAGGTCGCATTGAGATTGAAATCATGCTGTAATTCCGGCAACCGCCCAATCCGCTGGCGGTGAATTTTCCTTGAGGAGAACAACCATGAAAACCATCCTTGCCGTTTTACTGCTCGCCGTCCCGTTCTGCTTCAACTCCGCGCTGGCTGCTTCGGCTCAGCAAACCAAGATGGGCACTTGCAATAAGGAAGCCACCGGGAAAAAAGGCGACGAGCGTAAAGCTTTCATGAAGCAATGCCTGAGTGCCAAGCCGGCGGCAGATGCGGCTGCAGCGGCAGCACCCGCAGAACCGGCTACCCAACAGAACAAAATGAAAACCTGCAATGCCGACGCCACGGGTAAAAAAGGCGACGAGCGCAAGGCCTTCATGAAAGACTGTTTGAAAAAAGCTGCCTGATTCTCCGCTGTATTTTAGTAATAAAAAATGACCGGTCAGTGCGCTGAGCGGTCTTTTTTTTTGCGTCCAGTTTGGGCTGACTATTGCGATGCAAGTTTCTCTGCAAGCCGTGGTGGTGGTGATCATGAAAAATCTTCAGCACCGTATTAAGTCGGAAGGCTTACTGTGGATTGGCTCAAACAAGTCGAGTCTGCTGATCGAAGGGACCTCCTGACGATTGCTTACTTTGATTGTCTTGACGCGCCTCTACCCCGTCACCTCAACTGCTCGAACCGCCCGATGCGGACTCGCATGCCGGTTAGTGTCGCTGACGAGCAGCCAGTTATACTGCGGCCCTTATGCCGATCGGCTGGAGTGACTGGAAGCGCAATGAACTTGATCGAATTATTGACCCTCGCGGCACCGATCATGCTCAAGGGTGTGCTCTACACCATCATGTTTGCGGTAGCCTCGATGGCGGGTGGCTTGCTGCTCGGGACGCTGCTGGCGATGGCACGGCTGCTGCCATGGCGCGTCCTGCAATGGCCGGCCACGCTGTATGTCAGCATGATTCGCGGCACGCCGCTACTGGTGCAGGTTTTCCTGATTTATTACGGCTTGCCCGGCATCGGCATCGAATTTTCTCCGGTCAGTGCCGGCATTCTGGCATTGAGCCTGAACGCCGGGGCGTTCCTGTCGGAGAGTTTGCGCGGTGCGGTGCAGGGTGTCAGTGCCGGGCAGTGGTCGGCCAGTTACAGCCTCGGTTTTACCTGGACGCAGACCCTGCGCTTCATTGTTGGTCCGCAAGCATTGCGTATTGCCGTGCCGTCGTTGGGCAATACGCTGATCAGTCTGATCAAGGATACGTCGCTGGTGTCGGTCATCACCGTCACGGAACTGATGCTGGCGACTAAGGAAGTGATTGCCACAACGTTCCGGCCACTGCCGCTGTATGTGGCGGCGGCCTTGCTGTACTGGTGCCTGAGCCTGCTGTTCGAAGCATTGCAACGGCGCGTTGAAAAACGCTTGCAGCGGGCGCATCAGCGATAACTGAGGTGTAAGCGGATTTGTTAAATACGAATTTTTGTCTATTTCTGGGTATAGTCAAAGTCAGTTCAACTTATCGGGTGCACATAATGAAAAAAATACTCTACGTTGCGGCCGTGATGCTCACCTTCAGTTCTGCCGCCTTCCTGCCGACCCAAGCCATGGCTCAAGTCAGCATCAATATTCTCCTCGGCGATGCGCCGCCACCAGTGCGTTATGAAGTTGTTCCTCCGCCCCGCAACGGTTATTTGTGGGCTCCCGGTTATTGGAACTGGAATGGCAACCAGCACGTCTGGTCGACCGGTCACTGGGAACGTAACCGGGTTGACCATCGTTATGACCAACCGCAATGGCGCCAGGAAAGCGATGGCTGGCGACTCGATCGCGGTGGCTGGAAACAGGACGGCAAAAAATATAAGAAACACAAGAAGGATCGTGACGACGATCGCTACGACGATCGGGATGATAGCGACAACCGGCAAGGCGGCAGCCACTGTCCGCCCGGACAGGCAAAGAAAGGTAATTGCTGACCGTCGATGGCAACCGATATGACAGACGTCAGTTGCCAAAATAAAATAATTTCAACTTATCCCGGAACGGGGGCGGACAAAGGTGCTTCCCGTATCGGCAGGTTGATCAGTGCCGCAGCGAGTGCCAGCACGATATCGGCGTACCACATCCAGTTGTAATTGCCGAAGTTTTCCATGGCCAGACCGCCCAGCCAGGCGCCAAAAAAACCGCCGATCTGATGCGATAGCAAGGTCAGTCCGAACAACGTCGCCAGATATCTTATGCCGAATAATTTTCCCACTAACCCAGCCGTTGGCGGCACCGTTGCCAACCAGGTCAACCCGAGTGCTGCGGCAAAAATGTAGAAGGTCCAGGCACTCTTGGGTGCCAGCAAGTAGACCGCAATAATCACCGCGCGGCTGGCGTACATTGCCACGAGCAGATATTTCATGCGAAAGCGCGAACCCAGCGCACCAGCCGACAGGCTGCCGACAATATTGAACAGACCTATCAGTGCCAGCGCCGTCGCCGAAACACCCGCCGATAAATTACACAAAGCAACCTCACCGGGTAAATGGGTAACCAGAAATGCAATATGGAAGCCGCACGTAAAGAATCCTGCATGCAGACAGAGGTAACTGCGGTCGCGCATGGCCAGGCGCACTTGCCGGCCTAGTCCGATTTCATTGATCGCTGCGGTTGCTGGTGTGACGACCTTTTTTTTTCGAAAGGACCAGGCCAGAGGAATGGTCAACAGCGTGGTTGCTGCCATCGTGAACATCGCCATCACCCAGCCTGCCGAGCTGATGATCGCCTGCATCAATGGGGCAAACACAAATTGGCCCAGCGAGCCACCAGCGTTGATGAAGCCGGCCGCAAAAGCGCGTCGTTGCGGTGGTAGCGATTGTGCGGTGGCTCCGATCAGGATCGAGAAACTGCCGGCGCCAGCTCCCGCTGCGCTGAGCAATCCCATACTGAGCATCAGGCCCCACTGGCTCGACATGAATGGCGTGATAGCGAGTC